>CALUTD010000013.1 GCA_944323625.1 Candidatus Gastranaerophilales bacterium
AGGCAATAGCCGAACGAGCCCGAGGGAGCAATAACCCAACCGAATGCAAAAAACCGTAAGGTTTTTGAAGTGAGGTTACAAGGGTTATGCGAACAGCAAATTCAAGACAGCGAATTTGCGCAGGGCGGAATTGAGGCAATAGCCGAACGAGCCCGAGGGAGCAATAACCCAACCGAATGCAAAAAACCGTAAGGTTTTTGAAGTGAGGTTGCAAGGGTTATGCGAACAGCAAATTCAAGACAGCGAATTTTACAAAATTAAAATTGAATAAATTTCGGGACGTAGCGCAGCCTGGTAGCGCACTACCTTGGGGTGGTAGGGGTCGCAAGTTCAAATCTTGTCGTTCCGACCATTTAAAACCTAAAAACATTAATGTTTTTAGGTTTTTTAATTAATCCAGTGTCGCCCGCATTTTTCGCCGTGTCATCCACGCCGAAAAATTGGGGCTCACCTTTTAAAGCGCCACTCACAAAAAGTTACTCACACCCTTCGGGCTTATCGTAACTTTTTGCTCGGACAGCTTAATGTAACATATAGTGGAACTTTACAACCAGTTTTATCATCTCCACAAATAATTATCCTTCATTCGGAAATAGAAAATTATCTTAATGGGGTTGAAAATTAAAATGCAATAATTTATAATAAAAATACAGGGTGATAGTTTGCTAGACTATCGGGAACTCTGTAGAGGTCTAACGGTTCTTATTCTTTCGAGTAAGAGCCGTTTTTAATATGCACAAAATCAAAAAGATTAAAAATAAACTTAAATTGAAATCGCTCATATCGTCCTCCTTTCCAGTCGGGGCTAACCCGAGGTCTACAATAATTTTGTCGGTTAGTTTCCTTTAGAAAAGAGTTCCTTTTACCCTGCAGTTAAAATTCAAAGTTCTTTTTATTTACTAACATATATAAATATAAAATTCAAAAAATACAACAAAAAAGACGTTTTAGAAACGTCTTTTAAAAATGGGGCGGGTGATGAGGTTCGAACTCACGAATATCG
This sequence comes from Candidatus Gastranaerophilales bacterium, assembly GCA_944323625.1. Taxonomy (GTDB): domain Bacteria; phylum Cyanobacteriota; class Vampirovibrionia; order Gastranaerophilales; family Gastranaerophilaceae; genus Avigastranaerophilus. The sequence goes on from CALUTD010000013.1 coordinate 1,004, forward strand.
GAACCACAATCCGAGGCCTTAACCACTTGGCGACACCCGCCATTTGTATGTGTACTATAATACAAACAAAGCTTTTTTTCAACTACTAATTAAAAAAATAAAAGCGGGAACTCTCCCGCTTCATTTATAATAAAAGAATTAGTATTAAGAATCTGAATTTGAAGTAAAGCTTGGCTGCATAGAATCCAATACACTTGTCAAGTCATCTTCTACACCATCATTATAGTACAAGCTTGTTTCAGAAGCTTTATATGATTTATATTTTTTTTCTACTTCATAAGCTTCCGCATCAAGACTAAATTTTGTTATTTCTTCACTTGTAACTCTTCCATCTCCATTAGCATCTATTTTGTTAAAATAAGTTAAAACAGTAGATAAAAGTGTCGTATCACCGCTACCTGATGTACATAAAGATTGGATTTCACTATATGTTAACCCTTGTGATTGCATTGTCGACATTAAATTTGATAAATCACTTCCGGTTATTTCACCATCTCCATCTTTATCAAGGCTTGAAAAATTTGTTGTTAAATATTGCAGAAATGAATAGTTAGACCCCAAACTTAAAATAGTATTAGTAGAAACATTTGATAAATCATCAAGTGTCAAACCTTTACCCGATGTACTATGAGCACTCATAACCGTTGAATATGTATTAGTAAGTCCTGACATTGCAGTTGCCAGTAGTGATTGTCCGTTTAATAAAGTCATAATGAAACTCCTATAAAAATACAGTAAACCTATATTATTATGTTAATGATAATTTTATAAAAGTAAATCATTTATTTATATTAAAAAAGGAGCTCAGCTCCTTTTTTATTTTTTAGCTTTTCTATATGCTTTTTTCTGAGGGTCAGATAATATATTTTTAAATTGGCATTCATATGTTTTACAGATTTTCTTTACATCTTTTTCAAGTCTTTTAATAAGTCTTTTTTGTTTTCTTATTTCACTGCCTTTTGCACATTTTTCCTGTAAACGACACAAATTTTGTTTTTCACATTGAATTCTTTCTTTTAAGCTTAGAACTTCAAGTTCATATTTATCCTGAATTTTCATAGCAGTACAAATTTGGGTTTCACTCAAACCTACTGCTTGGAACAAAGCAACCATGTTTTTGCAAGTGCATAAGAAACAATCAGATTTATAGGAATTTTCACAAGGAGACGGACATGGATTACAAGGCTTTTGACATTGCTGTTCCTGTTTTTGACAAGGTTTTTGGCATTGCATTTGCTGATTAGTCTTTGCACATGGCGGGTATTTTTTTTGAGCCTGTTCAGAATCACACGGACTTGCTGCATATACAGACAACGAACATAAACAAACTAACGATACTGCTAAAAGGTAAATTTTTCTCATTTTTCTTCTCCGTTATACTTAGTACACGAAATAAGTATTCAATATTTGAACATATTTGGATATTACATAAAAGATTAATCAAGAAATCATACAAGATTAAATCTATAGTCTAATATACTAAATGAAATTTTTAAGAATTTATATCCAATTATGCAAATTTTACTCAAACTCTTGTTTGTGTTACAATATACATAGTAATGCGAGAAAGAGATAAAAATAATTTTATAAAGGGGTATGAGTTTTGGCACAGCAGAATTTTTTTGAAGAAGGTAAAATTGTTCCCGTTAACATTCGTGAGCAAATGAAACAATGTTATATAGATTACGCAATGTCAGTTATAATAGGACGTGCGCTTCCTGATGTCCGTGACGGCTTAAAACCTGTTCACAGACGTATTTTATTTGCAATGAATGAACTTGGCATGACTCCTGATAAACCGTTTAAGAAATGCGCAAGAATCGTCGGAGAAGTTTTAGGTAAATACCATCCTCACGGCGATACAGCAGTTTATGAATCTTTAGTAAGAATGGCGCAAGATTTTTCAACAAGATATTTAACGGTTGACGGGCATGGAAATTTCGGTTCAGTTGACGGCGACGGCGCTGCCGCTATGAGATATACCGAAGCAAGAATGCATAAAATTACCACCTCAATGCTTGCAGATATTGACTGTGAAACAGTTGATTTTGTGCCAAACTTTGACGGTTCGCTTGAAGAACCTTCAGTTCTTCCTGTTCGTCTTCCCATGCTTTTATTAAACGGAGTTTCCGGGATTGCCGTCGGTATGGCTACAAATGTTCCGCCCCATAATTTATGTGAAATAGTTGATGGAACTATCGCTTTAATTGATAAACCCGATTTAACCGTTGATGAATTAATGCATTATGTTAAAGGCCCTGACTTCCCCACAGGCGCAAGCATTATCGGAGTATCGGAAATCAGAAAAGCATATATGACAGGACGCGGTTCAATCAAGATGTCTGCTATTTCATCATTTGAAGAAATCCCGGCAGGTGCCGGCAGACAGTCAAGAACGGCTATTATCGTTACTGAAATTCCATATCAGGTAAATAAAGCAGCTCTTATTACAAAAATAGCGGAACTGGTCAGAGATAAAAAAATCGACGGTATTTCAGATATACGTGATGAATCCGACCGTGACGGCATGAGAATTGTTATAGAATTAAAACGTGATGCAAAACCTGATGTTGTAAGAAATAATTTGTACAAATTTACCCAATTAACCGCAACTTTCGGTGTTAATATGCTTGCTTTGGTCGGACAACAGCCAAGATTAATGAATTTACTTGAAGTTCTAAATGAATTTATTGAACACAGAGTTGAAATAATCACAAGAAGAACTTTGTTCTTTCTTAAAAAAGCCAAAATACGCGCCCATATTTTAGAAGGGTTACTCATTGCACTTGCAAGCTTAGATGATGTTATAGAATTAATAAAACGCTCTAAAACTGCAGATGAAGCAAGAACCGGATTAATGTCAAAATTCGGGCTTGATGTTGACCAGGCAAATGCAATTCTTGAAATGCAATTAAGACGTTTAACAGGTTTGGAACAAGACAAAATTAAAGCGGAATATGATGAATTAAAACACAAAATTGCAGAATATGAAGAATTACTTGCAGACAGACAAAAAGTGTTAGATGTAATCAAAAAAGAATTGAATGAAGATAAAGAAAAATACGGTGATGACAGAAAAACACAAATTTTGCCCGAAGCTGACGAGATGACAATTGAAGATTTAACTCCGAATGTACCAATGGCAGTATTTATCACTCGTCAAGGATACATTAAACGTATATCTTTAGATGTATTTGAACGCCAAAACCGTGCAACAAGGGGTAAAGGCGGAATAAAAACAAAAGAAGACGATGATGTGGGTCACTTCTTTACCGCAATGATGCATGATAAAGTCTTATTCTTCTCAAGCAAAGGAACCGTGTATAGTCTGAATGTATATGATTTCCCTGAAGGTTCAAGACAAGCTAAAGGACTTCCTATTATTAATGTTCTTCCTCTTGAACAGGATGAACAAATTACAGCTGTTGTTCCGGTATCTAATTTTGACCCGAGTTCAAACTTAATTATGCTAACAAAAAAAGGTTATATTAAGAGAATAGGATTAGATAATTTTGCTTCAATAAGAAAGAACGGAATTATAGCTATAGGGTTAGAAGAAGGTGATACACTCAATTGGGTAAAACAAGCAAATAATTCCGATGAAGTATTCATCGCTACAAGCTGCGGTATGGCAATAAGGTTTGCTATTGAAGATTTAAGACCTTTAGGCAGAAGTGCAAGAGGTGTTAATTCAATGAAATTGAGAGAATCAGATACTATAATAGGCTGTGATATTATTCCTAAAAACTTTGATGCGGATTTACTTGTAGTAACTTCAGACGGTTTCGGAAAACGCTCAAAAACCTCAGAGTTCCGCACTCAAAATAGAGGCGGTATAGGGCTTATTGCAACCAAGTTTAAATCATCATCTTCAAGACTGGTAGCTTTAACGGTTGTTGAAGAAAATGACGAAATTATGGTTGTAACTCAAAACGGAATCGTATCAAGAATAAAAGCAAGTGATATTTCACGTCAAGGCAGACCTGCAACAGGTGTAAGAATTCAAAACCTTATGGAAAATGATTCTGTTGTTGCAGTAAATAAAATAGTAATCACTGATACAAAAGACTCTTCAAGTGAAGAAGCAATGATTGAAAATATTGAAAATGCAGTTCAAAATAAATTGGGAGAAATTGACACAAATGAATAAAATAATAAATACTGATAAAGCCCCAAAAGCAATAGGACCATATTCGCAAGGCTATTTATGCGGAAATACTCTTTATTGTTCGGGACAAATTGCAATTAATCCCGAAACAAATGAATTTATAAACGGTACTATTGAAGAACAAACAAATCAAATACTTAAAAACATTGGTGCTTTATTGGAAGCTGCCGGCTTTACTTTTGAAGATGTCGTTAAAACGACCTGTTTTATTTCTGATATGAAGGATTTTTCAGTCTTTAATAATTTATATGAAAAGGCTTTTGTGTCAAAACCCGCTCGTTCCTGCATTGCGGCAAAAGAGTTGCCTAAAGGCGCACTTGCGGAAATTGAGGTAATAGCGGTTAAATAAAAATAATGAGATTAGTTGTCCAAAGAGTTAAAAACGCCTCTGTAACAATTGATAATAAATTGTTTAGCTCTATTAAACAAGGGTATTTAGTTTTATTCGGCGCCGAAAAAGACGATACGAAAGAACAGGCAGATTGGCTTGCAAATAAAATCTCTCTTTTGAGATGTTTTTCCGATGAACAAGGGAAAATGAATCTTTCAATTAAAGACATAAATGGAGAAATGCTTATAGTTTCTCAGTTTACATTATGTGCCAATGTAAAAAAAGGTACACGCCCCGGGTTTGACAATGCTATGAAGCCTGATGAAGCCAATAAAATGTATGAATACTTTATAAAAAAAGTAAAAGAACAGGACATATCCGTAAAAACAGGAGTTTTTGGCGCTCATATGGAAATAGAACTTCTTAATGACGGCCCTGTTACTTTTGTGTTTGATGCGCCTGTTTAAATCAAAGGAGTTTACAATGAATTCTGTTTTAAACAAAATATTGCGATTTCCTGAATATATATTTATTGTAATTGCTTTAATATTTGGAATTTTTTATATGTTTATACAGCCGTATAATGAAGTACCCGATGAAAATGGGCATGTTTTTAGAGCATGTGAAACGGCTTCCGGTATATTAATAAGCAAAGTTGGAACAGAAAAAACTGAATATCAAAAACTTATTGAACAATATATAAATAAAGATATAGATAATATTAAATTTACTGTTGGTTATTCACCTGTTATGTATATTTCGTCAGCAATTGGTTTAAAACTGGGATATTTTTTATATAAAGATGGCAAAATAATGTTCTATTTGGGACGTTTTTTTAATTTAATAACTTTTTTAGTACTTTGTGCATTTGCAATCAAAATAACACCTGTATTTAAATTTCCTTTTTTGATTTGCGCAATTCTTCCCATGAATTTATCACTTGCACCGACTTATAGTATAGATTCTTTTAATAATGCGTTTGCATTTCTATTTTTTGCATATATTTTTAAACTGCTATTTACCCCTCCCCCGGACGGAATTTCGAAAAATCAGTATATTAAATTATTAATATTGGGGCTGATAGGCGCTTTATGTAAAGGTTTAATATATCCTCTTATACTTTGCATTTTTCTGCCTCGTATTAATATATTCTTGAAAGCTTTGTTAATATTATTTCCCGCTTCTTTATGTATTTTATGGAATAGTTTAAATCCTGTAATTTATCATCCTTTTTTTGAGCTATATAATGATAAATATTTATTTTTTCATCAGCCTTTATTAGTTATAGAAAAAATATTTTTGACAACTTGTATCTCATTTAAGACATTTCTATATAGTATGATTGGAAAATTTGGTAACTTCGCCATAAATACATTTTCAGATTCTTTATACAATTTAGTAATTTTAATAATAATTTCAATGTTTTTTGTTCTCCCTGAAAAAATTCCTTTTAAACAAAGAATTACAGCCTTGTTAATATCTTTATTGTATTATTTGATAGTATTATATAAACAGTTAATAACCTGGACAGATGTAACTTCATTAGTAATTTTAGGTGTTCAGGGCAGATATTTTATTAGTATTTTGCCATTTTTATTTATGGTATTTTCTTGTAATTTATTGAAAATAAAAGAACAAATAAAAAATATTTATAAAATATTTATATTGTCTTTTTTCATTTTTATAAATATTGAAGTAATTATTTTTTTATATGTATTTTACAAGGTATATCATTTAAAAACTGGCTTTAATTAGATTTTTATAGTATAAAAAATATATGTTTAATTGTTTTAAATGCGCAGTTTTGGAATTATTAGAAAAACCTTGGATTATTTTTGCAATAATTGCATTATTTTTTGGAAGTTTATTTTTGTTTATAACACCTGCTTTTGAAGTTCCTGATGAAATAGCCCATCTATACAGAGCTTGTGAGGTAGCTGACGGAATCTTTTACAATAAATATCCGGCTCATGAAACACATTATGACAAACTATTTAAATTTCTTCCCTTAAGAGATAACACTGAATTCCACTTTATGTCAGGTTATTCACCCGTTATGTATTTAACATCGGCTCTCGCAATTAAAATCGGCAGCATTATTACCGACAATGGTGTTTTCATATTTTATTTTGCCAGGCTTGCAAATTTACTGGCATATATTTTATTATGTGCTTTTGCCATAAAAATTACACCCGTCTTTAAATATCAGTTTATGTTCATAGCTTTGCTTCCTATGGCACTTTACGAAGGAATGAGTTTGAGTGCAGACTCTTTTAATAATGGTTTCTCATTCTTATTTTTTGCATTTGTTCTTAAGTTAATATTTGAAAAAAAAGAAACGACCAAAAAAGATTTTACTATTCTATCTGTACTTGCTTTTGTTGGCGCTCTTTGTAAAGGTTTAGTTTATCCGGTACTTTTATTTCCGTTCATAAATAATTTTTCTTCGGAATTTAAATATAAAAATAAATATATTTATCTTTGGCCTATTATCATTATTACTTTATTTATCTGCTGGTTTTGGCATCACATTAACAATGTGATACTAAACCCTACATTAAGTGAATATAATACTTCCGATATTATATTTTCTCAACCACAAAAAGTTATAAATATGATTATAAATACAATAAAAGCATATAATTTCGAATTTATAAGACAATGTATAGGACTTTTTGGGTTATATTTAGCGAAATTTGATTATACTATAAGTATTTTTATTTTTCTTTCGTCTTTAATTATGCTCGGGAAAAAAATTCCATTAAAATTAAGGTTGACATCATTTTTATCTTTTATAATATTTTATGTTTCTTTACTATATATGTTTTTAATAAACTGGACAGGAGTTAATGATAATTTAATTCAAGGAATACAAGGCAGGTATTTTATATCTGCTTTACCTTTTTTGTTTTTAGCTTTTTCTTTTCCGGTAGTATCACTTTCCGACAAATATAAACAGATATTTAAGATTATTATGGTATTATATTCATTATATTTACTTACAACTATGTGTATAATCCTATATGAATATTATTTTATTCTTGGAATTGGTGTGCACTATTATACCAATATTATTATGTTGCTAAAATAGGAGTTAAATAAAAATGTCAGACAAAACATCTGTATTAAAAAATATACTGGATAAACCTCAGATAATATTTACATGTTTGGCTTTATTTTTTGGGTTATTATTTTTGTTTATAACTCCGGTTTTTGAAGTACCTGATGAGCCTGCACACATATTGAGAACTGCAGAAGTTGCGCAAGGAATTTTTTATAATAAAGAACCGGCGCAAGAAACAAAATATGATAAATATTTTCAAGAACTTAATACTTTTAAATATAAAGAAAAAGTATATTTTGATAATCCCAATTATTATTTTCACAGAGAACCGGGAGAATTTCACTATGCAAGCAGAAATTCTGCCATAATGTATATTGCGCCGGCTTTAGGTATAAAAATAGGAACTTTATTTACGCAGGACGGAAAAGCTTTATTTTATATCGGCAGAATTTTTAGTTTATTGTTATACATAATTTTAACTGCCGCAGCAATTAAAATTACACCGGTATTTAAGTACCCGTTTATGTTTACTGCACTATTACCTATGGCATTATTTGAAGGTATGAGCTATAGTGCGGACTCTTTTAATAATGGTTTTGCTTTCTTATTTTTTGCTTTTGTTTTTAAGCTGATATTTGATAAAAAAGAAATGACTAAAAAGGATTTGACTATACTTTCTGTTTTTTCAATCATAGGTGCATTTTGCAAGGGATTAATCTATCCTTTGGGATTATTCTTATTTTTACCGCCACCCGGTTCAAATTGGCGATTTAAAAATAAATATTTATATATAACTCCTTTGATTTTTATAACTCTTTTATTATGTTATATTTGGATAACAATTAATCCTAAAAATTTAAATTATGAATATTCGGTCATTAATGATGCATTCTACATTATAAAAGCACCTTTTGTTGTTTTTTTCAGAATAATAATAACTACACTTATAAATGGATGGCACTATATACGTGAATTTATAGGAATGTTAGGATGGCTGCACATATCTTTAAAACCTGATATATATATACAGACAACATTAGCATTCTTATCAATGTTTATATTCTTTAAAGAGAAGATAACTTTAAATCAAAGAATTATAGCTTTACTTAGCTTTACGGCTTTTTATTTTATTATTCAATATATGCACTTAATATATTGGAGTGATTCAAAAGCAATTATAATTTCAGGTTTTCAAGGCCGATATTTAATTTCTTTAATACCTTTGATTTTTGTTGTCTTTACTAATAGTAAATTTAATTTTAATGAAAAATTTATAAAAATTTATAAAATCTTTTTGATTTTATTTATTATATATATTTTGATTTGCAGCTATTTTGCACTAAATGAATTTTATAATATATTACATATAGATAGATATATGTTTAATAGTTATTTAAAATATGGGATATGGATTGATTAATGAACAAAGTAATATATACATTAAAAAGCATTTTAGATAAACCTCAAATAATATTTGTGATAATTTCATTATTTATAGGAAGTTTATTAGTTTTTATAGTTCCGCCAGAGGAAATACCCGATGAAAACAGGCATGTATTCAGGGCATGTGAAACTGCTGCGGGTATATTTTATAATAAGAAACCGGCAGAAGAAACAAAATATGAACAAGCAATTTCGCCAGTATTATTAACAAAAAAGTTGCCTTATAAATTTCATAATGCAAGCGGATATTCTTCTATAATGTATTTAGGCTCTGCTTTAGGTGTAAAATTGGGATATCATTTGACTCATAATGCTAAAATTATGTTTTATTCGGGGCGTTTATTTAATTTATTTCTATATACATTATTAATATTTCTTGCTATAAGAATTACTCCTGTATTTAAATATCCCTTTATGTTCTGTGCTCTCCTACCAACAATGATGGTTCAAGCTATGAGTTTTAATGCTGATTCGTTTAATAATGGGTTTGCATTTCTATTTTTTGCATTTATTTTTAAATTGATTTTTGATAAAAAAGAAATGACTAAAAAAGATTTGACTATACTTTCTGTTTTTTCAATCATAGGGGCATTGTGTAAAGGGGTAATCTATCCTTTGGGTTTATTCTTTTTCTTACCAAAACCAAGTACCAATTTGCGATTTAAAAACAAATATTTTTACATAATTCCTTTGATTATTTTTACTTTATTAATTTGTTATTGGTATGATAGTATTAATTATGCCCCAATTAGAGAAAATATTACTCTTCCCGATAAATATATTTTGTTTAAAAATCCTTTAAATGTAGTTTTAAGAATTATAATAACTACTATTGTTAAGTTTAAATTCTTTATTTTTCATAATGTAGCCATAGTAGGCTGGTATTTAGAAAAATTGTATCTTCCTTTATGGAGTTACTATACCACCATTTTGTGTTTTCTTTCAATGTTCTTTGTATTACCTGAAAAAATTAATTTTAAAATAAAATGCACGGCTTTTATTATCTTTATTATTGCATACTCAGGAGTTTTATATAGATTATTAATTACCTATACAGGAAATAATTCTCTACTTATAGAAGGTCTTCAAGGAAGGTATTTCCTGCCTATGCTGCCTTTGTTATTTATTGTATTCTCAAATCATATATGTAAATTTACTGATAAAATAAAAACAATTTATAAAACATTATTAACAACATTTATATTTTTTGTACTTATTGTATTTGTATATAATCTGTACAATTTATTCGTTATTGAACATTTTAGGAGTATTATATATCTTCAAGAATTTTCAGATTTTTACTTTAAATAAACAATCCAGTAAATTCGTTATTTAGAACATCCATTAAGCCTTTATCTGTAAGTTTTATTTCAGGTATTACAGATAGAGAAAGAAAAGACATTGTCATAAAGGGTTCATTCAATTTACATCCGATTTGCTTTTCGCCTTGTTTAAGCTCTGAATATTTTTGAATTACGGTTTGAGCATTTTCTTCCGACATCAACCCCGCAACAGGAAGCTCAAGTTTTGCTAAAACTTCACCATTTTGAACTATTACTTTTCCGCCCTGTGATTTAACAAGCTCTTTGATTGCTTTAAACATATCATCATCATTTGTACCTATAACAATCATATTATGAGAGTCATGTGCAACCGTTGAGGCAATAGCCCCCGATTTTATTCCAAAACCTTTTACAAAACCTTTACCTATATTCCCTGATGCTTTATGTCTTTCAATTACTAATATTTTTAAAACATCATCTTCTATATTGCTTTTGGCATAACCGTCTTGTATTTTAACTTTTGCCTCTACCGTTTTTGTAACTAATTGTCCGTCAGTTACTTCTATTGCTTTGACTTTATCTGTCTTTGCTTTTATTTTTAAATCGTTTTCATCTATCCATCTTATATTTACAGTACCTCTCAAAGAAGAAGGTAGTTTTTTTTCTGTTTGTGTTATCATTTTGCCATATTGCGCAGCTATTTCCCCGTTTTTTATTACTATTTCAGGATTAAAATCTTTTAAGTTATTAAAAACAAGTAAATCTGCTTTATATCCCGGAGCAATAGCGCCAAGATTTTTTATTCCGAAATACTCTGCTGTATTAATACCGGCCATTTGAATTGCATTTATGGGATTAATTCCAAATTCAACCGCTTTTCTGACCATAGAATTAATATGTTCTTTCAAATCAACAGGATTTCTGTCATCAGTTACAAACATACATTTTCTTGACGGAAACTGTTTTAAAACGGGAATTAGAGCGTTCAAATCTTTTGCGGCGCTTCCCTCTCTTATCATTAAATACATTCCGAGTCTAAGTTTTTCAATTGCTTCTGCAGGAATTGTGCATTCATGGTCTGATGATACACCGGCCGCAATATACGCACATAAGTCTTTTCCGTTTAAATAAGGGGCATGCCCGTCAATACGTTTTCTTTTTTCAATACCCAGTTTTATTTTGGAAAGTACTTCTTTATCAAGATTAATTACACCCGGGAAGTTCATCATTTCGGCAATACCAAGCACCCAGGAGCTATCAATAAGTAAGGATAAATCATAACTGTTTAATTCAAAGCCGGATGTTTCATAAGGTGATGCCGGCACGCAAGATGGCAGCATCATATAAACATCCAGCGGCAGGTCTTTTGAAGCTTCTCGCATAAAGCTTATACCGTGCAGTCCTATTACATTTGATATCTCATGCGGGTCTGCAACAACAGTTGTTGTACCTGTAGGTACTACCATTTTAGCAAATTCTGACGGCATTAACATTGAGCTTTCAATATGAACATGTCCGTCAATAAACGAAGGAGAAAGATATTTTCCTTTAATATCCAATTCTTGTAATCCCGAATATCCTGTTCCGATTCCGGCTATAATACCGTTTTTTATTGCAACATCCGCAGTATAAATTTCTTCGGATAAAACATTTATTATTTGCGCATTTTTTATGACAAGGTCAGAAATTATTTCACCTTTAGCTGCGTTTATAATATTTTCAAGTTCCATACTTCACCTTTGTTAAGATTATATTTAAGGGGTATTTTATCATATTTCAAAATTTATGCCAATAAAATGAATAGTTTTTGATTAACAAAAAAAGAAAAAACTTAAGCATTAGCTTGTAATAACAGCTTGTCTATGATAAATATTATATAATAATAGCAGGGAGACAGGTATGAATAAAAAATATAATGCAGAAATAGGAATTATAGGTGGAAGCGGTTTTTACAGTTTTTTTGAAGAAGCCGGGACTCCTTATGAAGAAATTACAGTGGATACACCATACGGAAATCCGTCAGACCCTATTACAATAGGTGAGTTATTCGGGAAAAAAGTTGCATTTATACCACGCCACGGAAAAAACCACAGATTTTTACCTCACACTGTTAATTATAGAGCAAACGTTTGGGCTATGAAATCATTAGGTGTGAAAAGAGTTATATCTCCCTGTGCGGCAGGCAGCCTTCAAAAACATGTTAAACCCGGTGATTTTGTTATATGCGACCAGTTTGTAGACTGGACTGACGGCAGAAAAAATACTTTTTTTGAAGGACCTGAATGTGTTCATCCTTCCGCTGCAGACCCTTATTGTCCCGAGCTTAGAAAAATTGCTATAGAACAAGCAAAAAAACAGGGAATAAATGTTCATGAAACAGGTACTGTAGTTGTTATTAACGGACCAAGATTCACTACAAAAGCCGAATCAAGATTCTTTACCAACCAAGGTTGGGAAGTAATAAATATGAGCCAGTATCCTGAAGTTCACCTTGTAAGAGAACTTGATATGTGCCCGATTACAATTGCTTTAATTACAGATTATGATGCAGGCCTTGTCGGTGATGTTCCTCCGGTAACCCATCAAGAGGTTATGCAGGTATTTAAATCAAACATTAGCAGATTAAAAAGTTTATTACTTTCAATAATAGAAAATATTCCTATTGAAAGAAACAATTGTGAATGTTATAACACTTCTCACACATCATAAAGGATAGGCACATGATTTCATACGCAGTTACGGTTATATTCAGGTTAATATATTTAGTTATCTTAATAGTTGTATTATTAAGCTGGATACCTATTTTTGATATCAGAAAAGAGCCTTTGGCTTCTTTAGTTAAGTTTTATAATATAATTATGGCCCCATTTAAAGCAGTAATACCACCTATCGGAATGATTGATATATCTCCTTTGATTGCTTTTATTCTTCTTCAAATAATGGAACAAGTTATAGTCAGAATACTTTTATCTTTTGGTTTATAATCAAATAAGAATCCACAAAAGTTTTCGCACAATTTTAGCAATAAGTACTGCAATAAATCCAAAAACTACGTCATATAAAATTTTTGAAAGTGATTGATAATAAATCCAATTAAATATAAAATCAACTGAATCATGCCTTAATAATGCAATTATAAACATATATAGTATTCCGATTATATGAATAATTAAAATACCGTATAAAACTCCTAAAAGTATATCCAGTATTGAATTATTATTTTTTATTTGTTTTGCGGCAAAAAATACCGCAAAAAGATATGCAAAAATATAACCAAAGTTATATTGAAAGACATAAGATAAGCCGCCTCCAAGTGCAAATACAGGGAAAAACGGAGTCAATCCCATAATAATATAGATTAAAACTGCAGCCAATCCCCAAAATTCACCTAATAACGCAGCAATAAATAATACAGCAGGTATTTGAGGAATATATTCAAATTTCAAATATGATAACAGCTCGGTTTGTGTCATGTCAAAATTAAATTTTATTTGTGTAAATGTTGATATTATTAAGAGCATTACACAAATTGAAACAAGAGCTATAGTTCCCAAACAAAATTTTATTCGTACATTTGGTTTGTGATACTTTTTTATTCCATTTTTGATTCTTTTGTTAACAATCATAGGAAACCGAAACTTTCTTTATTTCATCTTTTATTTTATTAAAATTATTTTTAAATGTATCATACCAAATATTTTGAGTAAACATTATTATTGCATTTTCAGAATTATCCTGATAATAGTTCTTTCTAACTCCAATTGATTCAAACAAAAACTTTTTATATAAATTTATTGCGGGAAGATTACTTTCTCTTACTTCTAAAGTAATATACTTTATCATATTATTATAACATTCTTCTATAGCTTTAATCATAAGAATTTGAGCCAATTGGCATCTTCTAAAATCAGGATGAGTACCAAGAGTTGTAATATGTGCCTCTTCAAAAATCTGCCAAACACCGATAAATGCAAGTATTTTATCCTCTTCATTTTTTACACACCAATATGAAGCAAGTTTGTTGCCAAGCTCATTATAAAAAGAATTTTTTGACCAGTGATGGTTAGGATGAATTAACTCTTCAATATGAAAAACTTCATCGACATCATCAGAGGTCATTTTAACTATTTTTACTTTTTGCATTTTTACTCCTTAACATAATTTTAACAAGAAGAATATTTCGTTTCAAACCATCAATTCAAAAAGCATAATATAAAAAAGTTATATTAAAAAACAAACCGGAATCAAAATATTTTGGTTTGTTTTTTTCTTAAAGAAATAATTCATAATAACCTTAAATATGTAATTTGTTTATTGCCATAATTTTTTGTTTTTATTATTTCAAAACCAAAAGTATTTATTGTTCTATTTTCAAGGTGTTCAAGAACCACTATTGAATTTGAGATAATAATATTGTTATTTTTAATAACATCTAAAGATTTTTCGTACAAATCGGAATCATAAGGAGGGTCAATAAAAATAACATCTGCCTTTACAGATAATTTTTGAATATTTTTGACTGCATCTCCAAAATATAATTCAGGTAACAAATTCAAAGTTTTATATGTTTCTTTTATTGCAAAGGCAGTTTTTTTGTCTTTTTCAAAGCAGATTACTTTAAATCCTCTCGAAAGTGCTTCAAGCCCCATTATACCGCTGCCCGAAAACATGTCTATAAAAACTTTTCCTTCAAAATCACTGATTAAAGAAGAAAGTGTATTAAATATTCCCTGCCTGGTTTTTGATAGAGTCGGTTTTATGTTATCGTATTCAGGTGTTTTAATTTTTCTTGAATTATATTTTCCGCCGGTTATCTGCATAATTAAAGCTCTATTAAATTTTTCGGAGTTTCTTTATTCTCCTGAGGCTCATAGACTTTAACTTTATTTAATATATTTGTCCACTGACCAAACATATTTTGAGAATAATGCGGCATTTTATTTATATAAATTGCAAGAACAACCCCCTGAGGCGCTTGAAAGGCTCTTTCAACTGCGCATGTATTTTTTAATTTACTGCACCACACGACAGTTGAATCATTTATATTTTGAAATACATATTCAGGTTCAATATCGATATAGTTATTTTTGTCTTTACCAAGCTGTTTATGTAGAATTGTTACCGCACTTAATCCTGTATTCTTCAAAACTCTTTGTGAAAATATAAGCATTTCCGTATAATTTTCACCTGTTTGATTATAAGGGACATAACACCTTTTTGATTCAACTCCGTCAGGGCTTGCAACTTTATGCCAGCCTTCATTAGGAAAGCTAAATTCTATTGTATCTTTTGCGCAGCAAATATTTTGTAATAAAAACATACTAAAAACTATAAATAAAATCTTTTTCATTATATAAGCTCCCATGCCGGTTTTTCTGATGCAGTAAAAAATTCCACATCTTCATCTTTTAAAATATTTTTAAAAATATCAACAACAAACCTTTCGCTGTAAAAATGTCCGGGGTCAATAATTGTCATATTTTTAGCGTTTAGAGCCTGATGATGTTTTAAATCTCCGGTTACAAATACATCAATACCTATTTTTTCGAGGTCAGGAATAAACTCTGCACCGCTTCCGGAACAAAAAGCTATTGAGCTGTAAGTTTTTCTTTGGCTGTTAACTACCCTTATACTTGGCAGGCAAAATATTGTTTTTAGAGTAGATACTAATTTTGAAAAGTTTTTTTCTTTGTCAAACTGTTTATATTTGATAAATTCAAAAGCGGTATCAAGTTCAGTAAATCCGCATCTTTCGGCAAGATACTCCGTTACTCCGCCCTGAGCTATATCAAGATTTGTATGAGCAGAATATATTTGTATATTATTTTTTATTGCATTTATTATAAATTGGGAATCTATTGATTTTATGGGATTAAAAAATACGGGATGATGAGAAATAATTAAATCACATTTTTTTTCTATTGCTTCATCAACAGTTGAAGCCGTAACATCAAGTGCAAGCATAATTCTGTTTACTTCACTTATCCCCAAATTAATTTGCCAGCCCGAGTTATCCCATTTCTGCATTGTGGATAAAGGTGCAAATTCTTCAATTTTTTTTATTATTTTACTTACTTGTTCCATAGATTCTTTCCAGTATTATTTTTGCTGCTTTTTGTTTTTCCGTTTTTTCGATATGAAAAATATCCAGTTCTTTATCTATTATATACAATTCATTGAAATTTGACGAGAACCCCGAATCTTTTTTGGAGATATCATTTGCACAAATAAAGTCACAATTTTTATTTTTTATTTTATTTTTTGCATTTTCAATCAAATTTTGACTTTCTGCACAAAAGCCCACAACAATTTGATTATTTGTTTTGATTTTTGACATTTCTTTTAAAATATCGGGATTTTCAACCAGTTCCAAAATAAGCGGCGCACCGTCCTTTTTTATTTTTTGTTCCGACTTATTTTTTACGCGATAATCACTGACTGCCGCTGCCATTATAAGAGAATAAGCATTTTTAAATTCTTCTTTAACCTCAGTAAACATTTCTTCTGCGGTATTTACTCTTATAACCTTATATTTTCTATCCGTATCGACAGTTGTAATCAAAACGACCTCAGCGCCGAGTTTAAATGCATAGTCTGCAATTGCCGTTCCCATTTTTCCCGAGCTATAATTGCCTATATATCTGACCGCATCAATATTTTCTTTTGTTCCGCCTGCAGTTATTACAATTTTTTTTCCTTTAAGAATTTGCTCAGGTAAAAGATATTCTTTTGCCGCTTCAAAAATCGTATTTATATTCGCTAATCTTCCTTTACCTTCCCTGCCGCAGGCTAAAAATCCTTCTTCAGGTTCAATAACTTTTATTCCTCTTTCCTTTAAAATTTCAATATTTTTTTGTATTGCAGGGTTTTCCCACATATTTGTATTCATGCAAGGTGCAATTATTACCTGTTTTTTATATGCACAAAAAGTTGAAGTTAAAAGATTATCACAAATTCCGTATGTTATTTTGGAAATTGTATTTGCACTTATCGGCGCAATAATAAAAATATCTGATTCATCCGTTAGATTTATATGTTCGGGCTTATATTCTTTTATATCAAATTGTTCTATACATAAAGGACTTTGGCTTAATGATTCGATTGTAGTTTTTGTAACAAAATTTAAGGCATTAGGAGTTGTAACCACTTTAACATTTGCATTATTTTTTTTAAACAATCTTATAAGTTCTAATACTTTATATGCCGCAATTGCCCCTGTAATACCGATAAGAATATTTTTACCCTTAAGCATTTTTGGCTCCTTCTTTATCAAAAACGGCTTGCAGATTAGAAAGCGCATCTTCTAAATTATCATTAACAATTTTGTAATCAAATTTTTGACCTTCACTTATTTCTCGTTGCGCCTCATTTAATCTTTTTTGGATAGTTTCTTCATCCTCCGTATGCCGGCCTCTTAGTCTTTGTTCAAGTATTTCAACGGATGGCGGCATAATAAAAATTGTAACGGCATCAGGCTTTTGAGCTTTTACATTTTTTGCTCCGTTTACTTCTATTTCAAGGATTAAATCTGTACCCTTATTCAATGTCTTTTCAACAAAACTCTTTTTTGTACCGTAATAATTTCCGCTAAATTCCGTCCATTCAAGAAATTCATCATTCTTAATCGAATTTAGAAATTCTTCTTTAGAAATATAAAAATAATTAACGCCTTCCTGCTCACCCTTGCGAGGTTTCCTGGTCGTTGCCGATATTGATAATTTTATTTTCGGATTCCGTTCTAAAAACAGATTTAACAAAGTTCCTTTTCCGACACCCGAACATCCTGCTATTATAAATAATCGTCCCTTCATATTTTTTCCTATAAAATAAATTATTTTTAAAAATTATACCCGAATTATATTTATTATTCCAGTATAATTTATTTTTTTATCATCTAACTGTCATTCTCCCGCACTGGTAAGAACCTGAAACAAGTTCAGGTTGACAACCCGTTTTTACCGGATTTTAACCAATTCTTTATTACGTAATGTTTATCTTTATTCGTTTTGGCAAAATATATTTCCCGTAATACTAAACTCATACTGTCATTCTGAAAGTGCAGAAAAATTAATTTATCTAAATCTGTTAATTTTTCGCACTGTTCAGAATCTTACCAATAGGGAATTACACATGAATTCCATAAAATTTGATATTCATAGTTTCATGTTATCACTCCATGCCGGTAAGAACCTGACCGGCAGAGCCGGTTCCCAACTTGCTTAACTCGTTTTTTGACATTATCCAACTTATTTTTAGGCATAGCCTGTTTCTAACTTGTTTAAATTGTCATTCTCTGTTGGTAAGATCCTGAACAAGTCAAAATCTACGCAATAAATTGCTTGATTTTTAGACTTTTCAGGATGACGGCAAGATAATTATATGTTACACAATTCAGTGACAAAAAGAAAAACTCATACTGTCATTCTGAAAGTGCAGAAAAATTAATTTATCTAAATCTGTTAATTTTTCGCACTGTTCAGAATCTTACCAATAGGGAATTATACATGAATTTTACAAGATTATTTGTAGCTTTATGTCATTCTCCCAAGCTGGTAAGAACCTGAAATCAACTGCTTATAAAAAATTATTTATCAGTTAACAAAAATAAACTTACAAGGTCGTTAATTTGATTTATACTTTTTTGATACTCCTGAACGGATTGTTCAAGTTGCAGGATATTAGTTTTATATTCTTGAATTTTCAACAAACATTCTCTTGTTGAACTGTTTAACTCTTCCTGAACTTCTTGTGCTTCTTTTAAAACACCATTCATAGGTATTCCCATTGCTTCAAGAGTCTGTCTGATAATTTGAGCCCCTGTTTGTTTTGTAACACCGACAGGCAAACCGGCAATCAAATTACGCAATGTGGCAACATTTGCCGGGATATTTATATGTCCGCTGCTTTGATATTGAGATATTTGTTCTCTTTGAATATTAACTTCAGGACGGCTAACAAACTGCGGTTTAGGTTGTATTTCCGGAATTTCATTAATAACGGGAGGAACAACTTCCTGTACTTTAGGCTCTGTTTTAACCGGTTGTACATAAACCGGTTCTTTTATTTCTTCTTTTTTCGGCTGCTCAATTTTTATCTCCTGTTGAACCAAAGGTTCAGGCTGTTCTATTGTTAAAGAAGGAACATCTTCTTCCACAATCAAATTATCAAATTCTTCAGTTTCTTTATTTGCCCCGTCAAACTGCAATTCTTCAACAGAATTTATATTAGTCAAAGGAATTGTATTACTAACTGAATTATCATATTCAGAAACGGGAGTAATATCCGCTTCTGCCTGACGTTTTAATGCTTCAACTATCTTTTTGCCTACTCCGTCGGGGAGTTGATTTCTTGCCATAACTTTTCCTCTTTATTTAGACATAAAAAATTATATATAAAAAATATTATTTATTCAATAATTTAACGGCTTCTTTCGGACTAATTGCATATCTGCGCGAAAAATTTTCTTTATCTGAAAAGTATTTTATTTCATATACTTTTGCCAAATGCCAGCCTGCTTTTGTTTTAATGGGGTCGGATATAATTCTTTTTTTCAAACTAAACATTACTTTTTCAAAATCTTTATCCAATCTGCCTTTTTCGTTAAAGCCTAAATCTCCGCCATATTCGCTTGATGGGCATAGAGAATGATTTTTTGCCGCATCTTCAAATGAAATTTTTCCTTCTTCAATTTGTTTTTTTAAATCATTTGCTTCCTGTTCTGTTTCTACAAGAATATGACTTACTTTTACCTCTTTTTTGTCTTGAGCACCGTCAAAATACGAAAACGGAAAATATATACAGTACAAAGCTGTTAATATACATAAAACTTTAAGAACAATTTTCATACCTAACCTCTTTTTTCTTATTATACATTAAAATTTATCACAAGCCAATAAAGCTGCACCTATCATGCCGGAGTAATTTCCTGCTTTGGCAAGTTTAACTTTTACTTTTGAAACAACAATTTCTTTATTGATATTATCTTCAATTTTTTCAATATCGGCAAACTCACCCATTCCGCCGGATAAAACAATACTATCGGGGTCAAATATATTAACAATGTTAATCAGACCGACAGTTAAATCATTCTGCCAAATATTAAACACTTTTTTGCTGTATTCATCATTTTCTTTTAAACCGTTAATAATATCGTAAGTAGTTATTTCTTCGGGGCTTTTGGATTTATAAATACTTGTTAAAAATAAGTCATCATTTTTTGCGGTTTCTATTGCCGTAAATTTAAGTCCGCTTCCGGAAGCATAACTTTCAAAGCAATCTTTTCTTCCGCATGTGCAGATTCTGCCCCTGCCTTGTATTTTCATGCTTCCGACTTCACCCGCTCTGCCGGATTTTCCTCTTAGTAAACTGCCATTAATTATAAATCCGCCTCCAACACCTGTTCCGAGTGTGATTATTATTGTATTATTGTCGCCTATTGCCGCCCCTGTTTTATATTCTGCCCACGCTGCCGCATTTGCGTCATTTTCTACATATACTGGTTTATTGCTTAAACTTGAAAAATCAATTGAATTATAACCTAAAGGTAAATTAGGAGTTGATGATTCCACACGAGTATTATTAAGATTTACTGCCCCTGCTGTTGCAAATGCAACAATATCAATTTGATTTTCATATTCATTAATGATGGTTCTAAACTGACCCACTAAATCATCAATCTGTTTAGAAGTTGATATTTTTTTTATATCAGTTAAAAAATCGCCTTTTTCATTTAAAACAGCATAAATTATTTTAGTTCCGCCAACATCAATACCTAATATTTTTTTCATAACCTAACCTCTTTTACAAAATCTTTCCGTTATCAGTTGCGGACGGGTAACCGCAGAACCGATAACAACGCTGTGAGCGCCAAGTTCAAAAGCTTTGTTTACATCATCAATAGTCCATATTCTGCCTTCGAGAATTACAGGCTTATCTATTTCGGACGTAAGTTTTTTTAAAAGTTCAAAATCCGGCCCTTTAATAGAACAATTTGAATATGATGTATATCCCGAAAGTGTTGTTGATATTATATCAAAGCCTAAATTATAAGCATTAATACCTTCTTCAAATGTTGAAATATCCGCCATGGCAAGTTTATTATTCTTTTTTATAAATTGCAAAATCTCTTCTAAAGTATCTTTAGGCCGTTTTCTTGTAGTTGCATCCAAAGCTATAATATCGGCATTTACCCGGATAAGTTCATCAGCCTCTTTTACAGATGGAGTAATATATACAACATCTTTATAATTTTCAGGTATTTTGCAGGGTTTTGTGATACCTATGACGGGAATATTAAATAATTTTTTTGCATTTTTTATATCACGTGCACCTGCAAGCCTAAGCCCTTTAGCTCCGCCATTTACAACGGATTCCATCATGGCAATCATACATTCTTCTTTGTATAACGGCTCATCAGGCATCGCCTGAACAGAAATAATTACTTGATTTTTTAATCGGTCAATAATATCCATGACTTTATTGTACTGTTATTAGAAAAACAGTGCAATAAAAAATATTTTTTATTTTGATTTATTATAAAAAAAAGAAAAGCAGCCAATTTCTTGGCTGCAAATAGAAGTTTAATTATAGAGATGGATTTCTCCATTCTATATCTTTGTTATAATCCCCTTTTTTTTATATATATTAGGGATTAGCCGAACAAAAACCGGCAGAGCCGGATTCTAACTTGATTAACTTATTTTTGACATACCCAACTTATTTTTAGGCACGGCCGGCTTATAACCAAATTAACTTGTAATTCTCAGTTAGTAAGATTCTGAACAGTGCGAAAAATTAACAGATATGGATGAATTAATTTTTCTGCACTTTCAGAATGACAATATGATTTTTTCTTTTTGTCATTAAACTATGCAACATATACAATTAATTTCTCGTCATCCTGAAAAGTCTAAAAATCGAGCAATTTATTGCGTAGATTTTGACTTGTTCAGGATCTTACCGGCATGGAGTGATAACATGAAACTATGAATATCAAATTTTATGGAATCATTGTGTAATTCCCTATTGGTAAGATTCTGAACAGTGCGAAAAATTAACAGATTTAGATAAATTAATTTTTCTGCACTTTCAGAATGACAATATGATTTTTTCTTTTTGTCATTAAACTACGCAACATATACAATTAATTTATCATAGACAATATATATAAATATTAAATTTCAATGTACAAAATAAAGTTAAACAGACACCCCAAGGCCCTCTTCAAGGGTTTTGGGGTATTCTGAATAACAATAACTTATTCAACTTTACTTTCGAGCTTTTTAAGTCTTTCTTCAAAGGCTTTATTTTGTTCAAGCAATTTTTTGTTTTGTTTTTCAAGCTCTTCTATTTTCTTATCCAATCCCGTAACTTTTGCAGTTAATTCCTGTATATTTTTATATAACTCTTTTATTGAATTAACCATTGCATAGAAGATGTCTTCGGTTCTAATCATTAAATAACCTTCATCATCTTTTGTTACTGCATTTGGAAATATCTTTTGCAGCTGCTGCGCTATTACACCAACATGAGGCGTTTTCTTTTCATCTTTCTTAAACGTAAAGTTCTTTATTTCTAATGCATTTATTTCTTTTAACCCCGCAGTTGAATCAGATAGTATGTTTTTTAAGCGTACATCGGAGTAGTTTGACATATATGTATAATCTACTTGAGGATTATAATTTACAGTACAAGTACTTGCTTTACTTATATAGGCACTACAACCATAACTACTACTACAACCAGCTGTGGCTTCTGTATGATTACAAGTACATGAACTGTTATTTACAATACTTGTTATCAATTTATTAAATCCGCTTTCATAAAATGAGAGAGATGATGTTGTAGTAAGAGATGAAGTTGATGTAGAATCATCATCTCTTTTAATTTTCCCTTTAACAATTAAATCACCTTCAATAGTAATTGATTTTGAGCCTGTTGCCATATTACCTATAATTAAGTTACCAATATTAAGTGTATTTGATGCAGTTGTAGAATCTGCATCAATTCTGTTTCCAATTATAATATTACTAGAGCCTGATTTAAGATTTTTTCCGGCATGAGTACCTATTACAATATTTTCATTACCACTTTGTAAATATCCTAAAGCAGCATTTCCTAATGCTATATTACCATAATCAAAATCTGCCGGACCTTCAAAGTTAGCCAATGCCCAGTTCCCAAGTGCAATATTGGATGTAGGTCTATTGTACTTTGTACCATTTGCATTGAACAATGCATTTGTACCAATAGCTATATTTGCACCACCATATCCACTTGTACTATGAATATCCGTATAATTAAAAGTTGCAGGTATACCAAGATCAAAATCTTCTCCCTTCATTGCTTGTGTACCAATTGCAATATTGTCATTAAGAAATTTATTATCCGTACCGCTACCAGCAACAAGTAATGCTCTTGTTCCGATTGCGATATTACTTGCCCCTTTTTCAAGTTTTCCCAGTGCAGCATTACCTAACGCTATATTACTGTAATCCTTGTTTGATGATGTTCCATCTTCTCCGATATAATTTGCTAATGCTAAATTACCTAATGCAATATTTGATGTTGGGTGCTTATCCTCTGATGAATTAGCTCTTTCTAACGCTTGATTACCTATTGCAATATTATAGTTACCATCTCCAAATGTCTCATGAAAATTATCAGAAATTGCTACACTGTTGGCAGTTCCTTGCATTGACTTATGACCAATAGCAATATTGTATTGCCTTTCTTGAGACATTCTTATTGCGTTAGTACCTATTGCAATATTATATACTCCTGTTGTTAAATTAGCCAAAGTTTGAGAGCCAAGAGCAACATTTAATTTTCCTGTTGTATTTTTATGTAAAGCCATTGCCCCAATAGCAACATTACCATAACCTTCACTATTATGAGAAAGAGAAAATGCACCTAATGCTGTATTTGCAGACCCCTTCCCAAAAGCTTTGTATAATGGCTCAGCAGTTCCTTCAGGCATTGATAAATTATTATCCAATGTAGAACAATCAGAATCTGCTCCATCTCCTATCATTGAATGAAAACCTACAGCTGTATTTGCATTTGTTGCTGTACCTCCATTAGGTCTATATAAAGAAGCACGTCCAACTGCTGTATTGTATGAGCCAATACCATTATGTGTTAAAGAGAAAGAACCTACACTTGTATTCCCTGATGTAGGAGGTCTTCCAAATGTTGTTCTATTTGCATCATCTAAACTTGGATCTAGTTTTATAGGGGAAAGATTAACAAAAAATGCTTGAGTTGTTTCTGCATTAGAAGTATTTGCACTAAGTGCATCATAACCAATACCTGTATTATCAGTACCTCTTCTGATTGCATCAGGTAGTCTAAAAGACATAAGTGCCATTTGCCCGAATGCTGTATTTCTTCTTCCATAATCTGTAGTAGCATCAGCTTGCGGCCTTGGACCAACATCTAAATATCCTAATACTCCAAGTCCTATACCCAAATTTGTTTCATCAAAATACATTCTGCCAACGTCATATATACCGCCTTTTATATCATTAATTTCTGAGGTATTCTTGTTATAAAAAGTCAGATGAGAATTACTTGAGATACCTGAACGTATTGAATTATTGGCACCACCCACATAATTTTTTACAAGATTTAAATTTTTGTTCTGTATATTGGTATTAAATACATTACTATTATTAACATCTCCCGGATTAACAACCCTATTATTCCCAATAACTATACTGCAGCTGTCGTTGGGGCAAGTGTATCCGCTATTACCCCCCCCCGCACCGGTTGTGACAAATCTAAACACTTGTTCATTCGTGCTCGCTTTTCTTGTAAATGTCGGTATTGTTGCCGATACGATTACACTAACTGCCAATAAGGCAATTAATAGCTCCGCCATGGAGAATGATTTAAGTTTCCTCTTCATAATTTTTTTCTTTCCACTTTCTATAATCAAATTTTATTCCTTTTATTTCTATTCCCGTTTTCATTAATTTATTATTAAGTTCTTTTAAAATTCTTTCCTCTTCTTTATATAACTCATTTGCAACTATAGAATCAGAACATGCTATTTTTATTACATTATCGGAATTAAATTCATAAACTTTAGAAAATTTTGAAATTTTGTTACCTATTGTTTCAATCCAGGCAGAAGAAAGTATATCAAGTGTTTTCTGCCTGTCAGAATCATAATTTATTCCTAACCCTTTTATTATATCTTCTATTTTTTCAAAATCAGAATTATTCAATTTTACCATACCTTTTATTATATTTAATAATTTTAATTAAAAAAACTACTTAATAAATTGTAATTTTTCTTTTTTAAATTTTAGAATAAAACTCAAATTTAGCACATGTTTAATATATTACAATATTTTATAGCTTTATGCCTGTTGTTCTACATTTGTAAGAACCTGAAATTAAATGTTTCAATAATTAAGGCTAAAAGCAAGTTAAGCAAGTTATAAGCCGGCCATGCCGGTTCGGGTTGACAAGTCCAATGTTAACTTCTGCTTTATTATTCATTTTGTATCAATTTTTTAGCAAGATAATACTTTATATATATAACATAATGAAAATTACAAATAATGATAAATATCAAATAAAACAAAAACAAACTGCAGAAAAAACGATTTCTATTATTAATACAAATAAAAATAGTACTGCAAAAAATTGTTGTGCTAAAAATTTATACTATAAAGATTTTTTCTTAGACAAAAATTATCTGTTGTCTTTTAAAGGTAATAATATTAAACCTGTTCAAAATAAAGAGCAATTATATTCTTCTATTCAATCATTGAACAAATATACAAATGATGAAATTAAAGAAATAATGAATATGCCTTATAAAATTCTTGAAAATGATTATTATGAAGAAGTTGAAGAACCGGTATTATATGAAATGTTTGATACTCTAACAAAAAGCAGTATAAATTATGATATTGACACTTTAAGAGAAATAACCTCAAGCATTTGCAAGTTGGAACAAGATGAAGAAAATGAAATTGATTTAAATTCAATTTTTATGGGTATTACAGCTGTTGCAGATGCATTGCCTGCTAATCACTACAAATTTAAGAATATATTTATAGGATATTTAGACGGATTCTTAAATTGCGAAAATTCAGAACTTGTTCAAAAGTTTTCAAGGTTAATAAATAGTTCATTCAAAGATGTTGATACAGAAAAGTTTATTCAACTTATAAATATTTATAATCAAAATATAGCTCAAAATGATGAAAATCTGTATCAAGCATTTTCAGATATTAAATTTCTAAAAGAGAAATACCATTATACAAATCAAGACCTTCTAGACGGATTAATGATTCATTATAGAGATAAAACTCCGTTAGAAGAAACTCCAAAAAACTTACAGGAAAAAATTGTAGTAAACAATATTTATAATAAATTGAAAGTGGAAAATCTGCCTGATAAAAACCAGTTTGAAGATATTTTTACAGTTCCAATTCTAATATTAAAAAAAAGAGGGTATTCAGATGAAGAAATAATAACTAAATTATCAGGCCAAAATTTTTGTAACAAAATAATGGAAATAGAATGCATAATTGATTCAGATAAAGAATTTCTTGCGAATTTTGTAGAAAATATCGAACACAACATAAATTTTGAAGATATACTGTCTTTGTATACAGAAAGTTCGAAAATATTTAACGACATTTTGTATAAAACAGATGGTAATTTATCTTATATAGATGACAACTTGGTATTTACAAATGAAAAGGGTAAAGTATTCGGAGCAAACGAAGTAAAAAATTTAATTAAAGAAATGGAAAATATAATAGGTAAAAATAAACTTCACAAGAATACAACAGTATATAGAGGCGGCGGTACTTCGTCTTTAGATCAGTTAAAAATGCCTGACGGAGAAAATTTGGGTTCAGAACTTAAAGAAGCAATGAACAGCAAAAATAAAGAAAAAATAACAGAAATAGTAGCAGAACTAATAGGAGCTTGCGTTACTCATTTATCTTTTATGTCTACATCTTGTTCAAAGGAACTTGCAAAGTCATTTGTAAACCATGAAGGCAGTGTTTTGTGGGAAATTAAAGCGCCAAAAGGAACAAATGCCATTTATATGGATCCGTTTAATAAAGAACATGGAATTGAACATGAACTTTTGTTTAACAGAGGGTGCACTTTATTGATAAATGATGCAAAAATGGAAAATGATATTTTTGTTATACATGCTGACTTAATCAAAGCCTTACCGGATAATCATCTTTAAATTCCCAGCCGTCTTTTAACAATAATGAAGAGCACCATTGGTTTGAACCAGATGGTACTTTTCCTTGGTTTTGTTTGCAATTTTCAATCAACTGTTCTCTTGTTAAAGCTGAATCCTCAAATCCTGAAGGTTTATTTGGGTCGGTTGTATTAAATGAAAATGCAAATATATCTCTTCCGCATTCATTCGGACCTTTTTCTCCATTTGTGTCAAATAATACATAATTACCAATATGATCGACAACTGCAGGTGCACCCTCAAAACCTAAAAGAGTGCCGTCGGGCAATGTATATGTTTGAGTCCAAAAGATATTTTCACATAATAATGTACTGCCATCTTTATCGACTCTCTCAACACCATTACCTGTTCCCATTAGTTGTGTTGCAGAAAGCTTCTTGAATACCTGTGAATAATATTCATAATAACTTTGCCAATTATTAGGTTCTAAAGCCCACTCATTACTGGGAACACCAACATCAATTTCCGTTAATCTTATTGCATTTAAGAGGTTTGAGGCAAATTTTTTCAGCCGTGTTGATGTTTCAATTTTTTTGTGATTTTCCATAATTACAGGTACTGTTACAGCTGCTATTATTCCTATAACTACAAGTGTAATTAAAACTTCTGCCAAAGTGAATGAAAGGGTTTTCAGAGAGAAAGAATTTTTAAAAACCGACCTTAATCTCCCCCCCCCCGTGGCGGTTAATTGATTTATTCATATTTTCTCCTTTTTTATTTATATTAACATATATAACATAAGATGGCAAATAGTATTTTTATTTAATCCAGTGTCGCCCGCATTTTTCGGCGTGTGTCTTGAATTTTCTTTACGCTCCAAGCGTATCGCCTCTGAGGCTTTGCCTCTGCCGGCCCTTGCTTGTCGCTTACCGGGCTGCGCCCGTCCGAAAATTCGCTCATCCACGCCGAAAAATTGGGGCTCACTTTTTAAAGCGCCACTCACAAAAAGTTACTCAAACTCTTCAAGCTTATCGTAACTTTTTGCTCGGACAAATTTTGTTAGTTTAAAATAAAATTACAATATTAACAGCCTGTTGTTGGTTATAATATTTTCATCAAAGAATAACATATACACCTATCTGTTATTTTTGTTATAAAATTAGGATGTAGAATAATAAACGGAGAAAAAGATGGAAGAAATCAGGGTAAGAATTGCACCGTCGCCAAGCGGCAATTTACATATAGGTACTGCAAGAACAGCATTATTTAATTATTTATTTGCAAGAAAAAATAATGGAAAATATATATTAAGAATAGAAGATACAGATGCTGAAAGAACAAGCCAGGCATATATTGATAATATATTTGACAGTTTAAAAGCGTTAGGATTAAATTGGGATGAAGGTCCTGATGTAGGAGGTAATTACGGCCCTTATACACAATCCGAAAGATTTGATATATATCCGAAATATGCGCAAGAACTTTTGGACAAGGGTTTTGCTTATGAGTGTTTTTGTACTCCCGAAGAACTTGAAGCAGAAAAAGAAGAGGCTTCTAAAAATAAAAAAGCTTATGTATACTCTAAAAAATGCGAAAACCTGACAGAAGAAGAAAAAGATAAATTAAGAAAACAAGGAAGAAAACCTGCAATTCGTTTTTCTGTTTCAAAGGCTCAAAAGGCTTTTCATGACTCTTCCATTCTTCATTTTAATGATTTGGTAAAAGGTGATTTACATCAAGATACGAATTTGATAGGTGATTTTGTAATTATGAAATCTAACGGAACACCTACATATAACTTTGCTGTAGTTATAGATGATATGCTAATGAAGATTTCACATATAATAAGAGGCGAGGATCATATTTCAAATACATTTAAACAGATATTAATATATGAGGCTTTAGGTGCAAAAGTCCCGGAATTTGGTCATTTGGGAATGATATTAGCACCTGACAGAAGTAAACTTTCAAAGCGTCACGGGGCAACTGCAGTTTCGGAATTTGTTGAAAAAGGATATTTAACAGAAGCTCTTCTTAATTTTGTTGCGCTTTTGGGCTGGTCGCCTTCCGATGGGGTAGAAATTAAAACTCTTGATGAAATTGCTCAAGACTTTAGAATTCATGAAGTTTCATCTTCAAATTCTATTTTTGAATATGACAAACTAAACTGGATGAACGGTCAATACATTAAAAAAATGGATATAAAAGAATTGACACAAAAAGCAAAACCTTATTTGAGCAAGTATGACCTTTCAGAACTTACTGAAGAACAGCTTGAAAAAGTTATTGCTGCAACCAGGGAACCTATTACGGTGCTTTCGGATTTAACAAATGATACATCATATTTCTTCGGTAAAGATATTGAATATGAAGAAGGGGTTAAGGAAGCGAATATTGATACCGAACAGGCTCAAAATATCCTGAAATACTTTAACTCTAAACTGGATGAATATGATTTTGAAAATGAAGAAAGACTACATGAACAGTTGGCCGATTTCAGGACATATTTCAAAGAACAATTCGGAATAAAACCAAAAGTTACAATGTGGACAATAAGAGCAGCCCTGACAGGCCGAACTCATGGGGCCGATATGGGTGTTATTCTTGATGTTTTAGGAAAAGATAAAGTTAAATACCGTATTGAAAAAGCAATAAAATAAAAAATAAATATAGTTATAAAAAGAACCTCCGAATAACGGAGGTTCTTTTTTTGTGTGAAATAAAATATTAACGTTTTGAGAATTGGAATCTTTTTCTTGCTCTTTTACGTCCATACTTTTTACGTTCTTTAACACGTGCATCTCTTGTTAATAAACCTTCGGCTTTTAACACTGCTTTATAATCTTCGTTAATTTTTAATAAAGCTCTTGAAATACCATGTTTGATAGCGCCTGCTTGAGCGGATACACCGCCGCCGACAGTCTTAACTCTTACATCGTAATTTTCCTGATTATCAGTAAGCGCAAGAGGTCTGTAAACCATCATCTCCAATGCTGCTCTGTTTCCGAAATAAGCACTAAATGTTTTACCGTTAACAAAAACTCTGCCTTTTCCTTTTACGAGTTTTACAACCGCAATTGCAGTTTTTCTTCTTCCGGTAGCCATAATTTCTTTATCTGCCATTATTTAGCCTCCGTTTCTGTATAAACAACAGGTTTTTGTGCCGCATGCGGATGTTCGCTGCCTGCATAGACTTTTAACTTGTTGAATTGTTCCTGACCTAAAGTGTTATGAGGTAACATACCTTTCACTGCTTTTTCAATAGCTTTTGTAGCATCTTTTTCCATTAATTCTTTAAATGATGCAGATTTTAAACCGCCAGGATATCCTGTATGATGATAATAAATCTTATCTGTTTCTTTTTTACCTGTAACACAAATTTTTTCCGCATTGATAATAATTACAAAATCTCCCGTATCTACATTAGGAGTATATTGCGGTTTGTGCTTTCCTCTTAACAAGTTTGCCGCTAATACTGCCAGTCTGCCTAAGGTTTGACCTTCCGCATCCAGCAAGTACCACTTTCTTTCA
The DNA here is from genome assembly GCA_944323625.1 of Candidatus Gastranaerophilales bacterium. GTDB lineage: Bacteria > Cyanobacteriota > Vampirovibrionia > Gastranaerophilales > Gastranaerophilaceae > Avigastranaerophilus. The sequence continues at coordinate 32,009 of CALUTD010000013.1, forward strand.
ACTTCTAGAGGTTTAGCTGAATAAGTTTTCATAAGCTGTCTCCATATTTATATCATTGTAAATTACTTTTTCTAATACTAAGCCCTCGGGGCTTATGGTCGAACCTGCTTTTGTTTTATCCCTTGATTCCAAAATTTCTTTAAGTGTCTCGGGGGCTAAAGAATTTTTCTCTATCAATAGGAGAGTTCCGACGATCGTTCTGATCATATTGTACAAAAACCTGTCAGCTATAAAATCTATATAAACATAATCACCTGATTTTTGTGCTTTTGCCATATACATTTTACATATTTTAGCCGGATTTGATGTTCTCACTTTCTTAAAAGAAGTAAAATCATGCTCACCTACTAAATAACTTAATGCTTTATTAAGCCTTTCTATATCCAAAGGAAACCTGACTAATAAACAATGTTCATCCCACGCACTTCTTTGCGCCCTGTTTGCAATTGTGTATCTGTAATACCTTGCTTTGGCACTTTTTTGTGCGTGGAATGTTTTCTCGACTTTTTTTAACCCTTTTATGCTTATTGTATTAGGAAGAATCCCATTTAATGAGTTAACGAACTTACTCGGATTTAATTCACACTCTGTATCAAAATGGGCTGTCTGCCCCTTAGCATGAACTCCGGCATCGGTTCTGCCTGAAAAAATTGTTTTGGTTTTTGTTTTTGTCAACGTACTGATTGCTTTTTCCACTTCACCCTGAATAGTTACTACGGGCTTTGTTGTGTTAGGCATTTCTTTCGGCTGCTTTTGGCTGCCTGCATATTGTGTTCCTATGTACTCTATTTCAAGTAAGTATCTTTGCATTATACCAGTTGAATTAAAGCCATTTCAACACCGTCGCCGCGTCTTGGCGGAAGGTGATATATTCTTGTATATCCGCCGTTTCTGTCAGCGTATTGTTTTCCGATTTCGGAAAATAGTTTTCTTAATACGGTTTGAGGTATTAATTTTTTGCCTTCTTGTGCTTCCGTAAACACTTCACCTGTTTCTCTGTCTACAAATTTTGATGTTTTTACATCATAAATGCTTCTTGCAGCCAGTCTTCTTGCATGTAAATCACCTCTTTTTGCAAGAGTTATAATTTCTTCGGCATAAGGCCTTAATGCCTTTGCTTTTGAAATTGTTGTTTTGATTTCGCCATGTAAGAATAGTTCAGTGGCTAAAGATCTTAAAAGCGCATCTCTTTGATCTTTAGGTCTTGAAAGTCTATTTCTGTTGCATTGGTGTCTCATTTTATTTGTCCTTTTATGTTAATATTTTATACTTCTTCAAGTTCTACACCTTCGGGATTCGGTTGCAATTCCAAACCTACTTGATGTAATTTTTCGATTACTTCATCAGAAGATTTTTTACCGAAGTTTTTAATATTCAATAAATCATGTTCTGATTTCTTTAATAATTCCGCTAAAGAATTAATGCTTGCTCTCTTTAAGCAGTTATAAGCTCTAACAGATAATTCCAAATCTTCAATTGAAATACTCGGAGTTTGAGCTTCTTCCTCAACATCTTCAACAACATGCTGGCTCGGAAGAACTGCAGGTTGTCCTGTTATTGATGCAATCTGCATAAAGTGTTCAATTAACAGATTTGCAGACTGACTTAAAGCGCTTGATACATCAATACTACCGTTAGACCATATTTCAAGAGTTAATTTATCATAATCTATAACATCTCCTACACGAGTATTCTCTACATTATAGCTTACTCTTTTAATAGGCATAAATGAAGCGTCTATAGGTAATAAATCAATAGGAATGCTTCCTTTGTTTTCTTTTAATACGTCAACGGTTCTGTATCCTTTACCGGTTTCTACGGTAATATCAGCAGAAATGCTTCCGCCTTCAGAGATTGTACAAATTAACCAATCCGGATTTACAACTTTTACGCCTGCAGGCAATTGTAAATCACTGGCAAGTACGGGGCCGGGTCTGTCTACATCTAATCTTAAATGTTGAGGTTCTTTATCTTCTGTTTTTATTGTTAAACCTTTTAAGTTCAACATAATGTCGATAGCATCTTCAACAATCCCCGGAATTGATGTGTATTCGTGAGTAATACCTTCAATTCTGATAGATGTAACGGCTGCACCTTCAAGAGATGATAATAAAACTCTCCTTAAAGCGTTACCGATTGTAGTACCAAAACCTTTTTCCAACGGTTCAACAACAAATTTCCCGTACTGTGAACCATCTGAACTGGTTGTTGTATTTATACATTTAATTTTCAATTCCATTATAATTAATCTCCTACAATTATTTAGAATAATACTCGATTACAAGCTGCTCTTTAAGTTCGGGGTCTAATTCTTCTCTTTCGGGAATTCTGTCAAAAGTTATCTTTAAAGCATCTTTGTCAATTGTTATCCAGGCCGGGGCTATCGCCATATCTATCGATTCTTTTACCGACTTAATATAGTCACTGCTGCCTGCTTTAAATGTAATAACATCTGACGGTTTTACCAAGAATGAAGGAATGTCAACTCTCTTACCATTAACAAGTACATGACCGTGACTTACAATCTGCCTTGCTTGTTTTCTTGATATCGCGAATCCGGTTCTGAATACGATATTATCCAATCTTGATTCTAATAATTGTAAAAGTATGGTGCCTGTTACACCTTTTCTTCTGCTTGCTTCTTTGTAGTATCTGACAAACTGTTTTTCGTTTACTAAATATGTTAAACGAATTTTTTGTTTTTCATTCAAATGCAATGCATAATCGGAAAGTTTTTTTCTTGCTGCGCCATGCTGACCAGAAGCATTTTGTCTTAATGAAGAAACCAACTTTCTGTTTGATAAATCCGTAACTCCGTAGTTACGATATAATTTATTTGATGGTCCTGTATACTTAGCCAATTTTATGACTCCTTACGTTATTATTGTTATACTCTGCGTCTTTTTGGAGGACGACATCCGTTGTGCGGTATCGGTGTTACGTCCTTTATTAATGTAATTTCAAGTCCTGCGGCTTGAATGGCTCTTATCGCCGTTTCTCTGCCTGAACCAGGTCCTTTTATATATACTTCAACTTTTTTCATGCCTTGGTCTATTGATTGTTTTGCAACCTTTTCCGCTGCTGATTGCGCTGCAAAAGGTGTTCCTTTTCTCGCACCTTTGAATCCGCATCCGCCTGCAGATGCCCAAGCAATAGCGTTACCTTGTGTATCTGTTGAAGTTACGATTGTATTATTAAATGTTGATTGTATATGTACAACACCTTGTAATACATTCTTTTTTTCTTTCTTTTTACTTTTTACCGGTCTTGCCATTGTCTATATTACTCCTTTAATTACTTTTTATTGGCGATTGGGCCTGTTTTCTTACCGCGTCTTGTTCTTGCGTTTGTTTTTGTTCTCTGTCCTCTTGCAGGAAGTTTACGTCTGTGACGCATTCCTCTGTATGAGTTGATTTCGCTCAATCTTTTGATGTTTATTGATTCTTCTCTTCTCAAATCACCTTCGATTGTGTAGTGAGAAATTTCATCTCTTAATGCTCTGATGTTATCTTCTGTTAAATCATCAGTTCTTAAATCTTCTGATATACCGCATGCTGCTAAGATTTTTGCACTTCTAGCAGGTCCTATACCGTATATATAGGTCAATGCGATTATCATTCTTTTGTTACGAGGTAAATCTACCCCGGCAAGTCTTGCCATAGTTTCTCCTTTTACTTATATCTTATTTGGAATTTTTAACCTGCTTTAATTTTCCTTAATTAGAATCCTTCGCTCCATTTTCAAATTGCTTTGCGATTTTGTCACTCCGCCGGATTCCTTTTTACTTCGGGTCTGTGCTTTGCCGCACCCTACGGAAAATTATCTTGAAATTCTTTGCCGCTCGAGACTATCACTCATTCACTATCGTTGTACTCACTTCGTCTCTCGCTTACCGGATTTTATCCGTCCGGAATTTCGCTAACCTTGTCTCTGTTTATGTTTAGGATTTTCACATATTATTGCTACTCTTCCTTTTCTCTTTATTACTTTGCATTTATCACAAAGTGGTTTTACTGATGTTCTGACTTTCATTTTTCTTTTTCCTTTATTTTATATTTTATTTTAATCTGTATGTTATTCTGCCTCTTGTTAAATCATAAGGGGTCATTTCAACTTTTACTTTATCCCCCGGCAATATCTTTATGAAATTTTTTCTTATTTTCCCTGATATATGTGCCAGTATCTCATGATTATTTTCAAGCCGTACCCGAAACATTGCATTTGGCAGTGATTCAAGTATCGTTCCTTCGAATTCTATTACATCTTTTGACATTATTTTCCTCTTTACATGCAAGTCAATATTATCATCTTACATGTTAAATTTTTCAAATCAAGCCATGTTTTCCCCTATTCACAATTTTTTTCGCCTTTTACTATACTTAAAAATATGAATGTTTTTTTAAATATACAAAATATTCAATATTTTTGCGTATTATCTATATCTCCCTTTAATTAACTTTTTGAAGCCATTTGTAAATTTTTCTTAATATCTTTATATTTCTATTTTTTATTTATACAATCATTAAATATGTTTAAACCTGATTGATTTTGTGTATAATAAAATTATATAAGGTTTTTTTAATGCAAATAAGAATAATATTTTTTATAATATTCATTATACTTAATATACTAATGCGGTTTACAGGAATACGAAGAAGATACAGGAATTCTTCTATGTTGTCCGACAGTCTTATTCGTGATTACTATGATGTAGAAAGCGGCTTGGCTAGATATGAATATGGTGAATTTGCAAATGAATCTCAGGATAATGACTATAACAATGCTGCTCTTTGGATTCGTGCAAAAATCAGAAGACATAAATCTTTAAAAAAATGTAAAAAATTTCTTTCCAAAACTAACAGTATTTATAAATTAAGAAACAGACATGTAATTATTATATTTGATACTAAAGCAAAAATTATGACCTGCCGAGACAGAAAAAATATTTATAACTCAGGTACTGTTATATGGGCAAAACAAGCAGAAGCACTTGAGAATAAACCTGATAATTCATTTGAAGAAGCTTTTGACATATTTTGCATTTCGTTTGATGAAAATTCTCAATATCAACCCATTTTGGAATCATTTACCGAATTCTTTGAAGAAGTTGAAGTGACAAAAGAAGAACAAAAATCGAAGATTCAAATAAATAATTCCGAAAAAAAGACATGTCTTTATGTTGATGAGTATTTTAATAACAATACACAAGATGAACAAAACAAACAGAAGTTAAACATTAATTCAGCTACCGAAAAAGAGATTACAAATTTGCCCGGAATAAATGTAATTATGGCAAAAAGAATTATAAAATATCGTGATTTACATGGCGGGTTTAATTCTTTAGGCGAATTATACAGCGAAATGAAGATTAAACCGCATTTTCAACTGAAATTAAATGATTTAATATGTGTAAGAGAAGTTAAAACTAAACAGATTGAATCAAAACCTGATGAAAGGATTATTGATTTTTAACTTATGAGAATCTACAAAATATTAAAACATACAAAAGTTGAAGGCCCCGGGGTAAGGTATTGTATTTGGTTTCAAGGTTGTTCAAAGCATTGTAAAGGCTGCTGGGCAAAAGCAACCTGGGATTTCAACGGAGGCACTTATTTTTCAAAAGAAGAAATATTGCATGACATTCTTTCAACAAAAGGTATTGAAGGTATTACATTTTTAGGCGGAGAGCCTTTTGAACAACCCCAAGCACTTGAGTTTTTATGTGAAAACATAAAAAAAACAGATTTAAGTATTGTGTGTTTTACGGGTTATAAAATTGAAGATTTACAAAAAAAATACAACAAAATTTTAAACAAAATAGATTTATTGATAGATGGTGAATATATAGAAGAAAAGCAAGATTTTTCGCGTCCTTGGTGTGGTTCATCAAACCAAAGATATCATTTTTTAACTGACAGATATGATGAAAATATATTTAAAAACTACAAAAACAAAATAGAAATAAATGTTCAAAAAAACGGACATCTTTTTATTAACGGAATGGGAGATTTTTCTAAGATCAGTGAAAATCTGAAAGATATAATGATAATCAAACACTAAAATTTAATCCAAAGTCGCCCGCAATTTTTCGGACAGTATTTATTTTTCATTATTATTGACTTCCTGAGTTTCTTGCGTTTCTTTTGCAATTAAAGTTTTCAAAATACGCGACCCGACATAAATACCTGTTCCTATTGCTATAACGACTCCGGTACTGCTTAAAAATGAAAGGCCTATAGCGCAGGCAAGAGCTGCAGCTATTACTCCGATTTTAAACGAAGTTGAAGCTTCTTCTTTTAAATCAGAATCTTTTTTTACCATGATACTATTTTCTTGTTTTGCTTCTTTTACAAATGTATCTTGAGTCATATTATTTAATGAAGCAAATGTAGGGGCTTGAGTTGTAATATTTTTTTCAAAGAGTTTCGGGGCTAATGTTTCGAGTTCATTTACTTTTGACTTTACTTGGAATATATCCTGCTGTAATTTTGTATCCATATGGATTCTGTCTTGATTTCTTCTGTCAAGACCGCTGCGGCGATCAACGGCAACAGGGATATCTTGCTGCCTTCTGTCTTGTGTCCTCTGATATTGAGGATATAATTTTGATACCTGATTCAAATTCAATTTATTCACCTTCACATACTTTAAATCACAACATATTATTTTTTGCCAATTTTAATTGTAAATTTTGTTGAACTCATACTTATTATTATATCAATTTTTTTTTATTTTGTAACTTAATTATTAATATGTCCGAACAAAATTTCACGATAAGACACGAAGTGTTGTGAGTGAAATTTTGATACAAAACGAACAGCAGAACCGAAGGTGATGCTTGTGAGCTTGTATCCGACGCAGCGCAGCTGCTAGGTGAGTGGCGCCTTGAAAAGGTGAGCCTCATCTTTTCGGCGACGATGAGTCGGCGAAAAGTGCGGGCGACACTAGATTAGATTAGAACAACAATTGTTATGGAAATATCAACAAACTTAATACAAAAATATATACCTCAAAATAATACTACAGTTCAGGGAATAAAACAAAATTATAAAACAATTAATACAGATAATAACAAATTAAGTTTGCTTCCTGCGCAGGGTGTTAATGGTATCTCGCAAATAAACTCCAATTTGCCTGTTTCATACAGTAAAATCGGAGAAATGTCAGTGCCCGGAATAAAAGAAAAAGCAAGTATATTTAAATTGGCAAACGGGCAAAAAATCGTTATTCTTCCTAAAAAAGGACCGACATTAATTTGTACAACTTATAATGTCGGTTCCTTAAATGAAAAAGATGAACAAAGAGGCATAAGCCACTTTATTGAACATAATTTATTTAACGGAAGCAAAGACATTGCACCTAAAGAATATGATAAACGTATTTCGGATATGGGCGGATATACTAACGCTTCCACAAGCTTTAATTACACTGATTATTATCTTTCAATGCAATTACTTGATGATAAGTCGCTTGAAGAAGGAATAAAACTTAATGCAAATTTAACTCAGTATCCTTTGTTTACTCAAGACCAACTTGATAAAGAAAAGGAACCTGTAAAATCAGAAATTGATATGTGCATGGATAGTCCTTCTGATATTGCATACTCCAATGTTATAAAAAATCTGTTTAACATAAAATCAAGTTCAGAAAATTTCATTATTGGTACAAAAGAAAATATCAACGCATTAAATAGAGAAAAAGTGCTTGATTACTTTAATACCTGGTACACTCCCGATAATGCGGTTACCGTTATAACCGGTGATGTTGATGTAAATGAAACAATTAATTTGGCAGCCAAATATTACAATAAGAACAATGATTATTCAAAAATTAATCAAAGGCAATATGAAAAACTTGAATATTTGAATAAACCTGTCAGAGAAGACATAATATCAAAAAATTCTTTATCGGCAATAATCAATATGGGATTTGCAGTACCTGAAGGAACAAGCAATAAAGAGCTTGAAAATATTAACATGCTTATTAATCTTCTTTTATCAGATACATCAAGACTGAGTAAAGCTTTGGATAAATATGGAACAAAGCCTGATATTGGCCTGGAAAAGATTCAAAATAAACCTGATAGTGCAAGGGCTTTAACATTTACACTTGAGCCTAATGAAGATCAAATTGAAGATGTTCTAAAAATTCTATATGAAGAAATAACATATATTGCAAATAATCCGCCATCTTTTGAAGAACTTGAAAATCGCAAACAACGTACGCTAAAACAATTAAATGAAGTTGCGGAAACTTCTGAAGGAATTAATTCGTTTTTGACTAAAATTATGCTTGAAGGCGGAAATGTAAACTATTTTCAGGAAAAAATAAACAATATATCAAGCATAACACCTCAAGATATATCTAATGCAGCGAGAAAGTTTCTTGATTTAAATAAAGCGGCTATATGTGTAAGCCATTCAAAAAATGCTACACCCGAACAAATTAACAATAACTATAAAAATACAAAATCATCACAAGTATCTTTCGGTTCAAAACATTCACCGTTAGATACAATATCGGAAGAAACAGCTAAAATTGAACAGTATAAACTTCCCAATAATATACTAACTACAATTATTCCGGGCTATTCAAATTCACAATCTTCCGTAAGTATAAATTTTGTTAATGAAAATCTTAATGATGTTTCTGACCCTGCATTTATCATTTTATCAAAACTTTTAAACAGAGGAAGTGAATTTAAAGATAGTAATACAATGAAAGAAATTTGTGAAAAAAACGATTTTTATCATTCAATTATTGCAAACAATTCAGGCTTATCTTTTTCTGTAAGGTTATATCCTGAACAAATGCAGGAAGGATTATCTTTGTTAAAAGAAGTAATAACTCATCCTAATTTTTCGCAAGAAGAATTTGACAGAGCAAAACGTATTTTAAAAAATATGATTTCTGATGAACATCCTTCAAGTTATGATAAAGTTTCAAAAGATTTATTAGGAACAATAAAAAAATATAGCTCTAATAAAGAAGAACGCTTAAAAGAGCTTGAAGAGCTTACACTTGATGATATAAAAAATTTATATTCAAGAATAATAGCAGGTTCAAAGGTAAATGCAACAATGGTTGCGCCGACAGAAGAAAACCCTCAATTAAAAAACATTTTACATAATGAATTATCAAAAGATTTACCCGTATTTAAAGAATATACAACCGACCATGACAGTCAATATTACATATATAAGCCTAATACAGAGGCAAAAATATATACGGAAGCCGTAGAAAATGCACAGGCAAAAATAAGTCAAATATATTCTTTTAAAGAATTAGAGAATGTCGACGATATTGCCAAAGTGGATTTATTAAATGAAATTTTAGGCGGCGGAATGAGTTCAAGATTATTTACCGATTTAAGAGAAAATGAAAAACTTGCTTACCATGTAAGCTCATCATTTGAAAAAGTTAATGATTCATCTTCAATAAGTTTAAATATTGAAACAACTACAGACAGTCCCGACCCTAATGAAGGCTCGCCTGAAAATATTAATAAAGCACTTGAAGGTTTTAAACGAAATGTTGACCTGTTAAAAACTCAAAATGTTACGGATGAAGAACTTAAACGAGCAAAAGCAAGTTTAAAAACAAGCATTTTAAATGGGTTAGAAACAAATTTAGATAAAAAATATATGTTTTCAACAGTTGATACAAAATACGGAATAAACTATAAAAAAGCAATGCTTGAATCAATAGATAAAGTGACGGCAGATGACATAAAAGCCGCAGCTAACTTTATTTTCAAAAATCCGCCGATAACTGCAATTGATGCAAGCCAAAAAACGTTGGACAGCTTAAATCTCTAGTTTAAATAAGAAAAATAAAGCGGCAATTAAAATTACCGCTTTAAAAAATATTTAGCACAAATAAAAATTAATCTTTAAAATCCTGAGATTTAACGGAGCCAAGTTTGGCAATATCTTTATCTGTCCTGTTTCCATATATTGTTATTTTATTTAATTCGGTTTCTATTTTATTAAATTCATCATCAGTTAAAACAACCTCTGCTGCGCCAAGATTTTCAATAACTCTTTCATCCTTTCTCATACCGGGAATCGGAACAACGTGAGGATATTTATGAAGCATCCATGCCAAAGAAATTTGAGCCGGAGTTATTCCTTTTTTGTCTGCAACTTTATGAAGTAAATCCAAAAGCGGCTGATTTTTCTCAACATTTTCAGGGTTAAATCTTGTTATTACTCTTCTTACGTCATCACCTTTATATTGAGTATCTTTAGTATATTTGCCGCTTAAGAAACCTGAAGCCATTGGTGAAAAAGCAACAAACCCGATATTTAATTCCTTACAAACCGGAATAACATCTTTTTCAAACATTCTTTCCATCATTGAATATTCACTTTGAATAGCAGAAAGAGGTGTTACGGCATGCGCTTTTCTGATTTGTTCTTCTGTTGACTGAGATTGTCCCCAGGCTCTGATTTTACCTTCCTTTATAAACTCTCCCATCCACATGGCAACTTCTTCTACATTACTGTCTAAAGGAACTCTATGTTCATAATAGATATCTATATAGTCTGTTTTAAGTCTTTTAAGAGAATCATTTAAAGCATTAGTAACACCTTTTTTACTCAGTTTTCCTTCAGGAATTTCTTGACCGGGCTGAAAAACAGGTACAAATTTTGTAGTAAGTACGATTTTATCCCGAAAAGGTTTTACGGCTTTTCCGACCAGTTCTTCATTTACGTAAGGTCCGTAAGCTTCAGCCGTATCAAATAGAGTGCAGCCTAAATCATAAGCTTTATGTATTAATCTTATTGATTCTTCTTCGGGCGGCAAAATACCATATCCGTGACTAAACCCCATGCAGCCCATCCCGACTGCACTTACTTCAATATCTCTTAATTTTCTGTATTTCATAATTTTAATCCTTTCATTTACTTCATATAATATATGGCCTAAAAATTAATTTAACTTGAAAAACACAAAATTTTTCAGTCCAATCTAAAGGTTCAAATTTTCCGTCCGACATACACCAACAAGTCATCATCCCGTATAACTGGCAAATAATTATATTCGTAAGCAAGTCAATTGGTGTTTCTTTTTTTAGTTCATTATTTTTAACAGATTCTTTTAAAATATTATTGAGCATTTCCGTGTCATACTCCCATTTTTGACCATCCTTATTATCGGGAACATTTTTGGGATCTACAACATCTCTAGTCCATTGCTTGCATAAATTTATACCTCCCGATTCAACACACTCCAAAAACTCTTTCTTTTAAGAGCTCTAATCCTGCCGTTATAATTTTTCGTTTTGTTGCTTTTGCAGATAACTGTCTTTTATTCATAAACATTTTCCTTTTTTATTTAAATAATAACATATATATGACCTAAAGTCAATGACTTATAGTCATTTAAATTGGATTAATTATTTAAAATATATTGATTTAAAACTTAATCCAGTGTCGCCCGCATTGCTTGATTGCCGACCGTGAGAGAGGGAGTTGCTACGCAACTCATTCCCGCATAAACGAGCCTTCGGTTTTATACTGGCGCAACCAAATCTTCGCATTCAGCCGGCAATCCGCTTTTTAAAATGCCACTCCCAAAATTTCACCCACACCGTTTCACGGCTTATCGTGAAAATTTTGCTACATTTTTTTGTCTGATAAAATTGTCTAACACCTTTCAAAATGTCATTGCAAGTAGTTTCACTTCAACTTCAGGAATAAGTAATGAGTTTATTCTAATAATTGTTTTTATTATTTGATCTTTTATCGTCCATATTTTCTCTCCCCCCCCCGCTTTATAAATTATGCAAATAGTCCCATTATTATAACCTTAGTTAAATTAAGTGTAAATCAACGATACAGGAAAATTTTTATATGCTATAATAACCTAAATTCGAAAGGTTAAATTCATGGAATCAAACGAAATAAATATCTATTGTGATGAAAGTTGTCATTTATTTAATGATAATTCAAATATTATGGTAATAGGTGGTATAACATGTCCTCATGAGGATAGAAAAGAAATATACATAGATATTAAAAATTTAAAATTAAAACATGGTATATCAAAATTCGCAGAAATTAAATGGACAAAAGTTTCTTACTCAAAAGAAAATTTTTATTTAGAATTAATTGATTATTTTTTTAATAATCCAAAATTAGGTTTTAGAGCAATTTTTTTAGAAAAAAATACATTAAATCATAAAAAATTTAACCAAACTCCTGATGAATTTTATTATAAAATGTATTATTTAATGCTCAAGGGTATTTTTGAATCAAATTACCAGTATAATATATATTTAGATATAAAAGATACCCTTGGATACAATAAAATAAATCTTCTTAAAAATATTTGTAATAAATTACAAACAAGAAAAGAATACTCATATAAGTTAGTAAAAAAAATCCAAGAAGTACGATCACATGAAGTTGAACTTGTTCAACTTGCAGATTTGTTAATCGGTGCTGTTGGTTATGTAAATAGAAAATTAAATTCTAATCAGGCAAAAATAAATCTTATTAATAGTATAAAACAGAAAAGTGGTTATTCACTAACAACCTCAACATTTTTAAAAGAAAGTAAATTCAATTTATTTCATTGGGAACCCCAAAAGGAGACTATGATATGGGATTAAAATTACCTCCTTTGGTAAAATATGAGAATTTTGAATCGGATGATGACTTTTTGAATACATTATATGAATATTTTAGACAAGATTTTATACTTGATAAACCTAAATATAAGAATATTCCTTTAAGATTAAAACGCATGCCTATAAGAGATAATAGGGAAGCAACTTTTTATCACATAACAACAAAAGGCGAGAATGAAGAAAATAGGCAAATTGATATTCCAAGAGCAGAAAGAATCCGTTGGATAAAACCCATAATTGAATCAAATGATAAAACCCTCATGATATGGGAAAATAAAAGAAAAAACGAGGAAAATATTTTAATCTTGAATGAAAAAGAAAATTTTTTAATTGTCTTAAGAAAAAGACAAAATGGTTTAATGTTTTGGACAGCTTATTATGTAGATAAATGCTATAAAAAGAAATTAATCAATGAACATAATAAGTACCATAATAAACTGAAAACGCCCTTTTTACAAAGGACGTAATCGTTTCTCTTTCTACAACTTGGTAGATGAGCTATTTATATTATGACATATTCCATGTAAATTGTAAAGATATTTTGTAAAAATTTGTTACAAAGACCTTGACAGTTTTATAAAAAATCTGTAATATGCAAAATCTTTCATGCTTTATTAGAATCTTTTGAGTTCGAGTTTCTTAACCATATATTATTCCTTCAAACCTTTATAATCATTATGCTTATTAAATAAGAGACTTATTTTGTTATTATATATAAATAATTACAATATGCTGCCTATTAAGACACCCGCCAGTCCGCTTAACATTGACAATAATATTGAATAAAGTATTTCATTATTAAAAAACATGTAAATTCCTCCTTTTTAATTATATTTGAAACATTTGTTTATTGAAAACTAAAGGAGAAAATTTTATGACAAACAAAAAGCCAAATTTTATTTATGAATTCGATGGCAAAGAATACTCAAAAGAGGAACAAGCATTTTTAATTTATCGTTTTTGTATGTGTTTAAGTAAATTATCAGCAAAACAAGATTCCAAAAATCTCAAAACTAAGCAAGAGCAACAAGAATACGAGGAAAACTTTACAAATTTTGCCTCAAAGGTTTTTTGTAACATAATGGAACAACACTCGAACTTTTAAAATGCACAGTATAAACGAGTTTTGACGATTCGTCGTTTTTTGTGTCCACCATGTTTGAACAAGTGCAGAACCTAATAGCGGCTATTTGCATAATAAAAGAAACTTTCAATTGAAAGTTTCTTTTATGGTGGTGCAGAAGTTACAAAGTTAGAACTTATAATCAATAAATTTATTGAAAAAGTCCGTACTTTTGAAATGTTTGAACTTGGAAGAATGATTGATTGTATAAATTCAAGAAAAATAGCTTAGTTATTACAAATAAACAACTTTATTATTTTTTTCGTTAAATAAAAACAATTTGTTAAAGTCACTTTCATTTAGGCATAAGAATTTTTTTAATTCATCAATAGAATACTCTAATTCATAAATGAATGCATCTTTCATTTCTTTTAGTGATAAAGGAACTTCAGGAGCAATATATATAGGCTCTTTTTTTCTGTAACCACATCTTGATAGTTCCATAAAAATGTATCTATATTGTGAATCACTTATAAAATCAAGCTCTTTTGCTCTATATGCTATCGCAGCCATAGAAACTTTCCATTTTTCTTTTAAATTTTGCAATTTATAAATATTTAAATTGTTTAAATCTTTTTTTATGTCCGAATATGGCATTAAAAAAGCAGAAGCAAAATCATTAGCTTCTTTTTCTTTATTAGGAGATAATCTTTTCGTATGCAGAAATAAATGTCCTAATTCATGAGCCAATGTAAAACGTTCTCTGTCTCCAGAAAGTCCATGTCTTATAAAAATTACAGGAAATATATCTTGTATCCAAATGCTAAATCCATCAATTTTTTCTGTGCCAAAATCATATTTAATAATCACACACCCTGCATTTTCGATAACTGTTGTTAAATTTTTAATTGGACCTGATGGAATACTCCATTGAAGACGAAGTTGTTCCGCTATGTTTTCTATATCATTATTAAATTCTTCGGCATTTACAGGATATATGCTTTTATTAAATTGCAAATCCAACTTGCTTTTGAGTTTCTTTAAACAGCCAAGATATATCCCGATTGTAGACTCAACAGAAAATAAAACTTTTTTTGAAATATCTTGTCTTTTTCTAAAACTTCCACTTTCATGTAGACTTATAGGTAAAGCAATATTATTACCCTCTTCAAGAAAAAAATCTAACGGGTAATCTAAAATATCCACAATTTTATCTAATAACGATTGTTCAATTCGATGTTCTCCAAGTTCAATTTTTGAATATTTGCGACTATCGATTTCAAGTTTATTTGCAAGTTGGGTTTGTGTTAATAATCTACTTTTTCTTGCAATTTCTAATTGCGTGCAATTAATTGCTTTCATTATTTTCTTGTTTTGCATTGTTTAACCTCTCTTTTATCGCACCCTTTGAAGCAGAAATTTTAGCTTCACGAACAGGCTCTGAAATATGTTGAGCAAAATTTACAACTGTTTGAGGTTCTTCTATTTCAAATCTAAAATTTAAAGCATGACATATCACTTCTATTGCAAAAATTTTACTATAAAAATAGTCTGTGTAATATCCTATAGTTATAGGGATATTGCTTAAATTATAAGATATGTAATCATCAATTTTTAATAAGCTACATTGTTGTTTAATAAACTCATTATTTTTAAAGGTTTCAACATTTTGTGGAAGTTTGGTTTTATTGTTTAATTTTTTATATCTACAAATTGTATTATTAATTACAAAACGAAATGTATTATTTGAACGATTTGTAAAAATATTTAATTCTTTAAATTTTTCTTCAAGTAAATGTGTTGTAATTGCAGATATACGAGTTGACCTGTATCTATTATCCAATTTATCCCAATATCTATCCCTTTTGGCTTCTTCAAATCCAAGTTTGCTAATTCTGTATATGTCATTTAAGTATGGTTTTAATGAGTTTTTTATAATATTTATCATGTATAATTTTGCCCTCAAATTCTTGATATAATTATCTATAACACATCCGAGCTGAAAAATCAAGCATAAATTCGCGTTTTTTTTCGCGTTTTTTTTCGCGTTTTTATTTATACGAAAGGAGAACAAATTATGACAACAAAGAAACCAAATTTTATTGTTAAATTTGACAATTCAAACCCAACAGAGGAAGAAAGAGCAAAAGCCATTTGTGATTTAATTTTATGTTTAATGAAATTATCAGTAAAACAAGAGGCTAAAAAATTTAAAACTAAAAAAGAGCAAAAAGAATACGAGCAAAATTTTTCTGATTTTGCCTCAAAAGCCTTATATAACAACAATTTTGATGATAAAAAATAATAAAATTATGTTCGAACTTCTAAAACTCTCGTTATTATTGAGTTTTGACGATTGATTGTTTTTGGTGCCTACCATGTTTGAACAAGTGCAGAGCGCAAAAGCCGCATTTTGACAATAAAAAAAGAAGTCTTAATGACTTCTTTTTAAATGGTGGGCGTGAAGAGACTCGAACTCCCATGCCGAAGGCGCTAGATCCTAAGTCTAGTGCGTCTACCAATTTCGCCACACGCCCATTTCAAGACAAGTTAATATTATAGTAAAATCAGTCTAATGTCAACTAAATAGCAATTTGAGACATAAAATTTAATCTAATGTCGCAAGCATTGCATTTTCACTGGCAATGAACATGCCTTAGTTTGTCAGCCAAAACAAAAAACTCCTCAATTTGCAGGCTATCAATTTTTCGCAATAGCATCCACTCCCAAAAATTGAAGCTCACCTTCTTTGTTTCTCAAGTGAAACGGCATTATGGGCAGGGCTTCATCATCCCTGCCCTTCAGCCTCTGCTCGCAATCCGCTTTTAAAGAGCCACTCACCAAAAGTTACGATAAGCCCATAAAGTATGAGTAACTTTTTTCTCGGACAGTTTTTATTTGAAAACCATGGCAGTTTTTTATAAAATAATAACAGGACACAAAATGAACAGACTTAAACTAGCTTTCAGATCACTTAAATATAGAAATTTCAGATTATTCTTTCCCGGACTTTTAACATCTCAAGTAGGAATATGGATTCAAAATGTTGCTATAAGCTGGGTAGTATATGATATGACCAAATCCCCATTTATGATGGGAACAATAATGTTTTTAAATACAATACCGCTTTTTTTGATTACACCTTTTGCAGGGGTTATTGTTGATAAATTTGACAGACATAAATTGCTTATGATTATTCAGATATGTTTTGCCGTTCAGGCTTTTTTAATGGCAGCGTTAACATTATCGGGTTATTTAAGAATATGGAATATAGTTATATTGGGCTTATTTTTGAATATAACTGCAGCCATTGACGCGCCTTTAAGACAATCAACTTATGTACTTCTTATAGATAACAAATGTGATTTGTGTAATGCGCTGTCGCTTAATTCCACCTGTTTTAACATGGCAAGACTGCTGGGCCCTGCCATTGCAGGAGTTTTATTATCAACAGTCGGAGCGGGTTGGTGTTTTTCAATAAATTTTCTGTGTATCCTTCCTTGTGTTTTTCTTGTAAGAATGATGGATTTTGAAGATAAAAAATCAGAAGCTTTAAAAAATGAAACAATATTTGAAGGTTTGAAAGAAGGAATAGATTATTCCGTTCATTCGACTAAAATTCTTATATTACTTTTATTTTCAGCTATATTCAGTTTTATTGCATTGACATATCCTTTATTAATACCTGTTTATACAAAAGAGGTATTGCATTCGGATGCTCAAACTTTAGGGTATATAATGAGCAGTGTAGGAATAGGGGCTGTAACAGCTTCTATGTTTCTTGCTTCTAAAACAACATTAAGAGGATTAAAGTATATTTTATGTTTGGGCTCAATAATTTTAAGCTGCGGATTTATTATGATGGGGTTTAATAATCATGCATTAACTGCTTGTATTATAATGTTTTTTGTAGGCTTTGGGATGACATCTTCTTTTACTTCAGACAGTACGCTTTTACAATCAGTAATTGATGATGATAAAAGAGGCAGAGTTATGAGCATATATACGGTTTGTTTTATGGGTGCAACGTCAATAAGCAATTTTGTTGCCGGAACAATTGCCCAAAATGCCGGAATATCAAATACTTTTATAATTTTTGGCTCCGTTTTACTAATTGCGGCTTTAATATTTTTATTTCAATTCCGAAAACTTGAATTTGCAGCTAATGTCTAAATAATTTACTGTTAAATATTGACTTTATTTTAATTTTTATTAAGAAATTTAACATCAAAGTATATAAAATTTATAATAAGAATGTTAAGAATATTTTTCGATATATTATAAAAACGCATATATCGGGGAATAAAAATAAATAGAAGTTTAATTATATAGAAGATGGAAAGAAAAATTTATGAGTAGGAAACAAAAGGCGTTCTCCATGGCGGAGCTATTAATTGCCTTATTGGCAGTTAGTGTAATCGTATCTGCAACAATACCGACATTTACAAGAAAAGCGAGCACGAATGAACAAGTGTTTAGATTTGTAGATGACAACACCGGCAGCGGATATGGGAGTTCAGGCAACAGCTCCAGTATAATTGTCGGAGGTAACAGGTCTATAGATGAAACAAATAATTATACAGGCTATGATGCCGCAGACCAAATTAATGTCAACAATATAGATTTTGATAAAATGCAATTAATATTGAGCTATGAAGGCGGCAGAAATGATGAAGAAGCATCAGGCGACCCGACAAGGTCACATTTGTCATTTTATAATAAGAACTCTGACAAAACCGCCGATAATTTACACAGAGTAGGCAGAATATATTTTGATGAAACTAACCTTGGAATAGGGCTTCATACTTTGCGCTATTTGGTGGCAGGCCCCGGCCCGAATAGAGCAAATGATTTTGGAAGAAGAAACACAGCATTCGGACAATTAGCTTTGTATTCCATTGCAAATGGATATGATACGACTACCGATAATTTCTTTGGTACAGATAATACAGGTGTTGGTTATAATACACTTACAGCTGATACTGCAAAGACTTATGTTGATTTAACACCTTCTGCTGATTACGAGATAAAGAGTAGCGGAAACAATAGAAAGAGTTTTGGTATGCCTGTAAGTTCAGGTAATACTGCGGTTGGTTCTTTTGCACTAACACATAATGGACCTGGTTCTTATAATACTGCAATTGGAAGAAGTGCATTATATAATCATACCTTTAGCTCTTCTACAGGTAAACCGACAAGAACAAATAACGCAAACACTGCAGTAGGGTTTAGTGCAATGGCTGGTGGAAATGCCGGGGAATCAACTATTCACAAAGATAAAAATCAAATACATAAGCTACTTTGTAATAATGCAGAATCTTTTAATGTATGGTGCTCAAGTGAAGGTCTTACAGGGATTAAAAGTGAGCAATTATTACATGATACATTTGGATATGGTTCGGGGAATACTGCATTAGGAGCATTTGCATTAAGTCATTTACAAAAAGGAACTGCAAATGTTGCAATTGGTGCTTTAGCTTTACATAGATATATTGGTGTTAATAATGGGGGATTATATTCAAATAAAGATTATGGTAATGTTGCAATTGGTGTTGAGGCATTAGGGAATTTATCAATAGGAACAAGAAACATTGCGATTGGTCTTGAAGCAGCTAAGCATATGGTTGCAGGTGATGATAACATTGCTATTGGTTTTGGAGCATTAAATAATTATAATGGGGGTGCTGTTACTAGTACTATTGATGGTGTAACTACTGTTATAGGATCAGGAAAAGATAATATAGCTATTGGTACACAAGCTTTAAATAATTTGCGATATGGTAATTACAATACAGTTATCGGAAATAGATCCTTAAACAATGCTGTAGGTACAAATGCTGGTGTTAATGTTTCCCAAAATACAGTTTTAGGTCAAGATTCATTTCAAAGTGCAAATAGTACTTCCACAAAAGGAAATGGTAATAACGTAATTATTGGTACTAGTACAGCAAATAATATAACAAATACAAGCAACAGTATAATAATTGGTTCTTCATTAGGTACTGAGCGTGATACCGACGATTATCAATTTGTAGTAGGTGCGAATGGAAAAAAATTATTAGACGGTACAATTCCTACTATTCCTTCAGGTAAGACTGACGATTATGGCGGTATTGATATTTATGGTGATTCCGGTTTTGGGTATTCGCATAGAGAAAGCAATAAAGAACATCAGGATCCAGTTTTGCGAATTTATAATTCAAGAGACAGAAGCGGGGCTTATATACAAGGGGGTATGTCAGTATACAAAACCCATCAAACATCAGGTGGTCCATTCCAAGATAATGATGAAGCATTTTCTGTAGATAGAGATGATGGGACAGTTAATATTTTCAAAAAACTAGCAATATACAATGCTGATAATAAAGGAAAATATGTAAATTTAACAGTAGATAGTAATGGAAAAGTCAGAATTTCAGGCGATGTTACAATCGCTGGCGATTTAACTGTTACTGGAAATATATCAGGTAATGGATCAAATTTGACAAATTTGAATGCTAATAATATTACAACAGGGAAATTACCACATAGCAAAATAGAAAGTCATTATCATTATGAATACTCCGATGCACGCTTGAAGAACATACTATCTGATTCAACTGCAGGATTAAAAGAAATAAATGCATTAGAAATAAAGAACTTTACGTTTAAAAAAGATGAAAAGAAAACGCCTCATGTTGGTGTAATAGCGCAGCAGCTGCAAAAGATATTCCCAAATGCAGTAACAAAAGATGATGAAGGTTATTTAATGATTAGAACCGAAGACATTTTCTATGCAATGGTTAATTCAATAAAAGAGTTATATAAAAATATACAGGAATTAACAGCAAAAGTTACCGGTTTGGATAAGAAGATAACTGAACTTGAGAAACAGAATAAAGAGCTTATAGAGCAAAATAAAGCATTTGAAGAAAGACTTAAAAAGCTCGAAAGTAAAGTTGAATAAGTTATTGTTATTCAGAATACCAAAAACCTCTCAACAATTCGTGAGAGGTTTTAAATTTTGCTCGGAAATTTTTTACTGATTTACTTTTGTTGTAAGCCTTAAATGAAGTTCTCTTAACTGTTCCTCTGAAGCCCTTGCAGGAGCATCCGTCATTAAACATTTTGCAGCCGAGTTTTTCGGGAATGCTATTACATCTCTTATTGAATTTGTTTTAGCAAGAAGCGCGACAACCCTATCTAATCCGAGCGCCAAACCGGCATGTGGAGGAGTTCCGTACTTGAATGCATTAATCATAAATCCGAACTTTTCTTGCGTTTCTTCATCAGATAGGCCTAACGCTTTAAATACTCTTTGCTGTATTTCGGAAGAATGTATTCTTACACTGCCGCCGCCTAATTCATTGCCGTTATAAACAATATCATAAGCAATTGAACGGCAGTTTGCGGGGTCGGATTCCATTTTGTCTATATCCTCTAAATTCGGCATTGTAAAAGGATGATGAACAGAAACATATCTGTTATCTTCTTCTGAATATTCAAACATCGGAAAATCAACAACCCATAATAGTGAATGAGCATCAGGGTCTATTAATCCAAGCTTGTCACCAAAATATAATCTGAATCTGCCCATAACATCATAAGTAACTTTGGGTTTATCGGCAACAAAGAATATAACATCACCTGCTTTTGCGCCGGCTCTTTCTTTTATTTGTTCTGCCTGTTCGGGGGTTAAGAATTTTAGAACAGGAGATTTTGCACTGCCGTCTTCCAAATACATAATATTTGCAAGTGCTTTAGCTCCGAATGATATTGCAAGTTTTGTCAAATCGTCCATTTCTTTTCTTGAATAAGATGCAATACCGGGTATTTTAATTGCTCTTACAATACCACCTTTTTTTAGCGTATCTTTAATAATCTCAAAGTTGGATTCCATGATAATATCGCCGATATCAAAGAGTTCCAAACCGAATCTTAAATCAGGTCTGTCTGAGCCGTATTTATCCATAGCTTCTTTATATGTTATAACAGGAAGTTTTTCGGGGGTATCATAACCTACAAGTTTAAATACATCTCTCAACAAACCTTCTACCATATCCATAATATCTTGTTGTTCAACAAAAGACATTTCAATATCAACTTGAGTAAACTCGGGCTGTCTGTCTGCTCTTAAATCTTCATCACGAAAACATTTTGCTATTTGATAATAACGCTCAATCCCGCCTACCATAAGTAATTGTTTAAAAATTTGAGGAGATTGAGGCAAAGCATAAAACTTACCCGGCTGTACACGGCTCGGTACCAAATAATCACGCGCACCCTCAGGTGTAGTTTTTATTAATATCGGCGTTTCAACCTCAAGGAAGTTTTGATTATTTAAATAGTTACGTATTGTTTTTACTATCTCGTGTCTTAGTTTTAAACAGCTTAATACTTTATCCTGTCTTAAATCCAAATAACGGTATTTTAATCTTATATCTTCGTTTACTCCATCAGTATTTAAAGGGAATGGCAACAATTGTGCTGTTGATAATATCTCAATTGAAGTCGGGTATACTTCAACATCTCCGGTCGGGAGTTTATCATTATAAGTTTCTGCAGGGCGTTCCGTAACAATACCCGTTGCTTTTATTACAAATTCATCTCTTAATTTTTGAAATATATCATAAACTTCAGGATTTTTTTGAGGATCTGAAACTAACTGAAATAATCCTGATTTATCTCTAACTTCAACAAAAATTATTCCGCCTAAATCTCTTACTGCAGATACCCAACCCGCAACAGTAACTTTATTTCCTATATCTTGTTTTCTAATCTCGCCGCATCCGTGCGATTTCATTGATGTTTTTGTTATCATTTTCATTCCCTGCTATCTCTAATAGTAATAATATAAATTTAACTCAAAAATAAAATATTATCAAAAAAATTATATTTTTCTCTTTTTTATTCGAACGCCTTCAACTTCATATACGTTTTCAATAGCTATAAATGCCCTGGGGTCAATATTTTTAGCTATTTCTTTAAGTTTTTGAACCTGAAGTCGTGATATAACACAATATACTAGACGCTTTTTTATCCCCGAATATCCGCCTTCCGCATCTATATATGTAACACTTACATCCATTTTGCTCATAATATCTTTGCCGATTTCAGAGGAATAATCAGTTATAACAAACACAGATTTTGACTCATTCAAACCTTCTATTACCGTATCCATTGTTTTATATGCAACAAAATAAGTAACAATAGAGTATAGAGCATGCTGCCAATCATAAACAAAACCCGCAATTGAAAATATGAATAAATTTATAAACATAATAATTTCACCGACAGAAAACGGGATTTTATTTGTGGAATAAATAGCTAAAACTTCGGTTCCGTCAACAGAAGCACCATTTCTTATTATAAGTCCTACTCCAAGACCTAAAATTAAGCCTCCGAATATTGAAACCAAAAATAATTCTAAATTGTCAATTATACAGTGGCCATGAAAACAACCGCTAAAAAACGTTACTCCGCATGCAAATATTAATATTGCATAAAAAGTTGCAAAAACAAATCGTTTTCCCAATTTTTTTAGCGCCAAAATAATAAAAGGCAAATTTATTAAAACAACAAATACACCCAAAGGCACTCCCGTCAATGTATTTAATATCATTGATATACCGGTAACTCCGCCATCAATTATTTCACTTGGAAGCAAAAAAGCTTCTATGGCAAAAGCGTAAATCAGTGCCCCAATAGTTATAAAAAAATAGTCTTTAATATAACCGGCCATGCTTTTTACCTTCTTGCCGCCGCCTTCAACCTTGCCATTGCTCTTGCTAATGCAGCATTAGCAAGTTTTATATCCCGTTGAGTTTCGGCAGAACTTAGCTTAGCTTCCGCTCTTTCCTTTGCTAGCTGTGCTCTTGTTGTATCGATATCATTGCCGCATTCTGCCGCTTCCGTAAGTATAATTGCTTCATTATTTTTGAACTGAAAAGCACCGCCAATTATTGAAAAATACTCTTCTTTACCGTCAATTGTTGCTTTAGCTGTATCAATGTCAAGAGTAGACATAAATGGTATATGCTCGGGCAAAACACCAAAGCTGCCATTGACTCCGCGTGCGGTTATTGAATCAACATCACCTTCGAAAACTATTTTCTCGGGAGTTATAATTTTAAAGTGTATTTTTTTATCAGTCATAATAACCTATTTTACTTTTTCTGCATTTTTTAATACGTCTTCAATTGTTCCGGCCATATAGAAAGCTTGTTCGGGAATATTATCATATTGACCTTCTATAATGCCTTTGAAGCCTGCAATAGTATCTTCAAGTTTTACATATCTTCCTGGAATGCCTGAGAATTGTTCGGCAACAAAGAAAGGTTGGGACAGGAATTTTTGAATTTTTCTTGCTCTGTTAACCGTTTCTTTATCTTCTTCAGATAACTCATCCATACCTAATATTGCAATAATATCCTGTAATTCCTGATATTTTTGAAGAATTTCAAGTACTTTTCTTGCAACATTATAGTGTTCTTCTCCGATTATAAGCGGGTCTAAAACTTTACTGTTTGAAGCTAACGGGTCTACGGCAGGATAAATACCTAATGATGCTATTTGTCTTGATAATACTGTTGATGCATCAAGGTGAGAAAATGTAGTAGCCGGAGCCGGGTCGGTTAAGTCATCGGCAGGTACGTATATTGCCTGAACTGACGTTATCGAACCGTCTTTTGTTGATGTAATTCTTTCTTGAAGTTCGCCCATTTCATTGGCCAGTGTAGGTTGATAACCTACTGCAGAAGGCATTCTGCCTAAAAGCGCCGAAACTTCGGAACCTGCCTGTACAAATCTGAATATATTATCTATAAACAATAAAACATCTTGTTTTGAATAGTCTCTAAAATATTCGGCCGCGGTAAGAGCGGATAAACCTACTCTCATTCTTGCGCCCGGAGGTTCATTCATTTGACCGTAAATAAGTGCTACTTTATCTATAACCCCTGACTGTTTCATTTCATTCCAAAGGTCATTACCTTCACGCGTTCTTTCTCCCACACCACCAAATACCGAAACACCGGAGTGTTCAGAAGCTATATTATGAATTAATTCCATAATAAGTACTGTTTTACCTACACCGGCTCCGCCGAACAATCCAACTTTTCCGCCTTTTTGATAAGGTTGAAGTAAGTCAATTGCTTTAATTCCGGTTTCTAAAATTTCAATATCTGTATTTTGATCAACCAATGCAGGTGAATTTCTATGTATAGGCATGTAAGTATCTGTAACTATTTCGCCTTCATTATCAACGGGCTCTCCTAATACATTAAGTATTCTGCCTAAAATATTTTTACCAACGGGAATTTTTATAGGTTCTTGAGTATTTATTACTTTCATTCCACGCTTTATTCCGTCCGTTGATGACATTGCTACGGCACGAATTCTGTTTTCGCCTAAATGCTGTTGAACTTCTGCTACTATTTTATTTTTATCATCAACAATGATTTCAATAGAATCATTTATCTCGGGTAATATGCCGGATTTAAACTCCACGTCAATTACAGGTCCTATTACCTGTGTGATAAAACCTTCTTTTTCTGCAGTTATTGTCATAATTCACCTGTTCCTATTTACCAATTAATTTTATTATACAATCGTAAAAAAAAATTGTAAAAAAAATTTTTCATAAGTATGTCCGAGCAAAAAGTTACGATAGCGGATTTGCGGACGGACGAAGTTCCGGAAAGCGAAAGCCGAAATGAGGACAGCCGAAGGCGAACGAATGACAGGCTTGAGCGCAAAGCAAATCCAAGAAGCGGATTTCCCGTAGGCTGAAGCGAAGCGGAACGCCGAAGAGGCGAAAATCGGTCGAAGCGCAAGAAACCGAAAGGTTTCTGAAAGCGGAGATACAAGATTGAGCCGAGATGGAAATCCAAGAAGCGGATTTCCCGTAGGCTGAAGCGAAGCGGAACGCCGAAGAGGCGAAAATCGGTCGAAGCGTTTTTGCGTAGGGCGCCGTGGCACAGAGTGCCCCAGCCCGAATATGTGAGGACAAAAGTTTGCGGCAGCGATAGCGAAGCAAACACTTGTCCGAGAGGAAGCA
>CALUTD010000014.1 GCA_944323625.1 Candidatus Gastranaerophilales bacterium
AATTGTAAAATACTAATAGTCTTTCCTTTTATTTTTATATTTTTGTCATTGAATTACGTAACATATACAAGGATGACGGCAAGAAACCACCCGAAGGGTGTAAGTAACTTTTTGTTACAAACGAACATCAAAGCCAAAGGACTAGATTATAAATTAAAATTATTTAGACTGAATGTTCGTTTTGTGTTATCTTTAAATTATGATTGAAGTTCTTATTTTATATATTCTCTATAAACGTGAAAAAACAATTTATTCCATCAGAAAAGAAATAACGGAACTTTTTGGTATGTTCACAAAACCAAGTATAGGAACGATTTATCCTGCGCTTAAAAGGTTATTACATGATAATTGTGTTGAATTAAACGAAAGGATATCAGAAGGCGGAAAAAAATCTTCTTACTATGCCATAACAAAAAAAGGAATTAAGAATTTCAGAGATTATTTTTTTGATACTGCAAGTGATAATCCTTCTCTATTTTATATTCAATTTCAAATAAGATTGGCAACAATGGGGCTTTTAACTTCGTCTGAAAGAAAACTTTTTGTTGAAGAATATTCTCAAAAGCTTGATATTTATATTGCGGAAATAGAAAGAACTTTGAATAATGAATTTTTGGAACATGATTATTACCGCGAAAAAGTATATACAAGAGCACTGACGGAATATAAATCATTAAAAGATTATTTAATAAATTTAAAGGTTGAATAATCATGCCTGCTTTAATTTCTTCAATTGAAAAAAATTCAATAGCTCATGAACTTGGAATAAGACCGGGGTCAGAGCTTATAAGTATAAACGGAGTTGTACTTCATGATTATATTGAGTATCAATATGCAATTGCAGCTCAGGAACTTGAATTGGAAATAAAAAATCCTGATGGAGAAATTGAAATTTTTGAAATTGAAAAAGACTTTGAAGATGAATTAGGGTTTATTTTTGAATCTGCAATTTTTGACAGAATAAAACCCTGTGCAAATAACTGTATTTTCTGTTTTGTAGACCAACAGCCAAAAGGTTTGAGAGAATCTTTATATATAAAAGATGATGACTACAGGCTGTCTTATCTTCAAGGTACATATGTTACACTTACAAACCTGACTAAAAAAGATAGAGAACGAATAAAAAATCAACATTTAGGCCCTTTATTTATCTCGGTTCACACAACAAATCCTGATTTAAGAGCTTTAATGTTAAGAAACAAAAATGCGGCTAATCTTTTAAAAGAACTTGATTTTCTCAAGGAAAATGATATTCCGATTAATACTCAAATTGTATTATGCCCGGGCTTTAATGACGGCAGTGAACTAAAAAGAACATTAAATGATTTATGGAAGTATAAATCAATACTATGTTCAATAGCCATAGTTCCTGTCGGAATCACAAAATACAGAAGAGAAAAATTAAATAAAGTTACAAAAGAAATAGCGGAAAAAACCATAAATATAGTAAATGAATTTAACAAAACCGTCAAAAAAAATATAGCCGCAGTTTCAGATGAATTCTTTTTACTGGCAGATATAAATCTTCCCGAAAAAAAATATTATAACGGATTTTCACAGCTTGAAGACGGAGTGGGCTCTTTAAGGTGCTTAATTGATGATTTTGAAAAAAGGAAAAAGAAAATACCTAAAAAAGTAAAAATAAAAAAAGAATTTACAATAGCTTGTTCTGTGAGTGCTCAAAATGTTTTTTTCATGATTGCGCAAGAATTAAATAAAACAGAAAATATTAATATACAGGTTTTGCCGGTAAAAAGTAATTTTTGGGGCGAGGATATTAACGTTGCAGGACTCATTACTGCAGGCGATTTAATTAGCCAATTGAAAAATAATTGCTTTAAAGATGTTATAATTCCATCTGTTGTTTTAAGGCCTTATACTACTGAATTTTTAGACGGTTTAACCGTTAAAGATGTTGAAAATAAACTTAAAATAAAGCTTCATGTTACAAATGATATCTACAGTACAAAGGAATTATTCAATTTATTATTTTCTTAAATATGTTTATTTTGTATTAAAAGGCATAATCTTGGAATAAACTTAAAGTTAAACCGTTATTTTTTAGTTTATTTAATGCTCTTGATTCAGTTTGTCTTATGCATTCTTTAGTTACACCATATAATTTGCCGATTTCTTCCAGTGTTTGTTTCTCGCCGCCATTTAACCCAAAACGCAATATTATTACTTTTTGTTCTCTGTCTTTTAAGTTGCACATTAAAGATACTATGTCTTTTTTTAAATCATCATATTCAGCTTCTTTAACAGCAGAGGCTTTCTCGTCTTCTATAATATCTAACAATTTAACCTCAGAGCCATTTTTAACTTCATAATCAGCTTCAAGTGAAAGAGTCTTTTTATATGCATTCAAATAATTATTAATTTTCTCGGATTCTATATTCATTCTTTTTGCAACATCTTCTGATTTAACTTCGAAAGAACATTCTCTTTCCATTTCTGATTTAACTTTTGAATATTTAGAAAGAGTTTCTTGTATATATACAGGAATTTTTATACAATGAGATTGCTCTGATATAGCCTTGAACATTGCCTGTTTTATCCACCAGGAAGCGTAAGTTGCAAATCTGTAACCGAAAGTAGGATTAAATTTATCAACCGCCGCAATTAATCCTATATTTCCTTCTTGTATTAAATCTATCATAGGTAATTTACTTGAATGAATTACTTTTCTTGCAATAATAATTACCAGTTTTAAATGTGCCTCAATCAGTTTTTGTTTTGCTTCAACAGAACCTGACTTTGCCTGTATTGCAAGCTCTTGTTCTTCTTCCTGACTTAAAGATTTTATTTTTGAAATCTTTTTTACATAATTTGTAACTGATGTTTCATTGAACAGTGATAATCCATTTTCTGCTTCATTACCATAAATATTATTTAAAGCCATATTATAACTCCTGATTAACTTATACACACATACTTTTTAGATAATTTGTCCGAGCAAAAAGTTACGATAAGCCCGAAGGGTGTGAGTAACTTTTTGTGAGTGGCACTTTAAAAGGTGAGCCTCATCTTTTCGGCGACGATGAGTCGGCGAAAAGTGCGGGCGACACTAGATTAAATTGACATGTCAATTTGAGCCTATAAGGCTCTGATATCCCTATTCTACAGCCAAACAATACACCTTTTTTACAGCTGTCTTTGTTTTTATAGTATATCTTTTGTATATCTTTAATATATCATTTTGTATATAAAAAATCAATCCTTTTATAAAGAAATGTTAAGTTAAAATTCAAATTTGAATAAAAAGCTTAATATTAATTTACAATTAAAATAATTTTTTATGTTTATACATAGAAACACTACGTTAATGTTTTTGTAATATATTTATTATTTTTTATATAATTAAATTTTGTGCGGATAGTCATTTTTAATTTCCCAACCGTCCAAAGCTATAAGTCCAGTACAATAACGATTTCCAGTTTTACATGCTTGAAGCTTTTCTTCTCTTGTTTTATATTGAGAACCGGCAAAACGAACAGGCGCTTGTATTGAAGTATCATTAGTATTAACCATAAAATTAAAAATATCACGGCCGCAAACATTTGGACCTTTTTCTCCGTTTATATCAATAGAAATATAATCCAAATCCTTTTCATCACCTCCAAATAATTCAATCCCCATTATAGTACCATCAGGCAATAAATATGTTTCCATCCATATATTACCTTCACAATACATAGGTGCATTTTCATCATCTCCTAAATAACTTAAAGGAGCATCATATTTTTCTGCAGAAAGCTTTTGATATACGAGTTCCATATTATAAAGATATTCATCGTAATTAAAATCATCAATATTTTCCCACTGATTTACGGGAGTACCAACTTCTGTTTCAACGAGCCTTACAGCATTAGAAAGATTTGAATAGAATTTTTTAAGTTTTGAAGCTGTTTCAATTTTTCTATAATTAGACATAACAACAGGGACTGTTATTGCCGCTATAATTCCAATAATAACAAGAGTAATTAATACCTCTGCAAGTGTAAATGAATATTTTTTAAAATTGAAATTGTCTTTAAAATCAAGTCTATTTTTACCCCCCCCCGTAGCGGTTTAATGATTTATCCATGGTTATCCTCCTTTTTTAATATATATTATCATATTTTATCTGTTATTGCAAATGTATATATGTTATGTAGTTCAGTAACAAAAATTGTTTTTATTTAACATTAAAAATCATTTCGCTGTCATTCTAAAAGCGGAGATAAAAGATTGAGCCGAGAGGGAAATCCAAGAAGCAGCCCGAAGGGCGTGATTAACTTTTTATTACAAAACGAACAGTATTAAAAAAGTAGGTTTTGGTAATCTTTGATTACCGAAACAAATACATTATTGATGCGGTAAATCGTTGATTTACCGCATCCTACTAACTGCTTCTCAACCTGTTAACAATGCCGCTTGTGCATATTATGCACTGGTTGATAAAAATCCCGATGATGAAAGCAAATCATACTGGAAGGATTTTATTTAAAATATATTATCCTTATATGTGTTATGTAGTTCAGTAACAAAAATTGTTTTTATTTAACATTAAAAATCATTTCACTGTAATTCTGAAAACAGAGATAGAAGATTGAGCAAAAAGGGAAATCCAAGAAGCGAGCTCAGAATCTTACCAATCTAGAATTACACATGTATTTTACAAGGTTTAATATTCATAGTTTATGCCCGTTGTTCAACACCGGCAAGAACCTGAAACGAGTTCAGGTTGACGGAGGGGAGGGGTAGTGCTTTTTACTATCTTATTATAAGATAACACTTTAATTGTCATCCTTATAAATGTTATATAATTTGATGACAAAAAATTATACTGTCATTCTGAAAGTGCAGAAAAATTAATTTATCTAAAACTGTTAATTTTTCGCACTGTTCAGAATCTTACCAATAGTAAATTACAATTTAAATAAGTTAGAAACCCACCGCTGCGGGTCAGGTTGACGAAAAAGAAGGAGGAGTTCTTCTTGTTATATACTTAACAATTAAGGTTAAAACCGATTAAAACATTTAATAGCTTAACCATAAAGTTTCATAAGGTTTAAGTTTTACTACCAATTTTTTATCATCTATTTTAAAGTTTTTTTCTTTTTTTGTAATTAAATCAATCAGAGTTATTTCTCCTTCTGTTTTATCAAATGAAAATAATTCAGAGTTTAGTTCTGCATATACTTTTGAATCCGACAAATTATTAACAACAAGAATTTTATCAGTTGTACCTGTTCTAAAATACGTAAAGACCTCAGGTTTATTTGATTTAACTTCAACAAAATCACCTCTTGACATTGTAGGATAATTTTTTCTGACTTCAATCAATCTTTTAACGTTTTTGTATATTTTTCCGCCAAATGTATTTTTATTATACATAGCTCTATACATAAAATTTCTTCTTATTGCACCTCTGTGAATATCACGACTATCAAAGTATGAGAGCATTTTTGTATCTTGTTTTTTATTATTTCTTCTTTCTCTGATTTTTGCCCACATTTTGGCATAAGAAAAATTATTTTGACTCCCTATTTCATCACCGTAATATATAATTGGAATTCCTTTTAACGAAAGTAAAATTGCAAATGTCATATTTATTCTGTCTACGTCGTTATCAAGGAAATTAGCCATTCTGCCGCTAATACCATAACCTTTTCTAAATTCGGCGCCTTTTTCGGCTAAATCTTCATATAATATTTCTCTTGTTTTTTGGTTAACCATTTCAAGAGTCAACTCATCATGTACTCTTAAAAATACTGCCCAACTTGCAGTATCTGGAATTTTAGGAGTCTGCTTATGTATTTTCCAAAAAAAACTACTGTCACCTGTTACTACCGACGCCCATATCGCAGGCATATAAGGAAAATGATACGCAATTTGAACTTCATTTGTTCTTGTCAGCTCCTTTTGCTTATCATCAATATTTACTTCTATTTTTCTTTCATTTCCAAAATAAGACAATATTTTCTTTGGCGGCTGGCATGCTTCAGCTTGAATAACCGAACGAGGAGCAATTTCTTGCAAAAATGTTGATAATATTTTTATTATTTCATGTGTCTTTGGAAGGTTTTCTGCATTGGTACCTTCTTCTTTTATCAGATAAGGTATAGCATCCATTCTGAATATATCTATTCCCAAATTTGCCCAGTATGCTATTGTTTCAAGGTTATAGTATAAAACTTCGGGATTCTCCCAGTTTATATCAAGTTGAAACGGATAAAACGTATGGTAAAAATAGTAATCTTTTCCTTCTATTGTCACTTTTCTGTAGTTTGAGTCCGTTATTTCAGGAAAAATAAGCCGTCTTTTTGATATCTTGCCGCTATCATGTTTATATTCTGCTATATATCCTATTTTTTCGTCTTTATATACAGTTTTTTGAGGCTCTTTTTCCGTTACAACAAAATAATTAATTTTATCTAAATCACCTTTTTGTGCTGCTTGAAACCATTCATGTTGCTCTGAAAAATGGTTTAAAACCAAATCGGATTTAATTTTAAATCCCTGTCTTTTAGCTTCCGTAATAAATTGGATAAATTCGGGCTTTCCGCCTAAATCTTTTCTTATATCCCTGGGATTTCTTACATCAAAACCGGCATCATTCATTGGTGAATCCGCAAACGGAAGCATATATATTGTTGTTACACCTAAATTTTTCAAATATCTCAACATTTTCAGTGAATTTTTAAATGTGTTAGGGCTTAAATCATCATCAACTCCGAACTGATCTACATAGAACATGTAAATTATTTCATCTTTATACCAGTCATCAGTCCTATTTAGGTCCTCTTGTTTCAATTTGGGGCTTCTGTTTAAGCGTGATTGTTTTATTATTTTTAATATATTTACATATATATCATTAGTTTGTTTTTCGCCATACACCTTTGAAATAGATGTTTTTAGAGCTTTTTCAACATCTTTTGATACTATATTTTCCGTTTGTATTAAATCGATTACTTTTTCTTCGTAATTTAAAAATCCATTAAAGGAATAAGCCGGAGTGAAACTGTTAAATATAAAACTTAAGATTATTAATTTTACAAAAAATTTTTTCATAAAACATTTCCTTTTTTAAATTATTATATTAAAAAAATCAAAATTATGTGTATTTTTTCGTTTTAAATAATTTTTTGCATTACTTAAAAATAAACCTTTTTTGGCTCTTGTTATACCAACATAAATAAGTCTTAGTGTCTCATTAATTTGTTCTTTTTTTTGCATTTCGGGAAGTTTTATTCCTTCTTTAGTATAAATATTTTTTATTGTTTGAACAAAATGTCCGCCGGTTTTTAATTTAACATGTTCAATTGATACCGGATAATTTTCTTCATTCATACACGGACAAAATACATAGTCAAATTCATCACCCTTAGATTTATGCATTGTCATTATATTTATACCGTTTTTATTATTTTTACATTCATCATCAAAAAATCTGTACATACTTGAAGGTTTTTGGGCATAATATTCCATTCTTTTTATTATGTCATTTTCAGATTGAATCATTAATCTTCTTATTAAAGATACTATTAAATTTACATTTGATTTTTCGCCCGTATTTTTTGAATAATATAACCCTATAT
The DNA here is from genome assembly GCA_944323625.1 of Candidatus Gastranaerophilales bacterium. GTDB lineage: Bacteria > Cyanobacteriota > Vampirovibrionia > Gastranaerophilales > Gastranaerophilaceae > Avigastranaerophilus. The sequence goes on from CALUTD010000014.1 coordinate 7,584, forward strand.
TTAAAGCCTGTATATCTAGTGTATTTGATGAATTATTAAGCCAGTAGTCAATATCCCAAAATAGCTGTCCCAAACTTTCAGAACCCGTATTTTCGATATCCGTATATATAAACGGCTCTTTTAAGTTTTTTATAAAATCTAAATCTTCCGATGAAAATTTATATATTTCATTATCCGAATATACTTTTGCAAGATTATGTATTTGTTTGTTATTTAAAGGATTTTCAAGCATTTTAAGAACTTCAAGAATAATTTTGTATATTCTCTTTTGACCCGGGCAGTCAGTTCTTAATATTGTTTTTATTCCGTTTGAATTAAAAAAATCACTGTATTCATTTACTTGATAATTTAATCTTAAAAGTATGGCAATTGTGGCTTCAGGGTCTTTATTGAATATTTCTTTTGTTTTTGACAGTATAAAATCTTTTTCTTCTTTTTCCGTTTCAAAAATTTTATATTCAGGTTTTAAATCGGTTTTGGGATTATTTTCCGTACCTTGAATTTGAATATTATAAAAAGCCTCCTTTTTTTCTTCATCAGCAATCGATTCTTGTATAAGTCTGTTTGCCAGTGTATAAATAGGTTTTGCACATCTTTGAGATGTTGTCATTTCAATTTTTTTATTTTTATTTATAAATTCTTTAAATCCTTCAAGACTGCTGTTTGTAAAGGTTGAAGTTATAGATTGATTTATATCCCCGCATCTTACAAAATTATTATATTTTCCGGTAAGAAGTTTTATAAGTGATTGTTGTATTATAGTTGAATCCTGTGCTTCATCTTCTATCACATATTTACATAGATTTTGGTAGTAATTTAAAATATTCGGATTTTCTTCAAGCAATTTAAGAGCAAAAAATAACATATCGTCATAGTCAATCATGTTATTTTGTTTCAAAGTTTTATTATATTCGTTTAAAAAATTATAAAAATCATTTATTTCTTTATACTTTGAATATTCAAAACAATTATTACCCGAAAGCTTTACAACGGATATACATCTTAAATAGTCATCATATTTTTCATCATTTATTTTTAATTTATAAAAAATTTCCTTAATTATTTTTTCTTTTAAATCATCGTCACATATTTCAAAATTTTCATCCAAACCGAGTTTTGTATAATTTCCGTTTTCTTTAATAATTCTTAAAGCCAGTCCATGAATAGTTGAAATATTAGGTAAAGAAGGAGTATCAGGCAGAGCGGATTTAATTCTTTCTTTAAAATTTTTAGCGGCGGATTCCATAAAAGTTAAAACAAAAATATTTGAGCTGTCTATTCCTGTTTTTATAAGTTTTATAATTAGAGCCAAAAGAATAGTTGTTTTTCCGGCACCCGGAACCGCCATTATTCCTATTTTACCTCTTTTATATTCCAAAACCGGTTTTTGGTCGGGTCTTGGTATTATTTTAAATTCAGGTTTAGTACTTTTTTCGGTTTCAATAAAATCAGAAAGTCCGTTAAAATTTTCATTGCCGGTATTATCATATAAACTTGAATAAAAAGTTATGGAATTTTTTGCGCAAAGCATTAATTTTCTTACAATTCTAGCTGTTTTATCCCTTGTAAGATTTATATTATCTTCAAGTGTATATTCTTTTTTATTCCAATCTCTGTTAAAAACCCAGGAATTATATAAAGTTCCGGTATCTTGTTTAAGCCATTCGTTATTTGATACATCAATCCATAATTGATATTTTGTTTTAAGCGAATAATCCGCTATTTTTTGAGGAGTTGAAATTATTACTTTTTCAGGATTTATTTTTATTATATCCGAAGAATTTTCGCTTATTACACTATTTTCCATTTGCAAAATAAATTCTTGAGTTAAGTTTTTTACACTGTTTTCGAAAGCTGTTTCAAAACTTTGAGCCTCTTTTAACAAAAAATCATATTTTGATTTATCGTAATCATTCTCACATATAAGATTAGCAAAAATTATTTTTATTTCTTCCGATAACCCTTTTTTTGATTTTTTCAAAGCTTCTGTTAAACTGTATAATTTTGTATATCCAAAATCATATTTTTCATTATCAAATTTATAATTTTTAAGTTCTTTTGTTTTTGAATACTCTTTTATAATTTCAATACATTTTCTGTAAGGAATTTTTAAAAGTTTAACCATCAAAAATTTAAGTTCATAATTTTTAAGAGTAATATTTTCGGCAAGTTTAATAATATATAAAATATGTTTTATAAAATCTGAATCAATAAGTTTTTGGCTGCCTGAAAGTATTTGAAATTTAATATCGGAACATGAAAAAAATTCCTGAATTAATACTTCATCCAAAAGCGGAGTAACAATAGTTATATCACAAGGTTTTACTCCGTTTTTTATTAGATTTTTTATATCATTTATAACATTTTCAAACATATCAAGACGTTTAATACTGTCTTTACAGTCAAACAATGAAGTTTTTTTACCTTGTCTTATATTGTTAAAAAAAGTTTGAGCAACATTATAATAAGGTGATTTATCATTTAAATTAATAATTTTAGGATTATATTTTTTTATAAAATCGTTAATACCGTTTTTATATGCGCATAAATATCCGCATCTTGAAGAACCGTCTTTATCATAAGCTATCATATAATCCGATAAAAACGGCATAACAGAATGAACAAACTCCCAAAAAGAGTAAGGGTACTCATCCGCATCATCAATTAAAAGGTACTTTATATTTTTAAAATATTCTGTATTTTTATAAATTAAAGGAAGAACAGCAAGCTGCCTGAGATAATCAAAACTTTTATATTTATTTGTTTTTAATTTATATTCGTCAATCGCTTTTTGAGCTTCCGGATAAAAAGTTTCACCAAGTATTTCCGAACGTTCTTTTATTTCTTCCTTTGTTAAACAGTTTTGGACAATCAAAGAATAACGCCTGAAAAGCTGGTGAAGAAGATTAACTTTTGAAATATAATCAGAAAAATCATTTTCTTTAATACTCTGTTTAAAAATAAACTGAGAAACTTCAAGACCGCAAAGATTTGGCTTTTCAATATCTTCAACGCCTAAAAGATTCGAAATATAATTCCAATTTTCATTAAAAGAGTTATAACATAATCCAAAAAAAGTACTTATTTTTAAATTAAAATTTTTATATTCTTCATTTAAATTACATAATTTATTTATAAAAATTTCTTTTTTATAAGGGTTTAAAACAATTGTTAAAATATTTTCAGGCAAAATACCCTGTTTTATTAAATCATTGTATTTTTTAACAAGCAGATTCGTTTTATCAGTATTTAAACTACCCTGTATTAACATAAATAAATTTTAATAAAAAAATTAAATATATTCCAGTCAGAGCATTTAATTTAATTTAATTAAGAATCCAAAACAACATTTCTGTCTATTTCTTTATTATTTGAAACAGGCAATTTTATAGTAAATCCGAATGTATTAAGTCCATCTTTTTCAGACTTGTATAAAATTTTTGCTTCATTTAATTCTAATAAAGAATTCGATAAATATAAACCTAAACCTGTTGATAAACCATTACACTTTTGAGTAAAAACTTTATTTTTATCAAAAATACATTTTAATGTTTCATCTGAAATATAATGTCCGTAATTTTTAACTTTAAAAATAAAATCTTTTTTATCAGCCTCGGTGCAAATATAAATAGTACTGTTTTCTTTACTATGTAAAACCGCATTTATTATAAAATTTGTCATTATTCTTTTTATATGCATTTTATCGGCTGTAATATTCTGCTGCTTTTGATTTATAAATTTCTCAAATTTTTGGTTTTTAGAATTAAACATTAATTTGTTTTCATTAAAAATGTCTCTAATTAATTCATTAATATTAAAATTTGTTAAATTTAAAGCAACCTTTGTATTTTCAAATTTATAAAGCCATAACATATTTATTAACATATCCAACATATTATTGCTTGAATTTATAATATCTTGTATAAAATTTTTTTGAGATTCATTAACTTCTCCGAAATTTCCTTTTAATAATAGTTCTAAAGCTCTAATTTGCGCAATTGCGGGACTCTTTAAATCATGAGTTATAGTAGCAATAATGTTTTTATTATATACTGAAACATTATCAGAACTATTAATGTTTTCGTTCATTTAATAAATAATCTCCTGATTATATAAAATAAAGATAATACAATTATCACTAATATTCTATAAGTCAAGTGGCTAGTTATAAAAAAAAATAAACAATACTTAACAAACCTATTTTTAAACATTTATTTTTATGAGATAATTTAAAAAATTATATAAAATCGTCTGCATAAAATAAAAGGATAAAAAATTGAACGTTTCTAATATCTCTTTTGGGAAAATAACTATTGTATCAGGAAAACCATCAAATATAAGATATATAAATGATTTAATTGAAAATGAAAGAAAAAACGGTGAAGTTCTTATGGAAGATGTTACGGATTATTATAGAAATTCCATGTCAACCGGAATAATTTCACAAGAAGCAAAAAATGGAAATGATATTTTTTTATATGTAACCGGCAACGATATAAACCGTATAAAAAGTAAAGCGCCTAATTACAGATCTATTGACGGAATAATTTCCAGTTTTAACAGTTACATAAATTCAAAGGGATATTCTATAGATTTTATATTAAAGAGAATAAAAGAAGACAAATGAAAAAAGAATTTTTAAAAGATTTTATACAGGAATTTAAAGAATTTGCAATAAAAGGCAATGTTATAGATATGGCAGTGGGTATAATTATAGGCGGAGCTTTTTCTCCTATCGTTAATTCACTTGTTAAAGATATTATAATGCCTCCTATAGGTTATGTACTTGGAAGTGTTGATTTTTCAAATCTTTATATTGCGCTACCTTTTAAAAGTCAACATTATTCAACTCTTCAAGAAGCTCAAGATGCAGGAATAGTTACAATAAATTATGGTTTGTTTATTAACTCTTTAATAAGCTTTTTAATTGTTTCTTTCTCTGTTTTTATACTTATCAAATTTATTAATAAACTAAAAAGAGAAAAGAAAGAAGAAGTTTGCGAAGAAATTCAAGAAACTACAAAAGATTGCCCATTCTGTTGTTCAACAGTTAATATTAATGCAAAAAAATGTCCTTTCTGTACTTCAGACTTAACATAATAGCAATTTTTTTTAAATTGTGTTTTTATATTTTATATGGACGAAAAAAAAATTGATAAATTAAATGTTGAACAAGTTAAAAGTTCTCAAAAGGATAATATGAAAAATAATGAAAAATTTTTTCATACTAATCCTATTTTAAAAAAATTTTTCGCCGTCAATGAACAAAGTAAAAAGTATAAATTCAGTCTTAAAGATTTATTCAGATAAATAATGTACAGAAAAAATTTTATTGATACATATTTAAAAAACAATTTCGATTTTGAAGAAGCAAAATCAGAAGTTGATTTTGCACTTGAAACTCTTTTTAACTATACATATAAAGATTTTATGCTTGGAAAAACTCTTGAAGAATGGCAGCTTTCAAAACTTAAAAAAGTTTTTGATGAAAGAACAAAAACACATAGACCAATTCAACAAATTATAGGTCTATCATATTTCTATGGAAGAAAGTTTTTTGTTAATAAATACACTCTTATTCCAAGACCCGAAACCGAATTGTTAGTTTCAAAAGTACTTGAACTTGTTAAAAATATTAATTCACCTAAAATTTTAGATATAGGAACAGGAACAGGCTGCATTCCTTTAACTTTAGTACTTGAAAATAATAAAATAAAAGCGGATTCTGTTGACATATCAACTGAAGCAATTGAAATTGCAAAGAAAAATTCACTTTTTCACAATATTTACAACTCTGTTAATTTTTTTAAATCAAATTTATTTGAAAATGTTAAAGATAAATATAATTTAATAGTTTCAAATCCGCCTTATATCCCTATTGAAAATAAAAATAATCTACAAATAGAAGTTAAAGACTTTGAACCTCCTTGTGCACTCTTTACAACAGATAAACAAGGACTGGAATATTATCAAAAAATTATAAAAAATTCTCAAAAATATTTACTTGATAATGGCTTCATAGCCTTTGAAGCAGGACAAAATCAACACAAATATATTGTTAATATCTTAAAAGAATTTAATTTTAATAATATTCAGATATACAAAGATTATAATTCAATAGAAAGAATTATAACCGCACAAAAATGATATTGATTATTACTTTTCTTTTTTATAATTTTGTAGTATAATAAAATTTGTGAGACAAAAAGGAAAGAGGTAGAATATGTCAAAATATGTATGCAGTGTATGCGGTTACACGGTTGAAGCGGATAAAGCACCTGAAAAATGCCCTATGTGTGGAGTATCATCAGATAAATTTAATCTTGTAGACGAAACAAAAGGCTTAAGCTGGGCAACAGAACATGTAATCGGTGTTGGAAAAGACGTAGACAGCGTTGTATTACAAGGATTAAAAGATCATTTTATGGGTGAATGTACAGAAGTCGGAATGTATTTGGCAATGAGCAGACAAGCTGAAAGAGAAGGATACCCTGAAGTTGCAGAAGCATACAAAAGATATGCTTATGAAGAAGCTGAACATGCTGCAAAGTTTGCTGAATTATTAGGTGAAGTTGTAACTTCATCAACAAAGAAAAATCTTGAAATGAGAGCTGAAGCTGAAGCAGGAGCATGTGCGGCAAAAATGGAAATTGCAAAAAGAGCTAAAGAATTAGGGTATGATGCAATTCATGATACAGTCCATGAAATGGCAAAAGATGAAGCACGCCATGGACAAGGTTTCCAGGGTTTATTAAAAAGATTATTTTAATTTTAAATAAATCGGTTTTAAAGGAAGAAGAAAATATCTTCTTCCTTTTTTTATTAATTACTTATATATAATATAAATAAATATAGAAGTAGTAATAAGCATTTTAAAAAATTGTAGAAAACCATCTGAAGTTATCTATTTATAATACTTTTAACCTTGTATAAAACTTGTAGAAATAAGTTCAAAATGTGTTTAAAAAATGTATAAAAATATTATAAATTAATTAAAAAATAAAATAATATAAAAGTTTTCTAAAATAAATTAGAATTTTATACAACATTTTTATATAGTTTTCTACAGGTTATCTACAGGTAATATATAAAAATTCATGTAAATTTTTGATACAAAAAAGGCATGCAAATATGCTAATTTATTGTTTTTTATACATGTATAAAAAAACAATTAAAAATAAGTCATGCTCAAAAAATATTTATTACCTGTTCAAAACTATAAAATTTATTAAATTCTTTATTAAGATTATATAAAGGCATATAAATCATGTGATAAACTAAAAATATGGGTATTGAGAATAAAAGGAGAGAGAAATGATACCGATTTTAGATTCAAAACGCCAATATGCAAAAATAGGAAAAGAAATAGAAAAAGAAGTACTGGAAGTTTTAGCATCAGGCTCATATATTTTAGGAAAACACAATAAAGCATTTCAAACTGAGTTTTCAAATTTTGTAGGAACAAAATATTCAGTAGGCTTAAACTCCGGAACTGATGCTCTTCATTTGGCATTAAGAGCATTAAATATAGGTAGAGGCGACGAAGTAATAACAACCGCATTCACATTTGTAGCTACCGCAAGTGCAATTGGTTTAGCCGGTGCAACGCCTGTTTTTGTAGATATAAATCCCGATACTTTTAATATAGATGCAAATAAAATAGAAGCGGCAATAACACCTAAAACAAAAGCTATAATTCCTGTTCATTTATACGGACAGCCGGCAGAAATGGATAAAATAATGGATATAGCAAAACGTCATAACCTAAAAGTTGTAGAAGATTGCTGTCAGGCAATCGGTGCTGAATATAAAGGTCAAAAAGTCGGTTCCTTTGGTGATTTCGGATGTTTTAGTTTTTATCCTACCAAAAATTTAGGCGGTATGGGTGATGGCGGTATGATTACCTGCAATGACGAAAATCTCTATAACAGAATTTTGGCTTTAAGAAACCATGGCGGTGCCATAAGATATTATCATGATGAATTGGGTGTTAACTCAAGACTAGATGAAATTCAAGCTGCTATATTAAGAGTTAAAATGAATTATATTAATGATTGGAATGAACAAAGAAGATTTAATGCATACAGATATAATGAATTATTCGCAAAATATCCTGAAATTGAAACTCCTAAAGAAATTGATAATTCTTACAGTGTTTATCATCAATATACAATTAAAATAGAAAACCGTGATGAAGTTCATAAACTTTTGCAGGAAAACGGAATTGGCGCAATGATTTATTACCCCGTACCTCTTCATCTTCAAAAACTACATAAAGAACTCGGATATAAGGAAGGTGATTTACCTTATACTGAAAAAGATACAAAACTTGTTATGTCACTTCCTATGTTTCCTGAATTAACACTTGATGAACAAAAAACTGTTGTTGAAACTGTTATAAAATGTTTAAATATGACAAAACAAACGGTATAAATTTATTACAAATAAATACAACAACCGCATAAATCTAGGGCGGTTGTTGTATTTTATTTTTCTTATTTTTTTAGATAATTAAATATACAGGAAAAACCTGTTCCTGTTAAAGAACAATCAGATTCTTTTTCTTCGGATGTTTTATCATTGTATGCGGGAACAATTCCATTTTGTGTAATTACTGTTGCAAAAATGTCTTTACCAACAATATTTGGTTTTGAATCTCCATTTATGTCAAAAAATATAATTGTACCTATATTAGAATTAACACCTACTTGTTCTGTTAATTCATTAGCACCAAAATTAACATAAGTACCATCATTTAAAATAAAAGTATAAGCATAATCTCCCCATCCTTTTCCGTCACCATTATCTCTCCAATAAGAATTTCCATTCATTAATTTTGCCTCTTTACTCCAGCATTCACTTGCTTGTTGAGAACCTGCATTTCCACAATATTTTAAAATATTGAAATTAGATTTAATATAAGACTCAAGGTTTAAAGCATTACTATAACTATTTTTAAATGCTCCCCAATCTTCCATGTCTAATCCGTCAATTTTTATTTTATTTATTCCCTGCGACAATGTAGAATAGATTTTTTTAACCTTAGCTATTGTTGCTTGTTCTGTGTAATAGGCTTGAATTACAGGTACAGTAATAGCAGCGATAATACCTATAACGACAAGGGTAATTAAAACTTCCGCTAACGTAAATGATTTTAAAATTTTCATTATTTAACCTCAAACGTAAAACAAATTTATTATTTGTTAAATATATCTATCATAAGTTAAGTATATATAATAGAATTTTTTTTGTCAAATTATTAAAATAAAAAAATGAATCAAGAAAGATTAAGAACACTAGGATTAAACATTAAATTTGCAAGGATGAAGAAAAATCTGTCACAAGAGGAATTGGCAGAATTAATTGATACATCAAGAACAACAATAAGTATGATAGAAACCGCACGTCAAAATCCTACCGTATTAAAAGTTATAGATATTTCAAAGGTATTAAATATTGATATAAATGAACTTATAAAAGATGTGTAAATAAAATTTTAAGTATATAATTTCTATATGATATTAAAAGAGTTTTCAAAATTTTTGCAGGAAAATAGGGAAAAAAATTCAGTTAATCTTTTAAATGAATGGCTTATTGAAAGATTAACAAAACCCTCTTTAAATAAAGTTGATAATGTTATAAAAACAGAATTGTATTATGCAAAAAACAGTAACGGAAAAACTTTAATAATAGCCAAAAGTGATACGGGAAGAACTCTTTTAAACGCATTATATAATTTTTCATTAAGCTATGAACAGTATAAAATGGCAAAATTTTTACATGATAAAAAAAGTAGTGATTTTAAACAAAAATAAATATTGATTTTTATTTAGATGATAACTATAATTTAAATAAAAAATAAAAGGATATATTATTATGAATAAAATCTGCTACGGGGGGGGGTAAATTAACTCCTAAAAATAAAGAAATAATATTTTATATAAAAAATAAAACAGAATTTATATTTAGTAAAAAATATTGATTCTGTTTTTTGTTTAATTATTTATATATATTGGTATATAATTATTATTATATAAAGAAAGGTTTAATTAATGAAAAATATAAAATCATTTACTTTGGCGGAAGTTTTGATTACTCTCGTTATTATAGGTATTATTGCTGCTATTACTGTACCAATGATAATGGCAAATCATAAAAGAATTGAAACTGCCTCAAAGGTAAAAAAGTTTTATGCAATGATTACAAATGCAATAAAGCTTGCGGAAGTTGAACATGGAGTTCCTTATCATAGTTGGGATTATTATAGCGGTTCTAGATATGAAGAATATTTTGATAGATATTTAAAAAAACATTTAAGCTATATTGAAGCGGAAACAGGCTCTCATGCATATAATGAAACAACAGGGGAATACGGTTCTGTTGATTGGGGTCCGGGTGAATTTTCCATATATTTGTCTGACGGAACTATTATGGGTTTATCAGGCGGAGATTCAAGTCTTATTTTATTTGATGTGAACGGTGAAAAAGGTCCGAATAAAGACGGCAGAGATATATTTGAATTTGATACTAAAAGTTCTTCTGATGGATCGTTTAAAGTGTGTAATTATCAACATACAAGAGATGAACTTATATCTTCATGTTCAAGTCAAACTGATGCAATTTCTTGCACATGCCTGTTAATGAACGACGGCTGGGAATTTAAGAATGATTATCCGTTGAAGTTATAGAAATAATATAAATACGTTGTTAATCTTTTATAATGGCAGTAATATTCCGTAAATTTAACAAAACCCTGTTCATGCCTTGACATAGGGTTTTGCGCGGGGTAAACTTTTTACATAATGTATAATAGTGTGTTATACATGTGTGAGTAGAAAGGTAAAGCGCTAATAAATGCGGAATGCTGCGCTTATCTAAATGAAAGGAATAAATTATGTTCGCAATTATTGAAACAGGCGGAAAACAGTATCAGGTAACAGAAGGCCGTTATGTAGATATCGAGCTTTTGGAAAATGAAGCTGAATCTAAAGTTGTGTTTGAAAACATAATAATGCTTGTAAACGGAAAAAAATCAAAAATCGGCCAGCCTTATGTAAAAAATGCCAGTGTTGAAGGAACTGTAATAAAAAATGACAGAGCTAAAAAAGTTATAGTTTATAAACAAAGAGCAAAAAAAGGTTACAGAAGAAAACAAGGACACAGACAAAACTTTACAAGAGTTATGATTAATAAAATCAGAACTACAGCAAAAGGTAAAGAAGAAACCGAACAAGTATAAAATTAAAATTATAATTTAAGGAGAATAAATAATGGCACATAAGAAAGGTGTCGGATCGAGTAAAAACGGTCGTGACAGTGAAAGTAAGCGTTTAGGCGTAAAAAAATTCGGCGGTGAACAAGTTACAATCGGTAACATTATTGTTCGTCAAAAAGGTACTAAATTCCATCCGGGTAATAATGTCGGAATGGGTAAAGATTATACTCTTTTTTCATTAATTGACGGTGTTGTGAAATTTGAACCCCATAGACGCGACAGAAAACAAGTAAGTGTTTATGCCGAATAGGTTTTAAATTATGAAAATAAGGGAAGTTTTAAACTTCCCTTATTTAGTTTTACAGATAAATAAAATATAAACTAATATAATAAACTGATGATTTTTTTTAAAATTTGAGTTAGAATATTATAAAAAATTATCTATTAGTATATAAAATTATATCAGAGAATAATATGCTTAATACACTAAATACAGATAAAAATACAGTTAAATTCCATGCCGAAAATATAATATCCGGCATGTATCTGCTTCCAAAATGGGAGAAAATAAAATCATTTTCTTTTATTGAAAATAGTCTGTTTTTTAAAAAAAATAAAATAAATGTTAATCTTTACAGAAAATTTTCATCAAAAAATATGGTTGAGAAGTATTTGATTAAAAATAATAACAATGTTGAACTTGCCAATATGGATTTAAAGATATATAAAGACTGTGTATATATAATAAACTTAAATTTTAAAAATAATTCTAATATAAATGAAATTTTAACATATTTAATTCAAACAGCGGTTGAGAAAACATTATATAATACAACAAACCAAGAATTGAAAATAAATTTAACTTTCCCTTCATTGACAAATTTAAAAATTAAAAAATTTTTATTAACAAATGAATTTTTTCAAGAAGAAAATCAAAGTGATTATGAAAAGGAAATGTTTGGTGAAACGTTTATTTTTAAAATGAATAAATTCTCAATTTGGAAGAGCAAAATAAAACATAATCCGATTTTACTTAATAAATAAAACTCATATATATAAACGATTTGATATTTCCGTATTACTAATACAATTGAATTAGTATATTTAACTTTATCTTCGGGGAAGTTAATGGGAGAACAGATAGATTATAATTTATACGGTAATATAAAACGTATTTCCGATGAAGAATTGGAAATACTTTGGAATACTTATTTGAAAGATAAATCGAATAAGAAATATCGTGATGAACTGATTATTCAATATATATATTTGACAAAATATGTAATAGGAAGAATACAATTAAGTCTGCCGAATAATATAGCAATAGAAGATGTAACAAGTTTTGGGGTAGAAGGATTAATAAATGCTATAGAAAAGTTTTCACCCGAAAAAGGTGCCAGGTTTGAAACTTATGCAATAATGAGAATAAGAGGAACAATAATAGATAAAATACGTTCTCAAGATTGGCTTCCAAGAAGTACAAGAAAGAAAATTAAAGATATAAAAGCCGCAATAGAAAGCTTAAAACAAGAACTCGGAAGATATCCTTCTTTACAGGAAATTTCACAAAGAGTTGAACTTGATAAAGAAAAAATTAATACATTATTATCAGAAGATACCTCTATAGGATCATTATATGATAAAAAATATTCAGGCGATGAAGGTATTGAATTAATAGATACAATTGAAGATACAAATAACCAAAGTCCTTTGGAAAAGCTTGAAGAAAAAGATGTAAAGAATGAACTTCAAGCAGCTTTGAAAAAATTGCCTGAACGCGAAAGAATGGTTATGGTTCTTTATTATCATGAAAATATGACATTGAAGGAAATAGGTGAAAGTATAGAGGTTTCGGAATCAAGGGTATGCCAAATTCATGCTCAGGCTATTATGAAACTCAGAAATATTTTAAATCAAAGCAGAAATGAAAGAATTATAAATAAATAAACAATATAAAACCAAATATGACAGGCATTATCAACTTTTAAAAGTTGAAATGGTTTACAAAATAGGGAAAAAGCTGTATAATTAAACCAATATTAATCTGCAGTTGAGTGAGGTTAAAAGAGATGGCAGAACAAAAGTATACTGATGCGGAATTTGAGGCATTATTAAACAAGTATGACTACAGTTTTCAAAAAGGTGATTTAGTTAAAGGTATAGTTTGTTCATACGATTCAACGGGTGTAATTGTAGATATCGGAGCAAAAACTACTGCTTATGTACCTGAAAAAGAAGCAATAGTAGATAAAACAATACCTTTAGAAGAAACGTTGAAGAAAAATCAAGAATACGAATTTTTAATTATTCGTGAAGAAGATGAAGACGGCAGATTTATGCTTTCTTATAAAAAAGTTGCAATGGCCTACAGTTGGAGAGAACTGGAACAATTAAAAGCCGAAGATGCCACTGTAGAAGGCGTTATAGTTTCTTCAGTAAAAGGCGGAGTTTTGGTAGAAGTTAAAGGTGTTAGAGGTTTTGTTCCTTCAAGCCATTTAAAATTAAAACCGTCTGATAATATCCCCGGTGAAAAGCTGGAGTTAAAAATTCTTACTATGGATATTCAACAGGGTAACTTTATATTGTCAAACAGAAAAGTATACTCTGATGAACAGGAAGAAGGCAGAAAAGATTTATTCGAAACTCTTGAAGTTGGGCAAACTATACAGGGTGAAGTTGTAAGAATTACAGACTTTGGTGCGTTTGTTGATATTGGAGGAATTGATGCACTCCTGCCTCTCTCTCAAATATCTTGGAGATGGGTTGATCATCCTTCTGATATATTAAAAGTCGGAGACACTATTACTGTTGAGGTTATTGTTATAGATAAAGATAAGCAGCGAATAAGTTTAAGCTTGAAAAATCTTGAAAAAGATCCTTGGGTTGAAGCAAAAGGTAAAATATCCGATGGGCAAAAAATTGAAGGTATTATTACAAGAATTAAGCATTTCGGTGCTTTTGTAGAAGTCTTTCCGGGAGTTGAAGCTCTTTTGCCTAATAATGAGCTTATTGAATATCAAAATCAAAATAATACTATTTTGAAAGTAGGGGATAAAATAAAAACTACTATAATAAAATTTAACCCTGATGATAGACGTATTAGTTTAAGTATAAAAAATGACTGATAGTATGAAAAAGATTATTGTCTTTTCCGGAAAACAATTTTCCGGAAAAGATACTGCTGCTAAAATCTTGCTTGAACATTTTAAGACATTTAAAAGAATCGGAATTGCTGATGCTATTAAACTTAAGTATTCCGAAATGATCGGTTTGAGTGTTGATGAAATAGAGAAAAATAAATCACTATATAGAAATGATTTGATAAAATTGGGAGATTGGGGAAGAGCCATTGACCCTGATTACTGGTTAAATTCAATAGTAAGTTATAAAGGTGATATTATTGTAACTGATATAAGAGTAAAACATGAACTTGATTTATTTAAATCTTTTGGGGCTTTTACTGTCCGCGTTGAAGCTAGAGAAGAGGTAAGAAAAAAACGTGGTGAATTAACTGCAAAAAACGATCTGACAGAAACTGACCTTGATAATATTAAAGATTGGGATTTCATTTTATTTAATGAAGGTACTTATGAAGAACTTTGTGAAAATATTAAACCTTTAATTAAAGCGGTTGAAGATAAATTTTTCAGATAATTTAATAACAAAAACTGTATCATAGTGGGAAAAAAATTTATTATAATTTAACAGCTAATTGAATAGCATGAATCATACTTTCAGGGTTAGCGGAATTTGTTCCGGCTATATCAAAAGCAACACCATGTGCAGGTGAAGTTCTTAAAATATCCAGTCCTATTGTTGTATTAACACAATTATCACGATTAAATAATTTTAAAGGAATTAACCCCTGGTCATGATACATTGCTATATAACAGTCATATTTGGAGGTCTTTTTTATACATTCCATAAAAAGAGTATCGGAGGGAAACGGCCCTTCAATGTTTATACCGTTATCACGTAAATAATATACGGCAGGCAAAATTTCATCTTCTTCTTCATTTCCAAATAACCCGTTTTCACCGGCATGCGGGTTTAAAGCACATATTGCAAATTTTAAATCGGATTTTCCAAAATTCTTTTCTAATGATAATTTTAATCTTTCAACTTTATCAATAATCATTTCTTTTTTTATTAAAGAAGGAACTTCTTTTAAAGCAATATGTCTTGTTAAAAGTAAAATTGAAAAGTTATTACACATAAAAAGCATTTCCGCTTTTTGATTATTTTGAGCTAAATACTGTTCTAAAATTTCAGTTTGACCTGAATAATTATGCCCCGCCATAAACATAGCATTTTTAGAAACCGGGGCCGTGACAATTGAATCTATTTCATTATTTTGGGCAAGTACACATGCTTTAACAATAGATTTGAACGAAAATTCGCCTGCTTCTTCTGTTTCTTTTCCGGGTTTTATGTCTTCTTTTTTAAACGGAATTTCTATAATTTCATAATCTTTTTCTAAAGATAAAGAGTATTTTTCATTATAAAAATCTAAAATATTTTTGTTTGTTATAAGTACAACTTTATTTTTAGGTAAATCTAAAAAATTAAGCGCTTTTATCGTAATTTCCGGAGAAATTCCGTTTGGATCTCCAAAAGTAATTGCTGTTTTTTTCATTATTGTTCCTGTTCAAAATACCTTACAATATCAATTAAAGTGTTCTGAGTTCCTAAATTACCCGATTTGGTGACTATATATTGCCCCTTATGGTTTATTCCCAATGGAATTGCAGGTGCAACCGTATCTATAATTTGAAGATTTTTACAACCTATAGATTTTAAAGTTTTGTAAGAAGTTTCACCGCCGACTGTTATAAGAATTGCCTCTTTTTTAGCAAGGACACTGCGTGCAGCTGCTGCTAAGTAATCACAAATTTTAGATATAAATATCTCTTTTGTAAATTCATGTTCAATTAATAATGATGAAAAATCATTTAAATTTTCAATAAGCTCTGAAGAATGAATAATAACGGTGTTATTTTTTACAAGATTATTTAAAATTCTTTCTGCTGTTTCTTCGTAATCATTAGAAAAAATATTTTCAGGTTTAATTGCAATAAAATATGTATTTTCAATATTATCATTATCTTGAAGTCTTTTAATTTGTGATGCGGTCAAATTTGTAGCACTTCCGGAAACAATCAATTTAGGAAGATTTGGAATATTAATTTGTTTATTAATATTATCTTCCAATCCGGGGTGCCATAATTTGCTTAATGACTGAGCGGCACCCGCAGAACCTGCAGGCAGGATTTTATAACTGCTTTTTGATAATGCAAGTGCAATTTGTTCTAAATCAGTTGTAGAAACAGCATCTGCAACAATTAATTTTTTTCCTTTTGTTATTAATTCATTTAACTTTGAAAGAATTGGGCCTGCACCTTTCATTACAGTATCAAGACTGATTAAATCCACAATATCTGTCTTATTTTCAGGTAATTGATGTTTTAAAAGATTAACTATATTTGATTCCATAATCGGACATGCAGGATCTTGAGATACTTCCGTTCTTTGAAGAGGAACACCTTTTACCAAATGATATCCGCCTATTGTTGCCCTTCCTTCATTTGGAAAAGCCGGAAAAATTAAACCACAGTCATATTCAAGTGAGTCAATTAAGGTTAAAACTTCAATGGCAATATTTCCTCTTAAAACAGAATCTATTTTTTTATAAATATATTCAAATGAATATTTTTTAAGTATACTTTCGCTTATTTCTGACAAACGCTCTTTTGCTTTTTCAGAGGAAACATTCCTTGTTTCTGTTGACATTGCAAAAACTTCGGTATGAAGATTTTCGTCTATTGTAATATCTTCCGTGAATGAAACTTGAGTTTTGCAGCCTCTTTGAAAAAACTGCAAAGCAGTATCGTTTGCTCCTGTTAAATCATCTGCAACAATAGCTATATAATTTGAAGTATCCATTTAAAATCCCGTTAACTATCGTTTTTGCTGCCTAAAAGCCTTAATGTATTTGCACGAATGACAAAACGTTCTTTTTGTTCTCCATCAGGTGATGTCCATTTATTTGAAACCAAACGTCCATCTATACATACCTGACGACCCTTTTTTACATATTCACCGGCTATTTCGGCAGATTTATCCCATAATTCTATATTAAACCAATCTGTAGTTTCGGCTTTGCTTTTGTAATCCCATCTTGAAACCGCAACTGAAAAAGTTGTTTTTACTTTTCCTGATTCAAAATATTTTACTTCCGGATCTTGTCCGGCTCTTCCTACTATTACAACTGAATTCATAATTTTACCTTTTTTTCTTTTATATTATGATTATATTTAAAAATCTTTTTTTTTGCAAAAAAACGCTTTATTGTATTAAGATATATTGAATATTCATCTTTTGATATGTTTCATAATTATTGATATTTTTAAAGGTATTTCAATTTGATAATTTGAAATACCTTTATTTTTTCAAATAATATTATTCTTCCATTACGCCCATTTCTTTAAGTTTTTCAAGTTTTTGATTTTCATTTAAAAAGAGAGTTTGAATATTATTTGAACCTTCTTTTTGGAATAAATACATATTAAAAGGAATAGATGAAATCAGACTCGAAAATTCGGGAGATCTTTCGTTTGCTTTTATTTTAACTCCCTTTATTTTCATTGCTTCAAAAAATTTATCTATTATTCTTATTGTATTATTATCAGCCATATTTCCTTTTTCATTACCCCTTGGGTTGGCGTTTTTATATGTATTATAGTAAACTATGTTAGTAAGAGAATATAATACATTACCCCAATTTATATCATTATTTTGTATTTCATCCATATCTATGAGTCCGATAGTTTGATTTTCTTCATCAAGCATCAAATTATTGGTATTATAATGATCTAAATAAAGATTATATTGTGCCGCATCTTGTATTTCCGAAATTAAGTTTGTATAAGTACTTACCGGCATATTAGCAAGCTTACTTAATGATTTTTCATAATGTTCCAGTCTTAAAGGATGTTCATAAGGCAGTTCACCTTCGCGCATATTACCTAATTCATCAGATAAAGCTTTATATGGCGGAACACCTAAAGAAAATCCGTTTTGTTTCTTTAATATGCTTATATTACCTCTGAACATGTCATTACAGTCACGGCAATTAATAGATGCTAATGGTTGACCGATATTTATTTTATATTTATCGTTTTCAATATTACCTGCAAGTTTAAATTTTTCTATTTTTTCAACAGGAAAATATATTGGTACTTTTATTACAAAATTATCATTATCGGGAATTTTATATACAACACTGTGATTACCATGCCCTATTTGATTTTTTGGATCTTTAATTATTTCGTGCAAATCTTTTTCTATAAAATCAATTTGATTTAATAAATCTTCAATTGATTTATCTTTTTGATTAACTTCCTTATTTTCCGTTGTTTTAACAAAAGTATCTTCGGGCATAGACGATTTAAAAGATAGTTTTGTACTTTGATTATTAATATTTACCGGCCTTACTGCAGGAATAAAACTTATGTTCATCATTTTCTCCTTTTTTTAGTGAATATATAAACTCAGTAAATATTAATAATTGTTATATTAAAGAATGGCTTTTACAAATGTTAACAAATTTAATTAAATGATAAGCTCATATATTTTTGACTAAATTAAGTTAAATATAAAACTTATAGCAATGTATTTATAAGATTAAAAATATGAAATGTAAATTTTAATAAGTTAATCGTTACAAAATGAATAAAATTATTTTGTTTGAAATTTAGTAATGGTATATTACATGTTAATAATAAAAACTGAGTAAAGGAAACATCAGTGACAAATACGCTTAGTCAAAGTATTGAAAAAGAAGTCAATTTTTATAGTAAATATTCTACTTTCCCTATTAATATATTGCAGACTGCAGAAAATCAGTTGTTTGAAATATTTGATAATGAAATAAAGTCTAAAAGCCCTGTAGTTATTTCATATAAACCGCAAGCATTAAGGAAAATGGCACAGTTTTTGACAGGCTCGATTAGAAGAAGTGCTTCAATAGGAATAGCAGGTGAAACTGCAAGCGGAAAATCAACAGTTACTCTTGATATTATTGATACCGTTGAATTATTTGCAAAGTTATTTAATGCCGGCAGAGTTATTACGCGTGTTAATACTGATGATTACTACTATGACCGTTCGGAAGAAGTAAAAAAAGCCGGCGGAATGGCTGAATTTGCTAAAAATTATGATTTTGACGTACCTCAAGCTTTGGAGCTTGATTTAATGTATTCTCATATAAAGCAACTTTTGGCTGGAAATTCGGTTATGCTTCCCAAGTACGATATGTCAGGTACTACAATTCGAATAGATAATTATACACTTGCTCAACCTTCAAGAATAGTTATTTCTGAAGGTTTATTTACGCTTACGGAAAAAATAAAAGATGCATTTGATTTTAAAATATATGTTGATATAGACTCTAATGTACAAAAGGAAAGATTTTTCCGTCGTGCGGCTGAAAGAGGATTGGGTGATTCCGCTCAAAATATATATAAAAATGCTTCCGACAAAGCCAAAATATATATAAGACCTACGAGAGAACTCGCTGATATAGTTTTATCGGGTGAAGCGGACAGGAAAAATTATAAAATATTTTTAGGTAAAATTCTTAAAATAGTTGAGCGTCTGCATTTTTCAAAACAGGTATAAATATGAGCGAATGTGTTTACCAAGGAAGTTTTAATCCAATTCATAATGCACATATTGAGGTAGCAAAATATGCACATGAAAAATTCAGGTTTGAAAAAATTGTATTCATTCCCGCATTTAAGCCGCCGCATAAAAATTTAAAAGATTTTGATATGGATAATGCAATGCACAGACTCAACATGGTCGAACTCGCCGTTTCCGATTATCCGTATTTTGATGTTTCCGCCATTGAATATACAAGAAATAAACCGTCATATACATACGATACTATTGTTCAAATATATGATATTATAAAGCCAAAAGAAAAAATTAATTTTATAATAGGAACAGATGCTTTTATAAAAATTGAAACATGGCACAATGCGGAAGAATTGAAAAAACTTGTTAATTTCATATTATTTGTACGGGAAAATAATTTTGACGAGTCGCCGTTTTTAAAATTAAAACAAAAAGGTTATAATTATGATTTAATGAATATGCCGTTTATTGATATTTCGTCAAGCGAAATAAGAGAAAAAATAAGACAAAACAAAGACATTTGTGGTATACTTCCGGTAAAAGTGGCAGAATATATAAAAAAGAATAATGTATACAAAATATAGTATTGAAGAAATTAAAGATAAATTAAAAAATTGTCTTTCGGAGGAAAGATACATCCATTCGATAGGGACAATGGAAAAAGCTGTTGAACTTGCAAAAGAATTTAATTGTAATATCGAAAAAGCTCAAATTGCAGGACTTTTACATGACTGCGCAAAATGTTTAAGCGACAACGAACTAAAAAAAGATGAAAACTGTTTTGCCGAGTCTGAAAAAATGAGCTCAAAAACCTGGCATGCACCTGTAGGCGCTTTAATTGCAAAACGTGATTACGGCATTGAAGATGAAGAAATTCTCTCTGCCATAAGATGGCATACTATAGGAAAAAAAGATATGTCAGATATGGATAAAATAATATTTATTGCAGATAAAATCGAAGAAAAAACACGAGAGCGCGAATTCAGAGAAAAAATAGAAAAGGTATTAAAGAAAACACATAATTTGGATGAAGCAATGCTAAAGAGCTTTAAAATAACCATAAAAAGCCTTTTAAAACGCAATCTTCCCATTTGTTTTCAAACGGTTGATGTATATAATGATTTGTTGAAGAAATCATTTAATTATACTGATAAAAAATATCCTTAAATGTTATGTAATTCGGTAATAGACTCCCCTTCGTAAACCTATCGGCAGATCCAACTCCTAGCTGAATTAACTTATTTTTGTCGCATAGCTGGTGCACTATTCAAAAACGCTTCTTGGATTTGCTTTCGACTTAGGCATTCTGCTTCATTTCGCAAAAATCTTACGATTTTTTCTTCATTCCGCCTGCCTTTCGTCTCTTCGGCATTCCGCTTCGCTTCAGCCTATGCAAATCCGCTTAATCCAGCGGAATAATTAATTTCTGACCGATAGAAAGTTTATGAGCGTTTGTTAAATTATTAACCTGTTTTATTTTTTCAACTTTATCGAGATCATATTTACCATAGAAGCGATAAACAATAGAACTCATTGAATCACCGCTTTTAACGGTATAAGTTTCATTATTCGGGATTCCAAGTTCTTCGTGTAATTTAACTTCAGAATTGGCCGGAATAACTGCAACTTGAGAAGAATTAATCTGAGGCAGCTTTTCTTTTCTTGAAATCTTCTTTTCAAATTTAGGCTGCCCAAGTTCAGATACAGTGGAAGGTTTTGATATCTCTGAACTTATACTCAAAATCGAGTTCATAATAAACATACATAAAACACCGGTTATAAAACCTGTCAATAAATAAACTCCCGGAGATTTTTCTTCTTTTGGATTTATTTTAAAACTCTGCCATAAAAGGTCAAGTTCTTTTTGTTTTGAAGGCCTTTTGTATGCTTTCGGGGCATTATCCTCCTGATAAAAATCATTTTTGCTTTTTAATTCTGATAAAAAAGCTATCTTTTCGTCTGATAGGTTAGACCTGTATATTGATGAGTTTCTCATATATAAATTCCCCAATCCTTTCCCCTTACACTGATATGATATCTGAATATAACTTATAAAGTCAAGTCATATAAGTGTTTTATTACAATAAGATACAAAATTCACAGATGATATCATAATAAAACTAACACTTGTAATTATCCTCCATGTTATTATAAATCCCGGCTTTTATAAAAATGTTTTTTATGGCAAAATATATCTTATGGAATATTGTTATGAATGCGGTACAAAACTTATAATTAAAGAATGTTATAACTGCGGAATTTTTGAAGGAAATGTTCCTTACTGTGAAAAATGCAATGAGTTCAGGTTTCCGTTTTTTAACGCTGCAGTTAGCATGGTTATTTATAATAAAGATAAATCCAAAACTTTATTTATAAAACAATATGGCAGAGATTGGAATATTTTAGTTGCAGGTTATGTTCAAAAAGGTGAAAACCTTGAAGAAACTCTTAAAAGAGAGTTAAAAGAAGAAACAAATTTAAATGCACTAAATATTCAATATAATGAAAGTAAATATTTTGAAAAATCTAATACTCTTATTTGTAATTTTGTTGTAATTGTTGAAAATGAAAATTTTAAGCTCAATAATGAAGTTGATTTTGCACAATGGTATAATATTGAAACAGCTAAAAATTCTGTTATGAAAGGTAGTTTAGCAGAATATTTCTTCTTAAAATCTATAAGATTTCTTTAATGCGAGTGTTATTAAAATATTTAAGTTTATATTTGTATAAATACAGAATATATGTTAATATATATTTAAAAGGAGAAATAAATATGAATAAAACGTTAAACCGCCACGGGGGGGGGTAAAAAGAAGGTAGTTTTTAATAATTATTGTTATTTTAAAAAACCTTCATTTACGCTTGCGGAAGTATTAATTACTATTGTAATCATTGGAATTGTTGCCGCTATTACTGTTCCCGTTATTTTTGCAAATTATCAAAATCAAGCAATAAAATCATCTTTAAAGAAAAATTATTCAGTCTTAAAACAGGCTTTAGATAGATATCAGGTTGAAAATGGAGAAAGACTGGTAGATTCTGATATAAAAAGTAGAGAATTAAAATCTATTTTAATAAAATATTTAAATGTAATATATGACTGTGGCGAAGGATATTATGATGCCAATAAAGCTTGTATTCCAAATACAAATTATTCCATATATGAAGGTGAAAACCCGATACAATATAAAACATATAACGGAAAAAGTAATATAAATATGACGTTTTTCGATGATGGGCAATTTGTTTTAAATGATGGAACATTAGTTCTCTTACAAAATGAGAATGGTTTACGTGTGATGATATCAGTAGATGTAAATGGATTTGGCAAAGGACCTAACAGGTTAGGGCGTGACCTTTTTATGTTTCAATTAACAGATGACGGAGAGCTATTACCAATGGGCGCTAAGGGTAGTGATTACTATAGTGTTAATGATTCTTATTGTTCAGATACATCAACAAGTAATATGAACGGAGCAGGCTGCACATATAAAATGCTTCAAGAATAATACTCCAATTGGCCTCCTTATATATATTGCGTAATTCGATGACAAAATTTGTTTTATAATTAGAACAAAAGAGTAAATTATTATCTCAAAAACTTATTTTAGCATATATAAACTCATGATGTCATCCTAAGATGTGGATTTACACCCGCAGCGGCGGGCTCCTAACCGGCTTAAATTATTTTCGACATTATCCAACTTATTTTTAGTAAAGCGAAACGACGAAAAAATCTTTCTTATTAGAAAGAAATATCCTGAACATTGTCATTATATATTTCTTGTTCTTCTTCATAATATTCTTTTGTAAGTTCTTGTTTTTGAATTTTTGCATCGGCAAGAATTTTAAACAGTTCAACATAGTCTAAACATTTTTTACCTTTTACGCCTACTGTTTCCATTTGCATTTCACCATTCGGAAGAAGTTTTATTTTCAATTGTTTTTTTGCCATAATTCTTACTCCAAATTTACTGTCAAAACTATTGTGTTATCTTCATAAATTTCTTCTTCTTCAATTTCAAGATTTCTTTCTTCCAGTCGTTCTTTAATTTTGTTATAAGAAATTTCCTGTGCATTTATTGCATATTCACTACCTAAATCTTTGATAAATTCTTCAGGATTAAACTGTTTATTATAACTTAATTGAAGATTATAAGGTGACTTATTATTATTCCTGGAAAATTCAAGATGAAAATCTTCACAATCACATGCAATAGTGTTACCGTGGGTAATAATTCTAGTTGCGCCATGTTCTTCAAGGGTTTTCAACAGTACATCTTTATCCATAATTTCTGTCTGATATTGTTTATTCAAAAGTTGTTGAGCAATATCCGAGCCTAAATGTATTTTATTTGGTTCTTTAATATTTGTTGTGCCGTCAAGCACCAATTTTGTTCCTTGTGCCATAGCAGCACCTGTTACTGCTGCGGTTACAATTTCTACCAACACTGTACCGCCAACCTGAAAAAGTAAAAAGGCAGGAGCTGCCGTAAGTGTAACTGACATATTTATTTCCTCCTATACATCGAGCCGTCTACCGCCGCGGCTTGATGTTACATCCTGTTGTTCTTTTTTGGCGGCAACATTTTCTTCTTTTATCTCTTTGTATGTTTCTACGCTGGCTTTTGATGAAGCACTTACTGCTCTTATATTTGCCCAATCACGAATTGCAAGTATTTGTTCCTGCTGAGTTTTAGATAATGGAACAGTATTTGCTATTGCTTTTTCAAAATCACTAAATTCAAGAGCTCTTGATTCAAAAAATGCATCGCATAAAGCTGATATTACAACCTGTTCTATTTCTGAACCTATAAATCCTTCTGTCATAACCGCAAGTTTTTTTATCATTTCTTCATCATCAGGTTTAATTTTTGCACATACTTCTTTATCTTTTAATCGTTTTAAAAGATGGACTCTAAAAATTTCCTCACGTTCTTTGAGTGTCGGAAGGTCAACAAAGAAAATCTCATCAAAACGTCCTTTTCTTAATAGTTCAGGCGGCAACTGGCTTATATTATTTGCCGTTGCTATAACAAAAACGGGAGCTGTTTTTTCCTGCATCCATGTTAAAAAAGTACCGAAAATTCTTGATGAAACTCCGCTGTCATTACTTGAAGAAACGCCATTAAGCCCTTTTTCTATTTCATCAACCCATAATATTGAAGGCGCTACGGCTTCGACAGTTGCTATTGCTTTTCTCATATTTTCTTCCGAGCTTCCGACAATACCGCTAAATATTTTCCCCAAATCAAGTCTTAACAGGGGAAGCTGCCAAATAGTAGACATTGCTTTTGCCGTTAAACTTTTACCGCACCCCGGAATACCAGTTACAAGAACTCCCTTTGGAGAAGGAATACAATATTTTTTTGCTTTTTCCGACCAGGAATTATTTCTTTTTAAAAGCCATTTTTTCAGGTTATCCAGTCCGCCTATATCATTAATTGTTAAATCACTTTGGACATATTCAAGCATGCCTGTTTTTCTTATAACCTGCATTTTTTCTTCCAATATTATGTTAATATCATTTTTATCAAGAGTTCCGTCATTAACCATAGCAAGAGCAAAGGCATTTTCCGCTTCTTGCATTGTTAATCCCAGTGCAGCTTTACATAGTTTATCTTTATCTTCCTCTTCAAGTGTAGAAGTATCAATTCGCTTATTTGTTGCTATCATTCTGTTTAAACGTTCTTTTATTTCTTCCATTTTAGGAAGCGGAAAATCATATATTACTATGTCTTTTTGAAGCGAATCAGGAATTGTAAGTTCAGGTGAAATAAAAATTATATTTTTTCTTACATTACTTGTTTTTAATGTAGGAATTAAGTCTCTTAAAGAACGGACAATTACGGGATCTGCAGGTTTTTGTCTGCAACCGAAAAATACATGAAAATCATATAATATAAATATAGAATCTTTTTCATATTTTTCAATAAAATCAATAAGTTTATTCGGCGTTGTAACATTTGCAATTTCTTTACCGTTATTTCTTAACCCGAGTGCCTGGGTCCAAATAAATACTTCTCGGGGAAATTTTATTTGTTTTTCATCGGTTACTACGCTTTTTATAAATTTTGTAGCTCTGTCTTCTTCGTAAGTTGAAATATAAATATATGGAAAACGCGCTCTCAATAAATGAGATAATTTTTTGGGATTTGTTTGCATAATTACTTTCTTATCTTTTTTTCTGAATTATACAATATTTTATATCATAAGTCTGTATATGAATAACCTTTATATGGATTATTTTTTATTTTTATTTTAGGAATTTAATATTTGTCAAACATCTGAATATATGTTATTATTAAGCAAAACAAGGAGATTAAATTATGAATAAAACGCTAAATCGCTACGGGGGGGGGTAGACACAGGTCAATTTTTGGCAAATATTTTTTGTCTCAAAAATCTTCATTTACGTTAGCGGAAGTTTTAATTACTCTTGTAATTATTGGGATTATTGCAGCTATTACGGTTCCTCTTATATATGTTAATTATCAAAAACAAAGTACTATATCAAAACTAAAAAAAGCATATTCTGAGTTTTCCTCCGCAGTTCGTATGTCCGAAACAGAAAATGGCCCCGTTTCAACCTGGGATTTTACACTTACTAATAAAGAATTTGTTGAAAAATATTTGGAAAAATTTATTATTGTAAATACATACGGAAAAGAACGTCCGGACCCTTCTGTAAATGCTTATGTTTTCTATGAAGGATATAACTTAGACGGTCAAAAACTTAATACCTTAAGTGGAGTAACCTGGTATAACCTTGCAGATGGTACTTCATTTAAAATATTTTCTAATATTGCTAATGGTTATTTTTGGATTTTTATTGATTTAAACTCAGATTCAAAACCTAACAGACTCGGAAGAGATATATTTATGTTTGATTTATATAAACAGTCGAAATTTATATTTTGGCCTTACGACTGGAATATTTATACCTGTAAAAAGGGTACCGGCGTTCAATATGCAGGCGGTTATTGCGGAGCAGTAATATTCAATAACGGCTGGGAAATGCCAAAAGATTACCCCTGGTAGATAATAATTATTTCAAATAAATTATATATATCACTTTATTGTCACCTGGTAATTTATAATGTCGAATAATAATCATCGGCCGAATTTGATAAATTTTCAATTGAATCTAATATATCACTTTTATTACTATCATCTTTTAAGTATTGAAGAATTTCTTGTTTATTACCCGACAATAAATAATTAGAAAAAAGTCTGTCTCTATTTTGATGGCGAACGCCAACCAATAAACATCTTTGAGTATTCGGATTACTTTTATCTGATTCAACCGCCATTAATGCTCGATATTGAGTATCGGGAATTTTAAAATCAACATATATTCTTTGAAAATCATTGTTTTCAGGTACTGATTCATCCGTAAAATCATATAGGGCATTTTTACAGTTAGTTACGAGTTTATTCATTATGATTTCTTTGTCGTTCATTTGAGAAGCATCCTTTTTTATTCCTGCAAATGACATATTATACCGGTTTAAATTTATATTTTTATTTATTCTATCCATTTTTATAATCCTTATTATACCATATTTAAAACTTGTAATTTTATTTTTTGTTATTAATGCGCATAAACTTGTAACCCTTGAACAGTTAGTTTTGACATAGCCTCATCAGAAATAATATCACCCGCTTCAGTTAGAAAATTACCGCTCAGAACAGGTTCGGGAGTTATAATTCCCATTTCTTTCAGTCTTAAATGTTTATATACATCACTTAAATATGAATTATATTGGTTATAGCTTTCAGAAGACATACTTTTTATTGTTGAATATACATCTGAATATTTAGTATCAAATTCAGTTATTTTATCTTTTCTTATATCATAAGGAATATGTTCAACATCGGCGAAAGAATTTACTTCTGTACCTCTTATTTGGAGCTCTCCATTGCCGATAGTTCCGTCTTCGAACGAATGTTTAACGTTCATTTGGGTTGAAGTGTAACCGGAATCTTTTTCAGAACCTTTTTTTATCCATACAGTCGAATTGTCTGTCAAATTATTATCTACATCTACCGTCTTTCCTTGACCGAATGAATCGTCAATTTTAGTTACTATTTTCAGCTTTTTACCTGTTTTTTCATTATAAACTTTTGCAATTTCCTGCAATTGTCTATTTGTAAAATATGAAGAAATTTCATCTCCATAATTATTCAATTCTGTAATATTTACAGTTCCTTTTTTAATTCCGTCAGTCAGGCTTTCAAAAACTTCTTGTGTTTGAGCCTCTTTTAATTCATTTATAATTCCGGGAGAAAGCTCCTTTAATGATGCAACTACGTCATCATCCATGCCTGATGAACTTCCACTTACATATTTAACAAAATCATCGTAAGAAATATTTGTATCTTTTAATGATTTTTCAACAATATTTCTTGCTTGAGATTCCGAAAGGCTTTTCATTTGTACTCTGGTACCGTATCCGTCGCCTATTGCATCAAAACAATCTTTATCTGTTATTTGTGTTAACTTGTTTTTTTCATATTTTGAAGCAAGTTTATTCGTTGTAGAATTTGTACTTTTGGCTCTGCCTGTCACGGCAACTACTGATTCATTATCTCCAAACTGATTTTTTATTTGTTCTGTTGCTTCATCAATATTTTTTTCAAAAGTTTGATTAAGTTCTTCTGCATGCTTAGTTAAACTTTTTTCGGATAAAATAATAACATCATCTTTAGAATCTGCCGCCGATGCAACTGTATTATCCATATCAACATTTGGTGTTGCAGCTTCTTCAACTGTTTCTTCAACTGCAGCAGATTCTGCAGTATTAGTGCTTGTTTTTGCAGTAGAAGAAACTTTTGAATATTGTACCCCTGACGACACTCCGCCTGCAATACCGCCAAAAATTGCTCCTGCTGCTGCATTTGTTGCCGTGTTTTTTGCCAGGTCTTTTAAATTAAAATCAACATCTTCTTCAAATCCCGCTTCAAGTGCGTATTCAGTAGCGCCTGTTGTAGCTCCCGTAAGCATACCGGCTTTAGCTCCGCCTTTTGCTCCTTCAATAATTGTTTGTTTGAGCGTTTGTTCCGCTACTGTTTTACTTGTGACAGCTGCAGTTCCTACACCCATTGTAGTAACCGTAACTGCACCATCTACCGCACCTGATAGCGCATCTTTTGCAATTTGTTTCCCGTCAAGTGCATCGTCTTTTACTTCATTTGTAGCTCTGTCTGCAAACTTTAAACCTGCTTTTGTTGCTGCGCCTACACCCGCTCCCAAAGCTACAACACCTAACGACAGACCGCCTGTTGCTATAGCAGAACCAACTACAGCCGCAGTTGCAAGACCCGTCGCAATATTAGATATCAGATTTAACGAGCTTGTTTGTTTTGTTTCAAATTCCGAAATTTTTTGAGCTGCTTCTTCGTATGTTATTTTACCATTCTCAAAATCTTCTATTGCTTGTTCACATTTCTCACTGCTCGAGCCTATGCCTGTTGCGCTTTTAATTTTATTCCAGGCTGAACCTATTAGTCCTTGTTTATCTTCGACATTTTGTAATTGTTCTTTTAAACTTTTTAATTGTTCATCTTTATCCGTTTCTTGAAACTGTGTTTCTTCTGTTTCCTGTTCTTCTGATACCGATTTTTGTAAGTTATTTTCCGTATCAAATAAAGATACATTTTCTGTATCATTTTGATTTTCATATTTATTTAAACTATCGGTCGAATACTGATAATAATTTTTTATATTATTTAAACCGTCTGCCATAAATACTCCTTTTGTAAAAAATATTATCGGCAGATTTATTATTTACTTTAATAAAATTATATTTCTTTAATAAGTTCTGTTAACAAATTTTTAAAATTTTCTTTAACTTTATTGGCAGTATCTATAACTTCCTGATGGTTAAGCGGATTATCCGTAACTCCTGCGGCATAATTTGTTAAGCAGCTTATTCCTATAACTTTTATACCGCAATAATTTGCTGTAATTGCTTCAGGCACAGTTGACATTCCGACGGCATTTGCGCCCATAATTGAAAACATTTTTATTTCGGCCGGTGTTTCATAACTGGGGCCGGTTGTTGCAATATATATTCCTTTTTTATAATTTATATTAAGTTTTTCTGCTATATTGAAAGCTTTCTGAATAAGTTCTTTTGAATATACTTTACTCATATCGGGGAAACGTGTGCCTAAACTTTCATCATTTTGACCAATTAAAGGATTTGTTCCCATAAAATTTATATGGTCAGTTATAAACATTAAGGTTCCGGGAGCATATTCTTTTGTAATTGCACCGGCTGCATTTGTTATTATAAGAGTTTTTACTCCGAGTCTTTTCATAACTTTTACCGGATAAACAACTGTTTGCATTGAATATCCTTCGTAAAAATGATATCGCCCCTGCATCATAACAACTTTTTTACCGTTTATTTTCGCAAAAACCAGTCTGCCTTTATGTCCTTGTATCTTTGAAGTTTCAAAACCCGGAATTTCATTATATGATATTGAAGTTGATTCAAAATCATCCGCAAATTCTCCGAGTCCCGAACCCAAAATGATTCCTATTTCAGGGTGAAAATCTTCTATTTTTTCAATAATAAAATTTACAGTTTTTTCCATACTACAACCCCATTTTTAGCACATAAAAGAAAATAAATGTTGCTGCACCTATTATTAAACAGTAGTATCCGAAAAATGCTAACGAATATTTACCCACAAACTTAAGAAAATATTTTATGCACAGATATCCCGATACAGCCGAAACTATTGTTCCAAGTATAATTGCATTCCAATTAAACATTGTAAATTCGCTCATGTCTATTTTTATTAACGGATAAACAAGAGAAGCTCCAAGTATTATCGGAATGCTTAATAAAAATGAATACCTTGCAGCAGTAACTCTGTTTTTTTTGCAAAAAAGCCCCGAAGCTATTGTTAACCCCGAACGCGACAATCCCGGCAATGCTGCAATACCTTGTGATATTGCCATTATAACGGATGTTTTAAAATCAATTTTATCTGACTTTTCGGCTAATTTTTTTGAGTAAAATTCACTTCCAAATAAAAGAAATCCGGTTAATATTAATAAAACTCCAACTATTTCCGGAGAAAAAACAAGAAATTCCGCAACCTTATGTAAAGGATAAGCTATTACCGAAGTTACTATTGTACCTAAAAGGATATAAACAGCAATTTTTGCATTTGAATCAGAAAAATCTTTATTTTTTATTCCCAAAATAAATGCTTTAATTATTTCATATAAATCTTTTCTGAAATATATTAAAACCGCTGCTAAAGTTCCCAAGTGAAGCATAATATCAAAGAAAATTTCCTGAGTTGATTCCGTAAATTCAGCACCGGTAAAAAATTTATACAAGTTAGAAGTTATAACAAGGTGTGCAGAGCTTGATATCGGTAAAAACTCGCTCAATCCTTGCACTATTCCCATAATTACAGCTTGCAAAATCTGCATTTCTTAATCCTCATAATAACTTGCACACGCTTTTTCGGTTTCCCAAACAGATACTTTTGATATTGACGAAATTTTTTCTTTCAATTTTTCATAAATAAATTTTGAGATAATTTCACTTGACGGACTTACATCCTGAAACTCAGCCAAAGTATTTATATCTTTATGATCTAACATTTTTAATATAGAATTAAGTTCTTTTTTAAGAATTTTAAAGTCTATTAAAAGGTTGGATTTATCAAGCATAGTTCCTTTGACAAAAACTTCAACTTTCCAGTTATGACCGTGCTGATTTTCGCATTCACCGTTATAATTCAAAAGGTGATGCGCTGCCGAAAATGAACTTTCAACTTTTAATTCGTACATTTTTTGACCTACATTATACTTTCAAGCTTATTTATTAATTCTTGATTTTGAGAAGCAAATTCGCTGCCTCTTGCTTGAATTGCAAGTTTTAAAATATAAGGAAGATTTAACGCTGTTCCTTCTTTTAAATTATTGCAGTAAACCTCTTCGTAATTATCGGGGATTCTGAGTGACCAATTTTTATCTCCCGAAGTTCCCGGGCGGTTATATACATCATAAAGCCCCAAAAAGTCAGTAAAGAATATTTGTATATTTTCCGCTTTGCAGGCAAATAATTCAACAAATTTTCTCTCTGTTAAATATGATGCATCTTTTGAACATCTGACCGCGCAAGCTTCTTTTTCTTCTTCTGTTGCTTCGGGCATTAAATCTTCTGCCAAATTTTTACCGTTTAAATATCCGGCTTCCGTATTTACGGTCTGATCAGCCCACATTCTTATCGGTTCGTTATCATGGGTTCCTACCATTGCCCAGCTTCTTGGTGTAATATTCTTACATCTGTAAGGATGTTCGGGTTTTTCGGGAACAACAAATTGAATTAATTTCATTCCCTGAAGGTCATATTCTTTCATAACGCTTACAACGGGGTATGTTAAAGTTCCTAAGTCTTCACATACAATTGAATCTTTATCAAGTCCGACTTCTTCTGCCGCTGCAATAACTATTTTTTCAACAAGTGCACCATATTGTTTAATTTGCTCTTCCGTAAGTTTAATAATTCTTTCTTCTTTATCCGCTTCAACTTCATCGTTTAAATCTTCCATTTTTGCTATTGCATATCTTGATAAAATCGGATGTTCGGGAGATGAATAAAGTCTTCCAGCTCCTTCTTCAATTTTCGGCTTTTTACCCGATACATATACCCAAGGGTCGATTAATCCTACCATGTGGTCGATTCTTACACCGCCGGGGTTTTCTTTAAACATCTTTTTATAAAGTTGTTTCATCAACAACCCGCCTTCTGCAAGTGACCCGTCTTTATTGAATAATTTTTCGGGATCCATAACGGGGAAACCCCACATTTGTCCGTCCTCAGAAAAATAATCAGGCGGACATCCAAGACACCATCCTTTTAAAAAGTATGCCTGATATGCCCAGTTATCACGGTCTGAAAATGCAACTTGTCTGTCTGCTATCATTTTCATCCCTTTTGACTGAGCATATTCTCTTGATTTATCATTTTGCATTGATATTACAAACTGGCAAAATGAATAGAATTCAATAATATCCGAGTATTTTTCCTGCAGTTCTTTTATTCTGTTTTCGTATTGAACTTTTTGTTCTTCATTCTGCGGATTAAATAAACACTTGTCAATTTCCGACTTCCACATAGGCCAATAGTCATTGCCGTGTTCTTCTGTTAATGCTTCATAAAGTGAATCTTTTTCAAGCCAAAATTTATTTTCTTCTTTATATTTAGCAAATTTTTCTTTTAATTCGGGACAATCACACTTTTTAAAGTTTTCAAAAGCTTCTTTTAATGCTTCATTTTGTTTTCCAAAAATATAAGAATATGCAGTTCTGTTTGTATTTTTATTGGGATTGTTTTCGGTTATATTTTGATAAGTTTCCCAAGAAAGAATATTATGCCATTCATCTGTTGTAAGCTGTTCAAGGTCAATAAATAAAGGATTGTTTGAAAAAATTGTTCCCGTATAAGGTGAAGCATCTATTGATTTTGTTTTCCCCGAAGGTCCAAGTTGAATATCAGTAAATACTCCCGATAAAAAGTTTATCAAATTCTTTGCCGCATTAGAATTTACCGCTCCGAATCCGGTATTTTTCCCCTTCTCTGCAGGAAAACTGTTAGAGTGCGCTATAAATGCAAAATGTTTTTTGCCTAAAGCTTTTAACGCATCTTTAATAATACTTTTTGCTTCATCACTTGAAAACGGTGACTTTTTTTGTTCATCGCAATATGTCATAATTTTACAATCCCTTAAAAACTAACTACCACTATATTTTATAATCTTCAAAAATATTTGACAAGTAAAAAATAACACTGTTATTTTTGAATTTTTTTAACCGAATTACACAGTATATACAGAAATGATGGATAATTGTTAAGATATTTAACAAATACTTGTAAACAACAAATACATTACTATTATTGAATGTTGAGTGTATTTTATACATTTTATAAAATTATTTTTTAAAAATTTGACTGTACAATATCTAAAAATAATGATTTAATGATAAAAAGGTTCCGCCTTGTAAAAAAAGATTTTTAGTCGAAAGACTTATCAGGGAAGAGGAGATTTGGTAAAATCCAAACAGTGCCGCAAAGTAAGCGGCATTTATTTTTACCATGGATAATCGGATTTAATTTCCCAGTTATCATTAATTATTTGTTTAAAACAACAAAAACCTTTGTCCGAACATTCTTCTTTTACCTGTTTTTTTGTTTGCTTGTTACATTTAGGAACAGCACCTTTATTTTTATCTATATCAAAAAAGAAAACATCACGTCCGAATCTGTTGGGTTTTTTACCTCCGTTTAAATCTATTATAATCCATGGAGTTTCAAAAGGCGCGACTTCAGAATCTCTATAATTTCCGGTAAAAACAATAACAAAAACTCCATCTGCCATATAAAAATTGAATCTTGTTTGTCCGGTACCCATGTGTAATCCATAATTAAACCCGTTTACATAATAAAACGGATTGATTTTATCATAGCCGCATTCTCTGTACCCCAAACACTTAACAGGACCGTTTAAATAAGGTTTATAATAGTTTGAATAGTAATCTGCGGCATAATTATTATCTTCTTTTGAATACCATTCGTCAACAGGCCCGTTATCGTTTTGAGAACGCAAAATAACCTGAGAAAGTGTTGAATATACCTTTTTTAATTTTGAAATAGTCTGCTGTTTTTGTACATCAGCTACAATAAGAGGAACGGTAATTGCAGCGACAACACCTACAATAACTAAAGTAATAAGTACTTCTGATAGGGTAAATGAAAAGTAATTATACAAAAAAGAATTTTGAAAAACAAAACTTATTTTACCCCCCCCCGTAGCGTTTATATGATTTATTCATTGTTTTATCTTCTTTTTAATTAATATTAGCATATATTTATTAAATCTTGCAAATTTAAATAAAAATACTTGTTAACAATATTTCTTTGTAGCATAATTTAACTACAGGTGAATTAAATGACGGATTATAATTTAGCATACATTTTAGACGGAAAAGTTTATATTAATTTAACAAACAGATGCACAAATAATTGCGTATTCTGTATCCGTACTATAAAAGATGATGTAGTAGGTGCCGATTTATTTTTAAATACAGAAAATGTTAAAGCTCAGGATGTAATTGAACAACTTGAAAAAATGAAAGATAAATTGTCATCAGAAATTATTTTTTGCGGGTATGGTGAACCTATGCTTAAGCTTGAAGTTTTAAAAGAAGTTGCAAAATATATAAAAGAAAAGTACCCTTCAACAATTATAAGGGTAAATACAAACGGGCATGCCAATTTAGTTTATAAAAGAAATGTACTTCCCGAGTTAAAGGGTCTTGTTGATAAGTTTTCAATAAGTCTTAACGGAGAAAATGAAGAAGTATATAATAAGCTTTCACAACCAAACATAAAAAATGCTTATACAGCTGTAAAAGAGTTTATAAAAGAATCCGTACAGGAAGGATTCGACACAACAGCAACTATTGTAACAGGTTATAAAGATTACAAAGTTGATAAAGAAAAATGTATTGAAATAACAAAAGCACTGGGCGCAAAGTTCAGAGAACGCCCATGGCTGGATAATGGTTACTAGATTCTGAAAGAGCAGGAGAGAAAAATGCAAAACGAGATTCTGGACAAAATAATGAAGCCCAAATCAATAGCAGTTATAGGGGCATCAACAAAGCCGAAAACAATCGGTTCAGAAATTATGCAAAGATTAAGAGATTATAAATTTAACGGAAATATTTATCCGGTTAATCCTAAAGGAGGAATAATCGAAGGTTTTCAAGCATATACTTCAATAGAAGAAGTTCCAGGTGAAGTAGATTTAGCGGTTATTGTTGTTAATGCTAAATTTGTGCTTGATACAATTGACCAATGTCATAAAAAAGGCATAAAAGGTATATGTATAATAACCGCAGGATTCAAAGAAACCGGCAAAGAAGGTGCAGAACTTGAAAAACAATTACTTGAAAAAGTAAAAGAATATGGAATGAGATGTGTAGGTCCAAACTGTTTAGGTGTTTTAAATACTAATCCTGAAGTTAGAATGGATGCAACATTTGCGGAATCACTTCCGGTAAGAGGTGATATCGGTTTTGTATCTCAATCGGGCGCATTGGGCGGCGGTATTTTAAACATATTAAAAGACTTAAATATAGGGTTTGCACAGTTTGTTTCAATAGGGAATCAGGCTGATATAAACGCTGAAACAATGCTTGAATACTGGGAACATGATGACGATGTAAAACAAATACTTTTATATATGGAATCAATCCAAAATCCGGCTAATTTTAGAAAATTAGCATCAAGAATAACAAAGAAAAAACCGATACTTGCATTAAAATCAGGAAGAAGTGCAGCCGGTGCATCCGCAGCATCTTCACATACCGGCTCTTTGGCTGGTGCAGATAAAGCAGCTGCCGCTTTATTAAAACAATCAGGAGTTATAAGAGAATTCTCACTGAAAAATTTATTTGCTAATGCAAAAGCATTTTCAAACTGCCCGATACCTCAAGGGAATAGAGTTGCTATTATAACAAACTCGGGCGGTCCGGGTATTATGGCAACTGATGCTATTTGTGAAAGCGGCATGCAAATGGCTAAAATTACCGATGAAACAAAAGCAAAATTGAGAAGTTTTCTTCCTTCTGCAGCTTCGGTTAAGAATCCTATCGATATGATTGCTTCGGCTCCTATTGAACACTATATTCAAACTCTTGAAACCGTTATTGCCGATGAAAATGTTGATATGATTATGGTTATCTATTTACCGTTCTTAGGTTTAAAAGATATAGATGTAGCTCAAGCTTTAATAGAAATAAAAGCAAGAAATCCTCAAAAGCCTATAGTAGGTGTGTTTATGACAACAAGCGATTTCTTTACTAAGATTTCAAATATGGAAGTTAATATGCCGTTCTATATGTATGCTGAAGAAGCAGCAGAAGCGCTTTCAAGATTGGATGAACAAAGACAATGGATGGCAAAACCTCAAGGTAAAATTCCTTGTTATGATGTTGACAGAGAAAAAGCCGCTGCAATTATTAAACAATCAATCCGGGAAGGCAGAGCTCAATTAACAACACGTGAATCTATTGATGTACTTGATGCTTATGGTATCAGAGTATGTAAATCAGGTTTTGCAACAAATATTGATGAAGTTGTTAATGTGGGTAATGCTATAGGTTATCCTGTTGTAATGAAAATGACATCAAAAACAACTTCTCATAAAACTGATGTTGGCGGTGTAAGAGTTAATATTCAATCAGAAGAACAATTGAGAAATGAATATAATGATTTAATTGCCAAACTTACTGAAAAAGGTTTAATTGACGGCTTAGAAGGTGTTATAATTCAAGAAATGGTAAAAGGTAACCGCGAAATGGTTTGCGGTATTGCTACAGACCCGCAGTACGGACCTATGATGATGTTCGGTTTGGGCGGTGTGTTTGTTGAAGTTATGAAAGATGTTACTTTCAGAATAGCACCTTTAACAGATGTTGACGCCGATGAAATGATTAAATCGGTTAAAGCATATAAATTACTTGAAGGAGCAAGAGGTACAACTCCTGCAAAAATGGAACAAATTCAGGAAACTTTATTAAGATTATCTCAACTTGTAACTGATTTTAAATTCATTGATGAACTTGATATTAATCCGTTGTTAATCTCAGAAAAAACGGGTGAAGGTATAGCGGTTGACGGTCGTATTAAAGTAAGACTTGAAGAAGCAAAAGAAACATTAAAAGATTGCTGTACTTGTTGCTGCTAAATAAAAAACTATAAAACATAAAAAAGCAAGGATTACATAATCCTTGCTTTTTTATTACTATAATCATATCTATGTCAAAATAAAGTTGAACTAAATTTGACCCCCTCTGCTGTGTGTGAGAGGGGGATTGAAAAAAATAAGTTAATTCGGGTAGAAACCCGCCGCTGCATTAGAAATTCAATTTCTGTCACCGAATTACATAATATATACAAGGATAACATTTTTATTTTATTATAAATTTTTTATAAAATCATTTATATATGGTTTAAAACCTTGATTAACAATTTCATAGAACATATCAAGATTCTTATTCATATACTCTGCAACATCACAGCAGTCATAATCTAAAGCCATATCCATTACGGACTGGTAAATATCTACGAGATGCGCAATAGGAACTCCGTCAATTGGAATTCTTTTTAATTTATCATTTCCTTCATCAACAAAAATAGGTGCATCTTTTGTTTTAAATGCTATAACTTGCATCATTATTTTTCTTTTTTCTATATTATTTTTTAAACTTTTTGGAAGATTATCCGAATTGGATTCCAAATCGTTAAGAAAAAGCATTAAACCGCCTTGAAGCGTTGTTGCAATATTATCTTCAACTTCCGGATGTATTTTAAAGTATTCATGTAAAACATTATTAACATACATAATTGACTGTTGATTTTTTCTGTTTTGTTTTTCATTTATATTGAAAAAAGTAGTTGAAGTAAGTATATTTGTTTCATCAACATTATAATTTCTTTTTTGGGCAAATTTTTTAATATCTTCAATTATTTTTTTCGGAGCAAGTCGATTTGAAATTTTTATTCCGGGAATAGTTTTACCATCCATTTTGTAAAGTGAATCTACTTTTACATATTGCCAACCCTGTTTCATTGCATTTGAAAATTTTTGGACCGCCCATTGATTGTTATTCCAAAAGAATTTTAAAGCATTTTTCTGTTCATTTGTTATAGATTCATTTCCAATAAGTTGAGATTCTGATATTTTTCCATATTTTTTCATTGACTTAATGAGTGCCTTTTTGACAACTTTTCCGTCATGTGTATGATTCCAGGCTCTATTAAGAACTTGAGCAAACTCTTCTTTTTGCTCGGGATTATTTTCATAAAAATCCTTTTGACGTTGTGACATGTTATATATTGCATCGGGGTTTTCCTGATAATATTTTTTTAAACCTTCTGATATATGCTTCTTGTGAGATTCGGATAAAGGACCTCGAGGTATTATTACCGCTTCACCTTCTTGCCTTTGGATTGCAGCTTCTTTTGCTTCTTTAATTTTTATTGACATCTCACGAGTAAAACTTTCGTTGTATTCTTTGTTTGAAAGTTTTAACACATTCGCATATCTTTTATTCATCAAAGGAATATTTAATTTTTTATGCATTGCATAATATAAACTTTTCTTTTCTTCTGAATCAGATGATTCCTGAAAATATTTTGATAAATCAGTTAACGAAAAACCTTTTCCCCAGTAAAGCTTTATAAGCTGCAACGTTAAATCTTCATCTTGTGAAAAAATTTGTGACTTACCCTCTTGAAAATCCGATACAATACTGCCGGGTTTTGCTTCAACTTCATAACTTGAAATTACATCTTTAAATTCAGGATATTTTTCTTTTAATTCGTTAAGTGAATAACAATCCAAAACACCTTCATATTTATCAAAATGGACATCATATAATGATTTACCCGATTTTTCGATTAGTTCATTTTTAACATTTTCTCTTATATCAGACGGGTATTCTTCGGGTTTCAGTGCAGAATAAACTTCGTCTAAATTTAAACTGTAACCGCCGCAAAAAGACAAAAATGTTTTTGTATTGGGAAGATTATTATTTTGCGTAATGTATGATTGTTTTGAATAACCATCATTAAATTTGGTATTTTTTACAGAATTTTGTATCCTATTTGCATTTATATTATCAACTGGGAAAATATTCAGAATCTTCATATTTTTACCTTACGATTTTATTACAATTTTTTTAAAACAGCTAAACATAAAAATTTGCCAATAATTAAAATCCGTTACAAATAACAGTAAATAGTTTAAAATTATAATTTTGTTTATATTAATATTGAATGTATAGTATTAAAACAAAATGGACAGGATAATTATGGCAGAACAAATATACGGAAATATACATTCAATAGAGTCATTCGGTACTGTTGACGGACCGGGAATCCGTTTTGTTGTTTTTATGCAGGGCTGTCCTATGCGCTGCCAATATTGTCATAACCCCGATACATGGAAATATGATGAAAATAAAAAAATGAGTGTTTCTGAAATTCTAGAGGAATATAACGGAGTAAAGGAATTTTTAAGAAACGGCGGGTTAACGGTTACAGGGGGCGAACCTCTTGTTCAGCTGGATTTTGTTATTGAATTATTTAAAAGGGCAAAACAATTGAATATACATACTGCTCTTGATACATCGGGAATCCTCTTTGATAAAAATAACACATCAAAAATTGATGAACTTCTAAAATTTACTGATTTAGTTTTGCTTGATATTAAGCATATTGATGATGAAGAACATAAAAAATTAACAAAACATTCAAATAAAGCAATATTGGATTTTGCACGATATTTATCGGATAAAAATATTCCGGTTTGGATAAGACATGTTGTAGTTCCCGAAATAACTTACAAAGAGGAATACTTAAAACGATTAGGTGAATTTTTGGCAGAACTCAATAATGTTAAGGCACTTGATGTGCTTCCGTATCACGACATGGCAATACCTAAATATGAAAATTTAGGTATTGAATATCCTTTAAAGGAAACTAAGCCACTAACAAAAGAAGAGGCTTTAAACGCAAGAAATATAATATTAAAAGCGTATAAAAATGCTAAAACGGGTAATTAATATATACTCTTTTGGCTGATTACAAAATTTTATTTTGATAAATAATAAATATTATGCAAAATATGGAATGGTTTCACAGTCTGAATAAACCTTTTTTAAGTCCGCCCGATTGGATATTTGTTCCTGTATGGAGCGTTCTTTATGTATTAATGGTGTTATCTTTTATATTTTTTATAAAAGGAGGCATGAATAAAAACAAGCGTCTGCCTTTAATATTTTTTATAATACAATTAGCTTTAAATCTTGCCTGGAGTCCCGTTTTCTTCGGTATGCAAAATATTTTGGGCGCTCTTATCATCATTGTATTTATGTGGCTATTTACTTTGCTTACAATTGTTTATTTTTTAAGACACTCTATACTTGCTTCAATACTGCTTATTCCGTATTTAATATGGATTAGTTTTGCATTTTATTTAAACTTCGGATTCTATGTTTTAAACTAGATTAACAAGAAGCATTACTCTTTCACCTATTCGTCAACCTGAAATTACCTGCTTAAATGATAATAACTAAAAATTCATGAAACCGGCACAAACGGTGAGAGGTAAATTAAAATATATTAGAAAAAGATAAAAAGAAGTCGCAAATTATGTTATAAATAATAGGCAATCCGACAATCAATATAGCGGCTCCCATACAGGGTTTAAACAAAAAGCTCATTTGAAAAACATTTACCTGAGGTGCAGTTTTGGAAATGATACCAAGAATAATATCCTGCCCTAATGTTGCTAATAGTACGGGTGATGCTATTTGCAGTCCTATATATAAAACATTAGAAGTTATTTTTACCAAATATGGCATATTAACAATTTCATCAAGGGGAACAAAGGCAGCATAAACCGGGAAAATTTCAAAACTTCTTATAAATGCATTAAAAGTCCAATATGCACCGCCAATTTCAAGAAAAATAATCAATCCTAAAAGACTGAACAACCTTCCCATTATTGATACCTGAGCCGAAGATGATGGGTCCATAATTGTGGCGGAAGATACACCCTGCTGCATATTAATCATGTCTCCTCCGCTCTCTATTGCGTATAATATACATGCAACAATAAACCCTATAAGTGCGCCGCACAAGAAATTTACGCAAATTGAATAAAACATTGATATTCCGCTCGCAGGTATTGTCGGTTTTATTACCATACAAATAATTATAGTAAATAACAGTGTAAATCCGGCTCTCGCAACAGTGGGAATTTCTGTTCTTCTTAAAAACGGGCATGCCCTCATCAGTCCTGCAACTCTTGCAAAAACGGGAATGCCTGCTGCTAATACATTATTAACTTCAGGAAAATATTTAGGAAATTCACTCATAATAACGTCTAACATCTGAATATTCTACCTTTGATTTTCCATTATCTTCTTTCTTTCGGCCAAATTAGGAGTTGGAATTTCTTTTGAATTACTCCTTATCCCGGTGAAGCTGTTTCTTTCCGTCAGTCCTATAGGAGCTTTTGCATTATTTAATATGTGTGACATCGGTGTCATATCTTTTTTTACGTCTGATTTCATCTCATCAATAAAAGGTTTTGTGTAATTATAATAATCAGGCGGGAGAACAAAATCGTCAGACTTTGGAATAACATCAAAAGCAATAACGGAACCTTCATTAAACAGATTAGATAGCAGCTTTATATAACCGGTACCGAGTATAATTATGACAAGAAAAACAGCAAATATTTTAGGTGCAGCAGCAATGGTTTGCTCCTGAACCTGTGTTACAGCCTGTAATATACCGACAACAAGACCTATTGCAGCTGCTGTTAACACGCATGGCATAGCAATCATAAGCATTACCATTAAACCTTTTGCCATATATTCCAATAATATTTCCATCGATTTTGTTCCTTAATTAAAACTTCCGACCAAACCGTTAACAATAAGACTCCATCCGTCTACGGCAATAAATATAAGCAGCTTAAAAGGCAGTGAAATAATTGTAGGCGATAGCATAAACATCCCAAGTGCCAAAAGTACATTTGCTATAATCAAATCCAATACAATAAACGGAACAAATATAATAAAACTTATTTCAAACGCAGTTTTAAGTTCGCTTAAAATATATGCCGGCGCAACTTCAAATATACCAATGTCTTCAACGGATTCGGGAGCTTCTTTTCTTGTAAGCTGTAGGAAAAACGCTAAATCTTTTTCTCTTGTCTGTTTTAACATAAATTCTTTTAAAGGTTTAGAACCTTCATTTATGGCAAGAACAATTGAACCTGTCTTTTCATAAGGTTTTGACCCGACTTCATACATTTGTTGAAAAACAGGACCCATTGTATAGAAAGTTAGAATTAAAGATAACCCGACAAGCACAATAGCAGGAGGTATTTGCTGTGCACCTAATGCCTGTTTGAGAAAACCAAATACTATTACGTATCTTAAAAAACTTGTCATGCAGACAAATGCAAACGGCAAAAACGAAAATATTGCCATCATTATTAATAATTGAAGAACAGGACTTAAATCTTTTAAAATTGTATCCATTTTAACCTCTGTTTATTTTTTTTAATATTGTGTTTTTTTGCATATTATTTAATGAATTCTGTTTAGAATTTCCTGAAACTCCATTAACTGAATGCATTTTTATGTTGTGCTCAAATGATGAATTAACTTTAGAATTATTGAATGTTTCATCATTATTAAGCTTTGAAAGCATTGTTGTAGTTGCAGCATCAGAGGCAATCAAAAATTTTTCTTCGCCTGCTTTTATTACATAGATTGTTTTTGAAGCACTCAACCTTAATGCATTTTCAACAGATAAAAATTCTTTGCTTCCTTTTATTGAATTGAAATTTAATGATTTTTTATACACAAAAACAGCAAGTACAATAAAACCGAGCATTGCCATTAAATATATTGCAAAATTCATAATATATCCGCTCATATTCACCTCTTAAATACTTTCATCTTCAATTTCAAAATCACTGTAATCAAAGCTGTCATCATCATTTTTTTGCGAAGGATTTTCCGCATTGCCGGCATGATTAGGATTATTTTTAGGTTTTTGAGGTTGACCTGCAGTTTGGGTTCGGGAATTATTATTTGTGTCTTTACTTTTTATTACTTCGTTAACTCTTACACCATATCTGTCATTTAAAATAACAAGCTCTCCGGTCGCTACAACTTGATTTTCAACCCTTAGTTTTATTTTATTCTCATATACGGAGCCAACATCAATTACAAGCCCTTCGGAAATTTGTTTTAATTCTCCGAGAGTTAGTCTGACATTGTCAAATTCCGCAACTATATCAACAAGAATTGAATCCCACATATTTTGAGATTTAGAATTATTTTCATCTTCCATATGACTGCCCCCTGTATTATCAATACTTATTATCAATGAAGGATTCGGATTAATTCTGAAAGGAACTTTTCTGCCCTGCCATAATACCGACATCTCATTTATATTACTGTTTTCAAGAAGAATTATATCTCCTTCCTCTATAGCCTTTATATCATTCAGAGTAATTTTAGATGAGCCTGCACTTATACTCATATCTGCTTTTATATTTTTAAAATCAGAGTTGCTAAAAGTTTTTTGCGGTTCTTTAGCGGATTCAATTTTCACCATATATTCGGGTATGGATATTATAATTTTGCCCGAATGAATTTCATTTGCACGAAGGAAAAAGGTTAAATCATAATCTTTTGATGACTTAATTATTTTTTGGTTAACTTCTGCTTTATTTAAATATTTTTCAATACTTTTAAATATTGCGGCAGTATAAGCTTTTATAAGCATAGCTTCAATATCCGTAAGATTTTTTAAATTAAACGGACTTTCACTTAATCCGAGAGCATTATCTAATAAAGCCGAAACCGCCCCTGAGGATATTTTTATTTTTATGTCAGAGATTTTTGTTACCGGAACTTTATTCACAAAATATTCGTCACCATAGAAAAGAATATTCTCATCTTTAGATAATGACATTAATCTGAGAAAGAAATCTTTTTGAAAAAAATCATCTGTTATTTTTTGTATACAGGAATAAATATTAGAATAAAACCAGGGATAATCATTAAAAA
The DNA here is from genome assembly GCA_944323625.1 of Candidatus Gastranaerophilales bacterium. Taxonomy (GTDB): domain Bacteria; phylum Cyanobacteriota; class Vampirovibrionia; order Gastranaerophilales; family Gastranaerophilaceae; genus Avigastranaerophilus. Next base: position 52,202 of record CALUTD010000014.1, read on the forward strand.
GATTACTCTTATTTTTTTGTTTTATATTTTTGTTTGATTGTAAAGCTGTCATTCTTAACCCTAATCTCTTTATCCCTCAAGATTATATTATTATTTTTATCATGACAGGGAATCATATATATGTTGTATTTTTTATTTAATGATTAATTTTATTTTGTATAGTTACGTAATTCGATGACAAAATTGAATTATGTAACATATACAAGTCATTTCACGTCATTCTGAAAAGTCTAAAAATCAAGCAATTTATTGCGTAGATTTTGACTTGTTCAGAATCTTACCAATAGAGAATTACAATTTAAACAAGTTAGGGGCCGGCTTTGCTAAAAAATAAGTTGAATAATGTCAAAAATAAGTTAATCCAGTTAGGAGCCGGCTTTGCTAAAAAATAAGTTGAATAATGTCAAAAATAAGTTAATCCAGTTAGG
>CALUTD010000015.1 GCA_944323625.1 Candidatus Gastranaerophilales bacterium
TTCGGACAGATTACCTCTAAAGTTCGGTAAAGGTTCGCAAACTCGTGTCTTAACAGACACTCAGACAGTGCTCACCTTGCTGTTTCCTCACTAAGAGGTTAACTGTCCTACGCAATGGACTTTAAATTTTTATTTTTTATTAATTTATAATATATATTTTTAAAACATTAGAAATTCAATTTTTGTCATCTAATTACGTAACATATACAAGGTTCGCAAACAGAGAATTACAATATTAATAGATTTTTATATCATATCTAAATTATTATAACAATTATTAAACAAAATAAGATTTTAGTTGTAAAGTTTAGAAAAAAATAATACAATATTACTATTAATACGCATCTCAAGGAGTTTTTATGGCAGTTGCTTATTTGTGTTTAGGTTCAAATGTAGGAAATAAAATAAGTTATCTTCAACAGGCAGTAAAAATGCTTACATCTAACGGTATGGTTACGGTTGTACGTTCTTCCGCATTTTATGAAACAGAACCCTGGGGAAATAAAGACTTGGATTGGTTTGTCAATGTTGTTATAGAAATAAAAACAAAACTTTTCCCCAGGGAACTTCTTGATTTATGTAAAAATACAGAAATCCAAATGGGAAGAAAAAAAACAAACTCAAAAGAATATGAAAACCGAATAATAGACATTGATATATTACTCTATGGAGATTTAACGGTTAATGAGCCTGATTTAAAAATCCCGCATGAACACCTTCACGAACGGGCTTTTGCAATTGTTCCATTGCTTGAGTTGATTCCTGATTATGAACATCCAAAATATAAAAAATCGCTGCTTCAATTGCATGAAGAATTAGAAACACTTGAAGACGTATACTTATATGGAACAAGAATCGACATATAAAAATATTGCGGTTATAGGTTTAGGTGCTGCAGGCGGTTTAGTTTCCGTTCTTTTATCCAAAAATCCTTATAACAGAGTAGTTGGCTTTGACACAAAAGAACCGTTTTCAACTCTTTTACCTACAGGCGGCGGAAGATGTAATTTAACATATAATGAAGAAGATATTAGAGAATTTGCCAAAAATTACCCCCGCGGTGAAAAATTTTTGTTATCTGTTTTTTCAAGGTTTAACCAGCAAAAAACAAGAAAACTGTTTGAAGATTTGGGAATAAAAACATACGTTCAAAAAGATGACAGAGTGTTTCCCGTTTCGGACAGTTCTCAAAAAACTGTTAAAATACTAAATTCTCACTTAGATAACCCTAATTTTAGTTTAAAAAAAGAAAAAGTTATTAATATTGTTAAAACAGAAAACGGGTTTGAGGTTAAAACTCCAAATGAAAGTTATTTCTTTGATTATGTAATAGTTGCGACAGGTGGAAGCAAAAACAGTTTTGAGCTTGCAGAAAAACTTAATCACAAAATAATAGAGCCTAAACCTTCTTTATGTGCGCTTGATATCAAAGAAAAATACCTCTATAAATTATCAGGGGTAAATTTTAAAGATATTCAAATAAAATCGGTATTCAATAATAAAAAATTTACTACTGTATACGGTGATATTCTTTTTGCACATAAATTTATTACGGGACCGGCTGTTTTTAAAGTATCAGCCTTAACGGCGTATGAAAATTTTGATGAAAAATCTCCGCTGGAACTTTATTTAAAGTTAACATCTTACACAAAAGAAGATATAGAGGAAGAATTGAGAAATAATCAAAAAAAATCCGTAAAAAATGTATTTTCAAAATTTGCTCCTTTAAGTTTTATAGAAGCAATTTCAAATTTCAATAATATTGATTGCGAAAAACAGTCGGCACAGCTAAAAAAACAGGAAAAACATATATTAACGGAAGCAATTATAAATTTAAAATTAAACGCTCAAAAAAGAATAAAAGATTCAGAAATAGTTACGGCAGGCGGAGTGGATTTAAAAGAAATAAACCCTAAAACAATGGAATCAAAAATTGTTAAAGGGCTTTATTTCATAGGTGAAATATTAGATGTTGACGGATATACGGGAGGATTTAATCTGCAGAACTGCTGGTCGGGAGCTTATATATGTGCTCAGAATTTTAATTAGCTTCAACCGGTTTTCTTCTGTGTTCACAGGCAAGTTTCGGGAATACATTCCAAGTCAATTGTCTGTTTAAATCTACAATGACAGGCATGAATAGTACTGCATATAAAGCACAAACGACACCCCAATAAACTGCAAATGCCATACTTGCATTGATTGCATACACAACCAAAGCCGGCAGGGCCAATATTAAACATGCTATACCCCCGAAAATGAATATAACAATTTCTTTTAAAAGCCATACAGCAAATGTATTACCGGCTTTTTTCTTAAAATATAACGCACGTTTAAAATCAAACCATGATTTTGCTTTTAATGTTATACGAACGTTCATGTATATACTAAGCATAAATATAAAAGCAAATATCCAATATGCTAAACCTATAATAGCACCTATTATTACTGAATTTGAGTTACCCAAAACCGTTATTAATATTATAATAATGGTAAAAGGTATTGCCAAAAGGAAACTTAATGCCAGTGAACACAAACCGTGTTTCAAACCTTGAAGTAATATTTTTAGAATTTCTGTAAAAGGATTTGGATAGACACCGTTTCTTAAACAATGGAATGCGTTATTATTGGCTATCATGTCAATACCTAAGTTCCAAGTTGAAAAGAATATATAAGGGATAAATAATAATAGAACAAGGGCCGAATTTTCTTTAGAATTCATAAGGACCTGAATTAAATTCACAATCCCAAAGATTATTGCATATAAAATGATATTACTTCTGTTGTAATGTTTTGAATAAGCTGTTTTAAATGCTTTTCTGATTGAAACTGACATTTGTTCTCCTTCTCTAAATGGACACAAAATATAAAGTACCATTTTTAATAAATTAATAAACAATTATGTAAATGTTTGTAAATGAAATAAGGAATAAATCATAAATTTTAATATGTTCGGATTTTAAATATTTCAGAGAGAATTAGTATGAAAATAAAACCTATAAGTACAACCAATATATATGTAAATTTTTCATCGAAGAAAAAACCGATGAAAAAAGAAGATAACAATCCGGATACATTTTCAAAAACAAATGCCGGAAAACACTTTATAAAGGGTGTAATTAGTCCGGTAACAAGTATAATAAAACATCCTGTAACTTCTTTATGTGCATTTGGGGTTGTTGCAGGTGTTTGTTCTTTAGTACCGGTATTATCTTCCGTACTTACTATAGGTTTTGGAGTTTTAGGTGTTGCAGGTTTATGTAAAAGCACATATAATGCAGCCAAATTTTATAAAGATAAGGAGTACAGAAAATCAGAGGAATCATTTGAAGGAATCGGCCAAGGGGCTTTGACAACTTTATTAACCGCATTTGGACTGAAACAAAGTGCAAAAACTGTAAAAGAAGCAAAACTGATGGAGAAACTTAATGTTACATCACTTGATAATGCCGCAAAAAGGGCAATGGCTCGCGAAGTCAAGTATGACGGTTATTTTGGGGCTGTAAAAGAAAATTTTTCACTGTTTACAACAAAAGAAGGCTTTAATGCTTTAAAAAATCAGTTCAGCTTCAGGAATATAAAATCACGAGCCGTTGATATTTTCAAATTTATTACAAAAGGAAATAAAAATGTAATACGGGATATTAAGTCTGAAAGAGTGGATTTTAAATCTACTGAGCAATATAAAAAAAGGGCAGGACAGACGACAGAAGAAATAAAAGCTGAATCTCAACAAATAGTGGATGATATTTTTAAAGAATTCGGATACGATAAAGCGCAGACTCCCAATGTGTTGATATTTTCCGATGATATTGAAAAAACAGGTTATTATGTAAAAGAATTGCATTTAATAGAGCTAAATGAAGTTTCTCACAAAGAAGGACTGGTAAATATAAGGGAGGTTTTGGGACATGAATCTGTTCATGCAAGAGAACAGATACTAAGAAGCTGCCTGAGTGATGAAGAAAAAACGGGAATTTTAAAAAATTATTTACTTAACAAAATAAATAAAGGAGATAGTGAATTTGTAATTTTTCGTTTGGATAACAGATACCGTGAAATAATAACTCCTCCGCGAATGGATTCAAAAATGAGAGCGGATTTTTCTAAATTCGCAGAGGAAATACTATATCAAACAGAAGAGAAATATAATTATTTCCGGCTAAAAAAACTTATAAAACCGATAGTAGAAAAGAATGAAGGTTTCATTAAATTGTACAAAAGTAAAAATAAAGCTGTAAAATCCTTGGCAAAATATGCACTTGCCCATAAAGTAAGATATAAAAATCTTATGACGGATATGTTGGCAAAAGATTCATATATTCCGCTGCCCGAAATTGATTCAAAATTAAAATCAAAAGCGGTTAGGGCCTTTATAAATGATATGGATACAATTGAGGGGATGAATATTTGTGATATGGATAATGATTTTTTATATAGATATACAATGGCAAACGAAGAAAAAATGGCGGAAACTTTCGGTAAAAATTTGGAAAGAAAATACAATGAAAAGCTATTAAAGAAGCTTGTTTCAGGAAGTGATTATGATATTGAAGAAGAAGCGCAGTTGTTACATAACATTGCTGTTACAAAGTATTCCGTAAAGAGTATGGATAAAGAAAAAGAGATAATAGATATGTATGAATCATCACGTTCAAAAGCATTAAATATTTTAGAGCGTATAAAATATAGGATTAGTGAACGTAAATTTGACAAATTAGTATCAATAGTTGATGATTTAAGGGAATATAATGAGAATAAGAAAGTAATAACATACAAATATACTAAAATTGATAAAACAGGCAGGCATCCGTTGGGTCAAAGTGTGAAAGTTCCTTATAATACAGCGGGTTTAATAATGAAATCCGAAGAGAAAAAGAGAGAAGGGATATAAAATTGTTACAAAATTTGAAATTTGAAAATATATATTTGAAAAAAAATATGTTTAAGATATGATATTATCAGTATTTTAAACACAGGCGGTAGAATATAAGGGAAGAAAGTTGTATTCTATAGTTTCTAGTGAAAAATAATAATATAAAAATTTGATAAGAAAAGGTGAAACAATGGGAATCAAAGGTAAAAACGACAGAATGGTAGTTCTTGCTTGCGAAGAATGTAAAAGAAGAAACTACACAACAGTAAAAAACAAAAAGAACTCAAAAGAAAGAATGGAATTAAACAAATATTGTCCGTTCTGCCAAAAACACGTATTACATAAAGAAACGAAATAAGGACTTATAATAAGCGTCCTTAGTTCAGTTGGTAGAACGTCGGTCTCCAAAACCGGATGTCGAGGGTTCGAGTCCTTCAGGGCGCGGATTATAAAAAGGAAAATAGATGACAGAAAATAAAATAGCGGAAAAATTTACGGAATATTTTAAAGGTGTAAAATCCGAATGGGGAAAGATTACCTGGCCGGAAAGAAAACAGGTTATTTCGCAGACAGTTGTAGTACTTATAATTGTTATTGCATTCACTGTTTATACGTACGGTTTGGATATCCTTTTTAAAGGAATACTTCATGGCTTAAAATTAATAGCATAAAGAGTGAGTTAATATAGGAATTTACAAATAATGACAAATGAAAATAATGAAATAATTGAACATTTATCAGATATGGAACTGGGCCAAGAAGGCGTAGTTTCGAAGAAAGAAGAAGTTTTAGAAGCAAAAGAAGCGGAATTTAAAGAAGCTTCAAATTCGGCTAAAACACCGAAAAAGAGATGGTATATTGTTCATACATATTCAGGACACGAAAACAAGGTTAAAGTTAATCTTGAGAAGCGAATTGAATATATGAATATGGGTGATAAAATTTTCAGAATAGAAGTACCCCAAAAAATAGTAACCAAGATGAAAGACGGCAAAAAGACGGACAGAGAAGAAAAGATATTTCCGGGATACGTTTTGGTTGAAATGATAATGGATGATGACTCATGGTATGTAGTAAGACATACAGCCGGAGTTACCAAATTTGTAGGTTCAAGTAAAAAGCCGATACCTGCAAAAGATAGTGAAATAAAGAAGATTATTCACAGAACACAGAATCAGGTTACGAAAGTGGAACTTGATGTTAAAGCGGGAGATAAGGTCAGAATTATATCAGGACCGTTCTCGGAATTTATTGGAGATATAACAGAAGTATATCCTGATAAATCGAAATTAAGAGCGATGGTATCAATTTTCGGACGTGAAACCCCCGTAGAGCTTGAATACAAGCAAATCCAAAAGATATAGCGAATTTTCCGTAGAACGGAGTCGAGCGAAGCGAGCGAGTTCGAAGAGGTGAAAGGCAGGTGAAATGCAGTAAAAACCGAAAGGTTTTTACGAAATGGAACAGATTGCCTGAGCCTTAAGGGAAATTCAAGACAGCGAATTTTCCGTAGAACGGAGTCGAGCGAAGCGAGCGAGTTCGAAGAGGCGAAAGGCAGGTGAAATGAAGTAAAAAACTGAAAGGTTTTTACGAAATGGAACAGATTGCCTGAGCCTTAAGGGAAATTCAAGACAGCGAATTTTCCGTAGAACGGAGTCGAGCGAAGCGAGCAAGTTCGAAAAGAGTTCGAAGAGGCGAAAGCCGAGTAAATCATAAAAGATACATAAATAAAAAGTGGAAGGAATGAAAGTTCCGCCATTACCACGAAAGGAGAAAAACAAAATGGCAAAGAAAGTTGTAGGAAAGATTAAACTACAAATTCAGGCAGGCAAAGCAAACCCGTCACCGCCGGTAGGTCCTGCTTTAGGGCAGCACGGTGTAAACATTATGGATTTTTGCAAACAGTTCAATGCCAGGACTGAAGCACAGGCAGGATATATTATTCCTGTAGTTATCGATGTTTATGAGGACAGATCATTTTCATTTATAACAAAATCACCGCCGGCTGCAGTATTAATCAAAAAAGCAATCAATCTTTCAAAGGGCAGTGCAGCACCAAACAAAACAAAAGTCGGACAAATAACACATGCACAACTTGAAGAAATCGCAAAAACTAAAATGGAAGACCTGAATGCAACAACATTAGAAGCTGCTGTTGAAATGATTAAAGGTTCATGCAGAGCAATGGGTGTTACCGTAGTTGATTAAATAAAGATTGGTTACTGATAATGTGGAAGCTTAAATTGCGTTATGACCACAAAAGGAGAAAGAAATGTCAAAATTAACAAAAAAACAAAGAAAAATAGCGGAGATGATGGAAGGGTTTACCCAGCCATGTACATCGGCCGTTGATGCAATAAAAAAATTGCAGGAAGTTGCAAAAGAAACCTGCAAGTTTAATGAAACAGTTGAATGCCACATGTCTTTAGGTATTGAAGTAAAACATGCCGATCAACAGGTTCGTTCAACAACGGTATTACCGGCAGGTTTAGGTAAGACTGTAAGAGTATGTGTAATAGCAAAAGGTGTAAAGGCAACAGAAGCGAAAGAAGCTGGGGCCGATGAAGCCGGAGCGGAAGAAGTTATTGATAAAATATCAAACGGATGGTTTGAATTTGATACTTTGATTGCGACTCCCGATTGTATGGGCATGCTCGGTAAATTAGGACGTGTTTTGGGGCCTAAAGGTTTAATGCCGAACCCGAAAACAGGTACAGTTACATTAGATGTTGCAAAAGCCGTTAAAGATGCTAAAGCCGGTAAAGTTGAATTCAGAGCGGATAAGCAGGGTATGATTCATGTTCCTATTGGTAAAATTCAATTTACTGCAGAGGATTTGATGAAAAACTATGTTACACTTGCAGATGCCGTTTTAAGAGCAAAACCGTCTTCATCAAAAGGCGTATACTTAAAATCGGTATATTTGACAACAACAATGGGCCCGAGTATAAAACTCGATTCAAAAAATGTTGCCTCAGAAGTTAAAGAAAATATTCAGTAAATAAAAACTGTAATATTTCATTACATTTTATTAGAGAGTATACTTTTTATATGGTATACTCTCTATATATAATGGGGTTTGCGGATGGAAAATAACAAAAAAATCGTTGAAAAACTAAAAATAGGGACATTAATTAATCTTGTAAAAATATTTTTTCATATTGAAAAACATCTGTTAAAAATAAAGAATAATAATTATCCTAAGCAGCAAGTAATATTTTCAATGTGGCATTGTGACCAATGTTTAGTATATGGAATAGAAGATAAAAGCAAATTTTATGCATTAATAAGCGCATCTAATGATGGAGAAATTATAGCCAAAGCTGCGGAGTGTTTAAATATAAAATCGGTAAGAGGTTCAACTAAAAGGCGCGGGGTAGCTGCTTCTTTGGAACTTTTAGATAAACTTAAAGAAGGTAATTCCGTTGGTATTATGGTTGACGGGCCGCGAGGACCGAAAGGCAAAGTAAAAGACGGAATAATAAATATTGCAAAGTTGTCGGGTGTACCTATTGTTCCTGTTGCTTGGGCTTCAAGGGATAAAAATTTCAGAGAATTTAATACTTGGGATAAATTCAGGGTTCCGATAGGTCCTTGTAAGACTGCTGCATTGTATGGCGACCCGATTTATGTTCCATCAGAGCTTACAAAAGAAGAAACTCAAATTTGGTGTAAAAAAATCGAAGATGAAATGAATGCTTTGCAGGCGTGTTTGGAAAATGAATACGAAAAATTTATTTAATTTCTTGCAAAAGCATATTAATATTGCTATAATATAAAGAAAAAATCACAAATGAAGGAGATGTAAATATGTATATCAATAATAAAACCGCTACGGGGGGGGGGTATTTAAGGAATTAAAAACGAATATTTTTTGTTCTTTCACCCTATCTGAAGTTTTAATTACTTTAGTTATTATTGGTGTAGTTTCTGCAATAACAATTCCTATAGTTATAGCAAATATCCAAAAAAAGGAAAATGTTGAAAAATTAAAAAAAGCAGATTCCGTTTTAAGGCAATCAATATTAAAAATAGCTATAAAAGAAGGTGCTCCTATAGGGGATTTCAGCTTTATGCAAAATGATGATTTTTTTAATAGTTTTATTAAAGAAGTTGATACTGTTAAAGTTTGCAAGGGAAATGTTTTAGGTTGTTTTACAAATAATTCAATAAAACTGTTAAATGGAAAGAATTATGGAAAATATAACAGAAGTAATTCATTAATAACAAATGATGGTATAGCTTATGGATGGGATAGTAGATATTGTATTGGCAAAGGTATTACATTAGAAGATCAAGAAAATTGTATAGGAAGATTTATTATTGATATAAACGGAGAAAGAAGTCCTAATCAGTTTGGAATAGATGTTTTCTTTTTTACTGTAGTTGATAAAAAAGGAATTGTACCTGCAGGAAGCGGTAGTAATTCTAGTGACTGTAACAGAACGAGTGATGGTATTATGTGTGCTGCTAAGGTTTTGCAAGAAGGTAGAATATCATATTAAGAAATAAAATTAATTTTAGCAATTATTATCATTAATATGTTTTATATTATTATGAAGATTAGTTCTACAAAAATACAAAATATAAATAATTCATATTTTGATAAGCAAAAACAAAAAATTGAACCTGAAATAGCGGCTAAGAAAGAATATACAAACAATTATGCAGCTTCGCAGGCTTTAAGGGCTTCTGTTACTTTTAGAGGAAGTGACTTCTCTGATTTAAAAAATACCTATTTATTTTATCAAGAAAAGAAAATTAGAGAGTCACAAATGTCTCAAATAAAAAAGAGTGTATGTTTTCAAGCAATAAATTATGAAAAAAATAATAAAGAATTAAATTTCTCAATAGATGATTTAATAGAATTAATGGAAAAAAATGAAAATGTAACAGATAAACAGGCAGAAAATATTTTAAATAGAGATTTAATAAATGATAAAATTAAGTTTATTGAAGAAATAGACTATTTTTCTTCTTTGACTGATGAACAATGGAATGAGATAAAATATAAAGGAATTGAAATTCTCAATAATGCTTTAACATACAAATCAAAATCGTTAATAGATAGTTTTGAATCCTATCATATGGGTAAAATATCAATAGACGAGTTATATGAAAATTATTCAAATATATATGTAAAAAATTTAGTAATGAATATTCTTAAATACAATACAGATAAAACAAAAGACACAGAAAATATTTTGAATGAAAAGTTAGAAAAGGGAAATGCAGAGACTTCTGATTTGGAAGTACTTGTAAATTTGGCATTCAATAATAGAGTTTTACCAAAGCAAATATTTGATAATTTACAAAAGAACAGCAGAATATCACCAAATATATCAAAAGATATAGATCTATTAAACAAAGCATTTACAGAGGGAGAAATCCCGGTTGATATTTTTGTGCCAGAGTTTAAAAATGAAAAAGAAGCACTAGAAAAAGTAAATGTAGGAGATGTTCTAAGGCTTAACGGTGAAAAAAATATAAGAATAAAAAAAGATGATGAAGATTTTCAAGAAATTTTTGTAACACCTAAAACATATATGAAGTTATTTCCACCGGTAGAAAGATTCACATATATTCAAGGAAAAGGCGGACATTGTTTTTTGTTGGCTGGCATAGATGTTGTATATTCGAATCCTAATACTCGCTATTTATTAATGCAAATGCTTAAAGAAAATGAAGATGGAACGATTAGTATAGCCAAAGACGGATTTGAAAAAATAAATAATGAAATAAAACCGAAAAATGTTGAAGATTTTGTATTTACAGAAAGTTTTAAAAATCTTAAACTAAATGAAAATGTAAACTCTATAACATGTAATGGATTACAATTTTTCGAAAATTATTTCGAAAAATTGTCAGAGTTCAATGCAGATAAGTATATAAAAGAAAAATATGAAATATTCAAATCAGCAGAATTTGATGCAGAAGATAATACATATATTGATGATTTAAAATATTCAAAAGAAGATGTAAATACATTTTTGAATATGGCTGAGGATTATTTTAATAATAAAACCAAAACAAGCAAAAAACTTTTTTCACTGGCAAATTTATATGATAAGGTGATATTAAAGCCTTCTGCAATAAAAATTGATGAAGAATCAGAAAATGATTATATTGATAATATATTTAAGAGATATGCAGAATATTTTGAAAGGACAGGGGAAAAAGAAAAAGTAGCAAATGATATTATACCATTGATAATGTTAGATAGATTATTAGATGAAGATATAACTAGTTATAATATGCCATATGTTGATATTGGAGGTTCTTCTAATAATATAATGGAAGTAATAGGATTAAAAACAAAAACATATCCTATAAAAAGCAAAGAAGCTCAAGAACTATTAACAAATAAGAACAGAAATAAAAGTATGGGATTTGTAGTTTCTTCAGAAGAACAAAGAAATGCAGATGGTATAAAAATAGAAAAAAGTCATGCTTATTTTATGGCACCAATTGAGATAAACGGAGAAACAAAGTATATTGTAAAGAATCCACATAATACGACATTCGAGATAATTTTGGATTTGGAACAATTAAATAAATTATTTGATAGTATAGAAATAGGATATATAAATAAATAGTATATTTTAAGATAAAAACATAAACAAAGAGCCGCTATTTATGTGACGGCTCTTTGTTTATAAAACAGATAAAATATTTTAAGAAATTCTTTGAAACATATAACCAATACCACGAGCAGTTAATATTAACTCAGGATTAGCGGGGTCTGTTTCTAACTTTGAACGTAATCTTGAAATATGAACATCAACAACACGAGTATCAATTCTATGATCTGGAGGATAAGACCAAACATGCTGCAAAATTTCGTTTCTAGAATATGCCTGTCCAGAGTTGTTTACCAATAACTCAAGCAGACTGAACTCCATTCCTGTAAGTCTGATACGTTCATTTTTTCTGAATACTTGTCTTCTTGCGGTATCGATTCTAATATTACCTGTAGTAATAACATTTTTAGCTATTTTACTAGCAGGAGCAGAAACTTCCTTTGTATTGGTCCTGCGAAGTACTGCCTTAACCCTTGCTTCAAGCTCTTTAGGGCTAAATGGTTTAATAACATAATCGTCTGCTCCCAGTTCAAGACCTGTAATTCTTTCAGATACATCACCGAGTGCAGTAAGAATAATAATAGGAACATCTGATGTTCTTCTGATTTCTCTTGTTACACCATAACCATCAATTTTGGGCATCATTACATCCAAAACAATTAAATCGGGATTATGTTTATTAAAAGCCGCAATAGCTTCTTCACCATCTGTTGCCGTAATAATATCGTAACCAATCATACTCAAACGAGCTTCCAAAATTCTTCTTATGCTGGCTTCATCATCCGCAACCAGTATTTTTTGATGTGAATCTTGTTCAACTTGTATTTCACTGTTATCAGTCATTTTTTAGACCCCTTAATATAAAAAAACATTACCTTTGTTTACATTATATTACAAAATATAAAAAATTCAAAACATTTCTTAAAAAAACATAAAACAAATTAATATATTTTTGTAAAGCATTTTATTGTTTTATTTGATTTTTTAACGATTTTATTTAATCATTTAACTATTGTCTGATTTGGAGTTGAGGTTATTTTATGAAATGAAAGATTTTCTGTCTAAATATACTAATTCTAACGAACTATTTGCATACTTATCAATAACAATAGCTGTAATATTATACGGAACAACACTTGGTGCAACAAAAATTTGTATGAATTATTACACTACGGCACAATTAATGACATTAAGAATGCTGATATCATCAATATTGTTTATCCCTTTTATTTTTACCGTATATAAAAATATAAAGATAGAAAAAAGAGATATAAAATTAATTCTTTTAATGATGTTATGCGAGCCTTGTTTATATTTTCTTTTTGAAACTAATGCACTAAAGTATACAACATCAGGACAGGCAGGGATTGTAAATTCACTGGAACCGGTACTTTTGGTTATTGGTGCAAGAATAGTTTTAAAAGAAAAATTTGTCAAGATAGTATATTTGGGACTTTTTATATCAATTTTAGGCTCTGTTTTATTGAGCATATCATCAGATGTAACAGAAATGGCGCCAAGACCTCTTTTGGGAAATTTCCTTGAATTTATGGCAATAGTAATGACTGATACTTGTGTAATAACAACAAAATATCTTATGGATAGGTATCCTCCTTTCTTTTTAGCAGGTATATCAGTAATAGGCGGTTTATTCTTTTTTGCAGGATTGAATTTGTTTGAAAACGGTTCTTTTACTATTGTATTAAATCCGAGTTTGTTTTTAGTAATATATTTGGGAATTTTAACCGTTGTAGCTTATGCACTTTATAATTTTGCAATATGTACACTACCAGCAAGTAAATTTTCGCCTTTTATATTTATGCTGCCTGTAACTGCTGTATTTTTCGGATGGTTTTTTCTCGGTGAAACTTTTAATCTTAAACAATTCGCAGCATGTATTTTAGTTTTTATAGGAATTTTAATATGCCAAATTAACAATAAGAAAAAACTTATTTCAATTTTGAAAAAAATTCCATTTTCAAATAAGTTAATATTTACAGCTAAAAAATAAAATGTTTATGATATAATCCATTGTGTATATGAATAAAAAGGAATATAAATGAAAATTGGTATACCAAGAGCTTTATCATACTATAATTTCTTTCCTTTTTGGTATGGATTTTTTTCTGATTTGGGTATTGAAATTGTATTATCTGATAAAACAACAAAACAGACAATGACAGACGGTTCATCTCTAGTTGTGCCCGAAACATGTTTACCTGTTAAAGTATATGTCGGCCATATATTAAATTTGCTAAATAAAGGAATAGATAAAATTTTTGTTCCGTCAATTCAATCAATTGCTCCAAAAATTTATAATTGTTCTAAAATAAGAGGATTGCCTGATTTAATAAGAAATGTAGTAAAAAGAGATTTTACTATTATTGAATCAACTCTTGATAAATCCGAAAAAAATCAAGGATTATATGAATTTTTGTCGGAAGCCGTAAAACCTTTTGGTATAACTGATATTGAAAGAATAAAAAAGGCATCAAAAAATGCTTGGAAAGTCTATAATAATTATCAAATTATGACAAGAAGCGGTGTACCTTATAAGAAAGCACTTAAGTATGCTTTGGAAAATAAAGTTGTAATTGCGGATAATGCAAAATCTTATCCTGTAAGTATTGCTCTTATTGCTCATGGATACAATCTCTATGACGAAAGAGTAAGCATGAAAATATTTGATAAGCTTGAAGAATTGGATGTTAAAGTATATACGGCTGAGCAGTTGACCATTGAACAAATGAATGAAGGTTTAAATTCAATGAACTCAAGGTTATACTGGGCAAATGAGTATGAAATAACCGGTGCTGCTGCTCATTACATAAAAGATAGAGCAATTGACGGAGTAATAACAATTAATGCTTTCGGCTGCGGTCCTGATTCTTTAATGCTTGAAAGAATATCAAGATATGCAAGAAAGTTGAATAAACCAATTTTACATCTTTCAATAGATGAACAAACGGGAGAAGCCGGTTTTGTTACAAGAATTGAAGCATTTGTTGATATGCTCTACCGTAAAAAACGCTCAGGAATTTTAAACAAAATTAATATTAAAGATTCAAACGGAATACAAGTCAGAAATATTTTAAAATAATCTTGTTTAGGCATGTAAGTTTTTGCTCAAAAGATAAATTAATATTTCATTTCCCAGTTTGATTCCATAATTCTTGCTGCACAACCTCTTCCATCTGCATTTGAAGGAAGCGGCTTTGAGTCAACACCGCAAAAAATTTCATTTGTTCTCCAGTAAATATGAGAAGGTGCTTTTGAATCTCCATATTGGGGGTTGAGTCGTCCGTTTTTTATTTCAAACAGAAATAAATCTCTGCCGAGAATATTTTTGTTGTTATTATCGTTAACATCTACCAGCACATGCCCGTCTGCTCCCAATTCTACCGTATAACCACTATTTGTAATGAATAAAACATTTTTAGAACTATAAGTAAAACAGGTTAAAGTACACCATGAATTTCCGTTCAAATATTTAAAATAAAGTGAATTATTTGCTTTATATTGAGGGTTAACACCAAAATATTTTAAAACAAAATCTGTTAATTCTGTCTCAAGGTCATTATTATTACCTGAATCTGATATAGAATACACTTCACCTGAATCAACAGAATAACGCTCAAGGACTTGAGAAAACTCTGAATAAAATTTTTTTAATCTTTGAACATAAAAAACTTTTTTCATATTAAAACTTATAACAGGGATTGTTATTGCTGAAATTATTCCTATAACAACTAAAGTGATAAGTATTTCACTTAAGGTAAATAAAGGTTTGTTTTTAAGGTGTAAATTACCCCCCCCCGTAACGTAAATTTGATTTAATCATATATAACTCTCCTTTTTATTTATATTAACATATAAAAAAGAAGAACATCAAAAATGTTCTTCTTTTTTTTGTAAATCCCCAAAACTTATGCTTGCGGTTGGTTCCACAGTGCATCTCTTAAAAATTTGCTTTTTTGCGATTCCGCTGACAGTGCAACATTAACAGGAGTGAAGATAAATACGGAATCACCGATTTTTTGCTGGCTTCCGGAGAGAGCATGTGTTGCTCCGCAAAGGAAATCAACTATTCTTAATGCTTGTTCTTTATCCAGCAGATGCAAATTTAAAACAACTGTTTTTCTGTCTTTTAAATGTTTTACAATTGATATAGAGTCTTCGTATGAGCGAGGCTCGCAAACCATTACTTCATAGCCTCTGTAATTCGGGTGAGAAACAACTTTCAAATTTTGTGCTTTTTGTTCATTTTGTTGATATGAAGGGTTTAATGCCAAATTATCCTGAACAGGATATTCATCCGACTCTTCCATCATTTCACTATAAATGCTGTCTTCTCTTCCATCAAATCCTGATGTTAAAAAATCAATAATTGATTTAAATTTGTCTGCAACTGCCAATTTTCTTCCTCCTAAGTATTATTCAAATAGTATTCTGCCAAGTCTTATAATTGTTGCACCCTCTTCAAGTGCTATTTTATAATCTCTGCTCATTCCCATCGATATTTGTTTTAATTCTACTCCGAATTCAAATTGTAAGTCATCATTTATTTGTTTGATATTCTTAAACAATTCGTGCAGCTTCTCATCCGAACAGTCCAAAGGCGCCATATTCATAACTCCCAAAACTTTTATTGCATCTAAAGATATTATGTCTTTAAACTGCAATTTTATATTCTCGGGTGAAAAACCTGATTTTTGTACTTCTCTTGCATTATTAATTTGTAATAATATATTTTGTACAATCCCTTTTTTTTGGGCTTCTTTCGATATGGCTTGGGCCAATTCTAAACTGTCAACGGATTGTATTAAATCAAAATTACCAACCGCAAGTTTAACTTTGTTTTTTTGAAGATGTCCTATTAAATGAAATCTGCTGTTGATTTTAATTTCATCAGGCAGTTTTTGCATTTTTGATAAAGCATCTTTAACACGATTCTCTCCAAAATCACGAAAACCTAAATTATAATATTTTATAATTTGATTTTCATCAAAGTATTTCGTTACTGCAACTATCGTCAGGTTATAAGGTGCGATTTGCGCTTTGATTTTTTTGATATTTTCAACAACCTTATCCATTTAATTAGTGAAAATACCTCCTTTTTCAAAACACAATTATAATTATAATTAATATTCAAGCATAGTTCAACAATTTGTTCACTAAACAAATACTTGATTATTCTAAATTTCGTAAACCTTTAAATAATCATGCTTTTGACAACTTATTAGTACTTAACTTTTCTTAATATAACTAAATTTTAACATTACAAACTTGATTTTTTGTTAAAATTTGTTTACAATTTGTATCTATGAATGAGAATTCCAAAAGATATTTGCAATTGTTTAAATTGTATATTGAAGTGGAAAAAAATTTTTCGCGTCATACCGTAAAAGCTTATGTTTCAGATATTCTCAGTTTTTTAATTTGGTTAAATAACATAAATGTTGAAGAAGTGAATTATACAAAAATAAGAGAATATTTAGTATATATTCAACAGTTTAACTATAACAAAACTACAATCGCAAGAAAAATAGCTTCATTAAGGACTTTTTACAGATTTTTGTACCGGGAAAGAATAGTAGAAACAAATCCTGTTGTGGGAGTTCATTCTCCGAAAAGAGGCAAAACTTTACCTGAATTTTTAACCGAAAAAGAAATAGAACAGGTTTTGAACAATATAAAAATGGATTCACCTGCCGGATATAGAAATAGAGTTATTCTTGAGCTTTTGTATGCAACAGGCATGAGGGTTAGTGAATTAAGCAGTTTGAATTTTGAAAACTTAAATTTAAATGAAAATGAAATAAAAGTATTCGGAAAAGGTTCAAAAGAACGTATAGTTCTTGTTTCAGAGCGTGCTAAAAAGTTTTTGGAAACTTATATAAAAACCGTCAGAAATTTAATATTTAAGGAAGCAAAAGAAACACCAAGCAGTCCTGTTTTTATAAATAAAACCGGCTACAGACTCCAAAGCCAATCTGTAAGATTAGCAGTTAAAGAAACTGTCGACAAAATAGAACTGCCTAAACATGTAACACCGCATGTTTTTCGTCATAGTTTTGCAACTAAATTGCTTGAAAACGGAGCGGATTTAAGAATTGTTCAGGAACTTTTAGGTCATGCAAGTATAAGCAATACTCAAATATATACGCATGTTTCAACAGAAAGACTAAAACAATCTTATAATTTTGCACATCCAAGAGCAAATTAGTGTATAATTATCTTATGGTATAGACATAGAGAAGGAATAACAATGTTTGATGTTATAACAATCGGAAGTGCAACTTTAGATGCTTTTATAGAATCAGATTCTGCTTCTATAGTGTCAGTTTGTTCTGTTAATACAAAAAAAGATTTTATGGCATATCCTTATGGCGCAAAAATAGAAATAGATAATTTTGATTTCCAAACAGGTGGCGGAGGGATTAATACTGCGACAAATTTCGCTTCTCTAGGCTTAAAAACTTCTACTATAGTTAAAATTGGAGATGAAGTTCAGGGAGCAAAAATATTATCTACATTATGTGAATTTGGTGTTGATACCTCAAATGTTGTAAAAACTAATGAATTTCAGACAGGATTTTCGATAATTTTAACAAGTTTTCAAGGCGACAGAACAGTTCTTGCCCATAGAGGTGCAAATGCTCAACTAACTTTAAATGATATAAATCTTGAATCTGTTAAAGATTCTAAATGGTTGTATTTGGCACCATTGAATGGTAATTCCACAAAAATTTTAGATGAAGTTGCAGATTTTGCGGAAAAACATGATGTTAATCTTGCAATAAATCTTGGAACAAGTTCTATTAAACAAGGAAAAAAATATCTATATTCAATTTTGAAAACTGCAGAAATAGTAATATTAAATAAAGAAGAAGCTTCAATGCTTACAGGAATTGAAGTAAGACCTGATTCAAAAACGGAAAGATACTCTGAAGAATTTATTCATCCCGATGTTATAAAGATGTTAGAAGAACTTAATTCTACAAAATCAAAAATTACAATAATAACTGACGGTAAAAATGGAGTTTATGCATATGACGGCATTACACTTTATAAATGTGATGAATTTCCGGCATGTGTTGTTAGTACATTGGGGGCAGGAGATGCATTTGCATCAACTTTTGTAGCTTCTATGATGAAAACAAATTGGAATATTGAAAAATCACTAATGTACGCTTCGGTTAATGCAGCTTCAGTTGTTGAAAATTTTGGAGCTCAAAGCGGATTTTTGACTTTTGAAGAAATAGAAAATCGTCTGTCAAGACATCCTGAATTTAAAGTTTGCAGTTGTTGTTTTAAGTAAACTTTTTCTTATATCATATAAAGAGAGAGAAGAGAAATGAATATAACCGGCGGTTTAGTTGAACAGCATATACATGGCGCTTTTGGATGTGATTTTATGAATTGCAGCGAAAAAGAGCTTTTAGATTGTTGCAACATGCTAACTCAATATGGTGTTTGTGCCATCTTCCCAACCGTTATGACAGATGATACAAATTTAATAAAAGAACGCATTAGTATTATAAAATCAGCAAAATTAAAACAAAATTCTCAAAGTGCACAAATAATCGGAATTCATTTGGAAGGCCCGTTTATTAACCCCGAAAAAGCAGGCATTCATCAAAAAAAGTATATATTGCCTCTTGAAACAGATTTATTTAAAAAAATAGATGATGATATTATAAAAATAATAACTATTGCTCCTGAACTTGATTTATCAGGTAATTTTATGTCTTATCTAAAAAAAAGAGGAATTAAAATTTCAGCCGGTCACACGCTTTCTTGTAATTTTGATAATGTAAATCAAATAACTCACTTATACAATGCAATGGGAGGTTTTTCTCACCGTGTTGAATCACCTGTTGTTACAGCATTAACTAACGATAAAATTTATACCGAATTAATTGCAGATTCAACACATGTTAATGATAATGTTTTAAAAATTACATTTAAACAAAGACCATTAGATAAAATATTGTTAATATCAGATGCTCTTCCTCTTGCTCACTGCAGCAAAACAGAACAAATTTTTGCCGGACAAAATATATATAATAAAAATGGCAAACTTGTTAATAAAGATGGAACGATTGCAGGAAGTTCAAGTTTACTGTGCGATATAGTTAAAAATCTTACAGATAAAAAGCTTCTTAAATTTGAAGAAGCTATAAAATGTGCATCTTTAAATCAAATGCAATATCACAATATCAAAAATAACTTAAAAGTATACTGGAGTGAAAACAATACTATTAAAAAAGTTGAATTTGTGGTTTAATTTGTTGCTATACTTCTTCAAACTAACCAAATTTTTTAGAATATGCTATTTTCAGAAGAAGTTTTTGCATAAAAACCGAAAGGTACTTTTTTAAACGAATTAACTTCTTTTTTAAGTTTATAATTTTCTTTATTCAACTCGTTTATTTTAAATCTCATTGTTTCATTTTCGGTTTTAACTCTGATAAGCTCCATAACAACATCGTCCATACCGTCAAGTTTTTCATCTAAAAGAGCTGTAACCCTTTCAGTCATAGATTTTTCAATACTTCTAAGAGTTTCAACTAACTGAACTATAGAACCGTTAGAAATCGAGTTTGTACCTGTTAAAACTTTTTTTGACGGAACACTTACTGCATTACTTTTATTAAAATTTGCGGAAACATTTTTTAAAGTTTGAGCATCATCCTGCGTAAAGTATGTAAGCCCTCTTTCATTTTTTTTCAGTTTAATATCTGCTATTTTACATAATTCTTGAATACGGGAATTGTCAATACCTAACATTTCTCTTATTTCTTTAGGAGAAATTTCTTTATTCCCGATTTTCTCTACTGCTGATATTCCCATTAAACAATCCCCTTTTGTCAAACAAGCATGACCTAATCTATTTTACATTATACCTATTTTTAAATTTTTTGTCTAAGAAATTACGTTATCTTTACATAACTTTAACTAAATTTATTATGAGTTATGATAAGATAGAAATGTAAAAAGATTTTGAGGGTTATCAAATGAAATGTATTATATTGGCAGGCGGCGCCGGAGAAAGGCTATGGCCGGTTTCAAGAGATTTATATCCTAAATCTTTGTTAAAATTGGATGGGGAAAAAACTCTTGTTCAAAATGTCTATGAACTTGCGTTAAGTATCACAAATGAAAAAAATATTATTACCATAACGAATATCCGCCAAGAATGTGATATAAGGCTTCAGCTCAAATCATTAACTAAAAACCCCGTTATAATTT
This sequence comes from Candidatus Gastranaerophilales bacterium, assembly GCA_944323625.1. Lineage (GTDB taxonomy): Bacteria > Cyanobacteriota > Vampirovibrionia > Gastranaerophilales > Gastranaerophilaceae > Avigastranaerophilus. The sequence goes on from CALUTD010000015.1 coordinate 20,713, forward strand.
CCGAACCGGCAATGAAAAATACGCTTGCCGCAGCTGCTTCAGGTTTTACCTATCTTAGCGGAAAAAAAGATGAAACAGTTATTATCATGCCTGTAGACTTTTATATTGAAGATAAAAAAATATTTGAAGATTGTATAAAAAAAGCTGTTGAAATTTCAAAAAAAGGTTACATTTGCGCAATCGGAGTTAAACCTTCATATTGTGAAGAGGGTTTTGGATATATTCAAGCAGGAAAAAAGATTAAAGATGCATTCAAAGCAGATAAGTTTATTGAAAAACCTCTTAAAGAAGATATAGAAAATTTCATAAAAAAAGGCAGTTATTACTGGAACACAGGAATATATGTCGGTAAACTTTCTGTATTTATCAAAAATTACAAAGAGTTTGCGCCATTTATTATTGAAAAAATGTCAAAATCAATGTTTGATGATTGTTTAAGGATTAAATATGAATATTACGCAAATCTTCCCGAACAATCTATTGATTATGGGATTATGGAAAAAAGTTGCGACTTAACAATTATAGAATTAAAAACAAACTGGTATGATTTGGGCTCTTGGCAAAGTATTTATAATAAACACAAAAAGGATATAAAAAATAATGCAACCGAAGGTAATGTAGTGCTTGATAAAGTCAAAAATTCCTTTGTATACTCTTCTAAAGAGCTTGTAGCAGTTTCGGGAGTCCAAGATAAAATTATTATTGAAACGGAAGATGCAGTTCTTGTTTGTGCAAAAGATAGAGCCGGTGATATAAATAAAATTGTAAAAAAATTAAAAATGAATAATGATTCTTTAGCAACGATATCAAAAACCGTATTCAGACCCTGGGGCTACTATACATGTTTGAATGAAGGTAAAGGTTGGCTTACAAAATTAATCAATGTATCACCGAATCATAAACTTTCTTTGCAATCTCATAATCACCGCTCGGAACATTGGGTAGTATTGGAAGGCAGTGCCGATGTTATTTTGGACGATAAAATATATACTCTTCAAAAAGGCAGAAGCATTGATATACCTGTGAAGTCAAAACATTCTCTTCAAAATAATACAAATAAACCTTTAAAAATATTAGAGGTTCAAAAAGGTGATTATATATCCGAAGAAGATATCATAAGATATGAAGATATCTACGGTAGAGTTGATTTAAAAGTATAATCAAGTTTTTTAATCTACACAATATCTTGACTTTTATTTAAAAGATTTTGAAGTGCTTTTCTTGCAATTTTTTGCTGTTCTATTACGTCGTTTCCGCCTATACATCCGCCCTCACAGCACATAACTTCTATAAGATTTCCATCAGGACAAACACCGTCTTTGGCATATCTTCTAAGCTGTTTTATGGTATCTTTATTCAAACAATTAATAATACAAGGTTTTATTTCTGTACCGGCATTTTGAGAAGCTTTTTGAACAGCACCTGCTACTCCTCCTGTTACACCAAAATTTCTGCCCTGTTTTGAACTTTCAGAATCAAATGGTGTTTCATCTTCAAGTTCGGGATTTATTCTTCTTCCGGCAAGAAGTGCGCTTAGCTCCATATAATTCATAATATAATCAATATTTTTATTCTCAAAAACTTCTTTCCTCTTGGCTACACAAGGACTTATAAATACAAGTTTTGCTTCAGTATGTTCTTTTCGTACAATTTCTGCAATATAATACAATGGTGTTTCAGTGTCAGAAGCATACTTATTTATTTCTTGCAGATGTTTTTTTCTTAGTTGATTGTATCCCGCACAACATGATGTAGTCATAAACGGTTCTGAATTAGCCATTCTTTCCTGAAATTCTTTTGCTTCATTTAAAGTCGTTATATCTGCACCTTTTGCTACTTCATAAACATCAGAAAAACCGGCTTTTATCATTGCAGTTTTTAATTGATAAATATTACCCGGGAATTGGCCGGCAATTGATGGCGCAATCAATGCTATAACTTCTTTTCCTGATTTTATATTTTTTAAAACATCAATAAGCTGGCTTTTTTCATTAATAGCTCCAAATGGACACCTTTTTACACACCTGCCGCAAGAAATACATTTTTCATGATCAATTTTAGCATGCCCGTCTTCATCTTTTTCTATGGCACCGACAGGGCAGGCATCTTCACAAGGAACAGCTATTTTTACTATTGCATTATATGGACAAGCAGCCATACACATTTTGCAGTTTTTGCATTTTGAGCTGTCTATATATGATTTCCCATTGACAATACTTATTGCACCAAATTTGCAAGCCTGAACACAAGAGCGCGCAACACACCCCTGGCATAAATTTGTTACGTACATTCTATTTGGTACACAACCTTTGCAAGCTGCACCTATTACAGTTAAAATTTTGTCATCAGAACCCTCTCTTTTAAGTGATTCTTTTGCATATTCCGACAGCAATTTTTCTTCATTATCTTCTTCAATAGGGAAACCTAAATCTGCAATAACTCTGTCCCTTAAAATAGCTCTTTCTTTATATATACAACATCTGTATGGGACTTCACATCCTTTCGGACGCATTTGATAAGGAATTAGTCTTGTATTTTCTTCAAAATTATCAGAAAAAAAAGATTCAACTATTCTTATTAATACTTCCTGTTTTAATGCTAAAGTTCCGCTGTTATCCATACTTCCGCTGCTCCCTGAATAAACTTGTAAGTAATACGATTATAGCATAAAAAATCTTGCAAAAATTAAAAAAAATATTGTATAATCGGATGTCAAATGAAAGGAGTAATCTATGTGGAAAAATGACACGAATATCAATCAGGTTGTTGAATTGAGACTAAAACCAAATGTTTATTTTGGATTTGGTGCAATAAACAAAATGGAAGATATTGCTAAAGATATGAAATCGAAAGGAATCAGTAAAATAATAGTAGTATCAGGCCGTAATGCCTATAAAAGCTCGGGTGCCTGGGCTGTTATAGAAAAAGCATTAAAAAATAACGGAATCGAATATATAAATTATGCGGAAGTTACTCCAAACCCTACAGCCGATGCGGTTGATGAAGCGGCAAAGCTTGGAAAAGACTTTGGAGCTCAAGCTGTAATGGGTATAGGAGGAGGTTCTCCTATTGATACTGCCAAATCAGTTGCTATATTACTTGCTAATGAAGGAGTAAGTGCAAGAGATGTTTATGAATTTAAATTCATTCCCGAAAAAGCTCTCCCGATTGTTGCAATTAATTTGACTCACGGCACAGGGACTGAGACAAACAGATTTGCGGTTGTTACAATTCCGGAAACTCACTATAAACCCGCAATCGCCTACGATTGTATTTATCCTTCTTACTCCGTTGATGATCCTGCTTTAATGATGAATTTATCACCCGAACAAACAATATACGTTTCGATTGATGCGGTAAATCACTCTGTTGAAGCTGCTACATCAAAAGTTGCTTCACCTTTATCGGTTACAATGGCTAAAGAATGTATTGAGCTTGTTGCAAAATATTTGCCGGTTATTAATAAAGATCCTCAAAATAAAGAGGCAAGATATTTCTTACTATATGCTTCAATTTTAGGCGGTGTAAGCTTTGACAACGGACTTTTACATTTCACTCACGCTCTTGAACATCCGTTAAGCGGAGTTAAACCAAAACTTTCTCACGGCTTAGGACTTGCAATGATTCTTCCTGCCGTAATTAAATATATTTATCCTGCAAAAGCAAAAACACTTGCTTCTCTATTTAATTTTGTAATCCCTGATTTAAAAGGAACTCCCGATGAAGCCGAATATGCGGCTAAAAAAGTTGAAGAATGGTTGTATTCCGTTGGTATTACTAAAAAATTAAAAGATGAAGATTTTACGGAAGAAGATATTGATAAACTTGTTGATTTAACTTTTGAAACACCTTCACTCTCAGGATTGCTTGCAATAGCGCCTGTTGACGGAACAAAAGAAGTTGTAAAAGCTATATTTACTGAATCTTTAACTCCGTATAATAAATAATTTTAAAGTCCGGCACTTTTTTACAAGTGTCGGACTTATTTTTTAATCTTATTTCTTCTCTTTGTTTTCAAACCAATCAATAAGTGTTTTTTTCTCACCGAATTCAAAGTTATATTTTTTTTCAAACGCTATATCTGTTAAAAATTTATGGCTTATATTAAACCCTAAAGGAGCTTCACTAATACCAAGTTCTTTATATTTTTTCTCAGATATTATATTTTTTTCTTCATCGAGTACCATTGAATAATTTAATCCCTCATGGATACAAAAAGGAACTTTATTTGCAGTTTCATTTTCTTTTTTCTGAATAATTAAACCGAAAGTTCTGCATACAATTCCTCTGTATGGATAAACACTGCATACATCATTAATAAGAAACGGACAGTCATAAAGAAACTTTTCACCTTGAAATTTCTTTTTTGCTTCAACAACAGCTAATATTTGTGCTTCTATTATATCTTGAATTTCTTTATCTAATGTTAAAAATCCTGATAAAAGATATTTAAACTCAATGAAAGAATACGGAAATTCTGCATTCTTACAGCATTTTGCGCAGCCCTTTCGGCATTTTATATAAGGTTTTTGCCTTTCAAAAAATCCGTTAATTTTTTCACTTATAAATTCTAAATATTTTTCGTAATTTTCAATCATAGATAAAATTATACACCCGTATTCGAAGTTGTATTGTTTTTATAAAAATATGTAACATTACTACAAACATAGTAAAAGAACTTTGAAAAGTAATAAAAAAAATGTTATAATATAAATGTAGATTGTCCGAGCAAAAAGTTACGATAAGCGGATTTTTCGAAAGGGCGAAAGCCCGAGTATATGAGGGCAATAGTGAATGACAGCGATAGCGTAATGAACGACTTGCCCGAAAGACAGAAAAATCCAAGACGCCCGAAGGGTGTGAGTAACTTTTTGTTACAAAACGAACAGCAGAACCGAAGGTGATGCTTGTGAGCTTGTATCCGACGCAGCGTAGCTGCTAGGTGAGGGCACTTTAAAAGGTGAGCCCCAATTTTTCGGCGTGGATGACACGGCGAAAAGCGGATTACCGGCAGAGTGCGTAGGCTTGGCTGCGACAGCAGACAACCGTAGGCACGTTTATCGCCGGTAACCAAGAAGTGCGGGCGATACTAGATTAAATAGGTACAGCCCCGGAGAAGGGCAAAATGTCCTTTAACCGGTACAAGAAAAAAACACCTGAGCGCCATAGATTAGCGAAAGGGACAAATGGATAAGCTTCAATTTCATAATGACCTTAAAAGGTTAATTGAAATTTTACCGCCGAAGATTGTAGAATCATTAAGACCATACAATTTAGATGATGCAATTGAACTGGTTCTTGATTTGGGCAGGGTTGGTGAAGTTCGTTATTCTGACGGTAAAACTGATTATTTGGGAAAAGATTTGGTAACGGAAAGTGATATTGAATATATCACATCAAAAATTCAACCGTTTACAAGCGACAATCGCTCGGGAATACCCGGAACTTTGCACCGAATTAGTGCAATAAGAAATAGACAAGGTAAAGTTGTCGGCCTCACATGCAGAATAGGACGTGTAGTTACCGGAACAATTGCGTGTATAAAAGATATTGTTTTACAAAATAAGAGTATACTATTTTTAGGCCGCCCCGGAGTAGGAAAAACAACAAAATTAAGAGAAATTTCAAGATTAGTGGCCGATGAACTTGGGAAAAGAGTTGTAGTTGTAGACACATCTAATGAAATAGCAGGAGACGGAGATACACCGCATCCTGCAATAGGACGAGCAAGGAGAATGCAGGTTACACAGCCGATTTATCAAAAGGATATAATGATTGAAGCGGTTGAAAATCATACTCCCGAAGTAATTGTTGTTGATGAAATAGGAACTGAAGAGGAAGCTCAAGCAGCAAGAACTATAGCGGAAAGAGGGGTTATGCTTATAGCAACTGCTCATGGTAATACTCTTGATAACCTGATAAAAAACCCGATACTCTCAGATTTAGTCGGAGGTGTAAGTTCTGTTACTTTAGGAGATGATGAAGCTAAAAGAAGAGGCTCTCAAAAAACGGTTCTTGAAAGAGAAAAACAACCGACTTTTGATGTGGTTATTGAAATTATAGACAGAAACACACTTGCAGTTTACAAAAATACTGCAGAAGCTGTTGACTATATTTTGAGAGGCTGGCCTATAAGACCTGAAATAAGAAAAGTTGACCAAGTTTATGATAAATCAACTCAACAGGAAACAAATATTGACAATGAAAAACAAAAAGAAGAAGAAACACTTGCAAGCCAAAAACTAAAATTTAGTTTTTCAAGGCAGGAATATGTAAAACAAGTAAAAGAATTCAAAAAAATATATATTTATGCTGTAAGCAGAACAGTTTTAGACAAAGTACTGGAGCGTTTAAACCTTCATGCGGAAATAACAAGAAATATTGAAGAAGCAGATATTGTAATTGTTCATAAAGCATTTGCAAAGAGCGGTACAAAAATATTGAGCATCGCAAATGACTATAAACTGCCGATTTATTATGTACGTTCAAATTCTATGTCACAGGTTCAAAAAGTAGTAAAAGAAGCTCTTCATATAACAGATTCTGAAACTTTACAAGGGTATTATGATGATGCGGAAAGAGCACTGGATGAAGTAAAAGCCGCAATCCAAAAAATTATGGAAGGGGCGGATAAAGTTGAACTGCAACCTCAAAACCAGCAAATCAGAAAACTGCAGCATGAACTTGTTGAACAACATAATCTTTCCAGTGAAAGTGTGGGAGAAGAACCGCAAAGACATTTAAGAATTGTAGGCGGTAACGACTTCAAACATGCCGGATGAAATGATAATTAAACTAAGGCTTTAAGAAAGTTTTTTATAGCATTTAGTTTCATTGAATCTTCTTTAAAAATTGCCAAAATATTTAATATTTCTTTGTAAGTTTTTTCTTTTGATTCTAAATTTTCAAAATGGAACAATTCACACACATCCACTTCAAGAGCCTCTGATAATTTTAATAAATTTTCTGCAGAAACAAAGTATTTTCCTGTTTCAACAGAACTTATACTCGTTGCATCTACACCTACAAGTTCTGCAAGATTTTCATGTGTCAATTTTTTAATTTTCTGTATTTTTGAACATTTTGTCCAAAATTCTTTTTAAAATCCATTTTATCCTCTTTTAGTATTTTTATATATTATTTTATTAATTTACACAGCGTAAATTTATTATTTTGAATATATATTACCTTATATTGTTTATTTAAATATTAAAAATATCAGATACGGAGTATTATAACAAAATGGATTTCAAATGGAAAGAATTAAGCGAAAATTCCCCCATTGTATATCTAAATGACGGTTCATTGTTTTTTATAGATGAATGTTATGATACGCTATTGTACGATGTTAATGGTGAGCGAGGTCCAAATAAATCAGGCAGAGATATGTTTGCTTTTTTCATAGTCAGTGTTTCTGATGGTGATGAATTGGTTAGTAATCCATTGCCTCATTTTAATACATTGCGCCCCTATGATTATGGAGATACAACAACAGTTTCTTCTCCCGAAAGAGAACAAGCCAAACAACACTGTACAGGAGATGATACAGCACTATGCGCATATCTAATTCAGTTAGACGGCTGGGAATTTAAGGACGACTATCCGATAAAGTTATAAATATGTTATTTTATAAATCTTAAGAGCAAGCATTTGCTTAGTTGATTATGGTTAGAAGTAAGTTAATCAAATTAGAAGTCGGGTTTGCTGATCGAAAATCTTACCAACAGAGAAATATAATTTAAACAAGTTAGAAGCCGGCTATGCAAGAAAACAAGTTGGATAATGTTGAAAATAAGTTAATCTAGTTAGAAGCCGGCTATGCCGGCTCAGGAACTTTTACCATTTTTAAAGTTTTTCATTAATTTAGTAAATAAAAAAAATAAAATTTTCCACTCGATATTTACAACAATATAAAATAAAAATTACAGTCCTAGTGCTTCGGACAGATTACCTCTAAAGTTCGGTAAAGGTTCGCAAACTCGTGTCTTAACAGACACTCAGACAGTGCTCACCTTGCTGTTTCCTCACTAAGAGGTTAACTGTCCTACGCAATGGACTTTAAATTTTTATTTTATATCTAATCTAGTGTCGCCCGCACTTCTTGGTTACCGGCGATAAACGTGCCTACGGTTGTCTGCTGTCGCAGCCAAGCCTACGCACTCTGCCGGTAATCCGCTTTTCGCCGACTCATCGTCGCCGAAAAGATGAGGCTCACCTTCTTGGTTGCTCGCGTTAAACGGCATTACGGTCAGGGCTTCATCATCCCTGCCCTTCAGCCTCTGCTCGCAATCCGCTTTTCAAGGCGCCACTCACCTAGCAGCTACGCTGCGTCGGATACAAGCTCACAAGCATCACCTTCGGTTCTGCTGTTCGTTTTGTATCAAAATTTCACTCACAACACTTCGTGTCTTATCGTGAAATTTTGTTCGGACAATTTGTTTATTGTTATTTTTTATAATGCTAATTTCAATTTAAGGCTGCGTAACTCACGGGCTTACGCCCGCTCAAACAGTACTCCGCCGAAATTGCAAAATAAGTTGGATAATGTCGAAAATAAGTTAAGCCGGTTAGAAACCCGCCGCTGCGCTAAAAATAAGTTGAATAAAGTCAAAAATAAGTTAAGCCGGTTAGAAACCCGCCGCTGCGGGTATGTATTTTTGAAATATTAGAAATTCAATTTCTGTCACCGAATTATGTAACATAGACATGAATGGCAGTGAAAAGTATATAAATAAGCCAAAATTAATACACACAAATTTAACATTTATTATGTATTTTCATCTATCTCCATTACTTCTGTAGCTTCATGCCAGCCTTCTTTATAATATTTTTCTTCATCAGGAGCAAGTATTTTTAATAAATGAAGAAAATTTCCTACATGTTCTTTTTCGTCGCCTGCAACTTCGGTCAGTAATTTTTTTGCTTTTTCATCATCAATTGAATCTCTTAGTTGTTCATACAATTGAATAGCTTCAAATTCTGATGCAATTGCAAATCTTATTGCTCTTATAAGTTCATCAGAATTTAATTTTTTTTTGCAATTATTTCCGCTAAACGGTTGTGAAAATTCGGGCATGGTAAAATTCTCCTTTACTTTTGTATAAATGATATTTACCATATATTAAAACTGTTGTTATCAGATTTTCGGGCTAATTCCCTATATCGGGTTCTACATCAAAAAAGTAATCGGTATTTTTTCCGTCAATATAAAAAGTCAAAGGTACTTGAATAATTTTACCGCAAGCGTTGACAGACCAAAGTTCTTTCCAGTATCCTTTAACATATTTACCTTTTTTCTTTTTAACATCATAAGGATAGTGAACAATTTGAGTATCGGATATGTAATAATCAAAACAGTAAGGTATTTTTGACGATAAAATTGAATATAAGTCCTTAACAACATTGAATTGCAGAGAGTCGGAGGCTATTGAATCGCCTAAAAGCGGTGTATTCATATTATATCCTCCTGCTGCAATTGCAATATTTCCGTAAATAAGGATTAAACAAACTGCAAATAATTTCTGCATTTATTATTCCTTAACCAGGAAGGAATTATCATCTGCAACCATTGCAAAGTATGGTTTATCTTTATCGGATTCTTGAAGGAATAAAATAAATCTTTTATCAAAATTAAAATGTCTTGGTTTTTCAGGTTTTGGCATAAGTGCGGTTTTCATTATTGTAACTGCCGCTTCACTCTTAAGCGTACCGCCTTTATTATCCATATTAAACTTTATTGTTTGAAGAGCCTGTGTTATCAGCATATTTGTATCTTTTATTCTTTTACCGCAAATTTCATCATAAGAAATTGTTTTATCCACTTTAATAAAAGGTACTTTCAAAGTGTCAATTTCAGAGAATGACTCAAATTGAGAATTATTTTGAATAACAGAATAAAGCTCTTCAAAACTGCCGTTTTTTTCTGTTCTGAACAAAATAACATCTTCATTTTCTTTTGTATGAAGTTTAACGGCATATTCATTTTCATTATTATAGAAAAGTACTTCAATATTATCGCGCAGCTGTTTTTTAGAATCTTCTTTTATCCCAAAATATTTAACTTTGGAGGTATCTCCGTTAAAACCTGATGGTTCTAAAACGTCAAAAGCCGTCAGGAAATTAAAATCTTTCTTTAACATAGAATAGAACAGATATGAATTACCTTGATTCCAATCTATCATATCCAAAATATCGCTTTTTTCTTTAAATTTTTTGTATATTTCTTTTTCAATTTGTTTTTTTAATTTTAGTGATAACTCTCCGTATGTAACATAATATGAATCGGGAGATAAATCTTCTTTTGTATAGAGTTTTTTATTTAGTTCAACTGCAATTTCAGGTGTTTCAGGTTCAAGGATAACGGGGCCTTTTGTAATATTATCCATAATTTCATTCCAAACAAGCTGGAACGTTATACACCATAGACTTTTATTTATTTGGTTAGTGTCTGTAACAACTTGCTGCTTAATATTATTATCGGATTTCTTTTTAAAGAAAGAAAAACCGCAGGCGGCAAAACAGGTACAGACCAAAATTAGAACTAAAAAAGAGGTTAAAAACTTATTCATTTTCATAAAAAATCTCCCTATAGAAATAAATAATAATTTATAATACAATAAAAATATCAAAAATAAAGGAGTTTAGCATGACAAATAAATATGACAGACAGTACAATTTTTCTGCGGGTCCCGCGGTATTACCGGTTGAAGTTTTAGAACAGGCAAGAGATGAAATGCTTAACTATCAAAATTCGGGAATGTCTGTAATGGAAATGTCACATCGTTCAAAAACTTTTGATAATATTATAAAAACCGCCGAAAAAGATTTAAGAGAATTAATGAATATTCCCGATAATTATAAAGTATTGTTTTTACAGGGCGGTGCGAGTTTGCAATTTGCAATGATTCCGATAAACCTTTTAAAAAACGGAGTAGCCGATTATATAGTTACGGGGCAATGGGCTAAAAAAGCATACAGTGAAGCTCAGAAATACGGCAAAATAAATAAAATAGCCACATCAGAGGATAAAACATTTTCTTATATCCCTGATTGTTCTAATCTTGATATATCACCCGATGCGGATTATGTTTATATTTGCGAAAATAATACAATATACGGAACAAAATTCCATACGCTGCCTAATACAAAAGGGAAAGTTTTGGTTTCGGATATGTCGTCATGTTTTCTGTCTGAACCCGTAGATGTTACAAAATACGGTTTAATATATGCAGGAGTTCAAAAAAATGTCGGACCTGCAGGTGTTCAGATTGTTATAATCAGAGAAGATTTAATAAGAGAAGATGTTCCCTCTTGGTGTCCGACTATGCTAAAATATAAGACTCATGCAGATAATGACAGTTTATATAATACTCCGCCGGCATACGGAATATATATTTGCGGTCTTGTTTTCAAATGGCTTAAAAACCTTGGCGGACTTGAAAAAATGAAAGAAATTAACGAGAAAAAAGCAAAGATTCTTTATGATTTTCTTGATAATTCAAAATTATTTAAAGGTACCGTTGAAAAAAATTCACGCTCTGTAATGAATGTTCCTTTTGTTACCGGAGATGAAGAACTTGATAAAAAATTTATTGAAGAAGCAAAAAATAACGGACTCCTTCAGTTAAAAGGACATAGAACGGTAGGAGGTATGAGAGCTTCTTTGTACAATGCAATGCCGATTGAGGGTGTTGAAGCACTTGTCAAATTTATGGATAAATTTGAAAAAGAGAATTTAAAATAGTTATGCATAATATTGAAAATCTTAAAATAAGAAAAATTGAAAAGGACGATTTTCAAACAATTTTTGATATGATGAGGACTTTTTATGATTCTCCCGCAGTTTTATATGAAGTCGGTAGTGATATTCTTATGAAAGATATAGAGGCTTGTGTTGATTCAGGTAATCCGTTTATAGAAGGTTATATATTTGATATCGACGGAATCAGCGCAGGATTTTCTATGGTATCAAAGAGTTTTTCAACAGAAGCCGGCGGATTAACATTATGGATTGAAGATTTATACATAAAACCCGAATACAGAGGGAAAAGTATCGGAACAAAATTTTTTAATTTTTTAGAAAATAATGTTTCTGAAAATATTGTAAGATTCCGTTTAGAGGTTGAAGAAGATAATATAAAAGCTATTAATGTTTATAAAAAATGCGGTTATAAAGAATCAACTTATATTCAAATGTTAAAAGAAATTAATCCTTTGAAACAAAAATAATAGTGCTTGAATCAAATTAATTAAATACTTATTCTTAGCCCAAATTGAAGAGCAATACCGTTTCTTCCTCCGTTACGTATGAGTCCTTCAAAAAAGCCTGTTAATCTGTCACCCCATCTTTTTTGAATGCCTGCTCCATACTGAACAAAAGGTTTAACGGATAATTCAGGCAAGTAAATATCATTTGCACTAAATCGAGATTTATCAATAATATTCCAAACCATTGATACACTGAGATAAGGCTGCAGATAGTTTTCAAAATTACCTATTAGTTTTATTTCCGGTTCAAGTCTTATTGCATGAAGTGTATCAGAGTCAAAGTTTACATTTGCTTTTGTATTATAATCGAAAGTATTTACAAAAGTATAAGACATTATTAAACTTGGTTGTACAATCAGTTTTCTGTCATATAATTCAAAATTATAGCCTGTTTTTTCGGCTATACCTCCATTTAACATTGCAAAATTATCACTGCCAAATCGTGAATGAGCTTCAGCCGAATTGGCACCTATGTTGGCAGTCCATGCAGTAAAAAAGTTTCCTTTATAAAAAACAGTATCCATACCTAACAAACCACCGTTATTATATATACTATTTCCTTCAAAAGCCTGATGAGAACCATTATAAGAAATATAGCCTCCATAAATACTATACCAGTTATTTTTTACTTCAGTTAAGGCACTTTCAATTCCGATTATACTTCCGTAAGCAACATTCGAAACTTTTGGACCGTTTTTTAAATTAACATTTTCAAATGTTGAATATGGTTTAAACCATATACCTCTTTGTTCTTCGGGTATAGTCAGAGGTGAAAATGCAAATTGATAGTTACTATTTGCAATTCTGTTTTTATTAATAAAACCCTTCATATAAGATGGCGGATTAATCATTACCATATCCAAATTGGAAAAAACGTTTTTATATGTATCAATTGAAGTTAAATATCCGGCTAACTGTGCGGCGACAGCAGGTATATATACTGACGAATTAAACCCTTCCCGATTAAAATTAAAATATCCGTTTGATGAGTCATAACTTGAATTATAATTATATATAGGAGTTTCTATAATTTGCGGTGTATAACTTACATAGTCTTTCAAAACTGAATTCGCAAAAGGTATTGTTATAAATTCGCCTGAAGGACTACCTTCAAAATTAAGGCTTCGAACATATATATCTCCACTTCCTAAAATTGTATTAGCATTTATCATATCCATAGTTTTATTATTAAAATCTACATCGGCGAAGATGTTGCTTTGTCCGTTTAATGTCAGATTGCCGAAATTTATATTATTTATTTCATTATTTTGCATATTAAAATATATATTACTGTTTAGAGTTGTGTTTTGAGCATTAAAATAACTGCTGTTTGCCAAAAGATTTAAAGTTCCTTCTTCAAAAATAAAGTCACCTGTATAGTTTTCATTTATTCCTCCTAAATTAAGAATAGAACTGCCTTTTTTATATATTGAACCTCCGCCGGAGATTCCGCTTAATATATTATTTTCACCACTGCCTTGAAAATTAATTATACCTTGAGTTCTGTTAAAAATATCGTTTAATTCTCCGGATTTACTTCTATTATTTTGGAATGTTGTACTTTCGATATTTAAAATACCTGAATTTAAAACAGCACCACCATCTCCTATTTGAGTTAATGAAGTTATGCTATTATTTTCAAATAATGAGTTTTTTATTGTTGCAGTCGCGTTTTCTCCGTTAAAAAACGCCCCACCTCCGCCATAATAGGTTGAATCAACATGATTATTATATAAATGAGAATTTTCTATTGTAATATTTTTTTCATTAAAAATTGCGCCTCCTAAGATTATTGAATCAGCTGTTCCTTCTGCATAATTATTACTTAAAGTCGTATTTGTTATTTCCATATCACCAATATTATAAATTGCACCGCCATAACTAAAAATTCTACCTTCTCCCGATGTATAATTACCATCAAATTCACTTGTATCTATATACAATTGTCCGTTATTATATATTGCTCCTCCATATGGTATAACAGTTCCATAAGAATAATTCTTTGAAAAAGATGAATTATTAATATACATAATCGTTTTTTCTCCGGATTGATATCCGTTAGCTATAGCCCCGCCGTATGATGAGCCGCCATTAGTATAATTATCAATAAATTGACTATTGTTAATATGTATTATCCCATCATTCAAATTGTATAATGCTCCGCCAACGCTAAATGAAGATCCGACTGCATCTGCAAAATTGTTGTTAAAAATTGAATCATTTATAGTTGTGTCTGAACCGTCATTATATATTGCACCCGCATATTTTGATAATCCATACAACTGCCCCTGGCAGTTTCTAATTCCTATGGAGTGAAAAAGACTGTTTTCTTCAAGCATAAAACCGCCAAATAGATCATTCCCTGTAATATAATGGTTATCACCTTCATAAGTAATACTGTAATTACTAAAATGATTTCCTATTGTTTCATCCGCTTCCAAATTTGAAGTAAATGTTATTATATCACCGTTTGAAGGAACTATATTTATAAATTCATCAAAAGTATCTACCGATATATTTTGAGAGAATGCAGTTTTAGGCATAAATATTAAAATAAGAACTAATAAGAATATTTTTTTATACATAAAATTAATATTAAAACTTTAAAAGAAAAATTATATTAATCAGTATGCCGATTTTTTGTATGACAAAAGAATAATATTTTATATATCCATACTGCCTTGTCTTAGCCCTTCAATATCCAGCGTTATATATGTAAAACCCATTTGTTTCAGTTGTATAGTTATTTTATCTTTTAATTTTATAAACTTTTCAAAATCTTTGCTTGGAATTTCTATGCGTGCAATATTTTGATGAAGTCTTACTCGGTTTTCACTAAACCCTGAAGTTTTTAAGTATTTTTCCGCTTGTTTTACGATATTTAAAGATTTCTCGTTCAAAAGAGTGTTATAAGGAAATCTTGTAGCATAACAAGGGTTTGAAGGTTTATTATATATTTCGGGTTCATATTGTTTAAGATAAGTTCTTATTTCTTCCTTTGTTATTTTATGAAGTGCAAAAGGTGATATAATATGCAGTTCGTCAAGTGCTTTAAGTCCCGGTCTATATACGTTTAAATCGTCATAATTAGTACCGTCAAAAATATTTCCGAGAGAGTTTTTAACCGCAAATTCTTTTAATTTTGAAAAAATTTGTTTTTTACAGTGATAACACCTGTCTTTTGGATTTGAGGCTATAATACTGTCTTCAAGCGGATTATAGTTTATTATTTGATGTTTAACACCGTATTTTTTACAGAAGTTTTTTGCAAATTCAATATCTTCTTCTGCCTGAAAAACTGATTGAAATGTTACTGCGGTAAGATTTAAATTTTTACACAGAATAAGGAGCATAGCACTGTCAACTCCGCCGGAAAAAGCAAGGCATATACCTTGCTTCCCCGACTCGTTTAAGTATTCTTTAAGTTTATCGTATTTATTGTTTTTCATAGACTTGTGCTTGTTTTACCGTTAAAAGTTTACAAACTGTAAGCATTAAAACCGTTACAACTAAGAGCCCTAATATATTTGCAAATGCTGAAGGCAATTGAGTTAAAATTGCGGTTTTTGCTTGAAGTGCTTCGGATATCGAATAAATATACCCTTGAGTTTGGGCCATAAAGGAATCTGACAGGTTAATAAGGGACCATTCCAAACCGTCAGGTTTATTTGAAGCATATTGCGAAATAACTCCGGCTAGAATTAATGCTGTTGTTCCTAAAGAATATGAAAATACTTTTGATAGTTGTGTATTTTTAGCGGCCAATATTATAACAGCGCTGAATATGCCTTCAACAATACCTATAGGAAGGTGGATTCCCTGCATTAAACTTGTAAATAAACCGATATTTAAGCTTGTTGAGCCTGATAATGCAGATTCCGCAACAACTGAAATCGACCCGAGCTGGAGTGCTGCAACTGAAGCCAATATTGTTCCCAAAACAGGTTTATTTCTTTCTGCAAGAGGTTTATATAAAAGCGGATATGCAACAAAACATGACAATATTCCCATATTGAAGATGTTACATCCGAGTGCTAAAAGTCCGCCGTCTGCAAAGAAAAGAGCTTGAATCAACAATATTGAACATATTGCCAAAAATCCCGTGTAAGGGCCTAAAAGTGCTGCAAGCAAAAGACCTCCGACTATATGACCGCTTGAACCGGTTTCAGGTATAGCAAAATTTATCATTTGCAGTGCAAAAACAAAAGCTGTTAATGCAACTGTAGGTAAAATGTTATCTTTTGAAAAATCTTTTTTAGCTTTTTTGTAAGCCCAAACGGCTGCACATCCTGCCGCTATTAACATTGGAATGCCTGTTACCGGACATATAATTGAATTTCCCAAATGCATATTTGTCTCCTTTATTTTATCTTCATTACTCTTAAAATCGGATTTTCATATTTTCTTTTTCCTGCGCCGTATCCGACCTTTTCTATAATAAATTTTTCGGGCAGATTTTCTCCCGTATACAAAGCAGCGGCTATTGCGGCTCCTGTCGGAGTAACCATTTCCCCGTCATTATTTGTAATTTTTAATGGCTATTCATATTTTGAAGCAATTTCACATACGGCAGGAACCGGAACCGGTAACTTTCCGTGCTGACATTCCACGAAGCCCTGACCTTCGGTTAAGGTCGAAAAGTATACTTTTTCAGGATGTAAATCGTCAAAAAGTACAGAAAAGCTTACAATATCAGCAATAGAATCTATTGCGCCGACTTCATGAAAATGTACATCTTTAATATCTTTTCCGTGGACTTTTGCTTCCGCCTCCGCTACTATTTTAAATATTTTTTTTGCCAGTTCTTTTGCTTTTTCTGTTGTTTCGGCTTTATCAATAATTTTATTTACGTCATCTAAATTTCTATGCTCGTGATGATGATGTTCGTGTGCATGATGTTCATGATGATGTTTTTCTTCGGGAAGTATAACATCAAAATCTGTTGCACTTATTGAATTTATACTTACTTTTGAAATTTTATATGTAAATTCATTTTCTAAATTCATTGATTTTAGTGCTTTATCAAGTTTTTCACGTGAAGCTCCAAGGTCAAGCAACGCAGCTGTTGACATATCACCTGAAATACCTGATTTACATTCAAAATATAAATTCATTAACTACCCTTTCGCAATTTTTCTGTTTATTTGATTTGCACTGTATCCGGCATTAAAACCATTATCTATATTAACAACGGTCATACCTTCCGCACAGCTGTTAAGCATTGTTAAAAGCGCTGATATTCCGTTTAACGATGTTCCGTATCCTACTGATGTAGGAAGTGCAATAACGGGAATATCTACAAGTCCTGCAATAATACCGCCTAAAGCTCCCTCCATGCCTGCTGCCGCAATTATCACATTAGCTTTTTTTATTTCATCTATTTTGTCAAATAATCTGTGGATGCCCGCAACGCCTATATCATAATATTTTTTTACATTACTGCCGAAAAATTCTGCTGTTTCCGCAGCTTCTTCCGCTGCCGGAATATCTCCTGTTCCTCCGGTGCAGACTGCAACTTCTCCTACTTTTATGATTTCTTTTTGTATCAGTGTAATTACTTTTGCAGTTTCATTATATTTGATATCTTGAATTTGTTTTGACAGAGCTTCATATTGTTCTTTTGATGCCCTGGTTCCTATAACATTTGAGCCTGCTTCTTTAAACGCCTTGAATATTGAAATTAATTGTTCATTTGTTTTGCATTCACAAAACACGGCTTCCGAGAAGCCTCTTCTTTTTGTTCTTTCCGTATCGAGTTTAGCAAAACCCAGTTCTATATATTTTTTATCAACCATAATAATATTTTAAACATTGATAGCTGCTATCAGTCAAGAATTATTTTTATCTTGTGAATTATACTTCCTTGCAAAAAAGAGTCCTGCTTCAAAAAGGCAATATGTAGGAATGAAGAGCATAATTTGGCTTATAACGTCAGGCGGTGTCAATATTGCAGCCACAAATAATAATATTACTATTACATATCTTCTTTTTTCGCATACGGAGTCATAAGAAATTATACCCGATTTAATAAGGTAATATGTTATAAGCGGCATTTGAAACATAAAACCAAAGGCAACAGACAGCCAAAGCGCCGTTGTTATTATATTAGATATACCAAATACAGCCTGTATATTTGATGTTGAAAAACTTACCCCGAATTTTATTATCCACGGCAATATTATAAATATACAAAATAGTACACCTAATGCAAATAACATACTTGAAATTAAAACAACGGATTTAATTATTTTTCTTTCGTTGTCATACAATGCAGGAAGAAGAAAATTCCAAATCTGTTTTGCTATATAAGGAAAACAAACTATAAAATCAATAACAAGAGCAAGCTTAATCTGAATTATAAAAACTTCTATCGGTGAAAAATAATTTAACATAACACTACTCTCGCCGATAATAATTTTTATAAGCATATTAAGTGCCTTAGGCGCAATAAAAAACGCAAACGGCAATATAAGCCCCATTGAAATAAAGCATTTTAAAAGCGTTTCACGAAGTGCTTCCAAATGTGAAATTAGCGTTTCGTTGTCCTTATCTTCGGGCATTTTATACTTCCGGATTTTTTACATCATCTTTTAACTGATATTCCTGAGGTTTTTCGGCTGCATCTTCAATAGCATCTTTCAAACCTTTTGCTTCTTTTTGAATAATATCTTTTGCTTTTTTATATTCATAAGAAGCTCGGCCTAAAGCTCTTGCAAGCTCAGGGATTCTTTTTCCCCCAAATAATAATAAAATAACTACTAATATTAATGTAATTTCTGTTATACCAAGTGACATTTTTGTTTTCCCTTCTCTGAAAAATTATACCATTCTTTGTTCATTTACCGCAAATATTTCTATTGCGTCAAACTTGCAGGAAATTTTACATTTTCCGCAGCCTATACATTTTTGTCCGTTAACTGTATATCTGTTGTCTTCTGTTTTTATAATAGCACCTTTAGGGCAATCAAGCGCGCATAGACCGCATTTATTACATTTATCAGAATTAATCATTGCCATTGCAATACGAATTCTTTGTTTTTCTTCTAATGATATTTTCTGTATGGCTCCTGACGGGCATACTTTTGTACATTCATTGCAATCATATTTGCAATAACCTTCTCCGTTTGAATAATCAATATGAACTGCGGGATAATTTTCATCTGTTTTTTTTAATATTTTATTAGGACAGTTTTCAATACATAAATTACAATTTAAACATTTATTAGCCATTCTGTTTGTATTTAATGCACCCGGAGGGATAATTATATCACGAACTTTAGCAGCATATCTGCCGGCAGTTTCAATTCCGGCTTTTATTGCAGCTCCAAACAGTACCAGTGAAGATAATGTCCATATAAAATCACGCCTTTTAGGATTAAATTTCAATTCTTTTTTCGGTTTAATGCCGTATTTTATTGCATTTCTTTTACAAGTACCCAAACATTTCATACATTTGATGCATGTTACATTATCAACTTCTTTTTCTTTGTGGTCAATACAACCCGAGGGACATTCTTTTGCACACAATGAACAAGAAAGACATGAATCTTTATCAATATATATTTTATTTAAAGAAATTTTTGATATAACTCCTAAAAGCGCGCCTACGGGGCAGATATTTGTACAAAAATATCTGTTTTTAAAAAACACCAATATAATTAGAGCTGCCAATACAATAAGTCCGAAGGCACTGCAACTAAACGCGGAACCAAATATTGTATAAGGGTCTAAATATCTTATTGCAAGTGCACTTCCGCCTATTAACATTCCAAATGATATGACCGCTAAAAAGTATTTTAAAGGAAGATTCTTATGAAATCCGTTTTTACGCCTCATAATCAAGGCTATAAATTCCTGTAAAATTCCGAATGGACATAATATTGAACAATAAAATCTGCCGAATAATATTGTTAATATTACTATTGTCAAAAGTATAATTAATGCGGTCAAAGAATAGTCAAATATTGTCCTTTGAAGCAGTGCTGCGAATTGTAAATCTAAAAATTTTATTTTGTAAAAAATACCAAAAATTGCAAGCAAAGACAAAATACCGACAATTCCGGCAAATGTTAATCTTAAAATATAAAACAGTTTTTTGTTCATACTAAAATTTTCCCTGTATTTAAAAGAAAAAGATACCCGAATTTTCGGGTATCTTTATATATTCTATGAAAATGTTTTTATTTCCGCATCTATTTTCTTTAATAAATCAGGAATCATCAACGATTGAGGACAGTTTGTATTACATAAGTTACAGCTTATACACTTATCTGCTCTTTCATTTTCATCCAATGTATTATAATAGATAGAAAATAACATTTTGTTTCCTGTTGTTTTATATTGGTTGTACAAAGAAAATATAGCCGGAATATTTATACCTCTCGGGCAAACTTCCAAGCAGTATTTGCAAGCTGTGCAATTTATTTCACCCTGTGATTGAATTACTTTCGCAACTTCTTGTGCTGCAATATTTTCCTGTTCATCCATTTCTTTATAATCAATAAATGTTTGAATATTTTGTTTTACCTGTTCAAGGTTGCTCATACCGCTTAATACGGTAATTACGTTTTTTCTGCTTGCCGCCCATCTTAAACCGAATGCAGCAGGAGTTGCATCAGGGTAGTATTCTTTTAATTTTGCAAGTGCTTTATCACTTAAATTGACAAGTCCGCCGCCTCTTAAAGGTTCCATAACCGTTACGGGAATATTATGTGACTGTACTATATCATACTGTTCTTTTGCTTTTACAACATCCCAATCAAGATAATTAATTTGAAGCTGTGCAAAATCCCAAGGGTGCTCGGGGGCAACTTCTTTTAACATCTCGGGAGTTCCGTGGAATGAAAAGCCCACATATTTTACTCTGCCTTCTTTTTTAAATTCCATCAACTGATTATACATATCATAATTACGATAATTATCTATTGTATTTTTATTGATATTATGAACCATATAAAAATCAAAATAGTCAGTCTGACATTTTTTTAATTGTTCATCAAAAATTCTTCTTACATCGTCTTTTGATTTCATGTGCATGGCAGGACTCTTATCCGCAATAATAAGACTTTTCCTGTCATAATGTTTTAAAACATTACCCATTGCAGTTTCAGATTTTCCGTTAACGTACATATATGCGGTATCAAAGTAATTTGCACCATGAGCCATACAATACTCAACCATTTTTTCAAGTTCGGGCATGTCCACTTCGGCGCCGTTCATTGGTAGCCTCATACAGCCCAACCCCAGCAGAGGAACAAGAATATCTTTATATTGTCTTTTTGCCACCTGATTTTCGGATAATACGGGCTTTTTTTGTCCGCAACCGGTCAACAGTGCACTGCCGCCTATTGCTAATGCCGAGTTAATTATAAATTCACGTCTTTTCATTTTTCCTCCTGTTTAACAACATTATAATACACTCTGATAGTAACTATCAGTCAAGGGTTATATTGAAACAGTTTATATGGATTTGTTTATATATCGGGTGTATTTTCAAGTTTTTCAACAAGAATCTTTTTTATACGTCTGTTTTTTAATTCAACAACTTTTAATTTTAAATTTTCTATTTGAATTTCATCATTAATTCTTGCGAGTCTGCAAAGAAGTTTATTTACAAGTCCGCCTATTGTATCAACATCATCATCTTCTTCCTGTTTCAGGTTAAAGTATTGCGAAAACTCTTCAATTCTGTATAATCCGTTAACAATATATTTATTTTCACTGACTTTTTTAATATCGGTTTCTTCTTCATCAAACTCATCCTGAACAGAGCCAAAAACTTCTTCCAATATATCTTCCATTGTAACAATACCGGATACTCCGCCAAATTCATCAATTACAATTGCAATTTCGGTTTTATTTTTCTTAAATTCTTCAAGTAAGATATCTGTTGTCATTGTTTCAGGTACAAAAACGGCGGGTCGTATTACGTCTTTTATTTGAATTTCCTGATTTTTTAACTGAAAAGAATATAAATCTTTAACGTGTAGAATCCCTATGATATTATCTATGGTTTCAGAATATACAGGATATCTTGTATATTGGTTTTCCAACACTATTTTGGCATAGTTATCTTTATCAACATCAACGGGAATGCAAACAATGTTACATCTTGGCACCATAACCTGTTTTGCTGTTAAATCAGTGAAACCGAGTGTATTTTTGAGGATAAAACTTTCGGTTTTATTTAATACACCGCCTCTAAAGCTTTCATCAATAATCATATCAAGTTCTTCTTCCGAATGAACAGAATTGTGCGCCTGTGCGGGGGCAATGTGTATGAGTTTTAAAAGCCAATTACCGAAACCGTTTAACAAAAATATAAACGGATGAAGAATTAATGCAACAAATACAAGCGGTCTTGTAACAAAAAGAGTTGTTTTTTCCGGAAATTGCAGTGCTATTGACTTAGGCATTAACTCACCTATTACAACATGCATAAACGTTATAAGTGCAAAAGCTATAATTGTTGCAATCGAATGGGAGGCAACGGAGCTTGTAACATGGGGTAAAAAATCAAAAAGCGGATGAATTAACTTGGCCAAAGTAGCTTCACCTACCCAGCCGAGCCCGATACTTGCTATTGTTATTCCAAGCTGTGTCGCCGCAATATATCTGTCCAAAGTATTAAGCGCTTTCACCGCGACATTGGCGGTCTTATTCCCTTCATTGGCAAGTTGCTGTATTCTCGTATGCCTCACACTGACAAGAGCAAATTCAGAAGCAACAAAAAACGCATTTGCAAGTAAAAATAATAATATAACAAATAAATTTAATAATATCATATAACCTCAACTACATAGGTACCACTTCTGATTATACTATATAAAGGCTTCATTTATAAACATTGTTACAATTAAGCTTTTTACATTATTTATCTGTTCAGTTCATATAACATTTTTGCACCGATTAAAGTCAGGTGAGGATTTATATAATCAAATTTTCGTTTTAAATATTTACTTATAATTGATGAATATCCGCCTGTTGCAATAATAACAGCTTTCTGACCCAATTCTTTTTCACATTCTGTTATTAAACCGTCTATCATTGCGGCATGACCCAAAACTATTCCCGAGAGCATTGCATCTATAGTGTTTCTGCCTATTACGCTTTTGGGAATTTCAATATTTAACTTTGGAAGTTTTGAAGTCTTTACACTCAATGATTCTGCCTGTATTTTCATGCCGGCAGTTATTATTCCGCCTATAAATTCGTTATTTGAGTTAACAATATCAAATGTAGTTGCGGTACCGAAATCGACTACTATAGCAGGAGTTGAGTATAAACCGTAAGCCGCTTCTGCATTGGCTATTCTGTCAGCACCTATTTGGGATATATCATCCGTTTTCAAAGTTACATTTGTTTTTATTTTATGTGAAATAATTAACGAATTTATTCCCAAATATTTTCTTAAGGCAGTTTCAATTCTTTCTGTAAGTTGGACAACAACACTGGAAATTACTGCGGCAGTTATTTTATCCTGCAAATTTGTTTCTCTTAGTAAATTTTTTATAAAGACTCCGTATTCATCTTCTGTTCTTGTTATTTCTGTAGATAAGCGCCAAAAATGAACTATTTCGTTATTGTCAAATACTCCGAGTGTAATATTTGTATTCCCTATATCAATTATGAGCAGCATTTTTTATCCTTTTAAATAATCTGTTACGGCAATAAGCCCCAATTTATAACTGTCAACTCCGAATCCGGTTATTTGACCGATACAGGCAGGTGCTGTCAGTGATGTTTTTCTAAACTCTTCTCTTTTATGTATATTTGAAAGATGAATTTCAACTGTCGGAATTGAAACGGCAAGAAGTGCATCTCTTATTGCAACGCTTGTATGAGTATATGCAGCCGGGTTCATTACAATTGCATCATATAAACCTTTTGCCTGTTGGATTTTTGTAACAAGTTCACCTTCAATATTACTTTGATAAAAATCCGCTTCAACATTTAATTTTTTTGCTTCGGATTTTACAAAATTTTCTATATCAGCTAACGTTTGATTTCCGTATTTATCAGGTTCTCTTGTTCCTAAAAGGTTTAAATTGGGTCCGTTTAAAAATAATATTTTCATATAACTGCCTGCATTCTGTCTATTATTGCTCTTGTTTGTTTTCTTATTTTATCATCTTCTTCAAGAATTTGTTCAATTGATGGATTATTTATTGAAATATATGAATCAAAAACTTGTTTGGTTATGTCGTAAATATCAAAAAATCTTAATTTACCCTCAAGAAATGCAAGTACTGCTTCTTCATTTGCGGCATTTAGACAAACGGTATATGTTCCGCCTTTTATACCTGCCTCAAACGCAAGATTAAGCGAAGGAAACTTTTTATAATCGGGCTCAAAAAACTCAAGTTTTGCAGCTTTTATAAAATCAAAACTTTCGGTTTCTATTCCTTCATATCTATCAGGATAAGTCAATGCATATTGAATCGGGATATGCATACTCGGACGCCCTATTTGGGCAATTATACTGCCGTCTTTGTATTCTACAGCGCTGTGAACATAACTTTGAGGATGAACAACAACTTTTATATCATCGTAATCAACATCAAATAAATGATGTGCCTCTATAACTTCAAGCCCTTTATTCATAAGAGTTGCGGAATCAACTGTTATTTTTTTGCCCATATTCCATCTCGGATGGTTCAATACATCTTTTAATTCCGCATTCTTTATATCATCTTCTTCCCATGTTCTGAATGGGCCTCCCGATGAAGTGATTATAAGGTGTTTTAAATCTTTTCGATTATTAAGACATTGAAAAATTGCCGAATGCTCGCTGTCGACAGGTAAAATTTTGACATTATTTTCTTTTGCCAGCTTCATAATTATGTCACCGGCCATAACAAGAGTTTCTTTATTCGCAAGAGCTATATCTTTTTTATTTTTTATTGCCTCAATTGTAGGTTTTAAACCTATCTTGCCTGAAACCGCAACCAAAACAATATCTGCTTCTTTAATATCGGCGATATTAATAAGCCCTTCTTCTCCATTATATATTTTAACATCAGGGTGCTTTGAACTTAAATATTCAGAGTCCTTAGAGTTTTTTACCGAAACGTATTTTGGTTGATATTTTTCTATTTGACAGGAAAGGAGGTTTACATTACTTCCTGCCGTAAGTGCAATTACTTCAAATTTATCTTTTAATGAATCAATAACTTCAAGAGCCTGTGTTCCTATTGACCCTGTTGACCCTAAAATAGAAATTTTTTTAACCATTTTTATGCTCTGCCGTATATATCTTCCAATCTTTCAATATCATTTTCATCCAAAATATCACCCTGTTGAATTTCAATTACTTTTAATTGGATATTGCCATGATTTTGAAGTGAATGCACTTCTTCTATATCTATGTCAATACTTTCGCCGGGGTTTAATTTGTAAGTTTCATCACCTTTAATTATTGTTGCTTCACCTTCTAAAATAATCCAGTGCTCGCTTCTGTGGTGATGAAGCTGAATACTTAGCTTTGCATTGGGATTAACCGCAATACATTTTGTCAAAAAACCTTCACCCTCTTCAAGGACAGTGTAATATCCCCACGGGCGAAAAACTGTTTTGTGTATTTCTTTTGTTTTTGAATTTTTATCATTTAATTTTTTATATATATTTTTTACCCCGTTTGTATTATTTTTATCACAAACCAAAAGAGCATCTTCTGTATCTATAACAAAGGTATCTTTAATTCCGAGAGTCGCAACAAGTTTTGAATCCGAATAAATCATTGAATTTTCAGAATCAATCTCAATTGCTTTGCCGTGTATTACATTCCCTTTTTCATTTTTTGGAGATAAGTCATAAATAGCATCCCATGAACCTATATCTTTCCATTCTGTGTCAAGATTAACAGCCGCAATCTTTTTGCTTTTTTCCATTACAGCATAATCTATTGATATATCGGGCATTTTTTCATATATTTCCATAGGTATTGAAGGAATAGAAGTTTGAACTTCCTGATTAATGATAATATTATAAATTTCAGGAGAATATTTTTTTAATTCAGAAAAATATGTATCGGGCGTAAACATATAAATTCCGGAGTTTACATATTTTTTACCTTTTAATTCTTCTTTCTGTTTTTTAGAAGCAGGTTTTTCTATAAAGCCCGTAACTTTCAGTGCAGCGGGTTGAATTTGCGATACTTTGGGATTCTTTCTTGCTTTTATATATCCGAAATTTTCGTTTATATTGTCTGATTCAGAGATAAAAGCAACAATATAACCGTTTTTTGCAAGTTCTGTACCTTTTAAAATTGCATTTGTAAACCCTTCTCTGCTGCTGAAAATTTGATCTGACGGTACTGCAAGTATAACCGGAGTTGAAAATTGAGCATAATTATCATTAATATATTTGACTGCTGCCGATAAAGCCGGGGCCGTGTTTTTTGACACTGATTCAGTAAGAACGGTATAGCCGGATTTTCTGCAAAATTTTTCCTGTAATACTTTCAACTGGCTTTTAATTTCAGAAACATACTTAATATTTGCTGCCGTTATAATATTTTTATCGTCCGAAATACCTGCAAGTTTTAAAAAAGTCTGCTGAAACAGAGAATATTCATCTCCCAATCTGAACATTTGTTTCGGCGACATTTCTCTTGATAATGGCCATAGCCTGCTTCCCTGTCCGCCTGCTAAAATTACTGAATACAATCCTGACATAACTCTCCTTAGTTATTTAGAATTATACAATAAATAATCTGAATGTTGAATTGTTTTTATTGTTGTCTATAATAAATTTATGAAGAATTTTAAAACAATAATATCTCTTATGTCGGGCACTT
Source organism: Candidatus Gastranaerophilales bacterium (assembly GCA_944323625.1). GTDB lineage: Bacteria > Cyanobacteriota > Vampirovibrionia > Gastranaerophilales > Gastranaerophilaceae > Avigastranaerophilus. The sequence goes on from CALUTD010000015.1 coordinate 47,777, forward strand.
CTTTAGATTCCGTGGATTCATGTCTTGTCAGAATATATGATGATATGTCTTTTGAAGTAATTGACTCATATTCTCTTGAATATCCTGATTCAGTCAGAGAGAAACTTCTTTTACTTGCAAATAATAAAGGAGATGTTAAAGAAGTTTGTTTTATGAATTTTGTTGTCGGTGAATTATTTGCACAAGCTGCAAATATACTCATACAAAAATCGGGAATAAAAAAAGAAGATATTGACTTTATATCATCTCACGGGCAAACAATTTGCCATATTCCTCAAATATTAGAAATCGGAGATATTAAAACAAGAAGCACGCTTCAAATAGGCGATATATCGGTAATTTCTCAAAAGACTGGCCTAATGACAATAGGAGATTACAGAACAAAAGATATTGCCGCAAATGGGCACGGCGCGCCTCTTGTTCCGTTTGCAGATAAAATAATATTTGGAACGGATAAAAACAGGGTTATCCAAAATATAGGCGGAATATCAAACTCTACTGTTTTATCAAAAAATTGCGAGATTTTTGCGTTTGATAACGGCCCCGGTAATATGATTATTGATTACTTTATGAACAAATTATTTTCTCAGCCTTATGATAAAAACGGAGAAACTGCCGCAATGGGAACAGTTGATATTAATTGGCTTAACAGTCTTTTAAAAGAGCCTTATTATTTATTAGAACCCCCTAAAACAACCGGCAGAGAATTGTTTAATGAAGAATATGCCAAGAAAATATATGAAACGGCGCCAAAAGATAAATATGATGTTATTGCTACGGTGACTAATTTAACTGCAAGAGTAATTGCCGACTCTTATAAAGCTTTCATACTCCCAAAAACTCAAATTGAAGAAGCGGTACTATGCGGCGGAGGAGCATACAATAAAACGCTCAGACAATATTTAAACGAATATCTGCCTGACGTTAAAATTACAACATGTGAAAATTATAATATTAATAACAAACTAAAAGAATGCATTTCTTTTGCGTTCTTAGGATACTACACATTTATAAAAAAGCCGAATAACGTGCCGTCTTGTACGGGAGCAGATTCACCTGTTATAATGGGAAAAATTTCTTTTTAAATTTTTATAAGGAGATAATATTATGAACTTTGAATTAAATTTAACACAAGAAGAACTCGAGAAAAGAACGAACAAAGATTATCTTATAAAAAAACCTATGCTCGATATAAATGCGCCTGAATATAATAATTTGGAGTCAGGTGACAAAGAGGCTTTAAAACATCTTGTAAGAGCCTCAAATTATGCAAACATAATTTATATGAAACAAGATAACGAATTTAATATACCCTTTTCGGAATTTTTGAAGGAAGAAATTAAATCGGGAAATAAATTGGCGGAACTGACAAAAATATTATTTGATGCTCAGCTTGGAATTATTGGTATAGACTCTGAAGCCAATAAAGTCATTTTATTAAAAGGCGCCAAAGAACTTCCGGGGAAAGCCTTTTATCCCTCTGATTTAAGTAAAGAAGAGTTTCATTCTATTTTGAAAACAATGTTAAAAAACGGTGAAAAAGATGAAGTTTCGAAAATTTTAAACCAAAGAACAATTGTTAAGCGCTTAGGTAATAAATTAAAAGCTTTTGATTATACCGAAGAATTTAAACAGGAATTTAATTTAATTGCAGATGAACTTGAGCTTGCCGCAAAAACTTCAACAAATAAAGATTTTAACGAATATTTACTTTTGCAATCAAAAGCATTAAGAGAAAATGACCCTATGGCAGATGCACATGCAGATAAAAAATGGGCATCTTTACAGGATACTCCGCTTGAATTTACAATTTCAAGAGAACAATATGCCGACCTTTTAACCGGCAGTGTTATTGAAGATGAGGAACTTAAAGCATTGCTTGAAGAAAATAATATAACGCCAATATCAAAAGATTCAATAGGAATAAGAGTCGGAATCGTCAATAAAAAGGGAACTGAAGACCTTTTAAAAGTAAAAAATTATCTCCCTTTGATGGCGGAAAATATGCCTTTAAAAGATAAATATGAACAAAACATATCTTCAGATGAAGATAACCTTCAAACAATGGTTGATGTTGATATTGTATCTTTAAGAGGTGATGAAGGTTCATACAGAGGAGGTATTACAATAGCACAAAACCTGCCGAACAACGATAAATTATCCCTTACAATCGGAGGAGGAAGAAGAAATGTTTACCATAGACAGGTTAGAACAAGTAATTCCCCCGAAGCTTTGGAAAGAAGAAAAAAACGACTTGATGCAACCTTAAACCCCGAACTCCATAAATATTATAACCCTGAGGCTGACCACTGGTTCACAATCGGGCATGAAAATGTTCATTCACTGGGGCCAAAATCGGGTACGGAGGCTCTCGGAAAATATAAAAATATAATTGAAGAAAATAAAGCTGATATGGGCTCGCTTGCCTTATTAAACTGTTTGGTAAATGCCGGTGTTTATTCGGAAGAAGAAAAAAAACAAATTCTCGTTACCTTTGGCGCAAACTGCTTCTTAAAAGCGAAACCTGAACTGTCACAGGCGCACAGGGTAAGAACAGTTATGCAGACATACTATTTTATTCAACAAGGAGCAATATCAGTTGATGAAACGGGCATGATAAATATTGATATTGACAAAATGATTCCGGCTGCGGAGAAAATGCTGACAGAAATAATAGAAGTACAGCTCTCGCAAGACTTTTCACGGGGAGAAAAATACGTGAACGACTACTTTATTTGGAGCAGAGAATTTGAAATTTTGGCTAAAAAATTAAAAGAAGTCGATAAATCACTTAACGGAATGATTATAACACCTCTTGCCGATAATTTGAGTTAGATTTATATAACATAATCATGAACTGCACTAATTTAACAGTGCAGTTCATTTAATTTAAAGTCTTTTTTTATAATTGCTGGTAAATTCCCATCCGTCACTAACAAGAACATAAGCACATGCCCAAGCAGGATCGGGGTCATGCCAGGGATAACTTTGTGCACAGCCTTCTATATACTGTTCTTTTGTATAGTAAGAATTAATTCCAAACTTTTGAACTTTAATTCCTTTTTCTGTATATGAATCTATAACCTCTTGCGTAGGAAAAGCAAACGTAAAAATATCTCTTCCTGCTTCATTTGGGCCTTCTTCTCCGTTTATATCTATTACAACACCAGATATACCTTCAATAAACGAAAGTATACTTCCATCATTTAAATATACACAATGCTTCATCCAATCTATAGGTCCCAAAAAGTATTCATCTTCTTGCCCTTGATTGTGAAATGAATATAGACATCTATGATCTATTTTAGAATAACTCAAATATTTACTTAAATATTCATTAAAAAATTCTTCATAAGTATCATTTCCATATATTCTATATTCCCATTGAGGAGAAGGAACACCATGGTCTATTTCTGATAATCTTACTGCGTTTGAGAAAGTCGAATAAAACTTTTTTAGTTTTGCGACAGTTTCAGTTTTTTTGTGGTTTGCCATAATTACAGGCACGGTCACAGCTGCAATGATACCTATGACAACAAGAGTAATTAATACTTCTGCTAAAGTGAATGAAAAGTCTTTTTCAGAAAAATTATTTTTAAAACCTGACATTAATCTACCCCCCCCCGTAGCGGTTATTTGATTTATTCATAATTTTATCTCCTTTTTGTCTATATTATCATATATTCCCTGAGTTTGGCAAATGTAAACAAAATATAAATTTTATATTTTATCTAATCCGGTGTCGCCCGCATTGCTTGGTTGCCGGCTGCGGGCGCAAATCCGCTTCTTTGGATGACATTTTTATTACTAAATTACCTAATATGCACAATTCATTTTCCGTCATTCTGAAAGCGGATTTCCCGTAGGGCGGAGTCATGAACTGTCCCCCAAAAAGTGGACACCAAAAATTCGCGAGTATGGTATATAAAAAGAGAGGGTACAAAAATGGAAAA
>CALUTD010000016.1 GCA_944323625.1 Candidatus Gastranaerophilales bacterium
TTTTATTTAATTTATGATATGTATTTTCGACATATTAAAACCTTAATTTTGTCATCGAATTATGTAACATATACAATTTTAATTCCCCAAACTGAATATTTTATAAATTTCATCATCAGATAATTCTGTAATAACTTTTTCACCTTCAAATACGGCCAAATTCACAAGTTCTTTTTTCTGTTTAATCATTTCATCAATTTTTTCTTCAAAAGTACCGAGAGTAACAAGTCTGTGGACCATTACGTTTTTATGCTGGCCTATACGATAGCTTCTGTCTGTTGCCTGTTCTTCAACGGCAGGATTCCACCAAAGGTCATAATGTATTACATTAGTTGCAGATGTAAGGTTTAAACCTGTTCCGCCCGCTTTTAATGATAATAACATAATTTTTTGTTCGGGATTTGTTTCAAATTCCTGAAGCATATTCTGCCTTTGGTTTGTATTTAAAGACCCGTGGAAAAACAGGGGCGATATATTCAGTTCATTTTGTATTATCGTAGATAAAATATTTCCCATTTCTTTATACTGGGTGAATGCAATAACTTTTTCATCATTTTGTAAAATTTGAGAGAGAAGTGAAATAAACTTTTCGGTTTTTCCTGATACATCTTTTGTCATTTCTCCGCATCTTAAATACTGGAACGGATGGTTACAAATCTGTTTTAATGCCGTTATTAATTTAAATATTATACCGCGTCTGTTTATCCCTGTTTGGTTTGAAATATCTGTCATTAGTGTATTTAGAGTTTTTTCATACAATGCGGCTTGAGTTTTCGTTAAATAACAGTATTCATCAAGCACCATCTTTTCAGGTAAATCATCAATAATTGTTTTATCAGTTTTTAAACGTCTTAACACAAAAGGAGATATAGACAGCTTAAGTTTGTCTGCTTGCTCATACTGTTTAAATCTTTCAATCGGAATAGCATAACATTTTTGGAAATCTCGAATAGAACCTAAATATCCTTTATTTATGAAATCAAATATACTCCATAATTCGGTCAATTTATTTTCAACCGGAGTACCTGTCATTGCTATTTTTATATCTGATTTTAATGACTTAACTGCAACTGTTTGAGAAGTATCGGGATTTTTTATATTTTGTGCCTCATCAACGACTATAACTCCCCAGTTCGTCTTTTTTATCTCTTCAATATCAATACGCAAAATTGCAAATGTCGTAATTAAAACATCGGCTTTTAAGTCGAGTTGGCGCTCAGGGCCATGATATGCACTTGCTTTAATTGTCGGTGCAAACATATTGATTTCTTTAATCCAGTTACCCATTAAAGTTGTAGGGCAGACTACAAGAACGGGGGCTTTAAGTTTGCCTTCTTCTTTTAATTTTAAAATTAAACTTATGACTTGAATAGTTTTACCAAGCCCCATATCATCTGCAATACAGGAACCAAATCCTTTTGTAGTATTGGTATACAACCATTTCAACCCGTTTTTTTGATATGGTCTTAACTCACCGTGTAAGTCTTTAGGCGGCTCTACTTCCTGAGATTTACCCATATCTTTTATTATATTGGCAAATGCTTCGTCATAATCAAATTCATATTCATTCAAATGTCCTGAAAACGCTGCATGCAGCATTTCCATTCTTGTTATTTTGTCTATTTTGGGATTTTTTAGTTTGTTTAATATTGCCTGCGCTTCATTCGGGTCTATTAAAACATATTTATTCCTGAACTCTATAATTCCGTTTGCATTTTGAATAAGATTTTCAAACTCTTCAACAGATATTTTTTTATCACCTATTGAAACTTGGAATGAAAAATCAAATATACTTGATAAGCTTATATTTGAAGCTTTGCCGTTTAGAATATCCGATACATCCTGTTCTCTTGATGTTTTGATTTTTGCGTTTATTGAAGCTCTTGGAACAACTATATTTCCGAAATTCGGCGGGAAGTTTATGTTAATACCCGCTTTATTTAAATAATATGCCGTATGAATCATTAATTTATATACGTCATTTAGAGATAAGTATAGTTTTAAATTATCCTCATCTTCAAATAGAGTTTCGAGCTCCTTATAATATCTGAGTGCATAATTTAACTGTTTTTCAATTATGTTTATCAGATAAGTATTTTGATATCCCCAATATGTTCCTTCTTGATAAATATCAAGTAATTGTTTCGGAGGTTCTTTTTCGTTTAATTTTTTATCGTTTGATTTTACCGAAACAGTAAGGACAAATTTATCTTCTTCTAATTTCTCAATATCTAACTGCGGGCTTACGGGATATTTTCCAATATGTATTTCATCAAGCCATTCACTAATTGCTTCCGATAAATCTAAAGACCTTAAATATCTTTTATTATTAGCTTGTTTTATAAAATAAACTGAAGATACTATATCTTTAAATTTATAACTTTTTATTTTTAAAAATTTAAAAATTATGTAATTAAGATAATTTTCAATAAGAATATTTGCCATTGATTTTGAAGCCGAGATTTTTGAAAAATCAAGAGAATAAACTTCATCAAGTGATGTTTGAAGCTGATTATTTATTGCAAATACTTCATAAGTTATATTAAAAAATTTATCGGTCTTGTTAACTTTAGGAAGAAAATATAGTTTTTCAATTAATTTTTTTACAAACTGGGTAATGATATTAAAAATTTTGAAAGATTCAGTAGTATTAGGGTTATCTACAATTGAATCAAACCCTGAAAAGTATTCCCAAATAAGTTCAAGCGGAATTTTATAGCCGATTTTATCTTCTTTAACTCCGTCTTTTTCAATAGTGTGAGCACAAGAAGAAAATCTGTATAAAGAACCTTTTGATTTTAAATAAAAGTCAAAATTATTTGTCGGCGTAACAAATACTTCTATATTTTTTCCGTTATTTATTATATAGAAATCCGTATTTTTAATAACATTACTGGAATTTTGAAAAGTTTGCGCAAATTCATCTTCAACAAGCTGATAAATTGTACTTATCATTAAACGGTAATCTTTTTTTTCACACCCAACCGGGTTTTCGGTAAGATTATGGAACATCTCATCGATGTCATTCTTTTTAAACGAGAAAGCAAATTTATTATCAACAGCTGCTTCTGATGTCATTTATAACCTCAAAATAAATCTCCTTCTAATATTATACACAAAAAATTATGAGCAATAAATTTAAAATCAATTTTTAATAATTAATTTCCCAGGAGTCATTTATAATTTTGGCGAGACAACATTCACCGCTTCCCTTACTTGTACAATTGTTATTAATTGTTTTTACTGAACTATTTCCACACTCAGGAACAACTCCTAATTCTTTATCCATAACCATTATAAATACATCTTTGCCGTATTGATTAGGCCCTTTACCACTGTTTAAATCAACATAAATCTTAGGAGCAGTCATATAAAGAGGGTCACCGTTTATATCGGTAGTTTCTGAGAATATCATTATAAATATGTCATTAAGAAAAAAAGAAGCTCTTGTTCGATTGCTAATTCCAACTCCCAGTGTAGATGATTGTCCGTTGAGTTTTATATATGGCACCCCAGAAGTATATCCGGCCTGTGAATATAATCTGCATTTTACGGAATTGGCTAGATATGGTTTTATATAATAATCAAAATAATCTTGAGAATTTTTGTTAACATTTTCATACCATTCATCAACAGGACCGTTATCCTGCTGAGATAGCATAACAACCTGCGCAAGTGTTGAATATATTTTTTTTAATTTTGCTATTGTATCTTGTTTTTGAATATTTGATATAACAGAAGGAACAGTAATTGCCGCAACAACTCCTATAATTACAAGTGTAATTAAAACTTCTGATAATGTAAATGAATATTTTGGAAACAAAAAATATTTCTCAAAAATTGACTTGTATTTCCCCCCCCCGTGGTAATTAGTTGTTTCAATCATAATTTTATCTCCTTAATATGTCTATATTAACATAAAATTGCCAATTTTTACAAATAGCTAATATATAAATTTATATTTTCACAATATTAAAAAATATTGTATAATATTTACCGGAGTTCTATTAAGGATACTTATGCCCGTAAAACATAATAATTTTATGACCGATACTATTGAAAAAGCAAACGGTTTATTATATGAAGCAATAGATTTCTACGGCAATAATAATTATAAAAATGCTATAAATAATCTTTCTGCGGCACATAAGATTTTTCTTGCAAATAAAGAAATATCAAAAGTTTCTGTATGTTTATCTTTAACCGGATTATTAAAATATTTAAGTAAATCTGAAAGTTATTATAAATCACTTTTACTTTTGGAAGATTCAAAATTTTTATCCGAAAGCTCAAAAGATAAAACAGTTATTGCAGTTAACAAATTTGCTTTTGGGCATATATATTTTTTGGAAAATAAATATTCAGAAGCAATATATTACCTTTCTTATAGTACGGAAATGCTTGAAGAATATCCGCTCTTAAAGGTAAAAGCGCATGAACTTATTGCTATATCTTATATAAGACTTCAAAATACAAAAATGGCATTGAGTTATTTAGAAAAAGCAATGGGACTTGCAAAAGCATTCGGATTTAAAAATATATGTGATGAAATTAAAGAGATTTCAAAAAGTTATATAAATTCAAATTCAACACTTCATCAGGCACTTGTAAAAAAAGACCGGCAAAGAAAAAATAAAGAACAGGATACATCACTTTTGCTTGCATTGTCAAACATAGCAAGAACAGTAAATGCGGAAGCCAATATTGATAAGCTTTTAATAACAATAGCAGAGCAGACAAGACTTGTGTTAAATGCGGATAGGTGCAGTGTTTTTTTGTATGACAAAGCAAAAAATGAACTTTGGTCAAAAGTTGCATTAGGTTTAGATAGCGAGGAAATACGATTCTCTGCGGATAAAGGTTTTGCGGGTTATGCCGTAAAAACAGGAGAAACAATTAGGATTAAAGATGCCTATAGTGATGAAAGATTTAACAGTGAAATTGATAAACATACAGGTTATAAAACATATAATTTGCTCTGTATGCCAATAAGAAATATAAAGTTTGAAATAATAGGCGCATTTCAGGTTTTAAATAAAAAGAACGGCGATTTTACCGATGATGATGAAAAAATACTGCTTGCTATAGGCACAAATGCAGGAATTGCAATAGAAAATAATCTTTTGTTCAATATTCAACAAAAAATGCTGGAAGAACAGAAAAAACTGTTTGAAGGGTTTATAGATACACTTGCAGCCTCAATCGATGCACGGGATAAAATAACCTTGGGGCATTCAAACAGAGTAAAATTATATTCCGAATTAATTTGTTCACAGCTCGGATTAAATAAAGAAGTAACAAACATAATATCAAAGGCAGCAATGCTGCATGATATAGGAAAAATAGGAATAAAAGATGCGGTATTACAAAAAAAAGGAACTCTGAGCAAAGAAGAATATGAACATATAAAAGAACATGTAAAGATAACATACGATATTTTATGTAAAACAAATATAAACTCGTCATTTTCAGAAATAACCGAAATTGCCGCATCACATCATGAAAGATATGACGGAACAGGTTATTTCAGACAGTTAAAGGGAGAAGAAATTCCGCTTGGAGGCAGAATACTTGCAGTAAGTGATGTATTTGATGCAATAACATCGGTTCGTCATTACCGTGACAGAATGCCTATGGATGAAGCAATAAATATAATTATTGAAGGCAGAAATAAACATTTTGACGGTAAAATTACAGATGCTTTTCTTTCGCTTCAATGTGATTTAATAACTGAAATTCTTATTTCGGAGTATAATATGAAACTTAATGATGAGGACAAAAAAATACTTCAAAGTCTTAACCTTAAAGAATTTTCTCAAATACTTAATAAAAAACAACGAACACAAAAAGAAAAAAAGATTATTGACGTATTTAATTCATACTATATAAGACAAAAAAATTTAAAAAAGGAAAATTAATGTATAATGTTTTAATTGTAGAAGACCACGCATTAATAAGATTTGGATTAAAAACAGCATTTGAATCAAAAGATTTTATAGGAAATATTTTTGAATCTTCATCGGGAGAAGAAGCTTTAAACATAGTAAAAAAAGAACATATAGACTGCGTAATAATGGATTTGGGACTTCCCAACATGAACGGGATTGAAACCACAAAAGAAATTAAAAATATAAATAATGACATAAAAATAATTATTTTAACATCTCATAATTCTCAAAGTGAAGTATTAGAATCAATAAAGGCAGGAGCAAGAGCATATTGTTCTAAGGATATTAATCCGGATAGACTTGCGGATATTATATTATCGGTTTTGGAAGGGGCGCTTTGGCTGGATTCAAAAGCTGCTAATATTGTATTGGATTCTTTATTTAAAACCGGATTTATGCAAAATATCAATTTGGAAGAAGATTATAGCCTGACAGACAGAGAAAAAGAAGTTCTTGACTATATTTGTCAGGGGCTCAATAACAGTGATATTTCAAAGATACTTGATGTAAGCGTAAATACAATCAAAACTCACGTTTCAAGTATTATACAAAAACTTGGAGTTGAAGACAGAACACAGGTTGTTATAAAAGCATTAAGAATAAACTAATACAGTATTTTGTCCATTTGTATATCCATAATTTGGTGACAGAATTTATTTTATGATGAGATTAAAAGAGTAAATTATTATCTACAGGTTACGAGAAGTACTACTTATCCTTTTTTTATCAACTTGAAACGGCAAATCTTATAACCGAAATCGAAAAAGAAATGCCCGATAATATAAAGAATGTTGAACTTTAATTTATAAACAATTTATAAAAAACAGAATTTTATGGTATATTTGAAAAGAGAGTTCATATTAGAAAAGGAAAAATGAATGATATCGGTAAATGATTTAAAAACAGGTTTAACACTTGAAATAGACGGCGGATTATGGAATGTTGTCGAATTTATGCATGTAAAACCCGGAAAAGGTGCTGCATTTGTAAGAACAAAATTAAAAAACGCCGAAACCGGTAACGTTGTTGAAAAAACATTCAGAGCCGGTGAAAAAGTTGCTAAAGCTACTTTAGATAAAAGAGATATGCAATACCTTTATAAAGAAGGTAATGATTATGTTATGATGGATTTAGAAACTTATGAACAAATTTCTGTTTCTGCAGACAAAATAGGCGACGGAATCAAATATTTAAAAGAAAATATGAATGTTGCTATTCTGCTTCACGGCACAAATATTATAGGTATAGATATTCCGAATTTTGTTGAACTTGAAGTTATAGATACACCGCCGGCAGAAAAGGGAAATACAGCACAGGGCGGAACTAAACCCGCTACACTTGAAACTGGTGCTGTTGTTAACGTTCCGTTCTTTGTTACAACAGGAACAGTTATTAGAGTTGATACGAGAACAAATGAATATTTAGACAGAGTTTAGGAAATACTAAAATGAAATTTGATCTTGAATATTTGGAAAAACTTGCAAACATAGTATATGAAAATGACCTTTCAGAGATAACACTTGAGGATGAAAAAAAGGCTGTTTGTTTTAAACGAGAAAAACAAATAATACAGCAATCATCTATTCCGGCTGTAATGCCTACAACTATTACATCACAAGTATTGCCTCCGGCAGTAAAAAAGGAAGAAAAACCTCAGAGCACTACTCATAAGGGTACACCTTTAACTTCTCCTATGGTAGGAACGTTTTATTCTGCGCCGTCGCCTGATGATGCTCCTTTTGTAAAAGTCGGTGACAGTGTTGCCGTAGGGCAGGTTATTTGTATTATCGAAGCTATGAAATTAATGAATGAAATTGAGGCCGAAGCTTCCGGTAAAATAACCGAAATATGTGTTAAAAACGGAGATAGCGTTGAATTCGGTCAAGTTCTTATGTATGTTGAATAATTGACAATATGAATACATATTTAAAGAAAGAACTTTTTAAAGTTCTTTCTTTTTTACTCATAAAATTATGAATTAGTATATATTTAAAATAATTTCAGGTGCAATATTTAAAGCATTTGCTAAATTAACTATTTTTTTTACAGTAAGATTTTGTTCTCCGCGTTCTACCTTACCAATATAGTTTGTGTGGACATTTGCAAGTTCGGCAAACTGTTCCTGGGAGAGTGATTGTTTTATTCTTTCTACCCTAAAATTCATCCCTATCTTTTTTAATATATCATTGTAGTCTTTCATATAGAGATTTTATACTATTGACAATGTGTAATCTACAGTATTATAATAGTTGTACACTATTATAATACTGGATTAAAATTAAAAAATATTATGTTTATAAGTTTAAGATCGTTTACACTTTCGGAAACTCTTATTGCAATAACAATTATAGGAGTAGTTGCCGCAATAACGGTACCGATTATAGTAAATAAATATGCACATGAGCAAACAATAGCAAAATTAAAACAAAATTACTCAATGCTTCAACAGGCATTTATGGCAGCGCAAAGCGAACACGGAGATATTTTAAGCTGGGAAGATTGGGAGGATTCTGAGAAAATATTATCTGAATATTTAGCCCCTCATTTACGTTATAAAAGATTGTACCCCGTATCGTCAAATTATTATAAAATGATGTGTAATGATGGTAAGAAAAATTTTTATTATTGGTGGTTGTATCCTAAAACTCAAGTTGTTTCAGTCCCTTTTATGCCCGGTTATACGGCGGCTGTTGAACTTGATAACGGAATATGTATAGGACTAACGGCAATGGCTGATCGCAAACAAATAATTGTAGATATAAATGGTACACAAACGAATCCTAACCGATTTGGCGAAGATACTTTTATGTTTTATATAAATAACAACGGACAAGTGCGCCCGTACGGTGATACACGTACAGCACAGTATATTAATAAATACTGTGAAAAGGGTAAACAAACAGGTTCAGGTATGACTTGTGCGGCAAGAATAATAAAAGACGGGTGGAAGATTAATTATTAGAATGCATTTGTAAAATAGAGATAAATTTATAATAAGATTCGCAGACAATCTTCATTAGTTAGTTAGTTAGTAGGATGCGGTAAATCAACGATTTACCGCATCAATAATGTATTTGTTTCGGTAATCAAAGATTACCAAAACCTACTTTTTTAATACTGTTCGTTTTGTAATAAAAAGTTAATCACACCCTACGGGTTGCTTCTTGGATTTGCTTTGCGCTCAAGCCTGTCATTCGTTCGCCTTCGGCTGTCCTCATTTCGGCTTTCGCCTCAACTCAAAAAATAAGTTAATCTTCGTTAAAATAAAGTTGAACTAATCTAGAGACCCGCCACTGCGATAATAATAAGTTTGAGTAAAGTCGAAAATAAGTTAAGCCAGTTAGGAGCCCGCCGCTGCGGGCGGAAAATCCGCGTCTTGGATTTTCCTCTCGGCTCAGGCAATCTGTTCCATTTCGTAAAAACTTTTCAGTTTTTACTTCATTTCACCTGCCTTTCACCTCTTCGGGCTCGCACGTTTCCGCGTGACTCCGCCCTACGGAAAATCCGCTTACATTATATATTTTTGTTTTTTCATAAGGTATTTTTTGTAGCGTATTTTTTCTTCAGGTGTCATTTTCTTCATTCTCTCAATATCTTGAGGTAAAAATTTGACCTGATTTAATTTAACCGCCGGTCCTTTATTTCCAGAATCGTACCAATTGGGTATTCTACCGTTATTATAAGGATATCTTTCTTTTATTCTTTGGATGTTCTTTGGTGCAATAAATAAATCTGAAGCAAGCTGCCTGATTTCATTTTTTAATTCAATTTTATCACGCCAGTTTTTTGGTATTGATTCTTCACCTAAATAAAGTCCCATAATATTTCCTGTAATGGCTCCCGTAGAATCACTATCTCCATCATGGTTAACAGCAGCTTTAACTGCATTTTCAAAACTGTCGGGGAACTTTAAAGCACAATATATGCTTATTGCAATAGCTTCTTCCGCTACCCATCCGCCACCTATTTTATTTATTGCCTCTTTTGGACTTACTACATTAGATTTTGCCAAGTTTTTTGCAAGTATTATAGAATCTTTTACTTCCTCATGTCCGTCATATTTTTCTAAAATATTAATTGATTTATCAACTGCATTTTCAATAGTTTCACCTTTAACTAAGTATGCAAGCATAGAAGAAAAGACACCTGCTGCTAAATATCCGCTTGGGTGACCGTGGGTTATTGCAGCACAAGCTACTCCGGTATTAAATGCCATTTTGGGGCTGTTATAATACAAAAGTCCGGCAGGTGCAACTCTCATAACTCCGCCATTACCTTTACTGTTGTTTATAGGTTTCTTTATTGTTCCTATTTCATTGCTTTTTAAGGAATTTATACAAGTATTACCGGGATTCCTTCTTTCATAAAGCCCAACAAGACTGAATATCCAGCCTTTATTTGAATTTCTGTCATATACTCCGTTTTGAGTTTCAAGCCAATTCTTATATGAATCATGAATTATATTTATATCAGGAAGTCTACTGCTTCTAAAATTTTCACCTATTGATTTTAATAGTCCGTCGGCTGTGAAAAGTGTCATTTGAGTATCATCTGATATTTGTGCCTGTCCGTTTTCACCGTTTTTTAAAGTTTTAATTCCCTCTTTACCATATAACTTATTGATTTTCCTCAATTCCATAAATTCAACAGGATATCCTAAAGCATCTCCGATTGCTCCGCCAAGTAAACAACCTTTGTAGTTTGAAAGTTTATGTTTGTTTGCTTGGTGTCCTGTAAAACTCATATGAAAATATACGGCTTTAGGCTGCGCGTTTAAATTTAAATACCCGTTATTTGCCTCTTTTTGCGTTTCGTTTTTTACCGTAATATTATTTTTTAATTGTGTATAGTTATATTTTATTTGTGATATATACATAATTCGGTATTTACTTTGTTGTGCTTGTTTGTATATATTAAAACATATAAAAAATTTTTTTGCCTATGCTTTTAAAAATATATTAACTTTTATCAAATAATAATTTTTCTTTAAAACATATTCCAATTTTCGTGTAAAAATAGTATTATAAGGAAAAAGGAATGGAATTATGTTGAATAAGAAAGTTAAATCAATAATTCTTGCAGCGGGAAAAGGCACAAGAATGAAGTCTGAATTGCCTAAAGTGCTCCATTCCATATTTAATAAACCTTTATTGGGATATGTCATAGATGCGGTAAATAATACCGGAAATGTCGATGAAAATTATATAATTGTCGGGCATGAAGCTCAAAAGGTTGAAGAATTTGTTATAAAAAATTATAAAAACGCCAAATGTATTCTTCAATCTCCTCAACTCGGTACAGGTGATGCGGTAAATAAGGCTGTTCCTTTTCTTAGAGATTTTGACGGTTATGTTATTGTAATTTGCGGCGATACTCCTTTAATTACTTCTGAAACTATAAACAGTTTTATCGAATTTCACGATAATAACTCTGCAGACTTAACTGTTATGTCTGCAATTTTTGATAATCCGAAAAATTACGGAAGAATAGTAAGAGATAAAAATAATAAATTTATTGCAATTGTTGAGGAAAAAGATGCTTCACCCGAACAAAAGACAGTAAAAGAAGTTAATGCAGGTATTTACTGTATTAATTGGAAAACAGTTTCTAAAGCATTTCAAAGTCTGAAAAATAACAATGCGCAGGGTGAATATTATTTGACTGATATTGTTAAATGGGCTGTTGAACAAAATCTTATTGTTCAATCTTATATTTTGGAAAATAATGAAGAAATGTTTGGGATTAATTCAAAAGCTCAACTTGCAGAGGCAACAAAGATATTAAATAAAAAATCGCTTGAACGATTGATGGATGATGGGGTTCAAATTGTTGATACTAATAGTACATTTGTTTCTCCTGAAACAACAATAGGTGCAGATACCATATTATTACCGGGAGTTTATATTACAGGCAAAAATATAATCGGAAAGAATTGCAAAATAGGCCCGTTTGCGCATATAAGAGATGGTGCTGTTATAGGTAATAATGTCAGAATAGGTAATTTTGTAGAAATAAAAAAATCAACGATAAAAGATAACACAAATGTTTCTCACTTAAGTTATATAGGAGACTCTGAACTGGGTGAAAAAGTGAATATAGGTGCAGGAACAATAACTGCAAACTATAATCCAATATCAAAAGTAAAAAGTAAAACAATAATTAAAGACGGCGCAAACACAGGTTCTAACTCCGTAATTGTAGCACCGGTTACAATAAACGAAATGGCGTCAGTCGCAGCAGGCAGTGTTATTACAAAAGATGTGGAAGCATATTCTCTTGCAATAACCCGTTCACCCTTAAAAATATTCTCAAACTGGGTAAAAACAAAAATTCAACAATATTCAGGAGGCAATAAATGATGGAATTAGAATTGGCTTTCCCTCAAGGCGAAAAAACAATAAATCCTACACACGATATTAAACTGTTTGCAGGCCGTTCAAATATGCAGCTGGCAAAGGAAATTGCGCAGTATTTAGGTACAACGGTCGGGCCTATGATAGTTAAAAATTTTGCGGATGGCGAAATATATGTTCAAGTTCAGGAAAGTATAAGAGGTGATGATGTATTTATTATACAACCTGTCTGTAATCCTGTTAATGAAAATTTGATGGAATTACTTATAATTATTGATGCTTTTAAACGTGCAAGCGCAAAATCAATAACAGCCGTAATACCTTATTATGGATATGCAAGGCAGGATAGAAAAACTTCAGGAAGAGAAGCTATTACGGCAAAGCTTGTTGCAGATTTACTTACAACTGCAGGAGCTGACAGAATACTTGCAATGGATTTGCATACGGGCCAAATTCAGGGATTTTTTAATATTCTTGTAGATCATATTTATGCTACTTCTGTTATAGTTGATTATGTTAAAAAATTAAATATACCTCAGGATGATCTTATGGTTGTAAGTCCTGATATGGGCGGGGTAACTCGCTCCGGATATTTTGCAAAGCAGATGAATTGCCCCATGGCTATTATTGATAAAAGAAGAAATCGTCACAATGAAGCAATTGCAGTTAATATTATCGGGGATATAAAAGATAAAACTTGTATAATGTTTGATGATATTATAGATACAGCAGGTACAATATGTGGTGCAGCCCAGTTATTAAAAGATAAAGGGGCAAAAGATGTATATGTATGTGCAACTCATCCTGTATTTTCAGGGCCTGCACTTGAACGACTGGAAAAAGCCCCTATTAAAGAAGTTGTTGTTACAAATACCATACCTTTAAATAAGAACTTTTTACCTGAAAAAATTACTCAATTAAGTGTTGCTCCGCTTCTTGGCGAAGCTATTTCAAGAATACATGACGGAGAGTCTGTAAGTTCTTTATTCGGTTTTGAAAAAGAATATGATCAGTAATAAAAACTTTACAACAATAAAGCTACCGGCTAAACCGGTAGCTTTTTTATAATGAAAAAAACAAACCACTGACTGGGTCGGTGGCTTGTTTTTTCTTAATTTATTCAATTAACATCCGCAGCTTAATTGAGAATGGAATGTTCTTGAAATAACATCATCTTGCTGTTCTTTTGTCAATTTAATAAAATTAACAGCATATCCTGAAACTCTAACGGTTAATTGAGGATATTTTTCAGGATGAGCTTGAGCATCCAATAATGTTTCACGATTAAATACGTTAACATTTAAATGGTGTCCGCCTTTTTCAACATAACCGTCAATAAGATTTATCAAGTTTTCTTCTTGTTGTGTAGACATTTTATACCTCTTTCTAATTTAAATTATTTTCACAGCATCCGCAATCTAAATTGATTGCCAAATCACCCATAAATACTTCATCTTTACCAAGTGCGTTAGGAATAATAGAGAAAGTATTTGAAATACCGTCTTGAGCATCATTGAACGGTAATTTTGCAACAGAAGCGAGTGATGCAACTGCACCATGAGTGTCACGTCCGTGCATTGGATTTGCCCCAGGTGCTAATGGTATACCTGCTTTTCTTCCGTCAGGGGTGTTACCTGTTTTCTTTCCGTAAACAACATTTGATGTAATTGTTAAAATTGACATTGTTGGTATTGAATTTCTGTAAGTGTAGTGTTTTCTTATCATATTCATAAACTTCTTAACAATATTTACGGCGAATTGGTCAACTCTATCATCATTGTTGCCATATTTCGGATAATCACCTTCTACTTCATAATCTACAACTATGCCGTTTTCATCTCTGATTGTTTTAACTTTTGCATATTTAATAGCGGAAAGAGAATCCGCAACAACTGACAATCCTGCAATACCGGTTGCAAAATAACGTTTTACATCTCTGTCATGTAATGCCATTTGTGAACGTTCATAGCAGTATTTATCATGCATATAATGGATTACATTCAATGTATTAACATATAATCCTGCAAGCCATTCCATCATATCTTCATATCTTTCCATGACTTCGTCAAAGTTAAGATATTCAGATGTTATAGGACGGTATTTAGGTCCTATTTGTTCTTTCAATCTTTCGTCAACACCGCCGTTTATAGCGTATAACAGACATTTAGCAAGGTTTGCACGTGCACCGAAGAACTGCATTTCTTTACCTACAACCATTGAAGATACGCAGCAAGCTATTGCATAATCATCTCCATGAGTAACTCTCATCATATCGTCATTTTCATACTGAATAGATGATGTGGTTATTGAAATGTGAGCCGCATATTGTTTAAAGTTATGAGGAAGTCTTGTTGACCAAAGAACAGTCATATTCGGTTCAGGTGCGGTACCTAAATTTTCAAGGGTGTGAAGGTATCTGAATGAGTTCTTTGTAACCATGTGACGACCGTCAACACCAACGCCGCCTATTGATTCCGTAACCCAGGTGGGGTCTCCGGAGAAGAGTGAATTGTACTCAGGAGTTCTTGCAAATTTAACAAGTCTTAATTTCATAATGAAATGGTCAATCATTTCTTGTGCTTGTTCTTCTGTAATAACTCCGTTTCTTAAATCTCTTTCAATGTAAATATCTAAGAATGTAGAAGTTCTTCCGATACTCATTGCGGCACCGTTTTGTTCTTTTACAGCGGAAAGATAACCGAAATATAACCATTGTATAGCTTCTTTAGCATTTTGAGCAGGTTTTGTTATATCATAACCATATATTCTTCCAAGTTCTGCCATTTCTTGAAGTGCTCTGATTTGTTCTGCTATTTCTTCTTTTAATTGAATTTTTTCAGGAGTCATTTCTCCGTCTAATGAAGCATGCTGTTCTTTTTTATCTTCAATTAATCTGTCAATACCGTAAAGAGCAACTCTTCTGTAGTCGCCTATAATACGACCACGGCCGTATGCATCGGGAAGCCCCGTTAAAATAGCGGCATGACGAGCTTTTCTCATTTCGGGAGTATATGCATCAAATACACCCTGATTGTGTGTTTTTCTGTATTTTGTAAATATTTCGGAAATTTCAGGGTCTACTTCATATCCGTATGATTTACAAGAAGTTTCTGCCATTCTGATTCCGCCAAAAGGCTGCATTGAACGTTTTAACGGTTTATCTGTTTGAAGTCCGACTATTGTTTCCAAATTTTTATCAATATATCCTGCGCCGTGCGATGTTATTGTAGATACAACTTTTGTATCCATGTCTAATACACCGCCTTTATCTCTTTCTTCTTTAAATAATTCGCAACATCTTTCCCAAAGTTTTTTTGTGGCTTCTGTAGGTCCCGCTAAAAAGTTTGAATCACCGTCATACGGAGTATAATTTCTCTGTATAAAATCACGTACATTGATTTCAGTTTGCCACTTGCCGGGCATGAATCCATTTAGGTCCGTTGTTTTCTCTAACGTAGAACTAATCATTTTGATCTCCCTTTTCTTTTACTTTACTTAGAGCTATTATATGAAAATACTAATTTGATAATTAATATCATATTTCTTTTATTAGTATATCATAAAAGAAATTCTATATCTATGGATATAGAAAAATCTTTATATATATTTTACATCTAACAAAATAAATGAATAAATAATTTATAACTTTTTAGGATAGCTTACAAATATGTTAATCTATGTCAAAATATAATTATTGTTGGATGGAACCCCCAACATACTTGTTATTGCCGGCTTTTTTGAAGTGTCCCCCCAACAAATTCAAAAATAAATGTAAAAGTTTGATAACAGTACAATTTTGTAATACAATTTGAATATGAAAATTAAAGTATTATTGGTTCAAGTAGAACCTATTGCTGGTAATATAGAAAAAAATATACAAAAAGTTGAACAACTGCTTAAAGATAGTAATCAAAATCAAGCAGATTTAATTGTGCTTCCAGAGTTATGGACTGTAGGTTGGGATTGTCCTAATTTTCATAAGTATTCGGAGGAATTAACAGAATCAAAGTATTTGAACTTTTTAAAAATACTTGCAAAAAAATATAATTCAAATATAATCGGAGGAAGTTCCGTTCTACACAAGAATAATCAAAAAGACAGAAATACTTGTATAATTCTTGACAGAGAAGGAAATTTATTAAAAACTTACGATAAGTTTCATTTATTTTCTCTTAGAGGGCAGTCAGAGGGAGAATATCTTGAGGAAGGAACTACACCGGTTTTAGTTAAAACCGATATAGGAAAAATTGGTATATCAATATGTTATGATATAAGATTCCCAGAGATGTTTAGGCTTTATGCCTTTAATGGTGCAGATATTATTGTTAATATGTCTGCCTGGCCTCAAGCCTATAAAGAAGAATATATAACTCTTGCAAAAGCAAGAGCAATAGAAAATCAAATATATTTTATTTGTTGCGGTCTTACGGGAAAAATAAATGATTCATTTAATTTTTCGGGTTCATCTTTAATTGCTGATTACCAGGGGAGAATTACAAACTCATTGGTAAATGAAGAAAAAGTATTGACAGCCATAATTAATATTGACAAAATGAAAGAATACAGGACAGAAATGCCTATTCTTAAAGATACAAAAAAGCAATATATTATATCGGAGTAATAATGAAAAATCTTTTTAAAATATTTATTTTAATATCATTGTTTATAATAAGCACAAATTCGGGATTTGCTTTTCAAACAGGAAAACTTGATAAACTTATTAAACAGTCAAATTTAAATGAAGCAGCAACTGTTGCAATATCTGTAAAAAATGTGGAAAATAACAATACTGTATATGAATTGAACTCAAAAAAACTGCTTCATCCTGCTTCAACCCTTAAAATATTTACTGCATATGCTGCATTTGACACTTTGGGATATGAATATTTATTCAAAACCCAATTTTATAAAGATAATCAGGATAATTTATATATAAAATTGGGCGCAGATCCGTTTTTAAAAAGCTCGGAATTAAAAGATGCACTTAAAACAGTAAAAGATGAATCCGGAAGTTCATTTAAAAATTTGTATATTGATGACAGTATAATAGATAAAGAAGAATTTGCTCCCGGATGGATGTGGGATGATGATACAAATCCTTATACTCCGAAAATTAGTGCATATAACTTAGATAATAACCTAATACAGGTGAATATGTCTGCAAACGCAGAAGGATTAGCCGAATTAAGACCAAAAACAACTTATCCTGCTTCTGTGTTCAGTTATATAAAAACAGGAGGAAAAGAAGATTCAATTGACATTAAAAGATATAATTGGAATAATCCTGAATTAACTGAAGTATATGGTACTGTAACCAGTCCTAAATCATTTAATATTCCGATAAGCAGTATGAGAAGGTATTTTATTCATAATTTGGAAAAAGGACTTGAAGAGTCAAAACTTCAAATAACTTCAACTCTGTATTCATCTAAAATTGTTCCCGAAGATGCTCAATTAATTACAGAAATAAGCCATCCTGCCTCTAAAGCACTTCCTCTGATTCTAAGAAACAGTAATAATCTTATGGCCGAAACTGTATTTAAACTTGCAGCCTCAAAAAAATATGCGGCTACCGGCAGTGAAGATTTAGCCTGCGAGCTATTTAAAGAATTTTATAACAAAAACGGTATTGAAACTGAAAATATAATAATACAAGATGGTAGTGGAATTTCAAGAAAAAATCTTGTTTCCGCAGATTGGTCTACATCAACCTTGAATACATTATATAAAATGAAAGATTTTGAAAAATATATAGAACAAATGGCCCAGCCGGGTGAAGGTACTTTATCCGAAAGATTGTTTGATTTAAGAGGCGATGTTTGGCTTAAAACCGGTTCTTTAGCTAAAATTAGTACTCTTGCAGGTTATGTTAATTCTCAAGATGGTAATACTTATTCTGTTGCCATATTTATAGAAAATTTTATTGATTCGCCTTTTAGTATAAAACAATTTGAAAACGAAATAATTAATATAATATATAATCAATAAAATAGAAATACGGGCAATTTTTAAAACATCTTTTAAGATATATACTTTAATAGTCTTAAAGGAGGTTTTATATGACAGAGCGTCTTCAAATATATAAATGTAATGTATGCGGTAATATAGTTGAAATTATTAATGAAGGAGAAGGACAGCTTGTATGCTGCTCCGTTCCAATGGAACTGTTAGAAGAAAAAACAAAAGAGGAATTTGTTCAAGAAAAACATGTTCCTATTGTTGTAATTGAAGGCGAACATAAAACAATAAGAGTCGGTTCTATTCCTCACCCTATGGAAGCGAATCATTATATTGTATTTATAGAAGCTATTTCTCCCGATAAAAAATATTTAAAAAGAAAATTCTTGTTCCCCGGAGAAGAACCCAAAATGGAATTGAAACAAAATTGTAATTATGAAAACTTTACAGCCAGAGAACTATGTAATATTCATGGGTTATGGCGTGGAAACGATAATATAACAAAATAAAAAGAATCGGAATTTATTCCGATTCTTTTTATTTTGTTATAGTTTTAAGCTTTAGCTTTTATGTATTTCTTTTCGCCACTGGAATTTGCTTTTTTTGACCCGGGGTCTGAACCTAAAGTAAATCTAAAACCGCCTTGCAGTCCTACACCATCTCTGCCGCCGTTAGTTACAAATGCTTGCAAGAAGCCTGTTAATCTTTCACCCCATGTTTTTCTTACACCGACTCCATATTTAATATAAGGTTTTACGCTTAATTCAGGGAGTGAAACATCATTTGCTTTAAATTGAGTTTTATCCATTATATTCCAAACAAAACTTACTCCTGCATAAGGCTGCCAACCGTTCTTTAAGTTTCCGATGAATTTTAATCCCGGTTCAATGTGTATTGCATTTAACGGATCTGAATTTATTCTTACTCCTGCAGCATTTGTATAGTCAAATGTGTTTACGAATGAATATGACATTAAATAGCTTGGTTGGATAATGAATTTACCGTCTGCCAATTCGAAGTTGTATCCTGTTTTTGAAGCTATACCAGTCATTAACATTGTGAAATCTTCACTTCCGTACATTGTATCAAGTTCACCAACATTAGAGCCTACATTTGCGGTTAAACCGGTAAAGAAATTATCCTTATATGCCATACCAACTAAACCTAATGAACCTCCGTTTTGATATATACTATTACCTTGATATGCCTGATGTGAACCGTTGTACCCTGCATATACGCTAAACATTGTATCCCATCCGTTTGAAAGTTCATACATTTCAGAATCCAAACCTATGAAAGTACCGTATGCAACGTTTGAAACTTTAGGTCCGTTCTTTAAACCGACACTTTCAAATGTTCCGTATGGTCTGAACCATCCTGCTTTATCGCTGTAGGGAGTACTTAACGGACTGTATACAAGGTCTGAATCTCCGGCAGCGTACTTATTAGCATTTTTCATTGCCTGTCTTTGAGATTTTGTCATTAACATATACATATCCATATTTCTGAAGGCTTCATCATACGAATTTAACTGTGTTAAATAACCTCCCAATTGTGCTGCAACGGAAGCACCCATAATTGCCGGGTTAAAATCGTTGTAACTGTTCCCTGTCGGGTTATATGATACTGTTCCGTCAGTACTTACACTTCCTTGCAGATATCTTATAGGAGTTAATACTTTTGCCGCTATTATTTCATCAGGGTTTGATATTGCTAATTGGTCCGCTGTTAAACCGGTTAAATCAAATATGTTAAACGTCACCGAATTTGCAGTTGTATTTCCTACCGGATTTATTGCTTCAAGAACAAATTTACCCGTTGAAGAAGAATCGACTGCATCTTTAAAGTTATCGGCATTAGACCCGCTCAAATCAACATCTACGGCTAAATCAACATTGCCGTTTAATTTAAATGTATCGGGAGCAAATGAATCAATTTGATTATTTAATGTTAGTAATTCGGAATTTTCATTCATTGTAATCTGAGAATTATTAATTTGACTTCCCTGATTTAACCATAATGCTGCATCGGTTACTGTCATATTAGTATTATTTAATGCGGATTGAAGATTTAACATACCGTCACCGGTTAAATTTGTATTAAACTTATCCGCAGTTCCCGAAATTCCGCTTGCAATAGTAATTATCCTGTCTTCTGAAGTATTAAGATTTAAATTACTGTCTTTTGTCGCCATATATATGTCGCCGCCGTCAGAAGCAGTATTACCGCTAAAAGTAACATCGGTGTTCAGGGCGTTAACTGTTACATCTGCAGTTGAATAGACTGCACCGCCTTGAGCTGCAGAGTTATTAATAAAGGATGTATCAGTTAATGTTAAATTATTTGTTGAAGAGATTGCGCCGCCTGACTCACCTGCTGTGTTGCCGGTAAATGAAGCACCGTTTAATTCAAGAGCTGCTGCCGTTACTATGGCACCTCCGCTTCCTGTTGCACTATTTCCCGTAAAAACTGCATTATCACCTATTGAAGTAGTTATTGTATCTTGTTTTACAAATATTGCACCGCCATCATTGGCAGAGTTATTTTCAAACAGTGCATTGCTGCCGATTTTAAATGAAACTGTTTTATTTGCATCATTTTCAATAAATATTGCACCGCCTACTGCATCTGAATCTGTACCGGTATTTGTCAAAGTATTATTTCTGAATACAGCATTGTTTCCGATTTCTATACTTGATTCATTGGTTGAAGAGTTAACACCATTATATATTACAGCTCAGCCCCAAACTGCTTTATTATTTTCAAATACAAGATTATTGCCCAGTTTTGCGCTGCCGAAGTTTTGAATTGCTCCGCCGGCGGCTTTTGTGGCTGCATTATTGCTAAATATTATATTATCTTCTACAGTTAATATACCGTCTGCATAATTGTACAATGCTCCGCCTCTGCCTGCTTGATTACCGGTGAATAAGGTATTTTCTCCGATTGTCAATTCTGCGCCAGTATTATTAAATATACCGCCGCCATATTCTGCAGTATTGTTTGAAATTATTGAATTATTAACATGCATTGTGCTTACGGTATTAAATATACCACCGCCTTGATTAACAGCGCTGTTACCGTCTATCGTGCTATTGTTTACCGTAACATTTCCGATTGCCGTACTGTAAATTCCACCGCCTTGATTGTCGGCTGTATTTCCTGATATCACCAAATTATCAAAATTCGAACCGTTTGCACCTTCGGATTTTGTATGAATGTATATTGCACCGCCGTTTCTTCCTGCTGTATTATCGCTTATTGTGGAATTTGAAAGAGAGAAGTCTATAAAGGAAGCTACGGCACCTCCGTCTATTGCCGCTTGGTTGCCTGAAAACTCCGAATTTGATATACTGAGAGAATTGCGTCCATCATTTATTGAATCATTACGTAATGCAACGGCGCCACCTACTGTATTGGATATATTTTTATTAAAGGTTGAATTTGAAATTTGTACATTTGCCGCACTTCCGATGAAAATTGCGCCTCCGCCGCCATCATCCGTTGTTGTGAATCTGTCGGCCCAGTTTGTTGATTCTGTTGAGTTTCCTTCAAAAAGTACATTATCAATTGAGCTTGCAATTGAACTTTTATTTCCCAGCCATAAAGCACCGCCTTCATAAGCTGCTGAGTTATTTGTATAGCTTCCGCCGGTTATGTTTAAAGGGCCGCTGTATCTTCTTTGACAAATTGCACCGCCGGAGTATGAACTGTAGTTATTATCAAATGTTGAATTTATTACTTCTGTTACTGCATCAGACGAAGTATTAATATCTATTGCACCACCTGCACCGTAATTTAGAGCCTTATTGTTTGTAAATATTGAGTCTTTTATTGTACTTGCAATACTATTTGTTATTGCACCTCCATCACTATTTGTTTCATATCCGTTATAAGTTTTGTTTATAACTTCTGCGACATTAATTTCATGCGTTTGTGCTTCTGCTGTTATTGCAAATGTTGAACTTATCAATATTGCAGTGAGCAGCCTTCTCTTTTTCATATCCTTCGCTCCTATATAATTAATTCCACAAGTTCCCCTTCGGGTCACTACATTTTTGCATGATTACATGTTTAAATTTGATTGTCAATCTTAAACATGATTTAAGTATAAAATATAGTAAAATATAATAAATAATGAAATGATTAAAGCTTCGGAATTACAAAAATTTATAGGCAGGCAAATAAAATATTACAGAAAAGCAGCAAATTTATCGCAAGAACAGTTAGCCGAAAAGATAGGAATTGCCACTAATTCATTAAGTAATATTGAAACCGGTAATTCTTTTATGACAATCTATACCTTGGAAAAAATTATTAATGTTCTTAAAATATCACCCAAACAATTGTTCGATTTTCCCGAAATACTTTCGGAAGATGAAGATAAAATGGGCTATATATTAAAAAGTCTAAAAATAATAGAAAGAGATAAAAATAAATTAGCATTATTATATATGTTTGTCAGTTTGTTAGTATAATAATTGTTGAATATATAATTTTAGTGTAAAATATTTTTTATGAAAAAGGTTAGTGTTATAATACCTGTCTATAATGAACAAGAAACGATAGAACCTCTTATACAAAAAGTTGAAGAGGCATATTTTGGCGGTTTGGAAAAAGAAATAATACTTGTCGATGATGCATCTTCTGATGGAACAAAGAAAATATTAAAGGAATATGAAAAAAAATACAAGGTTCTGTATCATGATGTAAACAAGGGTAAGGGAGCTGCTATAAAAACTGCAGTTAAAGAAGCAACTGGAGATTATGTTGTAATTCAGGATGCGGATTTAGAATATTCTCCAAATGATTATGACAGATTGCTTCCTCTGTTAATCAATAACGAAGCTGATGTTGTATACGGGTCAAGGTTTAAAAATAAAGAAAATGATAAAAACTTTATTTGGAAAAATAAACTTGCCAATAAATTTTTAACATTATTAACAAATATTCTTTTTGATGCGGAAATAACAGATATGGAAACTTGTTATAAAGCGTTTAAGCGAGATTTTATCCAGGGAATAAATATAAAATCAGACAGATTTGATTTTGAACCTGAAATCACGGCAAAAGTAATAAAGAATAAAGCAAGGCTTAAAGAAGTTCCTATTTCTTATTTCGGAAGAGGCCATGATGAGGGTAAAAAAATTAACTGGAAAGATGGTATTATGGCTATTTTTACGATGATTAAATTTAGATTTTTTGATTAAAATGAAATTTCGGGATATGTAATGAGCAGAATAGTTTTAGTTAGTGATAACAATATAACGAAGGACAAAATACTTGCATTTGCTAAAAAAAATTTTTTTAATACAAGTGTAGTTGAAACTGTGGAAGATTCTGAAAAAGTTGTTCAAAATGAAACGGCAGATATTATTATATTTGATTCAGATTCAAAAAATATTGATATAATGAACCTTATACGCCGTTTAAGGCTTTCAATGCAATCAAGAGATATTCGTTCTGTTATACTTTTAAATGAAAAAAATCCCGATTATGATATTCTGAAATATGTAAATTCTTATGTTGAAAAACCTATAAACGAGCATTTATTTACAGCTTGTATTAATTCAAATATGCAATTATGTACGGCTCTTAAGGCATTATCAAAAAATAATAACGAACTTGCCAAAAGTCTTTATCAACTAAACGTTCTTTATAATACGAGTACAAAATTAGCAGGTTCGTTAGACAAAACGAATCTTATTGAAATAATTACTGACGGATTAGAGCAGAGTTTATCTTTGACTCTTTGTTATGCTTTAATATTGAATGAATCAAATGATATAAAATTAATTATTAAATCACTTTTTCCTATTTCTCAAAGACTCGAAAATGCAATAAAATTAAGAGCATTATTGAATTTTAAAAATATGTTTTCTATAAATCCTGATATAGAAGATATTGAAGTAATTAAATATAACAAAGATAAATTCGGTGAACATGATTTAAATATATTCAGTAACGATAATCTTATGGCACCTGTCAACATAAAAAATAAGTTTTACGGAATAATTGAAGTATTCAGAGAGACAGATTTTGCGCCTGATGATACAAAATGTTTTACAACTCTTGTTAAACAGGTTTCTTTGCCTTTAGAAAGTGCTATTTTGTATGAAGAAATCAAGGATACAAATATAAAATTAGAGAAGTTGGAGAGATTAAAATCAGAATTTATTTCAATTGTGTCGCACGAATTAAGAACGCCTTTAACTTCTATAAACAGTGCGCTTGACATTATATTAAAAGGCAGTGCCGGAGAAGTAAATGAAACTGCTGAAAAATTTTTGAATCTTGCCAAACGTAATGTAAAAAGGTTATCTGCTATAATTTATGATTTACTTGATTTATCAAAAATTGAAGCCGGTAAAATGGAGTTTCGTTTTGAAAAAACAAATATAAATCTAACAATTGAGCTCGTTAAGAATACTCTTGAAAGCCTTGCAAAAGAACAAAATATATTAATTGAAACTCATTTGGATAATTCTCTTGATATGGTTTATATTGATACTCAAAGAATGGAGCAGGTTTTAACAAATTTGATATCTAATGCAATAAAATTTACTCGTGAAAACGGAAAAATTGAAGTTAAAAGCTCAAAAATATCAAAAGAATATATAATAAATAATCCGTTTTTTACAAATTTACCAAAAGATATGAGTGAAGAATATGTTCAAGTTTCCGTAAAAGATAACGGAATAGGTATAGCGCCTGAAAATTGGAGTAAAGTTTTTGAACAATTTAAGCAGATAGAAAACTCTTTAAGCAGAAAAACGGGCGGAACGGGTTTGGGGCTTCCTATAGCAAAGAGGTTGATGGAGGCTCACAAAGGTTTTATTTGGGTTAACAGTGAATTGAATAAGGGGTCTGTTTTTTATCTTGCAATTCCTCTTATGAGCGAGAAAGAAATATTTAAACTTTCGCTCGAGCAGGATATTCAAAAAGCAAAACAGGATAGAATGAATATTGCTCTTATGTCATTTTGTGAAAATATAATTGAAGGAAAATCTTTTATTGATAAAATATTGTCTGATGATATCATAAGAAAAAACACAGTATATAAAGAGTATACGGAAATAAAAAATAATAAAAGATATTATTATGTGTACAGTGTGGATGTTGATTCATTTGTTTTTGATTTTGAGGTAAGAAAAGTAAAATCTTTTATAACATCTAACGAGCCCGAATATAAAGATTGTGATATAGTGTATTTATCGGCACTTTATCCTCAAGATTCACAAAATATTGATGAACTTACGGAAAAAATAAGTGATTTTTCAAAAGGTGATGATTATGAAAAAAATATTAATAGTTGATGATGAAGCGGATATATTAGAAATATTAAAATTTGTACTTGAATCTCAAGGATATGAATGTATAACAGCATCTGACGGCGAAGAGGGTCTAAATTTGGCAAGAGAAGTAAAACCCGACCTTATTATTCTTGATGTAATGATGCCAAAAATCAATGGTTATAAAATTAGCAGGCTTTTAAAATATGATAATAAATATAAAAATATTCCTATCCTGATGATAACAGCGCGTTCTCAAGAGGAGGATAAAATTATAGGTGAAGAAACAGGGGCCGATGAATATATAACAAAGCCGTTTAATGTTGATTTTGTTGTTGAAAAAGTGAAAAGTTATTTAGGATAAGTATGGAACTGGTTACAAATAAAACTCTTGAGAAACTTAAATATGACCTTGTAAGAGATGGTCTTATAAGTTTTGAAGATATTGAAAAAGCGCATGAAATTGCTGTTTCACAAAATGTTAATATAGGAACGATATTAATAAAATCAAATCTTATTGAAGAAAAAGTTTTATTAAAGTTTTTGGAAAATAAACTTCATATACCCTATGTAGATTTAAAAGACTATATTCCAGATATGGGATGTTTATCTTATATAAACTATAGTGATGCCCAAAAGTATAAAATAATACCTTTATTTAAAATAGAAAATGTATTGACAGTTGCAATGGCAGATCCTTTAGATTTATTTGCAATTGATAAAATTGTTGAAAAAACCGGATGTGATATAGAACCTGTTGTAGCGGCAGAATCTCTTGTAATGCAAAAAATTGATGAATATTATAACTCGGGCGGCAGTTCAGGTTTGATAAATATAGAAAAGACTGAAAATAAGTTTGATTGGCAGGAAGAACTCCATAATGATGTACTTTCGGATGAGCATATACAAATATTAATAAGAGCAATTTTAAAGCAGGCTATTTTAAATGATGTACACGAAATGTTTTTTGAGCATACTCCTTTTGGTTTAAGTGTTAACTTTAGAGAAGGAAATGAAATAATTAATACCGGTCAAATTCCGGGAGTACTTGTAGTTCCGTTTTTGTCCAAACTTAAAAATTTATCTTCAATGGATGCAAATGTATGTGAACTGCCGCAGTTGGGGAAATTGATATTTAAGGTTGAAGATATTATATTAACTGCAAGTATATCGGCCTTCCCGACAATAAACGGGGAAAGAATTTCATTAAAAATATATAAACCGCCAAAAACTCCGAAGGAAATAGGTTTTAGTGAAACACAAATAAATACGATAAAAACAGCCTGTTCAAAACCGGGTATAGTTCTTGTATGCGGAGCTTCACTTGCAGGAAAAACTCATATTATTTATTCTCTTTTGAATGATATCTCAAGTCCTGATAAAAATATAATGACTCTTGAATCAATTTCGAAATACAATCTTGAAAATGTTAATCAGTGTGAACTTAATGAAAATATAGGATTTAACATTGACAAAGCTATGAGATTTATAGAGTTTCAATCCCCGGATATTATCTATTTTGAAGGAATAACAACAAAAGATGCGCTTGATTATTTCAGTTCGCTTGTGTTTAAAAATAAAATATTAATAACGGAATTTTTAGCGGATAATATGGCAGATTTAAATAAAAAGCTTTCATATAGTGATTTTGAAATGTTTAAGCCTCTTATTAGTTGTATAATATTTGTCCATAATCAATCAAGCTTAGAAGTTTTGGATAAATCTGATTTAGAAAAATATATAATTTAAGTTCGGTCGGACAACATTACTGTTGTTATTGTAGCTTTTTTGAACTTCTAGATATTTTTCTCGTTATAAAAAATGTAATATAGTATTGTAAGCGGATGGTATTTATTCCAAATTCTTTTATAATCGGAATTAACATGAAGAGAAAAATAATAATTAAAATATATATAACAATTATAGCTCTATTTTTATTTGCATTTAAAGTCGAAGCCATTGAAGAAATAAATCAAGGTGCTACTCTTACTATACAGGATTGTATAGATATAGCTTTAAAAAACAGCTATGAAGTTGATATAGCGAAGCAATATGTAGAAATGTATGATTCACGTGTAGGACAGAGTAAAGCGAGCTACTTCCCGACAATCGGCGCAACGGCAGGAACAAGTTACGGAAATACTGAAACAAGACTGCGTTCTACAAATAATAAAAATTTTTCCGCTCAAATTGCATTAAATCAATTAATATACAGTTTTGGAAAAGTGTTTTCTCAGGTTAAGATGCAGAAATTCTATAAAATAGCTGCCGAATATGACCTTGAAACAACAATTCTTAATACCGTAAATAATGTAAAATCGGCATACTACGGAGTTTTGGCAGCAAAAGCCAATATTGATATACAAAGAGCTAATGTTCTTGTTAATGAAAGACAATATGACAGAACAAAAGCTTTTTACGACGAAGGGCTTGTATCTAAAATTGACCTTGTAAATCAGGAGGTATACTTAAGTGATGCAAAAATAAATCTTGTCAGTGCCGAAAATACTTATCAGAATGCTATAATTCAGTTAAATAATTCAATGTTTGTTGTAAATGCGCCTGACTATCAAATAGAAAATACCGAAACATTTAACTTTAAAAATAATTATGCGGAAATAAATCTTTTAAATATTGCAAATACAAAAACCAAAGATGACGGGACAATAGAGCCTAAAGAAGCTGTTCTTACAATGCAGGTTGAAAAGACGAATATATTAGAAAACTATAAATTTACAAAATATCCGTATTCACTCGAAGAATCCATTGAAATTGCCTATAAAAAACGACCTGATTTATTATCAATGGAAGCAACAAAAGATGCCGTTAACGAAGCTTTAAAATATACAAAAAAAGAATACTTTCCTGATTTAACCGGCTCTATAGGTTATAATTGGGCTAATAACAGTTATTATTCTTCAAACGGAATTACTTTAGGCGCTTATCTTTCAACTAATAATTTAAATATTATGGATACAAGATTAAGAATAAAAGAAAGTAAGGCTCAGCTTGAAATAGCAAAAAGAAATGTTGATTCAATAAAACAACAAATATTTTTTGAAGTTCAAAGTGCATACATAAATATGATTCAATTGGAAAAAAATATTCCGCTAATGCAGACAAAAGTTAAACAAACTTTAGAAAACTACGAACTTGCCGATGCAAGATACGAAGTAGGTCTTGGAAATTTTATAGAACTTCAGGATGCAAAAGAAAATTATAACAACGCACAAAGAGATTATGTGCAGACAATTTATCAGTACAATGTTGCATTGACTGACCTTCAAACCGCAATGGGAGAAAGATAATGAAAAAACTGATTGCATTAATATGTATAATTCTTATTATAGCCGTACCTTTTATTTATACAAAAAGGAAAAATACGGTTAAATATATAAAAGTTCCGATTGAAAAAAGAACAATAACCCAAATAGTCGAAGCAACGGGAACAATTGAACCTGTAAATACCGTAGATATAGGTTCTCAGGTATCAGGGATGATAAATGAAATTTATGTTGACTATAATTCGGAAGTTGAAAAAGGTCAGTTATTGGCGCAAATAGACACTTCTTTATTTGAAGCACAGCTTAATCAATCAATAGCAAATATAAATAATGCGAAAGCTACTTTAGCAAGGTATCAAGCTGTATTGGAATATGATACAAAAACCTACAAAAGATATAAGAATTTGTATGAAAGAAATTTAGTTTCAAAAAATGATTTGGATTCTGCAGAATCTGCATATAAATCTGATTTAGCACAAGTTGCATCGGCAAAGGCATCAATTATGCAGGCGGAAGCAAATTTTGCAACCGCATCGGCAAATATGAGATACACAAAAATCATATCACCGGTTAAGGGTATAGTAATATCAAAAGAAGTAGAAGTCGGACAGACTGTAGCAGCAAGTTTCCAAACTCCTACTTTATTCACTGTTGCTGAGGATTTAACGCTTATGAGAATAGAAACAAGTGTTTCAGAAGCAGATATAGGTAAAGTTAAAGAGGGGCAAGAGGTTGAATATACACTTGACGGCTACCCTGATAGTGTTTTTTACGGAAAAGTCACACAGGTAAGATTATCACCTACAACCGAATCAAACGTTGTGACTTATACAGTAGTTATAGAAGTTAAAAATGAAGAGGATAAACTCATGCCGGGTATGACTGCAAATGTTTCGATAATAACGGGGAAACAAGAGAATATTCTTACCGTACCCAATACAGCGCTTAAATTTACAACTGCTGATAATAAACAAAGGTATGAACATAAAGGTATATGGATTGATAAAAAAGGCAAACCGGTAAGAATCAATATAGAAACCGGAGTAAGTGATGATTCTTACACCCAAATTATTTCAGATAATATAAAAGAAGGGGATTTAGTTTACATAGGTAAAATAACTTCCGATAAAAAAGGGAACTCAATGCGTCCGCCAAGATTATAGGATAGAAGTATGAGCTTAATAGAAGTAAAACATGCAATAAAAACATATCAAACAGGAGAAGAAAGCTTCAATGCGCTTGATGATGTATCATTAAGTATTGAAGAAGGAGAATTTGTCGCTATAATGGGAACATCAGGAAGCGGGAAATCGACTTGCATGAACATGCTTGGAACTCTTGATAAACCGAATTCGGGCAGTTATCATTTGGATGGAGTTGACGTTCTTTCACTTTCACGTGATGAGTTGTCTGATATAAGGAATATAAAACTCGGTTTTGTGTTTCAAGGATTTAACTTAATACCCAGGACATCAGCATTGGAAAATGTTGAACTGCCTATGATATATAAGGGGATTCCCGAAGAAGAGCGTCATGAAAGAGCAAGACAGGCATTGAAAATAGTAGGACTTGAAAACAGAGAAGACCATATGCCGAATCAGATGTCAGGAGGACAACAGCAAAGAGTCGCAATTGCAAGAGCAATAGTAAATGATGCGCCATTAATTCTTGCAGACGAGCCAACGGGGAACTTAGATACAAAAACAAGTATTGAAGTAATGGAATTTTTTGTAAATCTAAATAATAAAACAGGCAAAACTATTGTTTTAGTAACACATGAACCCGATATAGCAGAATATTGCAACAGAATTATAAGGTTTAAAGACGGAAAAATAGTATCCGATATGCCAAAAACGGAATGGTTAAAAACAAAAACAAGGCAAACATAAATGATAGATATAAAATCAACATTAAAAATGGCAATAAGCTCATTAAAAGTAAATAAAATGCGTTCTGCATTAACCAGTTTAGGTATAATAATCGGGGTTAGCGCAGTTATTATAATGCTTGCAATAGGTACGGGAGCCAGCAAAAAAGTACAAGAGAATATGGAGTCAATGGGGTCAAATATTCTTACAATACGTTCAGCATCGGCAAGGGCAGGCGGTGTAAGAATGGGGATGGGCACCAAACCTTCATTAACTTTAAAAGATGCAGCCGCCATAGAAAAGAATGTTATGAATGTTGAGGCGGTTGCACCCGTTTCAAGCGAAAGCAAACAACTAATGTACGGAAACCAAAACTGGCAGTCTACAGTATATGGAACTACACCCAAATACCTATATATAAAAAACTATGAAATTGAACTTGGAAGAAGTTTTACTTTTAAAGATGTACAAAACAGTGCGAAAGTGGCAGTAATCGGTGCTACGGTGGCAAGTGAATTATTCGGGGATGTATCACCAATAAATAAAGTTATAAGAGTCGGGAATGTTCCCTTTAAAGTACTTGGAGTTTTGAAAACAAAAGGCTCTACAGGTCCTTTTGATGAAGATGATTTAATATTTATACCCATAACAACTGCCCAAAAAAAATTATTCGGAGTAAGTTTCCCGGGGACAGTTAAAATGATAGTTGTTAAGGGTATTGATGCAGATACTCTTAATGATGTTGAACTTGAAACCGAAGAATTATTGAAATTTAGGCACAATATAGGAGTAAACCAAACAAATGACTTTGAAATAAGAAACTCTGCCGAATTTCAAGAGCGAATGAAATCAACAGTTCAAACATTTGCAATTTTGCTTGCTTCAATTGCTTCAGTTTCACTTTTGGTAGGCGGAATAGGTATTATGAATATAATGCTTGTTTCGGTTACAGAGAGAACAAAAGAGATAGGCATAAGAATGGCGATAGGTGCAAGGGCATCCGATATAAGAAGTCAATTTTTAATAGAGTCATTTCTTCTTTCAATGATAGGAGGGCTTGTAGGTGTTATAACAGGTATTATAGGGGCAAAGTCAGTCGAATTCTTTTCTGACGGAATGACAGTTTCAATATCTTTGTTTTCTATATTATTATCACTCGGATTTTCAGGGCTGGTTGGAATAGCATTCGGATATTATCCGGCATATAAGGCTTCATTATTAAACCCGATTGATGCCTTAAGATATGAATAATTTTGAAAAGTTATAAAATATATGATAAAATAAAATAAAAAGGAGATAAAACTATGAATAAACCAATTAAACACCACGGGGGGGGTAGACACGGGTTAGTTTTTGAGAAATATTTTTTACCTCCAAAATATTCATTTACATTAGCAGAAGTACTTATTACTCTTGTAATTATAGGAGTTATTGCGGCAATTACGGTTCCTGTTGTAATGGCAAACCACAAAAAGACTGAAACTGCAGCAAAACTGAAAAAGTTTTACTCTACACTTTCAAATGCTGTCAGATTATCTGAAATAGAATCGGGCAACCAATCTTATGAGTGGGGAGTTTATAGAGAGGCCGATGGAACAGGTTCGCATGTAGGACCTTCTTATATTTGTTCGGATTATAATTCAATGAAAACATTTTATGAAACTTATTTGCTCAATCATATGAGTTATGTGAAAGTTTCAAAAATGTCTGATAATGCAAAATATTTTAATCAAATAGACATTCAATTTAAGGATCTTAGTAATAATTCGGCGGTTGTATACTTAAATGACGGTTCTTTGTTTTACGGAGATGAATGTCCTATGTCAATAGTATACGATGTAAACGGTGAAAAAGGCCCAAACAAAATGGGCAGAGATTTATTTCAATTCAATATATTTACAGAAAAACTTGAAACTGAAAATGATTATCTTTTGGAAAAGATTCCGCATGTTAATACCAATGTTTGGGGCTGGAGTGATACTTCTTTTACTCCCGGAATATATGAACGAGAGCAAAACAGGGATTATGTTTTGGAAACATGCCGGGAATCGGGGTTATGGTGCTCGCATTTACTGGAAATTGACAGTTGGGAATTTAAAAACGATTATCCTAAAAGATTAAATTAATAAAACAAGCCGAAATGAGAACAGCCGAAGGCGAACAAATTATACTATTTATGGAAAAGACCTTTCAATTAATTGAAAGGTCTTTTTTAAAACATATTATTAAATATCTATACAGCAGTTAATTTAGCTGCATTTTCAAGTTTTAATGTTTCTGTTGTTATATCACAAACACTTGATGGTCCAAAATATTGAATTGAGCCGGGGAAAATATATTTATCTTCAAATGCCCAAACTTCTCTATTTTCTTCTAATACTTTGAAAACAGGTCCGTTTAATTCAACAAGTGCTTTTTTTATAACAGGTTTGAATTGGCCGTGGCGTTTTTCCATGTTCATCATCATAGTTAAAGGTACACCGCCTGCTACCCATTCGGATGCCGGTGCGGAAAGATTTTTAACGGATGATAAATAACCTGTCAAACCGAATTTAATCAATGCAAAAGCATTGTAGCCGAGTGAGTAACAATAATCCGCATCAAAGTTTGAAGGGAATGCACATCTTCCTTCATAACCGAAGAAATGACACTGTGCGGAAAACTTACCGTTATATTTTCCGGCTTTTTTCATTTCTGCTAATTTTGTGCTTACCATTTCAATTAACAATTTTTCAGTTTCTATTTTAGAAACTTGAACATTTCCATGAGGATCTCTGTCCATTAACAATTGTTGTTTAATTAATACCGGCAATGAATTAAATACTGCAGAATCCTGTGCATTTAATTTATTTTTTATCGTTTCGAATTTAGTATTATCATCAGCAGATTTAAACGAAGAATCAGTTTCAAGTTCGGCTAAAACATCATTTAAATTTGAAATCATTGATTTTATTTCGGGAATAAATTCAATTAATCCTTCAGGAATTAAAGCAATACCGAAGTTTTTGCCCATGTCCGCTCTTTTTGCAACAATATTTGCAATATAGTCAACAATTTGTTTTAAAGACATTTTCTTTTCTTCAACTTCTTCCGAAATTAAAGTAATATTAGGTTGGGTTTGAAGCGCTACTTCAAGTCCTACGTGGGTTGCACTTCTTCCCATTAATTTAATAAAATGCCAGTATTTTTTAGCGGAATTGGCATCTCTTAAAATATTTCCGATTAATTCTGCATAAGTTTTTGTTGCAGTATCGAAACCAAAAGAAATTTCAATCTGTTCATTTTTTAAATCGCCGTCAATTGTTTTAGGGCAGCCTATAACTTGAATACCTGCATTATTTTTTACAAACCATTCCGCAAGCATTGCCGCGTTTGTATTTGAATCATCTCCGCCGATTATTACAACACCGGTAATTCCTAAATTCTTACAAACTTGTAATGCTTTTTGGAATTGTTCTTCAGTTTCCAACTTAGTTCTGCCGCTGCCTATAATGTCAAAACCGCCTGTATTTCTGTAAGCATTAATTTTTTCGGAAGTAAATTCTATATATTCTCCGTCAATAATACCTGAAGGTCCGCCTAAAAATCCGTATAATTTATTTTCAGGATTTGCCTGTTTTAGTGCATCATATAACCCGGCAATTACATTATGTCCTCCGGGTGCCTGTCCGCCTGATAATATAACACCTATGTTTCTTTTAGGGCTTGCTTCATTTACTGATGATGTTTTAAAAGTAACAACGGGTTTACCGTATGTATTTTTAAAAAGTTCTTCAATTTGTTCGCAGTCTTTAACCGCTTTTGTTTTATTGCCTTCTGTCAGACTTAAATTATTAATACCGCCTGCTAAAGATGAAGGTAATTTCGGCTGATATTTAAGTCTTTCAATTTGAAGAGAAGAAAGTTCTTTCATTTGATACTCCAATCTTTTTTGTACTTTTTATACAAAAAAATTGTATCATAAAAATTATTTTGGAAAAAATGTATATTTTACGTGATTCGGTGACAAATGATAAGACAATAAAATAAGATGTCATCCTGAAAAGTCTAAAAATCGAGCAATTTATTGCGTAGATTTTGACTTGTTCAGGATCTTACCAAAATGGAAATACAAGTATTTTGTATGGTTTAATATTTATAGCTTAATGTTATCATTCCAAGTCGGTAAGAACCTGAAACAAGTTCAGGTTGACAACCTGGTATTACTGACTTTTGACCAATTTGCATTCTTTTTTTATGAACTGTTTAATTCTGAAAAAGGTTATCGTGTAGAACCTTCTATTCCAATTGTACCTGGTGATTATGTGAAATCACGTTCACTTTTGAAATCTTCTTGTCAGGCTCAATGTAAAAAAAGTCAGATATTGCGGCTTCATATTGTTTAGCTCTGATATTATTTTTTATATGTGTTCATAAAACCTGTATCAAAGTTTCCGGAAATAAATACTTCATCTTCAATAAGTTCCTGATAGAAAGGAAGAGTTGTCTTTACTCCCGTAATAACATATTCTTTAAGTGCTCTGTACATTCTTCTTCTTGCCTGTTCCCTATCGGGTGCCCAGCACATTAATTTACTTATTAAAGAATCATAATATGGCGGGATTTTATACCCCGAATAGACATGAGAATCAACTCTGACACCAAAGCCCCCCGGAGTTATATAGCCGTTTATTTCGCCAGGGGCGGGAAGAAAGTTTCTGTCGGGGTCTTCTGCATTTATTCTGCATTCAATGGCATGCCCGAATAATTTTATATCTTCTTGCTTATATGAAAGCGGATTACCGGCTGCTATACTTATTTGTTCGCGTACAATATCGATATTGGAAATCATTTCGGTAATTCCATGTTCTACTTGAAGTCTAGTATTCATTTCCATAAAATAGAAATTTTTGTCTTTATCAAGCAAAAATTCGATAGTGCCGACGCCCTCATATTTAGCGGCTTTTGCGGCTTGAACTGCTGCTTCACCGAGTTTTTTTCTTACTTCGGGACTTACAGCCGGCGAAGGAGCTTCTTCTATAAGTTTTTGATGTCTTCTTTGAATAGAACAATCTCTTTCACCTAAATGTATAACATTTCCAAAACTATCGGCTATAATTTGTACTTCAATGTGTCTTGGATTGACGAGGTATTTTTCCATATATACATCAGGATTACCGAAGAATTTTTCCGCTTCCTGCCGGCAAAGAGTGATACTCTGTTCAAGTTCGTCTGAATTATTGGCGACTCTCATACCTTTTCCGCCGCCGCCTGCCGTTGCTTTAATAATCACGGGGTAACCGAATTTTTGTGCGGATTTTTTTGCTTCTTCAATATCGGTTATTATTCCTGTTCCCGGAGTGATAGGAACATTTTTAGACATCATTGTCTTTCTTGCCGTTGCTTTATCCCCCATTAACTGCATGGATTCCGGTGACGGGCCTATAAATTTAATATTGTGTTCTTTACATATTTCTGCAAAATCGGCACGTTCCGACATAAATCCGTACCCTGGGTGTATTGCATCCGCCCCTGATACTAATGCTGCAGATATTATTGCCGGTATATTCAAATAACTTTTTGAACTTTCATTCCCGCCTATACAATATGCTTCCGTTGCCAAGCTTACATGTAAAGAATCTGCATCCGCCTTGGAATAAACCGCTACCGTCGGTATTCCTATCTCTCTGCAAGCTCTGATAATTCTTACTGCAACTTCGCCCCTGTTTGCTATTAATACTTTATTAAACATATTCCCTTACCGCTAATCTTTTTCTATATACATAATAACCTGGCCGTATTCAACGGGTTTCCCGTCCTCAATACAAATTTCCGCAACTTTACCCGATATATCGGATGTTATTTTATTCATTAATTTTATTGTTTCTATAATACAAATAACCTGACCTTCTTTTATTTCATCTCCGACTTTAACAAACGGTGCTTCATTTGGTGAAGGCTTTGAAAAAAATAAACCAATCATCTCGGAAACTATAGGAACAAGATTTTCCTTAGGTTCTTCTTCTAATATTTTTTCTTCTTCCTCTTGAACTTTAACTACTGTTTCTTGTTTTTGTTTTATAACAGGTTTAAATCCGTTTCCCTTTATTACTAATGAACTATCACCGTCATCAAGCATAACTTCGGTTAATTCGTTATTTTTCATTATATCTATAACTTTTTCTATAAAATCCGTTTCAAATTCTTTCATACAACCTCTTTATTAAGATTTTTTCAGGACTCTAATTATTTTAGCCTTTAAATATTACAGAGTCAAGAAATGAAAAAGTAATTATTATAAGATATTCAAATAAAAAAGAATTAAAATCTTGAGTAAATTGTAAGTTATTGTTAAAATTCTATATGTATGGAATACAGCAACAATAAATATAAATATGCCCTATGTCTTGTTGATGTGCCCGGGCTCGGAACAAAAACTTTTTCATATCTAATTCCCGATGATATTAAATCACAAATTAAAATCGGACATGCAGTTTTGGTTCCTTTTGGTGCTTCAAATCGAAAAATAATTGGTTTTGTTTCAGGATTTTCAAATTATCTTGAAGATTCAATTCAAGCAAAGGAAATTATAAAAATAATTGATAAACGTTGTGTTTTTACACTTGAATATTTAAAACTGCTTGAATGGATTGCAAATTATTACGGCTGTGACATAAATTATGTAATTCAGGCGGCTGTTCCCATGAAATTTTTAAAAGAAAATTCTAAACAAAAAGATAAAACCGAAAAATATATAATTTTTAAAAGTAAAGAGAATGCAACTAAAAGACATTTAGAAATACTTGAAATTTTGGAATCCAAACATGAAATGCCTTTAATTGAGTTTGAAAAAGAAGCAAAAACAACACGAGCAACAATTAACAAGCTAAAAGAAAAGGGCTTTATTGATATTACGGACAAAAAAGTTTATCGTGACCCGTTAAATATATTTAAAAAATCAGATTTAGTATCAGAGTTAAGCAAAACTTCTTCAAGTTTCCCTCCGCTTAGCCCCGAACAGGCAAAAGCTTTTGATATAATATCGGAAAAAATAGATAATCATCAAACAGAGCCAATTTTGCTGCATGGAGTAACGGGTTCAGGGAAAACGGAAATTTATTTCAGGGCAATACAAAAAGTTCTTGATTCAGGTAGAAATGTTTTATTTCTTGCTCCTGAAATAGCGTTGGCTTCTCAATTAACTTTAAGACTTATAAAAAGATTTAATCCCGATGAAATTGCAATTTGGCACAGCAGCATTTCAGACGGTGAAAAATTTGATGTTTGGAATAAAATCAGAGATAATAAAATCAGAATTATTATAGGGGCTCGCTCTTGTATTTTTGCGCCTTTAACAAATATCGGACTTGTTATAATCGACGAAGAACATGAAAATGCTTATAAACAGATATCTCCCGCTCCAAGATACGATGCAAGAGATGCGGCAAAAAAAATTTGTGAAATATACAATGCAGCATTAATCAAAGGCAGTGCAACCCCTGATATTTGTTCTTATTTTAACGCTGTTTCAACAAATAATTTAATTACTCTGAATAACAGATATAACAACTGTGATTTACCCGGGGTCAGTGTTATAGATATGAAAGAGGAATTCTATAAAAATTCAAAAAGCATTTTTTCCAATACTTTAATAAATGAAATAAAAGCTGCGCTTGCAAATAAAAAACAGGTTCTTTTATTAATGAACAGAAGAGGGTTTTATACAAGTGTATATTGCAGAACATGTTCTAATGTAATTAAATGTCCGAATTGTGATATACCTATGATTTTTCATGCTTCGGATAATACATTAAAATGCCATTGGTGCGGAAGTGTTCAGAATGTACCTGAAATTTGTCCTTCATGCGGGTCAAATGATATTAGAATGGCGGGCATGGGAACCCAAAGAATAGAAGATATAGCACAAAAACTTTTTCCTGATGCAAAGATTGAAAGAATAGATTCTGATATTATGAACTCAAAAACAAAATATCTTGAGAATTTGGAAAAATTTCAAAACGGAGATATCGATATATTAATAGGAACTCAAATGATAGCCAAAGGACTTGATAATGCTAATGTAACATTAGTGGGGGTTATTGATGCCGATATAAGCTTTGCTTTTCCCGATTATCGTTCAAGTGAAAGAGGGTTCCAGCTTCTTACTCAGGCTGCAGGACGTGCCGGCCGCGGTGATTTTGAAGGCAGAGTCATTTTTCAAACGGATAATCCCGAATTGTATGCAATAAAAAATGCTAAATCCCAAAACTATAAAGATTTTTATAATAATGAAATTACAAGACGTGAAATGTTTGATTATCCTCCGTTTTGCCAAATTATAAAAATTGTTATTTCTTCAAATTCCGAATTACGTGCTCAAAAATGTGCTCAAAATACTGCCTCCGCTTTAATACAGTTTATTTCAAAACATAATTTAACCGAATATATAGAAGTTAATGAGGCTCAAAAGTGCATTATGTATAAACTCAACCGGGAATACAGGTTTCAAATAATAATAAAAAATAAAATGAATAAAAAAGGTCAATACATAATCTCAACTTTTATGAAAAAAACTTCTTGCGCAAATGATATTAAAATCATTTTAGATATAGATCCCGTTGATATTATTTAAAGGAAATAGGTCCGCAAAAAGAGCTGCGGCAAATGCGGGCGACACCGGATTAAGTTATCCGAAAAACCACATAGTAACCAATACAGCCATAACTATACCGATAAAATCGGCACATAAGCCTGTTAAAAGTGCATACCTGTATTTTTTAATTCCTACGGCACCAAAATAAACGGTTAAAACATAAAAAGTTGTTTCTGAACTGCCCATCATAATTGCTGCCAATTTTGAGGTATATGAATTAATATCATTGTTTGCAACAATATCTGAAAACACACCTATTGCAGCGCTCCCTGATAGCGACCTTACAAAAGCAAGAGGAAGAATATCAGAGGGAAGATGAAGTTTTTCCAGCATATCTGAAAATATAAAAGATAATGATTCTAAAACTCCCGAAGCTCTTAACATTGATATTGCAACTATTATTGCCATTAAATAAGGAATAATATTTAAACTAACCTTTGCTCCATCTTTTGCACCTTCTATAAACGTTTCATAAACAGGAATTTTTCTTATTATGGCTGTTGTTAAAATAACAAGAATAATTAAAGGTAAAGCCCAAAGTGATATTATATCCATTATTTCTTTAAACTGCATTTGTTTCCTCCTTTGTTTGAGGCGGGAACACACGTTTTAATAACTTTGCGATAATTATTGCACAAACAAAACTTACACTTGTTACAATCAAAGTTGGAACAATAATTTCAGTCGGATGTTCATACCCGTTTGCGGCAAGAATGGCTATAACAGTAGCGGGT
Source organism: Candidatus Gastranaerophilales bacterium (assembly GCA_944323625.1). Classification (GTDB taxonomy): domain Bacteria; phylum Cyanobacteriota; class Vampirovibrionia; order Gastranaerophilales; family Gastranaerophilaceae; genus Avigastranaerophilus. The sequence goes on from CALUTD010000016.1 coordinate 40,070, forward strand.
ATAAGCTGAAAACCGGCTGTGTTCATGGCAAGTAAAGTGCACATTGAATCAGAAGCACTGTTTTTATCAATATTCATCTTTTGCATACCCTCCATTGCCTTGATTCCTATAGGAGTCGCAGCATTAGCAAGCCCAAGAGCATTTGCCGAAAAATTCATGGCAATATCTCCTATTACGGGGCTGTTTGGCGGAATTTCAGGAAATAACAGTTTTGCTGCCGGTTTTAGTAATTTAGAAATAAATTCAACAATCCCTGATTTTTCGGCTATTTTCATTATACCTAGCCAAAACGTCATTATACCAAGCAAAGTTAAAACAATTCTGATTGTAAGCTCACAGCCCTTAAAAACGGAATTTGCAACTTCATCTAAAGTTCCGTTCACAGCGCCGAATACTATTGAAATCAAAATTAAAAAATACCATATATAGTTCATAGTATCCTTATTTTATGTTATATCTTAAAAAAAATCAAAATATATATTGACGAAAAAAAATAATCATTTTAAAATTAGATTGATGTCGATGTGGCGGAATTGGTATACGCGCACGTTTGAGGGGCGTGTGGAGCAATCCTTGCGGGTTCAAGTCCCGCCATCGACATTTAACTTTTAGAGCCTTCGTTATGGGGCTCTATTTTAGTATTCAAGCGACTTTTGGCGGGTTCCAACTAATCTATAAATAAAAGCACATAATCTTTAAAAAAGTATTTTTTATTTCGCATTTTTTCTTTGTTTAATTCTGCTAAAATTCCAAGTTCACAAAAATCATTTATAAGCCTATTAGCTCTAGGATAAGTTAAATTAAGCTTTTTAGCTACAAAATTTGTATCAATAATTATGTTTGAGTATAAAATAGACAATAATTCTTTACCTATTTTTGCTCTTGCACCTATGTTCAACAGCTTTTTTTCAGAATCTTCTTTAATTCGAATAATTTCTTTGAATTTATCAATAGACGACTGAGAAGTTATTAAAACTCCATTTAAAAAGAACTTAATCCAATGTTCCATGTCGCCATTTTCTCTAACAGAACTTAAGGAACTATAATACAATTCTTTATTTTTAGCAAAAAAGTTTGAAATATATAATGTGGGTTTATCTAAAAAACCATTTTCTATAAGTTGTAAAGTAATTAATAATCGTCCAATTCTGCCATTTCCATCACAGAATGGATGAATTGTTTCAAATTGGTAATGGGTTATAGCAATTTTAATTAATTCCGGCATTTCTAAATTAGGATTATTTATAAATTTTTCTAAATCTGAAAGTAAAACAGGTAAATCATCGGGATGAGGAGGGATATATTTTGCATCCATTATGGAAGAACCTCCAACCCAATTTTGGCTTTTTCTAACTTCTCCTGGTAATTTATTTTTACCTCTGACACCAGTTAAAAGAGTTTTATGAGTGTTGCAAATTAATCGCATACTTATTGGTAATTTTTTTAATGCCTTAATTGCCTCATCCATTGAAAGTATATAATTCTGAATTTCATGCCAGTCATCTTTTTTTTCCGGGGCAACATCTTCTATTGGTAATAATGCATCTTCTATCTCTGTCTGGGTTCCTTCAATCTTATTTGAATCAGTAGCTTCTTTTGTTATATGCATTTTTATAAAAAAATCTATGTCAGGAATTAACTTAGAAAAAGCATTTAATTCGCCCAATGCGCCACGAGCACTTTCTAATAATACATTTATTTTATTATCATTCCACATAAAAGTTTTATTTACTAAAGATGGATAAAAACTTTTATATTTATATTGTTGTTTGTATGTTCCTGAATTATACTTCATTTGCATCTTTAAATATTAATAAAAAATTCATTATTAACATTTTAATATACAAAATGTTAATAAGTAAATATGTTATTAACAAAATTTAAATTTTATATTTTACACACACTCCAATTTTAATATTATTTTCATATTACAATATTCCTGAGTAGCTTGTTTAATAATTGATATTAATTCACTATAAAATGTCTTTGCACTATAACCAAAAGGTTCCATATTCGAGAGCTTATCTACAATTAAAAAGAGAGTAAAGCTTGTTGATACTTTCTTTTTAATTTTATATGACGAGGGCTTAAATCCGTTTCTACCGGGTTCAGTGGATTTGCGGGTGATACTAGAACATTAATTGAAGATATGCACATTAATTTTTGTCATTTATTAAGACTTTTTATTTTATCCATTGTTTGAATGTGATTACGCTATAAAAATATTTCGTGTTTAACTTCAAAAATATTAAATTTAGCACTTTGTGAAACAAATCTGTAACGGCTAGGCTGAGTGCTATTTATACCTATATAACAATGAATATAACTGTTTGAATAGAATCTTATATTACAATTTCTTTTTCGTTTTTGTAGGTAACGAAAGCGAGTTTATTGTTTGCCTTTTTAACGTATTTTCTTTTTGTATAAATGACTGATGTTTTAGAATTATTTTTTTGTGCGGAGTATTCTTTAGTTAGTTCTGCGGCTTTTAGGAGTATTTCATCAGGGATTTCGTTTTTTATTTTATCTGTTTTAACCAAGATATGAGCCCCCGGGGCATTCAGAGGATGAAACCATAAATCTTCGGGGGAAGCAATTTTGGATAATATGTAATCATTTTGTTTTTTATTTTTTCCTATGTAAATTCTCACATTTTGAAAATCTATATAGTCCGTATGTTCTTGTGTTGATGAAATTTTTTGCTCTTCGTTATTCAATTCTGCCCATATATCATTCAATTCGGTTATTGATTGTGCATTTTGTGTGTAAAATTTCATTTCTTCAAAATATAAAATTTGAGAATTAGTTTCCTCTAGCATTGTATTTGCGTACTCTGCAGCTGTTTTAATTTTTTTATATAAAGAATAATATTTGTTTGCATTTTCGGTTGCGGATATATTCTCATCCATTTCTATTTTAATATTATTCCCTTCAAAATCTTTTAATTCCGCAATTTTTACACCGGCTTTCAAATAATATAAATTAGCCATAATTATATCTGCTTTATTTTTATATTCCAGTGATTTCTCTGTTTTTTGTATTTGCAGTTCCTGTTTTATTTTCAAATTATTAAGTTTATCAAGTTGGTTTTGAATCTGTTTTATAATTTTTAATTTTAGATTCTTCTTTATTGTTTCCGATTGACAGAAAGAAAAATAATCATCTGTCATTTGGTTAATATTCGTGCATTTGAATGAATTTTCAAATTTAAATAAAAAGAATTTGGAAAAATCATTAGAAATATATCCCGAATAATGTTTTTTGGACAAAAAATCTTTTAACTTATAATATAAATCTTCAAAAGAATCAGACATTTTGAGAAATTCTTCCGCAATGGGTATTGTTATATAGTTATACATGGAAGAAATACTTTTGGCAGGACAATTTTTATCAATATTATTAATAAATGAATCCTGTGAAACTCTGAGAATATTTTTTTTCTTCTGTTTCGGAGGATAAATATACGGCAGCATACCGTATAATTCTCTTTCTCTGCTTTTTTCCGCACTTACATTATGTGCACATCCTATTATTACGTTAGTATCATAATTATACAAAATTACATTACTGTATTTTCCCATTAATTCAACAGCTAAGCACAGTTGAGATTTTTCACCCAATTCATCATAATAGTCAAAATAAATCTCAAAAATACGTTCATATTCAGGAACCTGAACATCTGTAATTTTAGAGTTTTGTATATACTTTCTCAATAACATACAAAACATAGGAGCAGTTTTGGGAATTGTTATATTCCTTTTTAATTCGTTTTCTTCCGACATAAAACAAATATGAAAAAAATTCGGATTAAAATTTACATATAACTTTTTTGCTTCACCTGATTTTCTTAAAACAAAAATCAATTCATTTCTGTTAGGCTGTTGAATTTTTTGAAGTTTAGCTCCAATAAAAAACTCTTTATTTTCTTCAAGAAATTGTTTTAAAGTTAAGGAATCATAATTAATCATGGCAGCCTTGAGAAAATTTTGAATAAATATAATCAGGTATTCTTCTGAACATTTTACCACTAACAGAATCTATAACAACAATAGTTGAATGTGCAATTACTCTTAGAGTATCGGTTTCTTTTTCGTAAACTTTATGTTCAAAAGTAACGCTTAAAGGTTTCAATTCTGAAATTTTAGTTTTTATAATAATTCTTTCATTCATTTTAGCGGAAGATTTATAGCGTATATTGAGCTCAACAACAGGGAAAAGAATATTATTTTTTTCTAAATCGGATAATTTAAGTCCCAATTTTTCAACGAGTTCAACTCTTGCTGCTTCAAACCATTTTGTATAAGCGCCGTGCCAAACAACTCCGTAGGAATCTGTATCACTGTATAAAACTCTTATTTCCTGAGTATATTCCATTTTTTCTCCGATTAATTAAATAAATCCTGAATTTTATCTTCTATTTCCGCGGGATCCATCTCTTGAGTATAGCTATTAATATCCAAAGCGGTTTGATAAAGTTTTGCGGCCTCAATTTTATTACCCGTTATTGCAACTGAACGTGCTAAATTATAATTTGCAAGTGCATAATTGGGATTAGACCTTATTGCGGATTCAAACAGCTCAATTGCTTTTTTTACGCGCCCTAAATCATCCAAATAAATAACACCAAGATTGTTATACGCAATATCATAAGTATTATCATACTTTATTGCTTTTTCGTATTCTTTTATAGCTTCTTCAAGATTCCCTTTCCCCCAGTATAAATAACCTAAATTACAGTGAAGTCTTGCATTATACGGAGAGTTTTCCAGTGCTTTTTTATATACTGTCAGAGCATTATCATAAGAGCCTTTTTCAAAGAATACATTTCCTAAATTTAAACATATATCTATATCTTCAGGATTTAAAATATATGCCGTTTGATATGAACTTACTGAAGCATCTAAATCTTTTATATGTTCTTGGAAAATAAATCCCAAAGTTTGTGATACAACACTTGTCCATCTTGGATTAGGATTTAAAGTTATTGCCGTCTGATAATGAGAAATTGCATCTTGAATTTCATTAGTCTGCTGCAATTCACTTCTCAAATAAAAATATTGAGCTATTTTGCAGTGAAAATCGGCGACATTCGGCTGTAATTCAATTAATTTTTTGCATATTTCTATAGCATTATCATAATCTCTTATTTCTTCATATACACGGCAGAGATAATAATAAGCTCTTATATTAAGACTGTCGAGCCAAATTGCCATTTTATATTCACAAATTGCATCATCATATCTCTTTAACTCATAATAGACTCTGCCAAGATTTATATATAATTCAACAAACCCGGGAGCTTTATCAATTGTTTCCCGATATATATTTAAAACTTTTTCATTAAAACCGCTAAAAAATACCATAAATGAAGTTTTAACCAAAACAGGCAAAAACTTTATATACGAAAGCCTTGTTATCACTTCTTTTTGCGCATATTTATCAAAAGGCAAAGTTAAAAACGATTTTAACAAATTTAAATGACATTTAATAAAATTTTCTTTTTTAAGAATAACATACAAATTGTATATAAGAAAATAAGCTCTAGAAGAAGTAAAAGGCGACATTTTAACGGCATTTTGAGCTTCTTCTATTGCTTCAATATAATCACCTTTTCTTGTATATATTTCCGCCATCATAAAATAAGCTTCGGCAAGTTTAGGATTGTGTTCAAGGGCAAGTTTAAGATAATTTAATGCTTTATCGAGTTCTCTTTTATAATAAAATGCCATACCTATTTTATAATATATTTCAGCCGAATTCATGCAAGTTTCCAATGCAAGTTGATATTCCGTAATTGCTTCATCGGCATATTGCTGCACCTGATAAATGTCTAAATGCCAGGCCATATATAAATCGCCGAGTTTTATATGTAAGTCGCAATTGTTTGAATCTTGCAGCAGTGCATTTTTACAGGCTTCTATTGCTTTTTGTATATTGCCTGATTTTTGAAATTTTTCTATCTGTTTTTTTATTTTTTTTTCTTCTGCTTTGTTCATAGTTCTTGTCTGATTGTATCACAGTTATATTAAATTGGCACTCTCAAGATATTTTTTCGGTGCAAGAACACATAGTGCTTTCGGCTGTGAAAAATATTTTTCTGCAGTATTAATAATATCCTGTTTTGTTACGGATTTTATTTTTGATTTTAATTTTTCTTCAAAATCGAATCCTAAACCCAAAAACTCATAATATCCTCTTAATGAAGCCTCAGAAATATTTGTTTCCGTGTAAAATTGTCTTTTACCTATTGCATTATTTTTAGCATTTTCGAGTTCTTCATCGGTTATAAGTTCTGTCATTATTTTATTAATCTCAATCTTAAAACCTTCAATAGAAGTTTTTATATTTTTAGGTTCTGTTGCAATATATACGAAAAATTGCCCCGATAATAAATTTGGCTCATAAACACTTCTTACTGTATAGGCAAGACCCTGTTTCTCTCTTAATTCAAGAAATAATCTTGATGAAAGCCCGCTTGCGCCTATAATTGTATTTAAAAGCAGGATAACCGGATATTCTTCAGAATAAACCGAAGGAAAACGCCAACCCTGAAATATTTGTGCCTGATTTGCATCTTCTTTTTCAACAACAGATATGATATTATCATCTAGCTTTTCGGGGATTTTTCTTGTATCTTCCGATTTTTTTGTAATTAGTCCGCCCAAATATTTTTCTAAAAGATTCAAAACGGTTTTATGTTCAAAGCTTGAAACTACACAGATATTTTTAGGTAAGTTGTATTTAATTTCGTTGTAAGCTTTTAATAAATCTTCTTTTGTAATGGAATCAATTTGATTAAGTATTTCTTTTCTGCCTGTACCATAGGGGTGATTTTTATAAATTGTTCTGTAGTATTCGTCTTGCGCTTTTATTTTTGCAGAGTCTAAATCTGCCTCAAATTCACCTTTGATTTTTTCAACTTCTTTATTTAAATCATCAAATGTTGAATTCTCAAAGATATCGCGCAGAATATCCAAACCTAAATCTATATCTTCATTAAGACATAAAAGTTTGAATTTAAAGTAATCGTTTTTTTTATCAATACTTATATCAATAACATTTTCATCAAGTAAATCTGATATTTCATCTGAAGTTCTTGTTTTTGTTCCTTTTAAAAACAGTCTTGATAAAATATAATAAAGACCTGTTTTTTCTTCTTCTTTGTTTATTTTTACGTACATTACAACTGCACATCTCGGAGTATTATTATTTGTTTTTATTGCAGCTTGTATTGAATTTTTTAAATTATATTTTTTCATAAATTTTCCTTTGATTTATTCTTCGGGCATTAGTACTGATATTACGGCATGATTTAAGTCTAAATATTTTTCGGCTGCTTGACGTATTTCTTCCGTAGTTATTTTGTCTATTGTTTCAACATATTCCTCAACACATTCGAGATTGTTACAAACAGTCATATAATATCCGATAGTATCGGCTATATCTGAAACGGTTTCGGAGTTTTCCGCAAAACAAGCTTTTAGTTTCTTTTTCGCTTTTTTTAATTCGTTTTCAGTTATTCCGTTTTTTATTAACTCATTTACTTGTTCTTTTATAAGTTCAATAGCTTCATTTTTATAATCGGGTTTAAAATTTGCCTGTATAAAGAAATTACCGCCATCTCTGAAAGAATAAAAATCACATGATACAACATTAAAAACAGGTTTTTTAGCTTTTTCTATTAATCTTCGATAAAGTCTTGCACTTGAACCTTCGCCCAAAATTATACTAATCATTTCAAGTATGGTTGAATTTTTAATATCCGAAGCTTCAGGCCCTAAGTATCCGAACATTAAAAATCCCGTATTAATTTGAGAATATTTTACGGAAACTTTTGTTTCTTCTGTTGGTAAATCCTTGGGAAAAGATTTATTTATATAATTTAATCTTCCTTTAAAATCAAATTCTTTAGTAACTAAAGGAATAATTTCATCAGGGTTTAAATCTCCTACAATAATTGTTGTTATATTATTTGGAGTATAGTGAGTTTTATAATAATTCATAACTGAATCACGTGATATTTGGGAAATTATTTGTTCATTACCGATAACATCTCTTTTATATGGATGAGAAGTATACATATTATAATTTAGATTATTATAAACGCTTGTCCAAGGCTGGTCTTTTCTCATTCTTATTTCTTCAATAACAACATGACGTTCTCTTTTTGTTGTTATGTTAGGATTGTTAAGGTCAAAGGGTTCGCCTATTTCGTTATCGGGAATAACAGGGTCAAGCATCATATCCGCATGTAATTCCAGTGTGTCTTTAAAATTTTTATCTGAAGTACCTTTTGGTACGGTAACGTAATAAAATGTGTAATCTTTCCAGGTTGCGGCATTAACAATTGCTCCTTTAGATTCCAAAGTTCTGTCAAATTCTCCGGCCTTATGTTTTGATGTGCCTTTAAACATTAAATGTTCCAAAAAATGAGAAATACCGTTATTCTCATCATTCTCGTTAACGGAACCTGTTTTAACCCAGCTGCTTATATTGATTAATTCTCCCTTTTTATAGGCAAAAATTATCTTGTGCCCGTTCTCTCTTTCATATATTTCAACGGGTTTTTCCAAATAAGGATATTTTACTTCTTTTTTTTTCAACTGTTCCATAATTGTCCTCTACATAATTATAAACATATTGTAACAGATTTTTATAATTTTAAAAATAAATGCGCAAGTTTTTTTTTGTTTGTTTTTTGAAAAGCATAGTTACATCAGTTATAGGGGAAAATTTAATGAGAGTTTCAAATGTATCTTTTGGTTCTTTTATGGTATTTCAAATTAATGACGGGGATGCGCATGCTTCAATTCCGGCATTAGTCAGAGCTTCTTTTAATAATAATCCTGCACTGCGGTCTTATAACCTGAAAGATACTTTTCATCACAATGAATTAATGGATGGAACTACCCATAATGCAATTTCGGATTTTTGTGATTATCTTGACAAGAAATACAGAAAAATCTTACCAAAGAAATCTAAAAATGTATTTTTTACGGAAGCTGAGTTCTCAAAAAATCCTTGGGAGTCGGGCAAGAAATATTTTATTACGGCTGCGGACTATAAGACGGAAAAACAAATATTTAATACTTTGAATAAAAGTCAATATCTGCATGCAGTCAAATATTACAGATAATTTTAATTATACTCTGTAATGGGCCTAAAGATTATTATATATTTTGACGGATTAAATAAATATAATTATCGGGAGGACTATTATGGAGAAAAAATCTTTAAAAGGAACAAAAACAAGAGAAAATCTTATGAAGGCGTTTGCAGGTGAATCAATGGCGCGTAACCGCTATTGTATATTTGCATCGAAAGCTGAAAAAGATGGATTAATACAAATTGCTAAAAACTTTATGAATACTGCATTAAACGAAAAAGAACATGCAGAAGTTTATTTTAAATTTTTGGATGGTGATGATGTTGAGATAACGAACATTTCATATCCGTCATGTTTAGGAACTACATTGGAGAATTTGTTATGTGCCGCAAAATACGAGGAAGAAGAACATTTAACAATGTACCCTGAATTTGGTAAAATTGCAAAAGAAGAAGGTTTTGATGAAATATCAAAAGCATTTTATCATATTGCGGAAATTGAACAGCACCATAGTGAACGATATAAAAAATTGGCACAAAGGCTTGAAAATGACACAATGTTTTCAAGAGATGACAAAGTAAAATGGGTATGTTCTCATTGCGGATTTATGACAGAAAATAAATCTGCTCCGAAAAAATGCCCTGTTTGCGAAAAAGCTCAAGGTTATTTTGAAATATTATGTGATTGTTTATAATGTCCTAACAAAATTTCACTCACACCACTTTGTGGCTGCTTGGTTGCTTACTTTGGGGACCGTCGTCAACCATTTTTACTCTGTTCGTCTTGTTCTTCGCAAGCCAATCTGGCTTGCAGGCAGACAACAGAATTCACGTTTCTGAGGGAATGAGTTGCGTAGCAACTCCCGCTCCCGCCGCCGGCAACCAAGCAATTCGGGGTTTATATATTATATAATTCAATTTTTGTCATCGAATTACATAACATATACACGGAGTGATATAATAAGTAGGATGCGGTAAATCGTTGATTTACCGCATCAATAATGTATTTGTTTCGGTAATCAAAGATTACCAAAAC
>CALUTD010000017.1 GCA_944323625.1 Candidatus Gastranaerophilales bacterium
TTTAAATCAATATTTCATAAGAAATATTGATTTTATTTTGTTTAAATATTGATAAATATTGGTATATAATTATTATTACATAAGAGAATATATAATATGAAAAAGATAAAATCATTTACACTTGCTGAAGTTTTAATCACCCTGGTAATTATAGGTATTATTGCAGCTATAACTGTTCCTGTTATAGTTAACAAATATCAAGAAAGAATTTTGGTAGAGCGCTTAAAACAAACATATTCAATTTTTTCGCAGGCTTATTTAATGGCTGTGAGAGATAATGGAGCTATAGAAGATTGGGATTTAGGAACGAAAGATTCTCAGGCGGGAGCCAAAAAAATATATGATATATTAAAACCTTATTTGAATAAAGCAAAAGAATGTGAAACCGATTCAGGCTGTTTTTATTCGGGGACATATAAGTCATTGTTTGGCTCACAATATGCCTGGCAGCCTTCGACTCATAATGTATATTCAAGGGGCGTTCTTGCAAACGGTACAACATTTGCTACATGGTCTGCAGGAAGCGGCTGTAAAACAAATATGAGTATATCAGGCACCGGAAAATATAGCCATGCCTGCGGCGCAATTCACGTTGATATAAATGGGGATAAAGCTCCTAATAAAGCAGGTGTTGATTACTTTTCCCTTTTAATTGCAAGAGATGGTATTCTTCCATCTGGAGGTAAAGATTATAAATCACCATATAATCTAAAATGTAAATATCAAGATACATCAAATACAAACGGAGAAGCATGTGCGTACTGGGTCATAGCAAAGGGCAATATGGACTATAGAAGGCGCGATATTTCGAATCAATATTAATTTTTATTTTCTTGTTTGCTAAAAGCAGTGAATATATGTTAATATAAATCAAAAAGGAGATAAACTTATCAGTAAATCAATAAACCGCCACGGGGGGGGGTAAATTAAACTATAAAAATAAGATTTTATTATTTTTTATTAATATAACTTTAAATCAATATTTCATAAGAAATATTGATTTTATTTTGTTTAAATATTGATAAATATTGGTATATAATTATTATTACATAAGAGAATATATAATATGAAAAAGATAAAATCATTTACACTTGCTGAAGTTTTAATCACCCTGGTAATTATAGGTATTATTGCAGCTATAACTGTTCCTGTTATTATGGCAAATGCCCAAAAACAAGAAACAATTTCCAAATTAAAAAAAGTATATTCAACAATTTCCCAGGCAACAAAACGCGCAATTATTGACAACGGCCCTGCCGATGAATGGATAAATGATCCTAAATACGTAGATACAGGCCTAGACCAAGATTATTATTTTAACATATATATAAAACCGTATTACAATGCGGAAGATTGTTTTGCTCCAACCCCAAAATGTGGTTATACCGAAGATTCCGTATGGACAAAATTAGATAATACCACAGACGAGGTACATTATTATGGCCCATTAGCGCATGCATTTATGTTGTCTGACGGAACTTATATTAAATTTTGGATGGATGGCGGTCCTACAACGTGTGAAAATCCTTTAGGTGGTGGCTGTTATCCTCAATATTATGTAGATATTAACGGCCCTAAAGGGCCAAACAAATACGGACATGATGTTTTTGTATTTGATATTGAATCACCTGAAGGATTAGTAGGTAATAAATATAATGAAGAATTTTGTAAAAAAGGTACAACAGGATACGGCTGTAGCACAAAACTTATTAAGGATAACTGGGAGTTCAAAGATGATTATCCTTGGTAAATTACAAATTGCCCGGGATAGCAGAGCGAATAATAAATTTTCAGACAACTTTAAAAATTATTCTTGAAGCATTTTATATGTACAGCCTGCTCCATTCATATTACTTGTTGATGTATCTGAACAATAAGAATCATTAACACTATAGTATGTGCTACCTTTAGCTCCCATTGGTAATAGATCTCCGTCATTTGTTAATTGAAACATAAATAGGTCGCGGCCTAATCTGTTAGGACCTTTGCCAAATCCGTTTACATCTGCTGAAATGCATGTCTGATTTGAAGTTTGATTTTCTAATAATATTAGTGTACCGTCATTTAAAACAAACTGTCCGTCATCAAAAAGACTAATATTTACATTTGCTTTTCCGTTATAAGTTTTATATAGTATATGGTTTTCTCCTTTATAAGCGCTGTTATTTGTATTGGGAATACAAGCTTTATTGACATCGTCATGTCCCAATCCGCAATCATACATTACATTTAAGTATTTTGTTAATTTTGATTTTAGAGTATGTAATGATAATTCGGAACTTGCTAGCCTTTCCCCGTTATCAAACTGATAATTATCTAAAGCCTGTTTTAAAACAGAATAATTTTTCTTTAAAGAAGATTTTATTGCCTGATTTTGATAATTTGCAAAAATAATGGGAACAGTTATAGCTGCAATAATCCCAATAACAACAAGCGTAATTAATACTTCCGTAAGCGTAAATGAAGGTTTTTTAAAAAAACAATAATTATTAAAAACTACCTTCTTTCTACCCCCCCCCGTGGCGGTTTTTTGTTTTATTCATAAAAATTCTCCTTTTTTCTATCATAATCTTTTACTTTTTTTAATGTATAAATTATATCATGTTCTTCAATAATAATGTATCCTTTTGAAGCAAGATACGGTATTAAAGATGCATACCCTTATAAGATGAAGTACCTTTATATTCGACTTCAAACTGTGCACTGTTCCTTTTCGAAGGAATAAGAGTATTTACAACGGGAGAAACTGATTCATCTTTCCCAAACATAAACCATATTGCAAAAGAAATTAATGTAAGAAGAAGTATGGTAATTACAGTTGTCAGCATAATAAAACCTTCATTTTAAATCTACGATTTTATTATAACAGATTCTCAAATTTTATAAAAATTTTATAGTATCTATAAGATTAAAAGTTGATTTTATTTTGTCAAAAGACATATCTGCTTCATTTCGTAAAAACCTTTCGGTTTTTCCTGCTGTCTTGTTTTTGCTTCCTCGCGGGCAAGCAGTTTGTTTCGCTACCGCTGTCACTCACTTTTGCCTCACATATTCGGGCTGGGCGGCTATGCAGCACATAAAACAATTAAGCAAAATTAAAATAAGTTGAGCAAATTTAGAAACCGGCTCTGCCGGCGCCCTACGGAAAATCCGCTTCTTGGATTTTCCTCTCGGCTCAGGCATTCTGCTTCATTTCGCAAAAATCTTACGATTTTTTCTTCATTCCGCCTGCCTTTCGCCTCTTCGGGCTCGCACGCTTCCGCGTGACTCCGCCCTACGGAAAATCCGCTTCTTGGATTTTCCTCTCGGCTCAGGCATTCTGCTTCATTTCGCAAAAATCTTACGATTTTTTCTTCATTCCGCCTGCCTTTCGCCTCTTCGGGCTCGCACGCTTCCGCGTGACTCCGCCCTACGGAAAATCCGCTTCTTGGATTTTCCTCTCGGCTCAGGCATTCTGCTTCATTTCGCAAAAATCTTACGATTTTTTCTTCATTCCGCCTGCCTTTCGCCTCTTCGGCGTTCCGCTTCGCTTAAAAATAGGTAAATTTTTGTTAAATAAAGTTGAGCTAAGCTAGAGACCCGCCGCTGCGATAAAAATAAGTTGAGTAAGGTCGAATATAAGTTAAGCTGGTTAGGACCCCGCCGCTGCGGGCGGGAAATCCGCTCCTCAGGATGACATTAGAGTATTTTTTAAGCAGTTAACAAGAAAATACCCCCCTCTCTCTCCTTTTCGTCAACCTGAACTTGTTTCAGGTTCTGACCAGTATGGGAATACAACATAAAACTACAAATATAAAACCTTGTAAAATACATGTGTAACTCTATGCCGGTAAGATCCTGAGCTCGCTCCGCTCCTCAGGATGACAATTGAAGTATGTGTGACATCTAGCCCTCGGGCTCGCACGCTTCCGCGTGACTCCGCCCTACGGAAAATCCGCTTCTTGGATTTGCTGTTCGCATAACCCTTGCAACCTCATTTCAAAAACCTTACGGTTTTTTGCATTCGGTCGGGTTATTGCTCCCCTCGGGCTCGTTCGGCCTTCGCCTCAACTCCGCCCTGCGCAAATCCGCTATTTTGTTGATAGATATTCGTTAATTGCTTTTGCGGCTCTTTTTCCTGCTCCCATTGCGTTAATTGCTGTAGAAGAACCTACAGGCGCAACGTCACCTCCGGCATATATTCCATTTACTGATGTTTCACCGGTTTCTGCGTTTATAATAATATATCCTTTTGAGTTTGTTTCTAAATCCATGTTATCTTTTAACATAGAAGCTTGAATCGTCGGATTTGGACCTGTTCCTAAAGCAACAATAACAGTATCAACATCTAAATCAAGAGTTTCTCCTGTCGGAACGGGTTTTCTTCTTCCTGATTCATCAGGTTCCCCTAATTCCATTACTTCAAAACACATACCATTGACATATCCGTCTTTGTTGTATATTTCTTTGGGAGCTAAAAGGAATTTAAATATAACACCCTCTTCTTTAGCATGCCTGATTTCTTCTAAACGTGCGGGCAGTTCGGCTTCTGTTCTGCGGTATGCAATATAAACTTCTTTAAAACCAATTCTAACTGCAACTCTTGCCGCATCCATTGCAACATTACCGCCGCCGATTACTGCAACTTTCTCGCCGACTCTGATAGGGGTTGCAGTATCTTCTAAATTTGCCTGCATAAGGTTAACCCTTGTCAAGAACTCATTGGCACTGTATACTCCGTTTAAATTTTCACCCGGGATTCCCATCATTTTGGGAAGCCCTGCCCCCGAACCAATAACTATAGCGTCAAACCCGTCATCCTGCAGTTGTTTAATAGTAATTGATTTACCGACAACAACGTTTGTAACAAATTTAACACCCATATCTTTTAAATTAGATATTTCTTTATCAAGAAAAGTTCTCGGAAGTCTGAATGGGGGAATGCCGTACCTTAAAACACCGCCGAGTTTATGAAGCGCTTCAAAAACTACAACCTCATGACCGGCTTTTCTAAGGTCAGCCGCGGCTGTAATACCTGCACAACCTGAGCCTATAATTGCAACTTTCTTACCTGTTTCTTTAATTTCTCCTTTTTTCATACAGGTAGCATCGCCGACATATCTTTCCAATGCTCCGATTGCTATTGGTTCTGATTTAATACCCAAAACACATTTGCCTTCACACTGGCGCTCCTGCGGGCAAACTCTTCCGCATACGGAAGGTAAAAGACTTGATTCCCTTATAACTTCTCCTGCTTTTTCTATGTTGCCTTCTTTAATTTCTTTTATAAAACCGGGTATATCAATATTAACAGGGCAGCCTTGCACACATCTCGGATTTTTACAGTTTAAACATCTTGATGCTTCCAATTTTGCCTGTTCATCTGTCAAATTAGATTCAACCGCATCAAAATTTGTTCTTCTTATCATAGGGTCCTGTTCGTGTTGTCTTTGTCTTGTTGCCATGTTATTTTTCCTTTTTGCTTAATACTTATATTCCTCATTATACTATAACCAATTTTCTAAAAAAATATTTTCATTAAACTTAATCTTTATGTATAATAAATACTTAAGTAAAAGTTTACGGAGATAAAGTATGAATATTAATAAAAATTATTTAGAGCTTCAAGACAGTTATTTATTTTCAACTATAGCAAAAAAAGTATCCGAGTTTATCAAAGCAAATCCCAATAAAGAAGTAATCAGGCTCGGAATAGGAGATGTAACTTTGCCGTTGGCTCCCGTTGTAGTTGAAGCGATAAAAAAAGCTGCAGATGAAATGGGAAAAAAAGAAACATTTAAAGGTTATGGTCCCGAACAGGGCTATGCTTTTTTACGTGAAGCCGTTAAAAAGTATTATTCAAGAAAATCCGTAGAACTTGAATCTGATGAAATATTTATATCTGACGGAGCAAAGAGTGATTTAGGTAATATTCTTGACATTTTCGGACTTGATAATACTGTTTTGGTTCCCGACCCCGTATACCCCGTATACGTTGATACAAACATAATGGCCGGAAGAAAAATTGTATATGCCGATGCAAATGAATCAAACGGATTTTTGCCTTTGCCCGATGACAGTGTAAAAGCCGACATAATATATATGTGCTCACCAAACAATCCGACGGGTGCCGTATATACAAAAGAAAAATTGAAAAAATGGGTTGATTATGCACTAAAAAATAACGCTGTTATCCTTTTCGATGCGGCTTATGAATGTTTTATAAAATCTGATGAACTTCCTAACAGCATATATGAAATTGAAGGCGCAAAGGAATGTGCAATAGAGTTTTGTTCATTCTCAAAAACAGCAGGTTTTACGGGAACAAGATGCGGATATACCATAGTTCCGAAAACTCTTGAAAGAGATGGAGTGAAATTAAATAAACTTTGGCTCAGACGACAAACAACAAAGTTTAACGGAGTTCCTTATATTGTTCAAAAGGCTGCCGAAGCTGTATTCTCAGAAGTCGGACAAAAACAGATTAAAGAAAATCTTCAATATTATAATGATAATGCCAAAATTATTGCGGAAACTATGGATGAAAAAGGTATATGGTATACCGGCGGTAAACATTCACCTTATATTTGGTTAAAATGTCCTAATAATATGACCTCTTGGGAATTTTTTGATTATTTACTGAATAACATTGGAGTAGTAGGTACTCCGGGCGCCGGTTTCGGTAAAAACGGCGAAGGCTATTTCAGGTTAACTTCTTTTGGCGACAGAGAAAAAACAATAGAGGCAATGAAAAGATTTCGCAGTCTGTTTTAATTTGTCAGCACAAAATTTTTCATAATGAAACTTTATTGAACATTAAGAGTCTTATAAACAAGAGAATATAAAAAATATATGATTTTGTATTATAATGGAATAGAATAAGGAGAGAGTTGTGAAAAAATTTCTAAAAAACACCGCATTAATAACCTTAGCTTTAGTCGTAGTCAGTGTGAGCTTTAGCAGGAGTAATACCGCTATGGCCGAATCTGAAACCGCTCTTTATGACATGGTTTGGAAAATTGTTAACAGCAGATATCTTGACCAAACTAATAACGGTCAAAACTGGGAAAGATGGCGTCATAAATATGATGATAAAATTAAAACTCCCGAAGATGCTTATGTCGCAATTGATACAATGATTGCAAGTTTAAATGACAGATATACCAGGTTTGTTAATCCTAAAGAATTTGAAGAAGAAAAAAGTATGATAAAAGGTTCCTTATTCGGAATTGGGATTCAAATAGGATTAAGAGACGGTAAGATTTTAATTATATCTCCGATTGAAGATACTCCGGGGGAAAGAGCGGGATTATTAGCAGAAGATGAAATCCTGTCAATTGATGGTGCTTCTACTAAAGATATGACAATTGATAAGGCTGCCGATAAAATAAGAGGTCCTAAAGGTACTGTTGTTGAGCTTGTTATTAAAAGAAAAGGCGAGCCGAATAAAACTTACAAAATAGAAAGAGATGAAATTGAAATAAAATCTATTTCTTTAAAAGTTCCTGAAAATGTTACTATAGATGAAAGAATAGGATATATTAGATTAAGTTCTTTTATGGGGCGTAATGTCGGAAATGAATTCAGAGATATTATGCAAAAATACAAAGATAAAGAAGGTATTATAATCGACTTAAGGGCAAATACAGGCGGACTTTTAAGTAATGCAATCCAAATATCTGATTTATTCCTTGATGATGATATTATAGTAAGCACAGTAGACAGGGACGGTTATAAAGATACGGCGCGCTCAACAAGAAGATATTTTTCTTCGCAGCCTTTAGTTGTACTTATTAACAAGGGCAGTGCTTCCGCAAGTGAAATATTATCAGGTGCTTTAAAGGATAATCAAAGAGCTATTTTGGTAGGTGAAAATACTTTCGGAAAGGGGCTCGTACAAGAAGTTAAGAGTTTAAGTCCTTTTGGGGCAGGCCTGAATATTACAATACAAAAGTATTTGACTCCTAACGGAACTGACATTAACAAAAAAGGTATTGCGCCTGATATAGAGGTTAAAATAACCGAACAGGATATCAAAGATAAAAATGATGTTCAGCTTAAAAAAGCTCAAGAAATTTTATTGCAAATGATAAAAAATGAAAAAATGTCTGCTAACCGTTAATTTTCTGATAAATGATTTGAGCCGCATTTAAAACAGGATCAATCGCCGGAGAATATGGCGGAGAATACGGTAAATCCAAATTCATAAATGATTCAAGTTTTGTTTTACCCAAAATTGCCGGTATCACAGCATTAATTCTTTGATTTACATCACCTTCACCAATACCCTGCAAACCAAGCAGGGTATGTGTGTTTCTGTCTGCTATAAGTTTTAATGTCATAGTCTCAGGGTTTGGCATATATCCTGCTTTATCACGTTTTGTTACAATTGCATATTCAGGTTGAAAACCAAGTTCTAATGCTTCTTTGTAACTTATTCCGATTATTGAAATTGTTAAATCAAAATACTTTGTTATTGTTGAATTGAGTATTCCGTCAAAAAGACAGCTGCCTCCTGCTATATTTATTGCTGCACATCTTCCTTCCTTATTTGCGGTTGACCCCATAGGTACCCAGCTATATCTGTTTGTTACAAGATTAAACTTATCTGCGCAATCACCTGCCGCATATACTCCATAATTTGATGTTCTCATTGTCTTATCGACTTTTATACTGTTATTTACCCCCAGTTTTATATCACTGCCTATGAGAAAATCAGTATTTGGTCTTACCCCTGTTCCTAAAACGACAAAATCTGTTTCTATTTCTTTTCCTGAGGAAGTTATGACTTTTGTTACTTCTTGATTTTCATTCCCGGTAAAAGCTACAATTTCTTCATTTGTTAAAATACTCACTTGCCCGGGATTTCTGCCTATAATATAATCCGTTATCATGTCTGCAAAATCTTTATCAAACATTGCAAGAATTTGAGGATTTTTTTCTATTAAAGTTACCTGTATATTATTATGAACGAGTGCTTCCATAACCTCTACCGAAATATAGCCGCCTCCAAGCAAAACAGCTTTTTTTGATTGCAGCATTTTTTCTTTTATTTTTACTCCGTCTTGTATCGTTCTTAAAGTAAAAATATTTTTAAGATTTATTCCCGGTATATTAGGTGTTAAAGGTGTTGCCCCTGTTGCTATTACTAGGATATTATATTGGACATCATATATATTATTTGATATTAAATCTTTTATTGTTACGGTTTGGCGGTCTGTATCAATTTTTATGCATTGCTGTTTTGTATGTATATCTATATTTTGTTTTTGAAAATCTTCGGGAGTTCGCATAATCAACGTTTCAGGATTTTGTATTATATTTTCGATAAAATACGGAAGTCCACAGGCAGAATATGATACTATATCTTCTTGAGTATATAAATCAATTTTAATATCCGGTTTTTCACGTCTTAATTTAGCGGCTGTTTTTGGGCCTGCCGCACCGCCACCTATTATTACTACTTTTTCTGCCATTTTTCCGCCTTTTTTAAAATATCATTCGTTGTAATTCTATTCCGCTTATCTCTAATAGAGCTTTTTCTAAATTTATAGCATTTTCACTGTTTTCTATCTGTAAAAGTACAATCCCTGTTGAATTACAGAATATTGATGAATTATTAATACCTATTCTGAGTTTTATAATGCAGTTAAATTCAGATAATATTTCCTGAAATTTAACTGCATTATTAATTTTATCCTGAAGTTTTACACCTACGATAACTGTCATTTTTTAATTAATCTTTAATTTCCAATTTTTTGGTTTCTTCATTTTCGCTCTTTAACTTTGGCAGTTTAAGTTCTAACACACCTTTTGTAAGTTTTGCATCAGATTTTTCAACATTTATTTCATAAGGAAAATAAAGAGTTCTTGAATAATTTCCATATCTGAACTCAGATTTATGATATTTATGTTTTTTGTCCTGTTCTTCTTTTTCGTATTCTCTTTTGGCTTCTATTTTGACATATGATTTATTTACATCAATATTTATATTTTCTTTTTCAATACCGGGAAGTTCAACCTTAACGCAATATTCACTATCATATTCTTTAACATCTACAGGCATTGCCATACCTTTTAGTTCCTGTTGAAAAATATATTCGGGGAATATGTTATCAAAGCTTTTTTGTACAAGAGCATTAATATCTTCATTCAAAGAATTTAAAAAAGTATCAGGTTTTTTAATTAAATATTTCATGTTTTTCTCCTAAATAAAAATAATAAATTAATCCATTAATATTTTTAAAGGAAAAAAACAACATAACATTACCGTTTCGGGTAATGTTATAATAGCTTATTATATAATATCTTCCTGTATATCAATATCGCCGAGTTGTTTTTGTTTTAATTTATGAACAACGGAATCAACAAGAAAATTATATGATTTGTTTTTTTTAATATCGGAAGAAAATTCTTTAACAAGCATATCTTCCACCATATTTCTGAGTTTCAAATCTTCTTCTACAAACTTATTATCGGCAATTATAGCATTAATAAGCTCGTCCTGTGATTGAGCACTTTTTCTTGAATTAGAAAATTTAATCCAGCTTGTTTTTATATTAATATTTTTTAGTTTATTAACTAATTTAAAATTTTTCAAATTGAACATTTAATGTAAACTTCTCCATTTTTAAAAGAAACGTCGTTAACTTCTTTACAATCGTGCTCTTTTATATATGATAAAACATTTTTAACGTTTTGTACAGTGCACATTTTTTCTGAAACCAGGTAAAGAATTATATTAAATAAAGATGAATTTTTCTTAATCATCGGCAATTCGTGGGATAAAATTTCATATAACATTTCATAATACCTTTTATCATTTAAACTTTGTTGATTGATAACCGGGTTTGTGACACAGGCTTTATTTGAGTCTCTGTTTATCCATTCTATATTGATTCTTTGATGCGAATTTACCATGACTTATTCCTTAACTGATTATCATCCCACTCATAAAAGGTTTCTAAAAATAATATATTTACAAAAAACATTTAATTGTTTACGTTTATTTACAATTTCAAAAAATAATTAAAGAAGAAAAACTTAAATGCCGTTATAAGATATATAGAGTTAAAAGGGGGTTAACTAATTGCAGAACAATAATAATAAACAAATTGAATCAATTTTAGATGATATAACCTCAATAATGGAGGAAAATATGATATCTGCAATAGTAAAAAACAACGGTGTATTAGACAATAATGCTGCCGGCATATATTCAATAATGCGTAGTAATCAAGAAACAAACAGCAATATACTTAAAGGACTTGAATTATGTAAAGATAATGAAGGTAATTTTAATACAAGCCTTGCACAAATTTTATGGGATTTAAGCCTTCAAAAAGCCGATATAACTGAAATAACAGATTTTTTAGAGTTTTGCAAAGATGAAAACGGCAATATAAATAAAAGTCTTGCCGATACTTTGCATCTGTTTTTCGAAAGCGGTGAGGATAAAGAAAAAATCAAATCATATTTATTCGGTTAGTCTCCCCGAAAAAATCGTTTTTTCGATTCTTTTTCATCCTCATCCAGCCATACATAAGTTTTCGGCAGTGTTGAAGCAAAAGGATTGTTTAAATCCTTATAATTTATAGGATTTGTTATATAAGAGTTAATTTTATTAACTCTGTTTTTTATTTCATTGAAATAATTTAATATTTTCATAGTTCTTCCAACTTAACCAATTTTATTATAAATGTTTTTTATTAATAAAATATTCTGCTTTATGATAATTTCTTGTACAAAATTATTCTACTTGTGTATAATTTAGTTATGAGAAAACGAGTTTTGATAGTAGATGATTCTAAATCATGGCTTGCATTTCACAGAGAGCTTATACAAAGTTTTTATGGTGAATCTGTTGAAATGTATTTTGCTTTGTCCGCGAAAGAAGCTTTGAAAATAATTGAAGAAAATGCAGACAATCAGTTCGATTTAATAATAACTGATTTACAGATGGAGTTTGATTTTGAACCTAAAACAGCAGGAGAATGGTTTATTGAAAAGATTCAAGAAAATAAAAAATGTTCGGATACTCCCGTTATAATTATTTCGGGCATGATAAACATTGAATCTGTTGCTCAAAAATATGGAGTAGAATATATTCCAAAAAATAGACTGATTTATGATAAAACTTTATTGAAATCAAAAATAGAAAAATTCTATAATTTTATAATTTCAGTCAAAAATAATGAAAAATAATAAAAAAAATTAATAAAAATATATAAAAAATTGCACTTAATATACCATTAAGTTAAAATTTTACTAAAAGAATAATGATTTTTGTTAAAAAAGATATAACGGAGAAAAAAATGACAGCCGAACAAATGGTAAAAACAGAAAAAATGACCGGCGCAAGAATGTTTTTAGAATGTCTTAGAGAAGAAGGCGTTGATAAAATATTCGGATATCCCGGCGGAGTTATTCTTCATATTTATGATGAATTGTATAAATGTGATTTTATAAAACATTATTTGGTAAGACATGAACAAGCTGCCGTGCACGCAGCAGAAGGCTATGCCAGGATTACCGGGAAACCGGGTGTCGTTCTTGTTACCTCCGGCCCCGGGGCTTGTAATACTATAACCGGTATTGCAAATGCTTATTATGACAGTTATCCTTTGGTTGTATTTACAGGCCAGGTAGATTCTAAGTTAATAGGAAATGATGCATTTCAGGAATCCGATATTGTCGGAATAACCAGGACTTGTTGCAAACATAATTATTTAGTTAAAGATATTAAAGATTTACCGCGAGTTATAAAAGAATCTTTCCACATTGCAAGAACAGGTAAACCCGGTCCTGTTGTTGTTTCTCTTCCAAAAGATGTTTTGACTGCAAAAGCTGAATTTAAATATCCGGATAGAGTTGTATTGCCCGGGTATAATCCTACATATGAAGGGCACCCTATACAATGTAAAAAAGCGCTTAAGTTGCTTTGTGAAGCACAAAGACCGGTTATTATCTCGGGCGGCGGAGTTATTCATTCTGATGCTTGGTTGGAAATAAGAGAGTTAGCTAAAAAACTTAATATACCTGTAGCAAATACTTTGATGGGAATAGGAACTTATCCTCAGGACGATGAGCTTGCCCTTGGAATGCTTGGAATGCATGGTAATTACTGGGCAAATCTTGCAGTTAGCAACTGTGATGTTTTATTTGCAGTTGGCACAAGATTCAATGACAGAATTACAGGTTGTTTAAAACGTTTTTGCAAAGATGCACAAGTTATTCATGTTGATATTGATCCTTGTTCAATTAGTAAAAATGTTCACGTAGATATTCCTATCGTTGGTGATGCAAAGAATGTATTAAAACTTGTTCTAAAAGAGTTTAATACAGGTAAATATTCATATAACATTGAAATGCGAAAAGCTTGGGTTGAACAAATTCAATCCTGGAAAGAAAAACGAGTAATAAGAGCTGTTGAAAACGGACAAATGAGTCCTCAGACTGTAATTGAACACATTTATCAAAAAACAAAAGATTTAAACCCTATTATTGCAACAGAAGTAGGACAGCACCAAATGTGGACTGCACAGTTATACAAATTCTCTCAACCGCGCCAATTTATTACATCCGGCGGATTAGGCACAATGGGGTTTGGTTTCCCTGCTGCTATAGGTGCACAAATTGCGGCACCTGAAAAACTTGTTTTTAATATTGCAGGTGATGGTAGCATTCAAATGAATATTCAGGAACTTATGACTTGTGTTGACTATAAAATACCCGTTAAAATTGCAGTTATAAATAATGGCTATTTGGGTATGGTAAGACAGTGGCAGGAAAAAATGTTTAATAAACATTATTCTCAAACCCCTATTACCTCACCTGATTATGTTAAACTTGCCGAAGCATATGGTGTTTTGGGTATGAGAATAACGGAAGAATCACAAATAGATGAAGCTATTGAAAGAGCAATTAAGTATAACGGGCCTGTTATTATGGATTTTGTTGTTGAACCTTTTGAAATGGTTTATCCATGGGTACTTGCGGGTAAACCACTAAACGAAGTCCTTATGTCTAATAATTGTCCTGAAAACGGAATGGGAGAATAAAGATATGAAACATACAATTTCTGTTTTAGTAAAAAATGAACCGGGTATACTTTCTTGTGTGTGTGATTTATTCTCTACAAGAGGTTTTAATATAGAAAGTTTAACGGTTGCTTCTACTATTGATCCTACTTTTTCAAGAATTACAATTGTTACATCAGGTGATGACGTAGTTATAGAACAAATATGTAAGCAGTTAAACAGATTGATTAATACAATTAAAGTTGTAGAATTACCAAAATCGGCTGATGCTTGTATAGACAGAGAATTACTGTTGTGTAAAGTAACTGCAAAAGATGATGCAAGAAGTGAAATCCTAAGAATTTCAGAAATATTTGGTGCTAAGATTATAGATGTATCTCCTGATACATATACACTTGAATATAGCGGTGATAATAGGCAGGTAATGGCTTTGATTGCATTATTAAGGCCTTTAGGAGTAAAAGAACTTGTCCGCTCCGGTATGGTGGCTATAACGAGAGAAAATCAGTTTATAAATTTAAATAAATAGATTAAAAATATGGCGGGAATAATATAGAAACCACCCTGTTTTTTGCTTGTTAAAAAAGAGGAACGTTATTTTGTCCCTCTTTTTTAAATCTAATAACTTCCGGTAAACCTTGTTGTTGACTCAGTATTCTCTTTACTGCAATACCATTCAAATTCATATTCATCTGTCCCTCTTGGGATTTTGTAAGAATTGCCGTCTTCATCTGTTAAATATACATAATTTGAAGTTATATTTGAAATTTCATATTCTCCAACTGATAAATATGTTTTACCATCTTCATCAAACCAATTTTTATTGCTTATGGTTATTGTACCTTCATAGTCATCTGAATTTTGCATATTATCCAACATTTTTTCAACATCATCTGCAGTTCTGTTCTTTAAACTATAATTATTATATGAAGTTGAAGATGAAGAAGATGATGATGAAGAAACAGAAGAGCTTGAAATTTTACTATCTGCACTGTAAATCATTTCTTCAATTGCGTTTCTGCATTTATTTTCGAATCCACTTGAAGACGTTCCGCGTTTAACTTTTATTGTTTCGCCATCGACATCTATATATACGTAACTACCTGAAACTTTTGTTATTTCGTATTTTTCTCCGTCTGAAAGCGTTACATAATCATCTGAATTTTCATCATACAATTCTACATCTTCGTTCATTTCAATTGTTGCTTCAAAATCGCTTGTGTTTTTAAGATTATCTAAAACATTAGAGATTTTTGAAGAAGTACTGAAGTTGCTTGATGATAATGTTCTGTCTTCATACTTATACGATGAATTTGATGAAGAAACAGAAGAGCTTGAAATTTTACTATCTGCACTGTAAATCATTTCTTCAATTGCGTTTCTGCATTTATTTTCGAATCCACTTGAAGACGTTCCGCGTTTAACTTTTATTGTTTCGCCATCGACATCTATATATACGTAACTACCTGAAACTTTTGTTATTTCGTATTTTTCTCCGTCTGAAAGCGTTACATAATCATTTGAATTTTCATCATATAATTCTACATCTTCGTTCATTTCAATTGTTGCTTCAAAATCTTTTGTGTTTTTAAGATTATCTAAAACATTAGAGATTTTTGAAGAAGTGTTGAAATTACTCGATGATAATGTTCTGTCATTATATTCATACGACGGTGAAGAAACCGAAGAACTTAAAATTCTGTCATCTGCGCTGTAAATCATTTCTTCAATTGCGTTTCTGCATTTATTTTCAAATCCGTCTGAAGATGTTCCTCGTTTAACTTTTATTGTGTCACCATCGACATCTATATATACGTAATCACCTTCAACTTTTGTAATTTCGTATTTTTCGCCGTCGGAGAGCGTTACATAATCATCTGAATATTCATCGTAGAGTTCTACATCTTCGTTCATTTCAATTGTTGCTTCAAAATCTTTTGTGTTTTTAAGATTATCTAAAACATTAGAGATTTTTGAAGAAGAATTGAAGTTACTTGATGATAATGTTCTGTCATTATATCTGTATGAAGAATCAGAATCTGATAAATCAGCTGCTTTTGAAATATATTGATCATAAACTCTTGTTAAATTATCAACACCTACATAAGTAAGTTCATCATGCAAATCATTTCCGACAGCTTTATTAGCTTCTCTCCATTTATCAACCATAGATTCGGTTATATATCCTTCTCCGGATAATACATCAATGCCAAACCTATCTTGATAGAAATTTTGGATTTCTTTGCTTGATAACTTTCCGTCAACTTCGTTATTACCATAAGCTCCGGAATCCAGCCATGCTTCATTTGCCAGCAGGTGGTAATACATACGTTCTGCAGAGCTTGTTGCTTCTGAATGTGAATAATAAGTTAGAATATCATCTACATTAAATCCGCCTTCAACATTTTCGCTTGTACTATAATTGTTTTCATCAAGCCATTCTTGTATTTTATCTCTTGAAATATCACCGTTTTCATCTTTAAATGTCGAGGCCCCGGGTATATTGGCTACTGTTTCGGATAAAGCATCCAAACGTGATTGAGTAGAACCCGTTCCGTCTCTGTGGGTGCTTGTTGTGTCATTTTGTGTTGTTGACAATATATTTTTCACGTTAGAATATGTCATTTGTGTTGCTGACGTTTTAATATCATTTATCCAGTTGTCAACATCAATATCATAATCATTAAAATTATTAGAATTTAAAATATTTTGTGCATCTTCCGCTTCTAATAATTCTGTAATATAGTTATTACCACTTTTGGTTGTATAAAAAATATCTCCGTCGCCTTCAAAAAACAAAGCTTCATCTTGATTCAACAAACCCTGAAGTATTGATGTGTCATCAGTACTTTCGTTTTCAACACCTTCTTTTTCTGTTTGTTTAAGATATGATTCAATTAGTTTTTGATTAAATTTTATAGGGTCTGTTGACATAGTACCATTTTCCTTCTCTTGAGTTTACTTAGATATATATATCGGCATTTTAAAAATTTGCTTTAATTTTTGTAACAAATATTTACATACAATATAATTATAGATTTTGGTTTTTTTTGTGATTATAATTTTTTTATCAAAAAAAGGAGGTTCATTATGAAAAGAATATTATCTTTAGTATTGGCATTAGGATTGTTAAGCTGTTTTAGCTATATTGAAAGTCAATATAATAATTCAATGTCATCAAGAGTTGAAGCGGCATCATACAAGCAAGTACAGGCTCTTCATATTTTAGTTCCTACAGAAGCGGAAGCTTTATCAATAAGAGAAGAAATTATGAAGGGGCGAAATCAACAAGAAATATTTAATAATTTTATGGAAGCTGCAAAAAAATATTCAAAATGTCCTTCAGGTAAATCAGGTGGTATTTTAGGCTGGTTTGGTAAAGGTGATATGGTGCCAGAGTTTGAAACAGCAGCTTTTAATCTTCCAAACGGACAAGTATCAGAACCTGTTAAAACGCAATTCGGATGGCATTTAATTTATGTTATATCTAAGAAGTAATTTTTAAAAAATTAGATAAAGGTAGAAACGACTATTCTGCCTTTATTTTTAAATATAAAACTATAACTTTAACGGATAATCAGCTTTAATTTCCCAACCGTCAAGTTGGATTAAATAAGTGCATTCTTCTTCTTTATATTGTTTGCAGGCTTCTATAACTTCTTCGCGAGAATTATAATCATTACAAATTGAAGCAGAACATGGCACAAACGGATTATCTTCTTGCCAGTTCGGAACGCCTATGATATTCGTAGATACCGGCGGAATATTAAATACAAAAATATCTCTGCCGCTTTTATTAGGTCCTTTATCACCGTTTGTGTCAAAATAAATTTTTCCCTCGTAATATGCATAATAAAAAAACTGAAATTTTGTACCGTCAGATAAATAAAAAGTGGGTACTTCACCTCCTGCAAAATCATTCATTTCATATTTTTTGTCAACATAGTTAATATGCTTAACTAAATACCTTGTCTGTACATCTTCCTGGTCAAATGTTAAGTCTCCGCTGCCTTCCCATTCTTTAAGCGGAATACCTTCTTCAACTTCGGCAAGTTTAATTGCATTATTCATTGTTGAATAGAACTTTTTTAATCTTGCTGCGGTTTCAGTTTTTTTGTGATTTGCCATAATAACCGGAACTGTTATAGCTGCAATAATTCCTATAACAACCAGCGTAATCAATACTTCCGCCAACGTAAAAGAAAGTTTAGTTTTCATACTTTACTCCTATGTTTCTGATTTTATTATCCATAATTTTACATAAAATCTAATTTATTATGTAATGACATGATTATATCATGGTTTTTTATAATCACAACATTAAATGTTTATTTGCGAATATTTATTATACCTTTATATAAAGGAGTTAAAAAATGAAAAGTGATTTAGAACTTTTTTCGCAGAAGTTGAAGATTTTGCGTCAAAAAAGAAAACTTACATTAGAAAAATTGTCAGAATTATCTGATTTAAGTCCTAATCACATTGCAAAACTTGAAGCCTCAAAAACAAATCCTTCATTTAACTCAATTTGCAGTCTTGCTGCGGCATTGCAAGTAGAAATAAAAGAGTTATTTAATTTTGATGATTTAAAGGATAAAGAGTTTATTAAAGATGAATTTCAAAAATTAATAAATTATTCGGATGTTAAACATTTACAGCTATTGTATAAAATTCATAAAGATATAATAAACTAAAGCCGTAATTCTACACTTCAAAACCGCTAAAGACTACGGCGCTGTTAAAATTCGGAGTTTCTTCTTTTACTGATTTAAAGAAATCTTTAACAAGAATAACATTATTTTGAAGAAGTTCAAACCGATTTTCTTTAAAGAAGTTTTCCAATATATCACCGCTTTGCAGATATTTTCTGTTTTTAATATACAATTTAAATTTTTTATTTCTTTTTATAATTTTTTTAACAGCAAAAGATAGTACCATAGGATATAATTCTGCGTACTGGGGCGGAACAATTGTATCTACAAAATAATTAGTATTATCCGTGGTTTTTATTTCGATAAAAGCTTTAACCGTTTTAGATTTTTCATCCGTATAAACATATTTAAAATCGGAGTCGAAGCAAAAACCCTGCAAAAGCCTGTCTGAAAATTCACCTTTTTCTTTCGAAAGAGAATATTTATAATGAGTTATCAAGTTGTCATTAAATAAATCGGCAACAAGTTCTTCATCAGAAGATTTAAAGGGCCTAAAATATGTTTCATCAATTTCCGACGAAAGAAAATTAAGATTGGATACGCTCCAAAGAGCTTCAGTTGAACAAAATCTAAACCCACAACCTTTAATAAATAAATCAATCAATTCATTTTGGTTATCATCAACAGAAACATAAAATGTGTCAACCCCGCGGGCGCCAAATTTCGCTATTACATATTCTACAAGCTGTTTACCTTCATCATATGAATTTTTATTTAAAAACAGACTTTTTATTTGCCATTTATAAGGATTCCCTGACTGAGCCTTAACTGTTATGAGTCCGTTTAAACTGTTATTGTTATCGTATATAACAAAAGTTTCGGGGAATTTTCTTAAATGTACACTATAGAATAGGTTTTGCAGATAAGTAATCGGAACAGAAAGAAAAAATAAGCGTCTATAGCTCATAACATTATCACTGCAGATAACCGAAATGAGTTTTTTAATATGTAATACATCTCTGTAGCTTATTTTTTTTATCTTTGCCATAGAAAAATTCCTACTAGTATTATATAACTTTTTTAAAGTATTGGTAAGAATAAAAAACAAAAAGTTAAAAAAAGATTAATATATATTGAGTAAAAAACTTGATACTTTATAATATTAATATATAGAGTTAGGGGAAATATGAAAAATTTTTTTGAAAATACACTTAATAAAGGAAATCCTTTTGTAGATAAAAAAACAAAAAAAGGAGATGAAGAAAATATTATGGCTGAAGAAACAAAAGAAAATGAAATAGAGATTAATCAAGAAACTACAGAACAAAATGAAGTTCCTGAGCAGTTACAAGAATCTGAGTCTGTTGAAGTACAACAAGAAGAGGAATCTGAAATAACAAAACTGAAAACTGATATGGAAAACCTGAATAATCAATATATAAGGCTTGCAGCGGATTTTGAAAATTACAGAAAAAGACAGGCGCAAGAGCGAGAAGCGCTTTTAAAGTTCGGTATGCAAGAATGTATGAAAAAACTAATTGAAGTTGTAGATAATTTTGACAGAGCACTTCAATCGGTTGAAAACATTGACAGTGCGGAAAAGATGAAGGAAACTTTTTATATTCTGAACAAACAGTTAAATGATTCATTAACTAAACTGGGATTGGAGCAAATAAAAAGTGTAGGAGAAAAGTTTGACCCTAATTTACATGAAGCGGTTATGCAGACTCAAACCGAAGAATATCCGGAGGAAACAATTATTAAAGAACTGCAAAAAGGCTACAAATTGGGTGATAAAGTATTAAGACCCGCAATGGTGGATGTTGCGGTTAAATAAAAATTTTATTTGAAAGATTAGAGAGATATGAGTGATTTTTACGAAATATTAGGAATAGAAAGAAATGCAACTAAAGATGAAATAAAAGCGGCTTTCAGAAAGAAAGCCAGGCAGTATCATCCGGATGTAAATAAAGCTCCTGATGCGGAAGCAAAATTTAAGGAATTGGGTAAAGCTTACGAAACATTAATGGACGACAACAAAAGGGCCACTTATGACAGATATGGGGAAGACGGCTTGAGAGATGCCGGGTTTAGTACATCAGGACCTTTTGACGGTGGTTTTGGGAGTTTAAATGAAATATTTGAAAGTATTTTTGGAGGGTTTGGCTTTTCTAATTATACTCAAGACCCCAATGCTCCTCAAGACGGTGAAAATTTAAGACTCAACCTCCAAATAGAACTTGAAGAAGCGGTATTCGGAGTAAAAAAAGAAATAAAAATATCTCACATGGAATTATGTGATGAATGTGGGGGAACGGGAGCCGAAAAAGGAACAAAGGCTGAAACTTGTCCTGTTTGCGGCGGAACCGGAAAAGTACAGCAAGTTATAGATACACCTTTAGGAAGTTTTAGGCAAATAGCAACCTGTCCTAAGTGTTTGGGAAAAGGCCAGTACAATTCTCACCCTTGCAAAAAATGTCATGGAGAAGGGCGAGTTGAAACAGAAAGAACTCTTCGAGTTAACATACCTGCCGGAGTAGATTCAGGTTCCAGGATTGGTTTGGCAGGTGAAGGTAATTGCGGCAAAAATGGCGGACGAACAGGTGATTTAATTGTTGTTCTTTCAGTTAAAGAACATAAAGAATTTAAGCGTCGAGGCACTGATCTTTTTTCAACTGTAAATCTGTCATTCCCTCAAGCTGCAATAGGTGATACAATAGAAGTTAATACAATAGACGGAAAAAAAGAGTTAGTAATACCTCAGGGAATTCAAAACGAGGAAATACTCCAAATAAAAGGTGTAGGAGTACCGGTTTTAGGAAACCCCAATAAACGAGGAAATCATAAGTTTATTGTTAAAATACAAACACCTCAAAATTTGAATACGGAAGAAAAACAGTTATATAAAAAGCTTTTTGAAATTAATCGTAACAAAAAGCCTGCTTCTAAATTCATTGATAAAATGAAAAATGTACTCCATAATTAAATAGGAAAATAATGAAAATAAAAGCATTAATTTTAAGTATATTAATATTAATAACCGGGAATTTAAGCGCTAATGCTTCGCAGTTGCCAAAGGAAATAAAAGATTTTTTGCAAGCACAAAAACAGGTACCATCTGTCAGATTTGACGGACTTGTTGTATATAATGATAATGTAATGTATATTCCTGTTTTTCCGTCAACTCCTAAAGATGTTGAAACTCTTGAAGTAGTGAAGACATATCCCGCCAATAAAACAATTGATTCTCTTCCCGACATGGTATTGTTTAATAATAACTACGCACTTTTAAAAGTAATAAGAGTCGACCAAAATACATTGACGGTAAAGAATATTCCCGATATGCCTACAGAAATTAAAACAGGGCTTTTGCCTCAAGATATGATGGTACCGAGAGGTCTTGTTCTCCCTGAATCTTTTGCTGGTATTTTGGGTGATGTTGAAATTCCTTTAATTGGCAGCGCTAAAACAGCTACTTTTATTACAGGAAGAAAAACCGCTCCTTTACCAAACGGTAAAAGAATTGCGGAATCAAAAAAATATCCCGTTCCGAATGATTTAAAAAACAAACTGTTTTTTGTAAATAATTTCCAAACGGAATTTCTTCAAATTTTTTCTTCTTCAGTATCCGAGCCCCTATACTCATTAAAAACTTCAGGGGTCATGAAAGATATAAAACCCGTATTGGGCGGGAAATTTATACTTGCCGCAACAAATAATCAAAAAAATATTGATGTTATTGATGTTAATAATGAATACATATCAAAAAAAATAGCCTTAACAGCTAATCCGACTGAAATTGCCGTCGATGATAATAATAAAAAAGCTTACATAGCAAGTGTTGAAGATGAATCATTATTTGTTATCGATTTAGATTCAATGACAATGAAAGAAAAAATTCAACTTGCCGGTGCACCGCAAAGGCTTTCAGTATCAAAAGACGGCAAAAAAATTGCATATATGGATATGAAAACCTCTAACGTATATATTCTTGATTTAGAAAATGATTATGAAAATAAACTTATAACAAATTATCCCAATATTACCGAATTAATACTTGATGATAATGTTATATATATGATAGCAAGAACAAAGCCAAAATTAAGAATAGTATATTTTGATTTATTACAGGATAACAAAGTTACTAAAACAAAAAAAGATTTGAAAAAAGAAAAAAGACAAAAAGAAGAAGAAAAAAACAGTGCTGAAACTGAAACAGCCGATGTATTTTCAGGCTTTGATTTCAACGGACCTTCAGAAGATGAAGAAGAATTGATAAAAAATGCCAAAGTCTATTCAACCGGAATAAAAGATGTTGAAATCGGTACAAAACCTGTTGATTTAGTCCAAAACGGCAATCAAATATTCGTTCTTTGCGCGGGCAATAATACGGTTTATACATATAATACGGAAGATTCGGAACTTACAAATTCTAAACTTCCTGTTGACGGATTTTCTAAAGCATTTACTCCGGTTCCGGGTTCTAATTTAGCTGTTATTACAAATATGTCCGATTTAAAATATGTAGTATATGATATGGCAAAAAATAAGTCCGTTCAAACTCAGCCTATTAGCGAATATATTAACATGATAACAATACTGGAAAGAAATAATGGACAGTAGAACAATAGAAATATTAGATAAACTTGAAAAAACACAAGATGAGTTTTGGAATATATCCCACCAAACCGGCAATTTTATAAATATGTTAATAAAGCTTATGAAAGCCAAAAATGTGTTGGAACTCGGAACTTCAAACGGATATTCGGGCTTATGGATAGCGGATGCGCTCAAAACTACAAACGGAAAGCTCACTACAATAGAGTTTTGGGAAAAAAGACAATGTTTGGCACGTGAATATTTTGAATACTGCGGTTTCTCAGATATTGTTAATTTTAAAACAGGTCAGGCTTATGACATTATAAAAACAGAAATAAAAGAAATGTTTGACCTTGTTTTTATAGATGCAAATAAACAAGAATATTTAAGTTTTTTTGAAGTTGTACATCCTCTGTTAAATAAGGGCGGAGTTATTCTTGCAGATAACATAATTTCTCACGCAAAAAAGGTTGAACCTTTTGTTAATGCAATATCAAACCATAAAGAATATCAGGTTCAAATTTTGGATTTGCCCGACGGGCTATTAATGGCATACAAGGTTTAGGGAGTTTTTATGAAAGAAATAATTCAATCAGTAAACGGAGATGAGATTAATCTTTCAAATGTTGGAATATTTTATAATGAAGATAACCTAAAAGCGTCGGAAACTGTGCAAATTACAGCAAAGACACTTGAAGCGCACGGAATAAATACCAAAATATTAACAACTGATAATTTTACACCCGAAATAACATTTGCCGTTATCTTGGGAGGTGACGGTACAATTTTAAAAGCCGCAAGATATTATGCACCTTTTGAAGTACCTATATTAGGAATAAACCTCGGTAGACTCGGATTTTTGTCTCAGGCAAAATCATCACAGGCAGATAAAGCAATTGAATATATTTTAAACGGTTCTTTTAAAATTGAAGACAGAATAATGTTAAGTGCACTTGACGGCAAATTAAATGCGTTAAACGATATTGTAATAAAGGGTGACAGTTTTTCAAGAACTTCAAGATTATATGTTCATATAAATGACAACTTGGTGTGTGATTATTTGGCGGACGGAATAATAATATCAACTCCTACTGGTTCAACGGCATATACATTATCTGCAGGAGGGCCTATACTATCACCGGTTTTAGATGCGGTTGTTATTGTTCCAATCTGCCCTCATACAATGAATGCAAGGCCTATCGTAATACCTTCGGATGAAATAATAAAAGTTACCTCAAACCCCGATAAGCCGTTATTAAAAATTTCTGCCGACGGTCAAAATACATACGATTTACAAAATAATGAATATATTGAAATAAAGAAAAGCAAGCACAAAGCAAAACTTATACTTTTAAATTTAGAAAAAAACTCATTTTATAACGTTTTAAAAGAAAAACTTCACTGGGGACTTTCCTGGAAAGGCTAGTATGATAAAATCCGTCACAGTAAAAAATTACATATTGATTGATGAAATAACGCTTGAATTTGACAAAGGGTTTAATGTTTTTACCGGTGAAACAGGTGCGGGAAAAAGTATTATAATAGGTGCAATAGATACCGCCCTTGGCGCTAAAGTAAGTAAAGATGTTATTAAAACAGGAAAAGACAGAGCTTATATTGAACTTTTAATTGAACTTAAAAATGATTTTGATTTATCTCTTTTTACCGATAACGCAATAGAAGTTACAAACAACGAACTTATAATATCCCGCGAGATTCTTACCTCAACAACCCGTTCAAGAATAAACGGTGTTATGGTAACACAGGAGTTTATAAAAGAAATAAGAGAAAAACTGCTGGATATTCATACTCAGCACCAGAGCTATAATTACATGCAGCAAAAGAGCCACATAGTCCTGCTTGACAATTTTGCACTAAAACCTCACAGAGATAATATATTGTTATTTAAAGAGAAATATACAAAATATCTCAGTATGCAAAAACGTTTGAAGGAGCTGACTGCTCATACTGAATCGATAAAGCAGCAGGAGGAATTTTTAAAATTTCAGGTTGAAGAAATAGAAAATGCGCAAATTGAAAACATAAATGAATGTGAAGAACTTGAAAAAGAACTGGATATTCTTGCTAATATAGAGAAACTAAAAGAGCTTTCATATTCATCATACTGGGCATTATACGGAGATGAAGGAAATATTATAGATGCCTTAGGCAATATAAAGGCGAATCTTTCAAAGCTTACAAGGATGGATGATTCCGTTCAAACCATTGAAGAAGATTTTAATAATACGTATGAAACCTTAAAAGAAATTGCAAATGAACTCAGAAATTATGCGGATTCAAAAGAAAACGACAATGAAAGAATGGATGAAATAGGTCAAAGGTTAAGCCTTCTTGATAAAATCAAAAGAAAATACGGCAATACGCTTGAAGAAGTACTAAATACTTATGAAAAACTTACAACTGAACTTAACAATATAGAAATTTCACAGGATGAAACAGTTAAACTGGAAAAAGAAATTAAAATATTAAATCAAGAATTGGATTCACTTTCATCAACTATAAGCTCTGCAAGAAAGGAACTGTCAAAAGTACTTTCTTTGGCTGTAACAAAAGAACTTGAAAAACTGGAACTTCCTAAATCGAGGTTTGAAATTGAAGTTACTCCCGCACAAATGAACGAAAACGGCATTGACAGAGTTGAATTTTTAATTTCCACAAATGTTTCCGAAAGTCTTAAACCGCTTGCCAAAACCGCTTCAGGCGGTGAAATATCACGTGTTATGCTCGCACTAAAAACAATTTTTGCCAAAGCTGATAACACAAACACTGTAATCTTTGATGAAATAGATACCGGTATTTCAGGCAAAGCTTCTCAAGCGGTAGCGGATTCAATTGCAAATTTGGCAAAATCTCATCAAATAATATTAATAACACATCAACCGATAATAGCGGCAAAGGCTTCTTCTCATTTTTACGTTAAAAAAGAGCAAACTGATGTAACAAAAGTAAAAGTATATAATCTTCAAAATGAGAACAGAGTAAAAGCAATTGCACTGCTTGCCGCGGGAGAAATTAACGAAGAATCAGAATCATTTGCAAAAAACTTACTCGGCGTTTAGTTTTCACCGGAACAAACCATGCAATTTGTATTCCGCTCTGCCGTTAATTTTTTAAATTCTGTTTTCAATGCATCAAAAATAAGTAATTGATTGGTTAATAATCCGTCAAACCCCATTATCAATTTCATAACCTCTAACGCTTCTATAGATGCAATCACAGATACTATAGGGCTTACAACACCTTTTGTTATATATTCGTTTAAATCCGCATAAGGTATTATACAGCGAAGACACGCACTTGAACCGGGGATTACGGTCATTACCTGACCTTTAAATTCCGAAACTGCACCGTGAACTAAAGTTTTAGAAGTTTTAACCGCAATATCATTTAATAAAAATTTAGACTCAAAACTGTCAAAACAATCTACTATAATATCATACTTTTCAATTATACTTTGATAGTTGCTTTCATTTAATTTGGTATTAAAAGTTTCAATATTAATATCGGGGTTAAATTTAAGAATTCTTTTTTTTGCAGCTTCTGTTTTTAGTTTACCGGTTTGAGAAGGATTATATAAAAACTGACGATTTAAATTTGAAAGCTCAATGACATCATAGTCCAATATTCCTATATTACCAATGCCGAGTCCGGCTAAATTTACCAAAACATAAGACCCTAAACCGCCGACCCCTGCAACAAGCACTTTTGAATCTAGAAGCTTTTTCTGACCTTCCAAACCGATTTTTTCAAGAATAATATTTCTGCTATATCTTTCCATTATATTTTAACCAAATTTTTATTGAGTTTTTTAACTGTCTTTATATCTTCAAGCGGACTTTTACCCGTTGTTGTAAGATAATTCCCAGTTAAAATTCCTTCAACACAATATTTAAGAGCTTTTTCCTGATTTTCATCAGATAAGCGCATTCTACCGCCGCAAAATCTTAAAATCGATTTGGGATTTGCAATTTTGAATACAGCAAGAGTTCTCAATATATTTTCTTCATCTATTTTATTTCCGTAATTTTCAAACGGAGTTTTTGCAATAGGCATAAGAATATTAATAGGTATGGAATCCGGTTCGATATCTCTTAACTCAAGAGCCATTTCTATACGCTGCTCTACAGATTCGCCCATTCCTAGTATAACTCCGCAGCATAATTCCATACCATACTTTTTTACAAGTTTACATGTATTTAGCCTATCTTGCCAACTGTGCGTAGTACAAACTTCATTGTAATATGATTCTGCCGTATTTATGTTATGATGGAATCTTTTTAACCCGTGTTTTGCAAGTAATTTAGCCTGCTCTTCATTTAAAATCCCTATAGAAGCGCAGCTTCTTATTCCTTCTGTTTTATTAATTTCGTCAATTAAGTCAAGAATTTTATCAAAATTTTCTTCATCCGGTGACTTGCCCGAAGTCACAATAGCAAATCTTATTGCCCCGTTCTTTTTTGCTTCAAGAGCTGCTTTTATTGCTTCTTTTTTGTCAATTAACGGATAATCTTCTATATCGGTTAGATAATGTGAGCTCTGTGCGCAGTATTTACAGTTTTGAGAACATTTGCCGTTTCTTGCATTTACAAGAGAGCAAAATTCAACATTATTTGTCATATATTGAGATGAGAGCTTAAAAAGCTCATTTAAATCAGAATAGTATAACTTTAAAAGTTCTTCTTTATTCATAATACCCTCTCTATTATTCCTCCTCCAAGCACAATATCGCCGTTATAAAATACCGCTGATTGACCGATAGCTATGGGATTTTGTGCTTCGGTAAAAATAACTTCAATCTTATCCGGACCATAAGGTTTTATTGTCGCTTCCTTAGGCTCCTGAGCCGAACGATACTTAACGTTACATAAAAGTTCTTTATTAGGTTTTTCAATAGCGGAAAATATAACATTTGAAACTATTATTTTTTTGTTCAGTGCCGCTTCCTTATATGCAACAACAACTTCATTTGTTTCTTTTCTTAACTCAGTAACATATAAAGGTTTAGGGGCTGCAATGCCTATACCCTTTCTTTGACCTATTGTATAATTCCAAAAACCTGAATGTTTTCCGAGTATATTACCTTCTTTATCGACTATATTACCTTCTTTCGGTGCAGCAGATAATATATCATTATAATCTCCGTTATAAAAATCCTGGCTGTCAGGTTTATCTGCAATAACAAAGCCGTATTTTCTTGCAATTTCTCTTATTTCTTCTTTTGTATAATTACCTAAAGGAAGTAATATTTTTGATAGTTGCTCTTGAGTAAGTCCGTATAAAAAGTATGACTGGTCCTTTTTTTTGTTAACACCTTTTTTTAATATGTATTTTCCGTTTTCAAAATCTATTTTTGCATAATGACCGGTTGCAAATTTATCAAACTTTATACCTGATTTTCTTGCAAGCTCAGGGAAAATTCCGAATTTTATAAATTTATTGCAGCAAATACAAGGGTTCGGAGTTCTGCCGTTAAGATATTCATCTTTAAAATAGTTGATTACAATATTTTCATATTCTCGTGAACAATCAATAACATGAAAGTCGATTTCAAGTTTTTTTGCTATTTCACGGGCTTCTTCTATATCTTTTTTCTTATTTGGACTCAGGCAAGCACAGTGAGTCATATTTTTACATTCATTTTTTTCAATTTTTTCTTTTAATTCGTTGAAAAAAATACTGCTGCCCCAAAGCGACATAATTGCCCCTGAAACTTCATAACCTTGTTCTTTTAACAAAAGCGCAGCTACGGATGAATCTACTCCGCCTGACATTCCGACAAGTACCCTCATACCGGTTAGCCTCCGCCTACAAAATGAACTATTTCAATTCTATCCTTGTCATTTAAAACAGTTTCTTCAAATTTATCTTTTGGTATGATTTTCATATTTAACTCAACAGCATACAGTGTAGTTTTTATATCTTGTTTTTTTATAATGTCTAAAAGCGTAGTGTTTTCTGCTAATTCAATATTCTGTCCGTTTATTGTTATATACATATTCCCTCTGTTTATTTCACATTATAATTATAGTCCAAACTAAAAATAATTTATAAATTTTTTATTATGACTTTTTGGACTACATACAAATCTTATAAATCATTGCAAAATACTAATATGAGAAATGAGCAGGAAAAACAAAAATTATTTGGCAAAAATATTGCAAAATATAGAAAAGCAAAAAAATTAACTCAGAATCAACTTTCTGAAAAGCTTGATATTTCAAGAGAACATCTTGCTAAAATAGAGACTGCAAAAAGAGGAATAAGTATGAGTCTGATATATAAAATTTGCGAGATTCTTGAAGTTGATGAAAAAGATTTGTTTGATTTTGAATAAGTCTATATAAGTAATATTTATTTTTGCTACAAAATGAAGTACTATATGCATAGCGTATTATATGAAATTATGCTTCGTATTTTATTGTGTTATTATCAAAGACAATGATTACAATTACCTGATTGATATAAAATTGGTAACTTAAAGACATAACTGCAAGAGTAATTCAAATTGTATTCTTTTTTGATAAAGTTTTTTAAAACGGAGAAAAAGATGGATACAATAGTTTTTTACGATATAAAGCAATATGAGCAAATTTTTTTTGAAAAAGAATTATTTGATAAATTTAATCTTGACTTTAAAACAACAGAATTACTTCCCGATTCTGATTTATCTTATATGGAAGAAAATGCACCCGTTATTTCCGTATTTACGAGTTCAAGATTGACAGGTGAAACCCTTAGAAAATTTAAAAACTTAAAGTTGATTCTGACACGTTCTGTAGGATACAGTCATATTGATACGGATTATTGCAAGGAAAATAATATATTAGTTGCAAATACACCTCATTATGGAGATTATACGGTTGCGGAAT
The DNA here is from genome assembly GCA_944323625.1 of Candidatus Gastranaerophilales bacterium. GTDB lineage: Bacteria > Cyanobacteriota > Vampirovibrionia > Gastranaerophilales > Gastranaerophilaceae > Avigastranaerophilus. The sequence goes on from CALUTD010000017.1 coordinate 30,160, forward strand.
ATTCTTTCGGCATTTTATTAAATCTTATCAGACGTATTTGTTTCGGAGAACGTGAATTAAAAAACGGAGATATGTACCCCGAAACTCTTGGCATGGAACTTTTTGACAAAACGATAGGAATAATAGGAACCGGTTCAATAGGTTCAAAAGCAATAAAAATTGCAAAAGGATTTTCAATGAATGTTATTTGTTATGATGTTTTTGAAAATCCTGAAATAGAGAAAGAATTTAAAATTAAATATGTTGATTTAAATACTTTATGCAAATTGTCGGATATAATAACTCTGCACGCACCGTTAAACGGAGCTTCATATCATCTTATAGATGAAAAAAAGCTGGCATTAATGAAAGAAAATGCAATTATAGTTAATACTGCCCGCGGTGAACTGATTGATACGGAAGCTCTGTATAATGCACTATTAGACAAAAAAATAAAAGGTGCTGCGCTTGATGTTTTGGAATTTGAAGAAACAATCCAAAATAAACGACCGGGTGAAAATATTAATCTTAAAAACCTCAGAACTTCTCTAATAAACAATAAACTTTTAAACCTTGATAATGTTATAGCAACTCCGCATATTGCTTATGACACAAAAGAAGCAGTAGATAGAATATTAAATCTGACTTTATGTAATTTATATGAATTTGTTAATAATGAAAAAGTAAAAAATCAAATAATATAAAAAAAATGCAAGCTTTAAAAGTAAGATTTAAGAACTTGCAATATTTACACTAGCCGAAACATTAATAACAGATTTATTATACTACTTTTTTATGAGTTCGTAAAGTCCGATAGATGATTTATTTTTATTTTTTGTTAAATCTGTAATATTTGTTTACATTATATAAATATTATTATGTTTACTGTACGATAAGGTAATTATGAATGTAATACCAAACATAGCCGGAAAATATAAAGAAAATAAATATTATTTTACAGAACTTTTGGTACTGGCTTTTCCTATATTAATTGGGAATTTAGGACATACCTTAATTGGTGCTGCCGATATTTTAGTAGCTGCAAAATATAATATAGATACGCTTGCTGCAATAAGTATTGCGAATTCAATTTTATTTTCCATTTTTATTTTTGCACTCGGTTTGCTTGATGCTATCTCAATTTTATTGTCTAATTTTCGCGGAGCAAAATGCAAAATAAAAAAATACCTGTTCTCCAGTTTAATATTTTCTTTAATAATAGCTTCGTTGTTTACTGTTATCTGTTATTCTTCCAAATTTTTGGTTGACTATATGGGCTTTGAGTTGAAACTTGTTCCGTATATAAAAGAATATATTTCAATAGTATCTTTTTCTATGTTCGGTATGTTTTTATTTCAGGGTATGAAACAATTTTTACAAGCTTATGAAATAGTCAAACTGCCAAATTTCATAATATTTTGCAGCGTATTCGTAAATTTAGTATTGAACATAGTTTTTGTATTCGGAATTGGGCCAATACCGTCTATGGGAGCAAAAGGTGCCGCAATTGCCACCCTTATAGTAAGAACTCTAATGGGAATTGTATTATTTTTATTTGTATACAAAATGATTGATTTTAAAGCTAAAATTGATTTTTCATATATGAAACAACTTATAAAAATAGGTTCTCCTATTGGTGTTGCATTAATGCTTGAGTTTTTAGCTTTCAATATTGTAACAATTTTATCGGGAAGAGAAGCCGGAATTTATGCAGCCGTTCATAATATATTAACTACAATTTCTTCTTCTACATTTATGGTTCCGCTTTCCGTTGCAACTGCACTTGCTGTAAAAGTTTCATACAATTACGGGGCTAATAATCCCACTAATGTTAAAAATTATTCACTTGCGGCATATATAATGGGGATGACCTTTATGGTATTTGCCTCCGCCGTTTTAATAATGTTTCCTGCTGCCATAATCAATATCTTTACAAATGATTTTGATGTTATGCAAATTGCAATGCCTATTGTTGTAATTGCCGGCATGTTCCAGGTATTTGACGGTTTTCAGGTTATATCGGGCGGTATTCTAAAAGGTTTTAAAATGACAAAGATTGTTTCATTGTGTGTTTTTACGGGATATTGGCTTGTAGGTGTTCCCGTTGCTTATGTATTAGTTTGGAAATATAGCTTGTCTTTAAAAGGATATTGGATAGCACTTGCTGTTTCTTTGTTATTTATGGGAATTTTACAGGCATCATTTGCGAAATATAAGTATAGTAAATTTCGTTCTAAAAACTAAAAAACTGTATATTTGTAAAAATTATTAACAAAACTTTATAAAACCGAATACAAATTTTTTTGTAAAAATTTATAAGATTTTTTTAAGATTTTTTCTAAAATGACTATTTTTTTAATAAAAAATTTTAAAAATTGTTATTTTAAATAAAAAAATCAACTGATATATCCAAAAAATATTTTATGTATATGTTAAAAAACATTTAATAAAGTGTACAAAATACAATTATTAATTTAAAAAATTTTATGTTTGATATACAATGTTAAAGCTAAAGTAAATAATAACAAAAAGGAAATTTAAAGTGGGTTTAACATTTCAAGAATTAATATTGAACTTATCAAAGTTTTGGTCAGACTATGGATGTATAATTCAACAACCGTATGATATAGAAAAGGGTGCAAGTACAATGAACCCGGCAACGTTTTTGCGTTCATTGGGGCCTGAACCATGGAATACTGCAATGGTAGAACCTTGCCGCAGACCTACAGATGCAAGATATGGTGAAAATCCAAACAGACTGGGACATTATTTTCAGTACCAAGTTATATTGAAGCCTTCACCTAAAGATTCTCAAGAGTTATATTTAAAAAGTCTTGAAGCAATGGGAATAGATTTATCAAAACATGATGTAAGATTTGTTGAAGATAACTGGGAATCTCCGACACTTGGCGCAGCAGGTGTGGGCTGGGAAGTTTGGCTTGACGGAATGGAAATTACTCAATTTACATATTTTCAACAAGTTGGCGGTCTTGAAATTAAACCTGTCGCACTTGAAATTACATACGGGCTTGAAAGAATAGCTATGTATCTGCAAAACGTTGATTCCGTTTTTGACGTTATGTGGAATAAAGAGTTAAAATATGGTGAAATTTATCTCCAAAATGAGATAGAACAATCAAAATATAACTTTGAATATTCTAATCCCGAAAGATTATTTAAAATGTTTGATTTATTTCAATCAGAGGTTGAATCCTGTGTAGAAGCTAAAATAGTACTTCCGGCGTATGATTATGTATTAAAGTGTTCTCATACGTTTAATCTTTTAGATGCAAGAGGCGTAATCAGCCGAGATGAAAGAATTAATTATATAAATAGAGTCAGAAGAATGGCTGCAATGGTTGCACAGCTTTACGTGGAACAAAGAAAGGAACTTGGATTCCCTCTTTTAAAAAAACAGCCATGCAATGTATAGAAAAGGAAAATAAATAATGACAGCTCCACTACAAAACATATTAGGAAAATTTGTGTCTAATTTACTCAGAAGAAAAAATACTGATGAGTTTTTAGAGCAATCTGCCAAAGGGGGCTTGAAAAAAACTTTAAATGCATTTGACCTGATAATTTTAGGTATTAGTGCAATAATTGGTGCAGGTATATTTGTTATGATAGGTTCTGCTGTAATAGGAACACCCGAAAGAGTAGGGGCAGGTCCTGCGCTTGTTATATCAATATTTTTGGTGGCTATCGCCTGTATATTTCCTGCATTATGTTATGCAGAGTTTGCTTCTATGATACCTGTATCGGGCAGTGCATATATTTATACATTTGCAACAATGGGTGAATTTGCAGCCTGGATGATGGGATGGGTTTTAATGCTTGAATATGCAATTGGTACAATTGCAGTTGCTTCAAGCTGGACAGGATATTTAATTAAGTTATTTGAAGGTTTTCCTCAATTACCGGAAATTCTAAGAAATCCTCCTGTTTGGCTCGTAAATGATTATCAAAGTGCGCTTGCTACGGGTGAACAAATTCCTCATTTATTTGGTATTCCCATATGTTTTAATTTGCCGGCAATGTTAGTAATAACTGTTATATCTTTAATACTTTTAAAAGGTATTCAGGAATCCGCTAATTTTGCCAAAATAATGGTATTTGTTAAAGTTTTGGTTATTGGTCTTTTTATAGCTGTAGGCGCGTTTTATGTAAGGCCTGAGAATTGGGTTCCATTTGCACCTACAGGTATTAAAGGAATATTGATGGGGGCTTTTGCCATATTTTATGCATATATTGGGTTCGATGCCATTTCGACCGCAGCAGAAGAAACTAAAAATCCGCAAAAAAATCTTCCGATAGGTTTAATAGGTTCTTTGGTTATTTGCTCTTGCATTTATTGCCTTGTTACAATTGTTTTAACAGGCATGATTCCTATGGCTTCAATAGACCTTAAAGCACCAATAGCACATGCAATGAGTTTTGTCGGTCAAGACTGGTTTGCAGGAGCTATCGCTATAGGAGCTTTGGCAGGTTTAACTTCTGTTCTTTTAGTTTTGCAATTCGGAACTACAAGAATTCTTTATGCAATGGCACGTGACGGGTTTTTACCTCCTGTTATGAAAAAAATTCATCCTAAATATAATACTCCCTGGGTTATTACAATACTTGCAACCATATTAATGCTAATAGGTTCAATGTTTATAAACATGCAAGTAGCGGCAGAACTTGCAATATTCGGTACTTTTTCCTCTTTTGTTATTGTTTGTATAGGTATATTAATATTGAGAAAAACAGAACCCGACAGACCGCGTCCGTTTAAAGTTCCTTGCTGCCCATGGTTCCCTATAATAGGTATTGTTTTTTGCTCGGGATTAATGGTAGTTGCTTTAAGAGAAGTACAAACCGCTTCTAAGTTATTTCCTCTTTGGCTTGTCATTGGTATAATCATTTATTTCTTATACGGTTATCAATCAAACAGAAAACAAGCGGCTTTAAAACTTAAAGAAGTTGAAAATAAACAAACAGAAGTCAAAGAAATATTAAAATAGTTTTGATAATTTCTTTAAGTTTGTATTTGCAAAAAATAGGGAATAATGATAATATAAGCAAAAAAAGGAGATAAAATTATGTATAAAACAGCAAAACGCCACGGGGGGGGGTAAAACAGGGTTAGTTTTTAAAAGTTCTTTCTCTTTTACGTTGGCAGAAGTACTTATTACGATTGTTGTTATTGGAATTATTGCAGCTATAACCGTACCTGTAGTAATTGCAAATCATAAAAAAATTGAAACAGCGGCGAAGTTGAAAAAATTTTATTCAAATATGTCTAATGCTGTTAAACTTCTTGAAACAGAATTTGGTTGTCCTATATATGAAATACCTAATATATACATGGATGGCCGTGATGGATATGAATTAATGAAAGATAGTTTACAAAATGGAATTCTACAATATATAAATTACACGAGTATAGAGAAAATATCTCAAAATGATAACTATTACAATAATATAAACAATATTATATATGGTAACGGAGATATTCCGATTGTATATTTAAATGACGGGTCAATATTTTTTGCGGATGAATGCACTGACACTATAATATATGATATAAACGGAGAAAAAGGACCTAATGTTATGGGTAGAGATATGTTTCGTTTTTATTTTATGAGAAATGATGATGATCGGCCGGATCTTGCACAATCCTTACCACACTTTAGTGCTGTATGGTTTGATCCAATACCTTGGGAAGAAAATAGCAGTATTGATATTTCTAGAGATACAATTTGGAATTCTTGCAAACAAAATGGAGGTTGGTGCAGTGCACTTATCCAGGTTGACGGCTGGGAGATTAAAGATGATTATCCGTTAAAATTATAAATGAAATATTAATTATAAAGGACAAAATCAACTATTTATAAAAAAGCATTCGTATTGAAAATAAGAAAAAAATATGTTAAAATAGCTAAAATGTGTCTCAAATAGAAAGAAGGTGTTTATGAAAGGTTTTGCTATGTTATCAATAGGTAATACCGGATGGATTACCAAAGAAGAACCGAAGTGTGGGCCATTAGATGCTATTTGTAAACCTATTGCTTTGGCACCGTGTACATCTGATGTACATACTGTTTGGGCCGGCGCAATCGGGGACAGACATAATATGATTCTAGGCCATGAAGCTGTTGGTGAAGTAGTTGAAGTCGGTAATTTGGTTAAGGACTTTAAACCCGGTGATAAAGTTCTTGTATCCGCTATTACTCCTGACTGGAGCTCATTAGAGGCACAGGATGGCTATTCAATGCATTCAGGGGGAATGCTTTCTGGGTGGAAATTTTCTAATTTCAAAGACGGAGTTTTTGCGGAATACTTTCACGTAAATGACGCTGACGGTAATCTTGCGCTTCTGCCTGAAGGAATGGATTTAGGTGCTGCTTGTATGTTAAGTGATATGGTGCCTACGGGCTTTCATGGTGTTGAACTTGCAGATGTTCAATTTGGTGATAATGTAGCGATAATAGGTATAGGGCCTGTGGGACTTATGTCTGTTGCTGCTGCCGCAATAAGAGGCGCTGCTAACATCTATGCTGTCGGTTCAAGAAAAAATTGTGCGGATTTAGCTAAAGAATTTGGTGCTACGGATATTATCAACTACAAAGAAGGTGATATAGTAGAGCAAATTTTAGACAAAACAAAAGGCAAAGGCGTGGACAGAATTGTTGTTGCCGGCGGCAATAATGATACATTTGAGCAGGCTCTAAAAATGCTTAAACCCGGCGGTAAAATAGGCAATGTCAATTATCTAGGCGAAGGTGATTATGTAAAAATACCCCGTGTTGAATGGGGCTGCGGAATGGGGCATAAACAGATTTCTGGCGGTTTAATGCCCGGCGGACGTTTAAGGTCTGAAAAACTTGCAAGACTTGTTGAAACGGGCAGAATCCATCCTGAAAAACTAATAACTCACAAATTTAACGGGCTTGAAAATGTTGAACCCGCTTTAATGCTCATGAAAAATAAACCTGCAGATTTAATTAAACCTTTGGTTATTATTTAAAGACTGAAAGATTAAATTTACCCAAAAAGATGAATTAAATTTTTAATTCATCTTTTTTTAATATTATGTAATGTTTTTGACTATTACGTTTATTTGTTGTCTAATATAAAATATCTATATAGGTATCATCAAAGAACTAAATGTACATAAAGCAAATTGAATTAGATAATTTTAAATCCTTCGCAAGTGATATAACTATTCCGTTCTTAAAAGGCTTTACGACTGTATCAGGGCCGAACGGGTCTGGGAAGAGTAATATCATAGACGGAATTTTGTTTGCACTTGGACTTGCCAGTGCAAGAAATTTGCGTACTGAACAGTTATCCGACTTTATTTCAACTCATACAAAGAAAAATGAAGCTTACGTTAAAGTTGTATTTGAACCTGAGAATAAAGATGAAAATTCTATCAGTGTAGCAAGAAAAATAAGAAAATCTTCTCAAGGTTTTAATAGTGTTTATTATTTGAATGATAAAGTTACTACCTTAACTGAAATTCATACGCAGCTGGAAAAATATCGTATAACCCCGAACAGTTTTAATGTTATGATGCAAGGTGATGTAATGGATATAACAAACTGTTCTAACGTTGAAAGACGTAAACTAATAGATGAAATAGCAGGGGTTGCAGATTTTAACAGAAGAATAGAAAAAGCGCAGGAAGAGCTTGAAACTGTTGAAAAAAGAGTTGAAAATGCAAATCTTATTTTAACCGAAATTGATTCTTCAATAGAACGTTTGTCACAGGAAAAAGAAACCGCTTTAAAATATCAGAAATTAAAAACCGAAAAATTTCAACTGGAAAGCCAAATTACAACTGTAAAATATTTTGATTTGAAACGAAATTTGGAACTTGCACATCAAAATATTTTAGAATTTAACAAAAAGAAAAAAGAAGAAGAAAATAACCTTAAAAAATCCGAAGAAACTCTTTTTGAAATAAAAAAGAGATATACGGAAATATCAGAACTTGTAAAAAATAACGGAGAAGCAGAACAAATAGAAACTAAAAAGCAGCTGGAAGAGTTAAAAGGTCATATTTCCAGGAAAAACCTTGCAATAAGTTCTGCAGAAAAGACAATTCATGATAATTTAAGGACTATAGAAAATTCAAAAAACGGGATTGAAAATCATAAAGAAAAAATAGAAAATATAAAAAAGCAAATTGAGAATAAAAAGGCTGAAATTGTTTCTATTGAAGAAAATATAAAAATTCAGGAATCGGAGCTTCAAAAGATTCTTGAAGAAGTTTCGGGATTAAATAAAAATGCGGATAAGCAGCTTGAAGAAAGAAATAATTTAAAAAAAGAACTGGAAAAATTAAAAGAAGACGAGTGGAATTTAAAATCGGAATCTATTCCGTTGGAAACGGAGCTTGCAGCACTAAAAAAAGATACCGAAAATGCGCAAAAGTCTTTAAATGAAGCTGTTTCTTTTAATTCTAATTTTCAAGAAAACAAAGATAAATTGACTCTGCAAATTGAGGAGTTAACAAAGGAGTCGGAAGATTATAAATTTGCGCAGCAAAACGTAATGTACAATATTGATAAAAACAAAAATGAAATATCAGATATTATGCATGATTTGCAGATGATGCAAAAAAAGATAGTAACAATAGAGGCGCAAAAGAGTGCCTACGAAGAAATAAATTTAGGCAGAGCAATTGATTCAATATTAAAAGCAAAAATAAAAGGAGTTCATGCTCCGTTGCTTCAATTGGCAAGTGTAGATAAGGAATATTCGACAGCACTTGAAGTTGCAATGGGCGCAAGGATGAAAAATATTGTTGTCGATGATGAAGATGTAGCAAAAGTCTGTATCGATTATTTGAAATCTGCAAGAGCGGGCAATGCAACATTTTTGCCTTTAAACAGAATGAAAAAGGCTCCATCGGGTTTAAGACTGCCAAGAGAAAAAGGAATTGTAGATTTTGCAATAAATCTGATAGATTTTGACGACAAATATCTTGACGTATTCTTTTATGCTCTCGGTGAAACTTTAATTGTTGAAGATTATGAATGTGCAAAAAGATTAATAGGCAAATACCGTTTGGTCACATTGGACGGCAGCTTATTTGATAAATCAGGCGCAATAACGGGCGGCGACAGAAGAGATACGGGGCTTAAATTCAGTCAAAATCAGGATGAAGAGTTGACAAAATACAAAAATCATTTTGCACAGCTTCAAAATCAGTATCAAGACTTGGAAAAAACAAGAAAAGAACTTGAAGAAAAGAAAGAAAAAATAAGAACAAACTATTTAGATACAATGACAGCTTTGAACGGAGCAAAAATCGAACTGAATAATCTTAATAAAAGCTCTGAAAATAATGAGAAAAAAATAGAAGAATATAATAAAACTCTGACTGAAAACGCTCCTAAAATCCAAAATACGGAAAAAAAGCTTGAAAAATTGGAATCTGAAATGATAATTTTGAATGATAAAATGCTTGTTCTTCAAGATAAAATTGCGGAAATTGAAGCAAAGATGTCAGAAGGAGAGCTTAAGAAACTCAAAGAAATGACGGCTGCAATTGAAAATCAAATAAAAGAATATCAAAGCAGAATTTTAAAATATAACAGTGAAATAAAGGAATTAGACAGAGATATAAACTTTAATATCGAGTTAATAAAAACAAAAGAAGAACAGATTCAAAGAATTTTAAAAGATAATGAAATAGCGCAGCAAGATAAACTCAAATATCAAGAGGATATAAAAGAACTTGAAGTTAAAGCTTCAGAACTTGAAGAAAAGATAAAAACACTGGGCGAAAAACTTATACAGCTACAAAAACAAAGAGATTTAGTTCAAGATGAAATGCTTGCGGCAGAGACTCAAAAAAATAAAATAATAAATGAAATTGAAAAAATCTCCGAACAGGTTGAAGCCTTCAAAGCAAGAAGAAGAGAACTTGAACCGCAGTTAGATGAAATAAGAAATGAACTTAAAGGTAATCAAATAGATATCAATTCTCTAGTGCCGACTGAAATTTCTACCGAAGAAATAACAGGCCGGATTCAACGTCTGCAAAAAAAGATGGAAGAAATGGAGCCCGTTAATATGCTTGCTATTCAAGCTTATGATGAGGTAAAAGCAAAACAGGAAGAAAAGAAAGAACAAATTGCAACATTAACAAATGAACGAAAACAAATTTTAGAGAAAATGAACGGATATGAACAGGTAAAAAAAGAAACGTTCATGAAAACATATAATAACATTAATGAAAACTTTAAAGATATTTTTGCCAAATTATCGGAAGGTGAAGGTACTTTAATGCTTGAGAATCCCGAAAATCCGTTTGAGGGAGGCTTAACAATTGAAGCACAGCCTAGGGATAAAAAGAAACAGAAATTAGGGTCAATGTCGGGAGGGGAAAAATCTCTAACCGCATTGGCTTTGGTATTTGCAATTCAAAAATATATGCCTGCACCTTTTTATGCTTTAGATGAAGTTGATGCAAATTTAGATGGAATTAATGTGGAACGTTTGGCAGAGATGATTCAACTTCAAGCAAAAAATACGCAATTTATAGTAGTTAGCCATCGTAAAACTATGATAGAATCAGCTAATAGGACAATAGGTGTTACTCAGAAAGAACATGGTAAAACCCGTGTTACAGGTGTAGTTAGGGACTAACAAATGTTAAATAAACAAGAGGCAGATAATTTTTATATAAAAAGTTCAATTGAATCTTATGAAAAAGATTTAGGATTCAACCCTGATTCACTGCTTGATAAATCTCAGGACGAACTTGACGGTATAGAAGTTCTTGTACAAATGGCAAAACAGGGGAAGATTGACCCGTGGAATATTGATATTGCTGATATTGCCGATAAATATATGATGCATATAGCACAAAGCAAATCAAATAATTTAAGATTAACAGGCCGGGCATTATTTTTTCTTGCGGTATTATTAAAACTCAAGTCTAACGTACTTGTAGGTATAGACCCTATGCAATTTGAAATAAATGAAGAATATAACCCCGAATATGATGATACGGATGATTCAAGATTTTCTGACGATTTATATTATCAAGACTATTTCCCTGACAATGTTATTCCGATTGAAGACATTATTCAAAGAAGAACAAGCGTAAAGCAAAACAGAAACAGAATAGTTACATTAAAAGATTTAATAAGACAGTTAGAGTTTTATGAACGTTTGGATAAACAGCAGTCGGTAAAAAATTCATTAGAACGTGCAAAAAGAAGAGTACGCAACTATTCTAATATGTCGACAAGCGATATTATAAATCTTGCACATGAAGAATATATTGAAAGCGGGGTTAAAATTCTTCATGAAAATCTTACTAAAATTTTTGAAACTGAAGAAAAAGTTGAATTAAAGACTCTTACACTTTTGGGGCTTGATAAAATAACCGCTTATATATCGCTTTTATTTTTAACGGCAGAAAGTGATTTTGATTTAGAGCAGGAGGAATTTTACTCTGATTTATACGTAGTAAAGTCCAAACCTGCGGAAAATACGGATGAAATTACGGCACAGGCGGTATAGTATGGATTTAAAATCAAGAATCGAAGCTGTATTATTTGTAACCGGAAGAGCCGTTGATTTAAAAGAGATAGCTAAAATCCTTGATGAAGACGAGCTAAAAGTAGAAGATGCAATGCTTTCATTGATTGTTGATTATTCTTCGCGCGGCGGTGCTCTTGAAATTGATGATGAAAACGGATATATTCTTCAGGTAAAAGATGAATATATGGATATAGTTGAAAAACTTTGCCCTGTTGATATTTCAAATGCAGTGTTAAAAACCTTGACAGTTATTGCATTAAAAGAACCCATAAGACAATCCGAACTTAAAGAACTAAGAGGTTCTAATGCTTATGAACATGTACAGGAACTTTTGGATAAAGGTTTGATAAGCAGAAAAAAAGATAAGAACGGGCGTTCTTATAATCTTAAAACAACTCCGAAATTTACCGAATATTTTAAGATTAAAGGCAACTTTGAAGAGTTGTCTAAACTTGAATCCAAAAGACTTTCCGAACTTTTGGAATTAAAACAATAGTTTTTATTATTACCTTTCATGCTTGCAAACATCAGAACATAAATGACAGCTTTTTTGTTGTTTTAAATTGTTTTAGTTTTATAAATTAAATATTTTGATATGAATTTAAGATATTATTTTAATCTTATAATTTTCTATCTTTTCTTGACGTATTAATTTTTTTTGGTTTTCAATATTATTTTTTACTGCAAACATCCAACCATGATTTATATTAACAAATAAAAAGAAAGCAGCTTCACTGCCTGCTATTCTTGATATATCGTCTATTAACAGTTCGCCTTTATCCGAAAGTTCAAAAACAGTAAATGACAAAGGAGCGGAAATAGTACTGTCTATATAAGAATCAAACTTTATTTTACTCAATCTTGTAGTATCTTTTATCAAACTTTGATTTTTAAATGTAGTACAATGCCGGTATAAAAAAGTAATTATATCTTCAAGATTATTATATTGTTTCATTTTTTATCACATTAATAAAGTCATCAACAAGTTTTTCATTCCAGCGTTTGCCGGCTTCCGATCTAATAATTTTAATTATTTCATCAATACTGTAAGCATTACGGTAGGGTCTATCTTGCATCATTGCATAGAAAGAGTCCACAAGTAATACTATTTGAGATGTTATGGGAATCTCTATTCCGGTTTTATTATTGGGATACCCTTGCCCGTCCCAATTTTCATGGTGACTTTCAATTATAGGAATGATATCTTGAATATTTGTAATGGGTTTTAAAATTTCTCTTGCCGCAATAATGGGGTGGCGTTTTATAATATCTTTTTCTTCATCACTTAAAGGGTCTTTTTTGTTTAATATTGAATCGGGAATCATAATATTACCGATATCATAAAGCAAGATTGCAAGTTTGAGTTTATCTGTTTCTTCTTTAGATAAATCGAGTCTTTTAGCTAAAATAACCGCTAAAATAATTTTAGATTTTGTAGTTCCCGATTTATACATATGGTTATATGTTTGAGAAAGTATATCCGCAATGGAATACAAAGCTTCCGTTGCATCATTTTTATCATTAGATTGTATTTTCTCAAGTTTTTTATAGATTTCATTAGCAGTATCTTCATTAACCGGAATACGTTTTTTTGAAAGTAAATCAATAAAAGTATCAACGGCTGTTTTTTGCCAATTAATTTCATTGTGCTTTTTAGCAATTTGAACTTGATTGCGGCCGTTAATTTTAGCTTTATACATAGCCTGATCGGCAAGCTCCGTTAATTCATCAATGCGGTCTGAATGCTCAAGAAAAGTTGCAACGCCTATACTTGCCGTTATACCGCCTATAGTATCAAGAGCCTGGCTTTCTATTGATTTTCGGATTCTTTCTGCGGCAATAAAAGCACCTTTGGAATCAACCCCGGGCAAAAGCAAGTTAAACTCTTCACCGCCTATTCTTGCCGGAATATCTATTGAACGGGCTTCCTTTTTTAATACATTTGCTATCGTTTTTATTGCTATATCACCATACTGGTGTCCGTAAGTATCATTTATTTTTTTAAGAAAATCCAAGTCCATAGAAATTAGCGAGAACGGCTGTTTTAATCTCAAAGATCTTTCAGCTTCTTTTATTATATTTTCTTCAAAATAGCGTCTGTTGTATAATCCCGTTAACGGGTCCGTTATTGCCTGTTTTTTAACTTCTTCAAACAAATCTGCCACGGTTATTGCAAGTTCGATTTGATTTGCAAATAGAGAAAGAAAATTTGTTTCTGTATCAGTTACTCCGCCTCTATCAGATGTAACTATGACACATCCAAAATTTTTATTATTTTTATGCAAAGGAACTATTGTACATGCTTTTGAATTCATTGCAGAAACTATTTCTTGAATTTGGTCATTATTCAAGCAAGGAAAAAACATTTTTACAACACCTTCTATATCGGGAGTTGAATATATTTTTCTGTCGTTTATTGATTTCGCAATAATAGAATTTCCCAAATAAGGCAGTTTATAGGTTTCAATAGAATCATTAATATATGAATATATTTTTTCTATATGTCTGTTAAAAGAATATGCTTTTACTTCAAAATAAGCATCTAAAGTACCTTCCTGTTCAAGTTTTAAAATTGCGGCAAAATTATAATTTAAATCTTCATGAAGGATACTTACAATTTTATCAAGCATACTTGATAATGGCTGTGATGAGTTCATCATATCCCAAACACTGTTTAATGTAAGGATTGTTTGATTCGCCTGTTCAAGTTCTTTTGTTCTTGCTGCAATTTCTTCTTCAAGTGCGATATTTTTAGCATATACATCTGCAAAGTCCTTACCCTGCAGATTTATTGAACCGTCTAATTTATTTATTTGTCCCAGTAAATCTTTTATACCTGAAAATATGTTCACGATGAAACCCGAGATATATTACTTATTTTTTATTATTATATAACTATTTTTTGATTATTGTAATACCTTTTTTACAATATTTATTATTTCTTTTGAATTAATTTCTTTGCAGCATTGATTTTGTGATGTTTTTAATCTGCAATGCTTTGACATACAAGGCGAACAAGCAATTTGAGCACTGAAAGAATAATAATTATCTCCAAAAGGCGCTGTTCTTTCAGCACTTGTAGCAAAAAATAACGTTATGACGGATTTTGCCCCTGAGGCCCATGCTATATGTGCACTTCCCGAATCAGGGCTTATTACAATATCAACATTCTGAAATATATAAGTTAAATCCGCTAAACTTGTAAGCCCTGCCAAATTAATAATATTATTTGACGAAAAGCCAGATATTATTTGATTTATTAATTCTTTTTCTTTCCCCGATGCGGTAATAATAATATTACAATTATCTTTAAACTCGTTTATCAGTTCTTGCCAGCCTTCGTTTGTCCAGTGCTTATTCTTCCAGGTTGTTGCGGGGGCAAGTAATATTGTTTTTTTTGATTTATCAATATTTTGTATTATATCTTTCACTTTGTCCGAAATAATATTTGAAAAATCGGGTATTATAAATTTAATGCCGCAATCTTTACAGCCTAAATATTTAGCAATATCAAGATTTCTTTTTACAACATGATAATTGATATCAAACAATTTCCTGCCGGTTTTTATTATTTCGTTTGAAAATATAAAAGAAAATTCTCTTCCGCCATCTTGAGTGATTTTTCTTTTTGCATTTGAAAAACCCATAATAACAGCACTTTTTAATAGTTGTTGTACGTCAATTACAATATCATAATGTTCTTTTCTGATTTTTTTTATAATTTCAAAGTATGACTTGAGCTTATTTTTTTTATCAATTACATACACTCTGTTCAATAAAGGATTATTAACTATAAAACCGGCGGCTTTATCTTCAACAACCCAATCAATAACAGTATCCGGAAAAGACTGTCTTAAAGAATATGCCAAGGGTAATGTATGTATGGTATCACCAATGGCACTGAGCCTTATTATTAATATTTTTCTGATATTATTTTCCATGTTATTTTATTATTTAGCGGAGGATTTCAAATCCTCCGCTAAATGATTATATTAAAAATTTTCCGTTTTCGTATATAAGTTCATTATCGGCGTATATTTTGCCGCCGTTTTTCATGTTTTTTATTAAATCCCAATGCAGACCCGAAACATTTTTTCCTCCGGTATCGGGGTATGAAGCTCCTGCTGCCATGTGGATCGAACCTCCGATTTTTTCATCAAATAATATATTGCCAGTAACATCCTGAATCATATCATTTGTTCCGATTGCAATTTCTCCGACGAATCTTGAACCCTCATCCATATCAAGCATACTTATAAGGAACTCTTCACCCTTTTCGGCTTTTGCATCAATTATTTTACCTTCTTTAAGTGTTAAAAGAACTTTTTGAGCCTCATTTCCTCTGTAAATTTGAGGAAAATCAAAATAAATTTGTCCGTTTGCACTATTTTCAACAGGCGAAGTATAAACTTCTCCGTCGGGGAAATTATATTCTCCCGCACAGCTCTTCCATATTCTTCCTTTTACATTAAAAGTTATATCTGTTTTTTCACCGGTTATTCTGATTGTTGATTTATTATTAAGAAATTTGGCGGTTTTTTCCTGCTTTTCGCCGATTTCTTGCCATTTTGCAACCGGGTCATCAAGATGAAGATAACATGCTTTTATTAGAAATTCTGTATATTCATCAAGTGACATTTTTGCTTCCTGAGCAAGCGCCTGAGTCGGGAAATCCGCAATTACCCAATTTAAATCACCATCAGCAGACCTTTTTAACATTTTTTCAGATAAATGCTTCATAGCTCCGGAGCGTTTCGCCATTTTTTTTGAATCACTTCTTGCCATGTTCTTTACATTTAAAGGTGCCCCTATAGAAATAAGGTTTTTAGCTTTTTCATATTCAAGCTCTGTCATAGGGTCTACATATTCAAGCTGTTCATCCGAAGCATTTTTTATAAATATTTCATTTAAACCCTCTACACCTGTTCTTACAACAGGATAGCCGCCTTTTAACAATACCTGTTTATATATCTCTTTTATTAAGGGCTGCGAAAGATAAGAATCTGTTCTTATAATTGTTAATTCGCCTTTTTGCACCTTAACTGAATAGTCAACAAGTACTTTAGCATATTTTTCCCATAACTTGTTCATAACTATACCTCTGTATCTTCAAGATCATTACATCTTGATAAATAAATACCTCTTTTGGATGTCCTGATAAAATCGGCAATTCTTAATACATTTTTATCATTTGGGAATTGTTCTTCAAGAACATCAACAACTTTTGAAAGAGTATATTTTCTTGATTGAATAAGTTTATAAGCTTCACGAATATTTTTTCTTTCTTCGGGTGAAAATCCGCGTCTTTTTAAACCAATAGTATTTGGTCCGTGCAAAATTGCAGGACGTCCGTCTGCTTTTGCAAAAGGAGGTATATCCATTCTTGCAGCCGAAAATCCTGATATTATTACATATTCACCTATTCTTATATTTTGATGATATACGCTCATTCCGCCTAAAAATGCACCTTTACCAACCTGACAATGTCCGCCTATTGTTGCTAAATTAGCAAATATTGCTTCATCATCAACTATGCAGTTATGTGCAACATGGCTTGAAGCCATAAATAAACATTTATTCCCGACTTTTGTAACAGAGCCCTCTTCACCGGCTGCGCGGTTTATTGTTACATATTCTTTAATAATACAATTGCTGCCTATTGAAGCTTTTGTTTTTTGTCCCTTATAGCTTAAATCCTGCGGAGCTGTTCCCAAACTTGCAAACGGATATATTATTGTTCCGCTTCCGATTTCACAATACTCTAAATATGCGTTTGCAATAATTTTAACATTTTCTCCAAGAACAACGTTTTCACCTATAATTACATTCGGCCCGATTTCGCAGCTTGCCGGTATAACCGCATTATCTGCTATTATTGCTGTTTTATGAATTGCCATAAATTCCTCCTACTTTTTACCGACTATTGAAAACATTAAATCCGCTTCAACTGCAAGCTGTCCGTCAACAAAGCCTTTAGCATGCGCTTTAGCTATGGGACCTTTAATTTTAACAAGTTCGGATTCCATATCAAATCTGTCACCCGGTTTTACCTGTTTTCTAAATCTTACTCCGTCAATACCTGCATATAAGAATAATTTGTCTTTATATTGGGGCATTGGCATTAAAACACCTGCCGACATCTGTGCCATCGCTTCCAATTGCAATACACCCGGAAATACCGGATTGCCGGGAAAGTGCCCCTGGAAGAACTCTTCGTTCATTGTTAGGTTTTTATAGCCTTTACAATACTTACCTATAACACATTCCGTTATTCTGTCTACCAATATAAACGGATACCTGTGCGGTATCATATTCATGATATCAATAATATCAAACTGTACGATTTGTTCTTCTGTCATTAGTCCTCCATAATTAATTTATTTTTTAATTCTTTAGCGACAATTGTATGGACACTATGCCCCGCTTCTTTTACTATTATTTCTGCATTAAAATTTAGTATATTACATCCGGCAAGATAAAAATCTCCGATTAAATCGAGTATTTTATGTTTTACCGGCTCAAATTCCGATTTTAATTCTGCAGTATAACCTCCTTCACTTGTAAGTCCGAGCGTATTTTCCAAGCTCGCTCCCCTTCCGTAGCCGGCTTTTTGAAGTGCTTCAAGTTCATCTAGATATCCGAAAGTTCTTGCTTCTATTATTTCATTCAATTTATCCGTATCTAAACTTACCCATCTGTTTTTTAAATCTTTATGCTTGAAATTAACACTATATGTAACATTTAATCTGTCAGAAGGAAGTATTACCAAATGAGTTTTACCATTTAAATATTTAATACATTCTTTTATCGTATATTTCTTTTTATCAGGATTTATAATTCCCGCAGAATTAAACGCTTCTGTCCATTTCTTTGATGAACCGTCTAATATTGGCAATTCAAAATGGGATAAATATACATCAACAGAATCAATGCCGCATATAGCACAGGCTGCCATAAAATGCTCTATAAGCATTATGTTTATACCATCTGCTCCTATAACCGTACAATGCTGTGTTGACACAACATTATCAATATTTGCCTCAACGGTTTTTCCGCTAAAATGGAAACGTATGCCTTTCTTATCAGAAGGACAAACTCTTGCCTCTGACTCCATGCCCGTCATTAAAGCAACTGATTTTAAAGTAATTTCTTTTTGTATTGTGCCCATTTTTAATCCTTTAAAAGGTGTTCATAGTCTTTAAATTTATTAACGAGGTCTTCAGCCTTTTTCATTGTTTTCATATGCTTAAGAAAATCTTTTCTGGGCATAGCCGGTGCCCCTATCAATATTGTTTTTTCGGGAAAACTTCTTGTTATACCGGCTTTTGCCATAATTATAGAGTCGCTTCCGATTTCAATATGGTCTGCCATTCCGACCTGACCTGCTATAACAACTCTGTCGCCGATTTTGCAGCTGCCTGCAATACCTACTTGAGATACTATCATACAGCCTTTCCCTATTTTACAGTTATGACCTATCTGCACAAGATTATCAATTTTTGTCTGCTCGCCGATAACGGTATTTTCTATAGTACCTCTGTCAATACAAGTATTTGCACCTATTTCAACATCATCTTCTATTACAACGGAACCGACAGAAGGTATTTTATAAATTTTTTGATCTGTATTATCTTCTTTTACATTCCCTTCATGACGCGCATTTTCAACATTATTCGGATTTTCGGTAACAAAACTGAAACCGTCCGCTGCAATACTTACACCGTGTTGAAGTATAACTTTATTTCCTATAATTGCATTATCACCTATGTTGCAGCCGGGATGGAATAAACAATTTTCGCCTATTTGCACACTTTGACCGATATAAGTATTGGCTAATATTTTCGTGTTATTTCCGACTGAAACATTTCTTGAAATTACAACATTAGGGCCTATTGAAACATTTTCTCCCAATTTTGCCGTAGGGTGAACAGTTGCACTTGGATGAATGCCCGCATATGACTCAGGTGGCATATAAAATAGATGTAACAATTTCATCATTGCTAAACGAGGACGCTCTGCTTCAATAGTTGAAACAGTCTCAGATGTAACACCTATCGGTACAAGCGCTGCTTTTGCTTTTGTCTTAGATAAATTTTCAATTTCATCTTCATTCAAAGCTAAAGCAAGTGTATTTTCATCAGCAAGCAAAGGCGGTCCTAATCTTGATATTTTTACATTTTCAAGCTTTGTTAAAATACCGCCGACTATTTCTGATATTTCTTCCAGTGAATATTCGATCATTTATGTAGCCCTTTTTAATACTGTATTTCATAGTTTATTTTATAACGATGCAGAAAAAAATACAAATTTTATACAAAATGTCCGAGCAAAAAGTTATGATAGCGGATTTTCCGTAGGGCGGAGTCACGCGGAAGCGTGCGAGCCCGAAGAGGC
>CALUTD010000018.1 GCA_944323625.1 Candidatus Gastranaerophilales bacterium
TATTGCGATATTTTAACAAAAAATAAAACAAAAATATAGTTTAAAAAAGGAGTACTTATTATGACAACAAAGAAACCTATTTTTATTATTAAATTTGACAATTCTAACCCAACAGAGGAAGAAAGAGCAAAAGCCATTTGTGATTTAATTTTATGTTTAATGAAATTATCAGCAAAGCAAGAGGCTAAAAAGTTTAAAACGAAAAAAGAGCAAAAAGAATATGAACAAAATTTTTCTAATTTTGTTTCAAAAGCCTTATGTGACACTAGTTTTGACGATAAAAAACAATAAAATTATGCTCGAACTTCTAAGACTCATATTATTATTGAGTTTTGACGATTGATTATTTTTGGTGTCTACCTTGTTTGAACAGGTGTAGAGCCGAAAAGCCGCATTTTGACAATAAAAAAAGAAGTCTTAATGACTTCTTTTTAAATGGTGGACTTGGAGAGATTCGAACTCTCGACCAATTGATTAAGAGTCAACTGCTCTACCAACTGAGCTACAAGTCCATTTTATAAAAATATTATAATATAAAAACAAATTTTTTCTACAAAAATAAATATTATTGCAATAAAATTTATATTATTATATAATTCAAAAAAAGTGTAATTTTTACAAAATGGAGAAAAAAATGAAAAAGATTTTAGCTATCTTTGCCGTATTTTTCATGATGAACTCATTTAATGCCGCTAATGCAGCTGTTTACAGCGATGTTCCGGCTGATTATTGGGCAAACAAAGAAATTACGGCTGTTGTTAACGACGGAATATTATTCCTCAATGGTAAATCATTTTTACCTGAAAAAGAAGTTACAAGATCGGATTTCAACTCTGCATTGTTAAGAACACTAGGTCACAGAACAGCTTCTATTACTGAAAGCAATCCGTTCTCTGATGTTGTTTCTTCAAGAGATGATTACAGCGATATCTTGTTATCTTCAAAATTAGGCTTAATTTACGGATATTCAGACGGTACTTTTAAACCTGATAGAATTATGACAAAAACAGAAGCAGCTTCTGTTATTAGCCACATTACAAAAGATTATAAAGGTGATCTTAATTCTTTAAAACCGTTTAAAGATAAAGCCGATGTTCCGGCATGGGGTGCTCATCAGTTTGCTAAAACTATTGATTTGGGTATCTATGTTAATTATCCTGATTTAGAAGAGCTACTTCCTAACAAAAATTTAAACAGAGCTGAAGCTGCAGTTTTATTGTATAAGTTAAAACAATCAATTAGCCAAGTTAAAGAACAATATGTAAGTAAGGAAACTTTGTTAGCTACGGAACATTTAAATGAAACTAAAAAAGCTGAAGTTAATGAAGTTCAAATTACAAATACAAGAAAGATTGTTCTTGCTAAGAACATAATTAAAGGTTATTTCTATACATACTTTACTTCTAAAGATGTTCAAGTAGGTGATACAGTTACATTTACAGCTAAAAATGACATTTATACAGAAGAAGGAACATTAGTAATTCCTGCTGCTACAACAATGAAAGCTAAAGTAACATGTGTTGAACCTAAAAAATGGTGGAACAAAAATGATAAAGTTACTGTAGAATTTGAATCAATGACATTACCTTCAGGCGTTTGCGTTCCGTTTAGTGCAGAAGTTATTAACAATAACGGCGTATTGACAGAAAACAGATGGGCAAAACCGGTTGCTTATACAGTAGGCGGTGCTGTAGTTGGTGCCGGTGCCGGTGTTGGTATTGCAGGCTTTACAGGACATCATCACTATGGTAACGGTGTTGCTATAGGTACTCCGGTTGGTGCTGCTCTTGGTTTGATTACAGGTTTAACAACAAAAGGTAGGACATACAAAGCTGATGATGGCGATTATGTTTGGTTAGAATTAACTCAAGATTTGTGTATTCCTAACTAGGTTTCTAAAATCTAAATAAAAAAGGGGTATCTTATTTATAAGATGCCCTTTTTATACTACTTGAAATATTATTTTGTTCTTGTTAGTATTAGGGTAAATATAATGTAATATTGAAGGTGGTGAAAAATAAATGCCGGAAGTAAGAGTTGGCGAAAACGAAAGTATTGAAAGCGCTCTTAAAAGATTTAAGAAAAAAATTCAAAAAGCAGGTATACTTTCAGAAATTAAACGTCGTGAACGTTACGAAAAGCCAAGTATAAAGAAAAAACGCAAATCAGAGGCGGCTCGTAAAAGACGAGTTTAAAAATTTTATATATAAGAGAACTTTTTAAGTTCTCTTATTTGTTTTGAGGAGTTAGAAAAGTGGATAAAAAATTAATTTTTGCAATTGCAGTAACAATTGTATATGCAATATTTACTTTTATTGGTGTTCTTCATCATGAGGTTTGGGCGGATGAAGCTCAAGTATGGCAATTGTGTAAATATATGTCTGTTCCTGAATTATTTCATCATTTACATAATGAAGGACATCCGGCATTTTTTTATCTGCTTGTAATGCCGTTTGCAAAAATATTTAATAATATAATTTGTATGCAGGTTATATGTTGGTTTGCAATGTGTTTAGCAGTATTTTTTCTAATGTATAAATCTCCGTTTAAATGGTATTTAAATTTTGCTATAATTTTAAGTGCAGGATTCATTTACTTTTTCCCTGTCATTGCAAGAAGTTATTCAATATTGCCGTTCTTAATTTTTGCAGCTGCATATTTATATACACGACAAAAGGAACATCCGGTTTTATATTCTCTTACTCTAAGTGCCATTGCCTGTACGCATGCAATTATGTTTTGCTTTGCTTTTGTATTATTCTGTATGTTTTTCTATGATAATATACTGAAAAAAAATGAAAGTGAACGCAATTTAAAACCATTTATTATAAGTTCGATAATAATGCTTTGTTCCTTTATTTATGTAGTTTGGCAGCTTCATGATACAACGTCAAGTAATTTTTATATTAAAATTGCAACAGGAGATTTTGTTCTTAGAGTTTGCAAAGTCTTTTTGTACTTTTTTATTAATGCATACGACAATTTAATTACGATAGATTTCAGACTTTTACATCCATTATTGGATATTACACTTATTTTAACTCTTTTTGTAATTTATATATTGCTATTTGTTAATTTATTTAAAAATAATAAAAAACTATTTTTTGTTGCATTTCTTAGTATTGCTTTTCAATTTGCAATATATATAGCGGCTTATGCTGCCCATACTTATGTTACAAGAATATTTTCAGCTCATATTATATTATTGTTTTGTTTTTGGATTTTGCTTGAGGAAAAAACATTTAATTCTAAATCAAAAATATGTTCTGAAAAAGTCACGAATGTACTGCTTGCAATATTTTTTATAATAACATCTTATAACGGCTTTAATTATTATTTTATGGATTTAAATCGTCCTTATGCTCCTGCCATAGAAACTTTTAATTACCTTAAAGATACATTAAAAGAAAATGATTTAATTTTCATAGATAACGAATCGTTTAATGTTTCTCTTATTTATTATTTGGATAAAAATAAAATGGCAGAAAATGTATATTCCGTATTGCGTGGTAAAAATGTTAAATATGTTGTTTGGGATAAAACATCATATTTTATGTATGCAAATGAAGCCTGGAAGAATTATATTGAGTATATATTACAACAAAACGAAATAAAAAATAATATATATATAATAAAAGCCTATGACAAACTTCCTAAAGATTATAAAAGACTTGATGAATTGTATCCCGATATGTTTGAACTGGTATATAATTCTAATCCCGCAATGGTTATAAATGAAAAACATTTGGTTTATAAATATATAAAAGATAAACAGTATTAGTTATCACTATGATTAACCGTAAACTGCAGGAAATTACCGATTAAGTTTTCATTCCAAACCTGAACATCATCAGGAACATTTAATACACAGGGAGTAAAATTCCAAATATATTTTATGCCCGATTTTACTAAAAAATCTGTTACTTCCTGAGCAGAGGTCCTGGGGACAGTCAGAACTGCTATTTTTGCATCAAATTTAGTGGCTAATTCGGGAAGTTTTTTTAAATCAAAAACTTTTTTATTATTAATCTGAGTTCCGATTTTTTCTTGACTATTGTCAAAAAGAGCTGAAATATTAAACCCATAAGCTTCAAAGTTATCATATTTAGCAAGCGCCATTCCTAAATTGCCTGCCCCAACTATGAATGAAGTTTTAACTGTTTTAAATTTCAGAGTATCCTCTATTAAAACTTTTAGTTCTGCAGCTTTATACCCAACCTTACATTTACCTTTATATTTTAAAAGTGCAATGTCTTTTCTCACTTGAGTATTATCTATATGAAGCAAATCTGCAATTTGAGGACTCGAAATATATTCGATATCCTTATCAATATAATCTGATAAAATACTGTGATATAAAGTTAACCTGTTAATTACTTTATCTGTCAGAACATTTTTCATAAAACTAATCCTAAAAATAAGAGGAACGCAAGAAATACGTTCCTCTTTAAGATATCTATGTTTATACAACACCGTTGAATGCATCGATGTAGATTTTTTTGATGTCTGACATCAACGGATATACAGGGTTAGCACCTGTACATTGGTCATCAAATGCCAATTCAACAAGTTCATCCAAGTTATCCATAAATGTCTTTTCATCAACACCAAAATCTTTGATAGAGTTCGGAAGATTAATTTTCTTCATCAGGTCATCAACAGCTTTGATTAACAATTCAACTTTTTCGTCGTCATTCTTACCGCCTAAGCCGAGTTCATCTGCAACTTGACCGTATTTTGCTTTAGCACAAGGGAATTTGTACTGCGGGAAGATTGCTTGTTTCTTAGGTGCATCAGAAGCATTATATTTAATAATTTGTCTTATTAATAATGCGTTAGCAACACCGTGAGGAACATGGTACATTGCACCTAGTTTATGCGCCATAGAGTGACACAAGCCTAAGAAAGAGTTAGCAAATGCCATACCTGCAATAGTTGCGGCATAGTGCATTTTTTCTCTAGCCATCGGGTCATTTGCACCTTCATTGTATGAGCGTTCAAGATATCTGAATACCAATTTAGTTGCTTCTAAAGCATTCGAATTAGTGAAGTTAGTTGCCATACAAGAAACATAAGCTTCAAGTGCGTGAACTAAAGCGTCAATACCTGATGCAGATGTTAAACCTTTAGGCATACCATCAACAAAGTTAGGATCAACAATTGCCATATTAGGTGTTAAGGCATAATCAGCAATTGCGTATTTAACATGAGTTTCATCATCAGTAATAATTGCAAACGGAGTTACTTCACTACCTGTACCTGATGTTGTAGGAATAGCAACCATCATAGCTTTTTTACCCAATTCAGGAATACAGCAGATTCTTTTTCTAATATCCATAAATCTCATAGAAATATCTTCAAAGTTAATATCAGGTTGTTCATACATTAACCACATAATTTTTGCAGCATCCATAGGAGAACCGCCGCCCAAAGAAATAATTACATCAGGTTCAAAAGGTCTTAATGTAACCATAGCTTGATTAATTGTTGATAATGTAGGATCCGGTTTTACATCAAAGAATACTTCGTGTTCAATACCGATTTCATCTAAAACTTTAGTAATATTATCAACGGCACCTGAATTAAACAAGAATCTGTCAGTAACAATAAATGCACGTTTTTTGCCTTGAAGTTCTCTGAGTGCTAGGTCTAAAGCTCCTCTTTTGAAGTATACTTTAGGCGGAACTTTGAACCACAACATATTTTCTCTCCTTTCAGCAACAGTTTTGTAGTTTAATAAGTTTTCAACACCAATATTACCGGAAATGGCATTTTTACCCCAAGAACCACAACCTAAAGAAAGTGAAGGTTCAAGTTTAAAGTTGTATAAATCACCAATACCGCCTTGAGAAGAAGGAGAGTTGATTAAAATTCTGCAAGCAGGCATTTTTTCAGCATATTTGTCAATTCTTTCTTTTGATCTTTCGTCGGTATAAAGAACTGCAGTATGACCTGCACCGCCTTTAGAAACAAGTTCATAAGCCATTTCAGCAGCCTGATTAAAGTCTTCAGCTCTATACATAGTTAAAATCGGAGATAATTTTTCTCTTGAGAAAGGATCCGACCAATCAACAGATGGTCTTTCGCAAAGTAAAATTTTTGCGTTTTCAGGAGTTTTAAATCCTGCAAGTTCTGCTATTTTATGAGCGGACTGACCTACTATTGAAGGATGTGCAGTACCTCTTTGTGGATCAATAAACGGTAAATCAATCATTTTCTTTTCATCTGATTTACTAACAATATATGCGCCTCTATATTCAAATTCTTTTTTAACTTTTTCATAAACGCTGTCAACAACAACTACTGATTGTTCAGAAGCACAAATCATACCGTTATCGAAAGTTTTTGACATAAGGATAGAAGAAACTGCCATTTGAATATCAGCTGTTTCGTCTATAACAGCGGAAGTATTACCGGGGCCTACACCTAATGCCGGGTTACCTGATGAATATGCCGCTTTAACCATGCCGGGGCCGCCTGTTGCCAAAATACAATCAATTGAAGGATGGTTCATTAATGCTGCAGAGAGTTCAACAGAAGGAACATCAATCCAGCCGATAATATCTTCAGGGGCACCTGCTTTAACAGCTGCATTTAAAACTAATTTTGCAGCTTCAATTGTACATTTTTTTGCTCTAGGGTGGGGAGAGAAGATTATTGCATTTCTTGTTTTCAATGCTATTAATGATTTAAATATAGCTGTAGAAGTCGGGTTTGTGGTAGGAACAATACCTGCCAAAACACCTAAAGGTTCAGCTACTATTTTAATACCGTTAGCTTTATCTTCTCTGATTATTCCGCATGTTTTTGCGTTTTTATGTTTATTATAAATGTATTCTGATGCAAAATGGTTTTTAATAATTTTATCTTCCAAAACGCCCATGCCTGTTTCTTCAACAGCCATTCTTGCAAGAGGAATACGTGCTTTATCTGCAGCTGCTGCAGCTGCTTGAAAGATTGCATCTACTTGTTCTTGAGAATAAGTAGCAAAAATCTTTTGTGCTTTTTTAACTTTAGAAATCAACACTTCCAGTTGATCCAAAGTTTCAACAACATTAGATTGCTTAAGCGCTTTTTCTAATGCTTCAACATTTTTGTTGCTTTTTGTTGCCATAATGTTTCGAGTCCTTTCGTGATTAAAATCTCTATTTATAGAAAACCATAAACAAATATCAAAGTCAATAAAATCACATGTTAAAAAGATATAAAGACAAATTGAAATATTTACAATTTTAATGCAAAAATTATTAAATTTATGATAATATAAATATAAAGGAGATACAGATATGACAAAATTATACAAATATACCACGGGGGGGGGGTATTTTCAAGTTCAAAATCCCTTACTCTATCTGAGGTTTTGATAACTATTGTTGTTATTGGAATAGTTGTTTCAATGACAATACCTGTCGTCATTACAAATTATAGAAAAACACAAGTTGAAGCTAAATTGAAAAAATTTTATTCTTCTATGACTAACGCAATTCGTCTTTCCGAAACAGAAAACGGAAACAGCTCTGATTGGCCTACGAATATGAACTGGAACAGTAAAGATGAATTATATGTTTGGTTTGATAAATATATTATGAAAAATGTAAATTTATTAACGGATTGCCGCCAGGCAAAAGATAAAAGATGTGAAATACTGCTTAACAGTGAATATACAAATGATAATATTGCGGCAATTTATATATTTTCCGATGGCAGCTACGTAAATATTATTCCCGGCGGAGGAAAAACAGAGGGTTTAGAAAGACAATTTCATCTTAGGTATGACATTAACGGGAATAAATCACCAAATAAGCAGGGTAAAGATATTTTTTCTTTCAGGTTTGTAAACGGACAAATTAATTGCGACGGCCATAATACAGTTACAAGTACAAGTGTTTCCCAAAAAACAGACAGAAAAAAACTCATAGAATCTTGTAAACAGAGTCCGAAAACATGTACTTGCTTAATTATGAAAGATGCCTGGCTAATCAAAAAAGATTATCCTATTGCCCTGTAATTAAAATGTAAATTGGAAGAAAGCAGAATAATAGGAGTATATGTTTCATCCTAAAAACCTTAACAAAACTTAAAAGTATTTTATATTAATTAAAGAAAATTATTTTAATATCCGATTATAGTTATGTCGAGTAAAGAAGGATATTAGGAATGGATATTACACCGTCCGGAAATAATTTATGGAGCAATAAGGTTAATACCAAAGAGAATAAAGGCAGAAAGTATGATAATCTTTCGCCGCTAAAAAAAGATACCGTAAGTTTTTCAGGTAATGGAGAAACTCTTAAATCTGCTGCGGATAAAACTGCCGATACTTCAAATAAATTCTTTGATTTTGACTCATCAAAAATTAAAGAAATTACATCGGATTCCATTATTACTCTTCAAGACGGAACTCAAATCCCTTTAACCGAGTATATTAACCAAATACTCTCTTCTCCGGCAAGTTTTAATACGGACGAGGAGTATAAACAATATATTTTGAATACAATGTCATCAAATCTTGAAATGATGAAAACCGCATTTAAAGAACAGGACAATAACGACGGTATTGTTTCTAAAGCATACGATAAACTTAAAGACTTAACGGGTTTTGGTATTTCATCCGGTGATGTTGAAAATATGATTGCTGAGCAAGAGCAAATTATTGAAGGTTTATCCTCTGCATTAAATTCTGAATCTTCAATATCATTTGAAGAAGCATTTGAACAATATACCGGAGTTCCATATTCAAAAGAAAAACTGGATGATTATCTTGAAATTTCTAATAAATATTCGGCCATTATGACTGGTTGTCAGAATGATAAGGATTTTGCAAAAAAAGTAAAAAAAGCCACGGGTAAATCCGTTAAAAAACTATCTAAGGAATTTGCACTGGCGCAGACGGAAACTTTCGGCAAAACCGCCTCTTTAAAATTTGATACTGAAAAATATGCGCAGGATAAAGACACCTTTAAAGATAAACTGTCCGGTATAATATCCGCTGCCGGTATGGGAAGTATAGTTTTAGGTTCCGCTTTATGTTTTTTCTTTCCGCCGGCTGCACCGGCAGGAGTTGCATTAATGGCTGCCGGTAAGTCCGTATCATTAGGCGGTATGTTTATTGATAATGCCATGGATTTAGTCGATAATGTAACGGATTCAGACGGCTTAACAAAACAGGAAATTTCCAATTTGGCGCTTGAAACAGGTTTTGAAGCAGTTTCATACGGAACAGGACGTATGATTGGTAAATTTACAAACGGTTTAAACTGTATTGTTTCAAATAAAGCCGCAAATGCAGGGTTTGGTTATGTAGGCTCTCATATCTCCGGGCAGGCTGCCGAAACAGGAGTTGATGCCGCTTTATCTTTGACGGCTGATTTTGTTCTTGCTCAAGGTCAGTCATATATTACTACCGGACAATTTATGGATGCAAAAGATTACTGGTCAATGGAAAGATTTTTAAACGAAGGCAGAAACCAATTAATGGGTATATTAACCGGTATGGCTTCTTCCAAAATCAATGCTTTTCAACAAAATGTAATTACCACCGCTCAAAGTAAAATATTATCGGGTGATACCGATGGCGCAAAAGCTCATTTGAAAAAATCAGGCATGAAAATGAATGATTCTCAATTTGAACAATTTGTATTGTCTGTAAAAGAAGCTGAAAATAGCAAGAATCAAGGTTTATCGGAAATTTTAACAAAACCTGAAAATATTACAGCAGAACCTGTTGAATCTGAGCAAACGGAATTAAATACAGAACCTTTAATCTCTGAAGAACATGATGAAACAATAGAAACAGACATAAAAGCTTCAACGCCGGGCGAAACTAACCAGGAAAAAATGCAGCAATCTTATGATGAAATTATAACAGAGCCTAAAAATAGTGCCGATTCTCCTGTTCAACCAAAAGAATCAGTTCAGTCTAAAACGAATGAAAATATCAATAACAAAAATGAAGAATCACAAACTGAACCACCAAAAACTTTAACAGAATCTGAAAATATTATAGTAGACCCTGTTAAACCGGTCGAACCTGAGCAAACGTCATTAAATACCGAGCCTCCAAGTTATAGTAAAATGCTCAGATATGAGAAAAATCTTTTAACTCAAATCACTTCAGATTCAACACTGAATGACTATGCGGAACAAATGATAGATTATGTAAACACTCCCGAACAATATAAATTGGCAGAGAAAATATTATCCGATGAAAAGTTATATGATAACCATGATTTTATGCAAATAGCAGGGGAGATTATCTATGCTTCAAAAACACAAGAACAAGCAGAAATAACAATAAATCTTATTGATAAAATTTTATCCGATGAAAAGTTATATGATAACCATGATTTTATGAAAAAAGCAGGGGAGATTATCTATTTTTCAAACTCACAAGAACAAGCAGAAGCAGAAATAAATCTTATTGATAAAATCTTATCTGATGAAAAGTTATATAACAACTCTGATTTTATGGAAAAAGCAGGGGAGATTATCTATGCTTCAAAAACACAAGAACAAGCAGAAGTAAAAATAAATCTTATTGATAAGATTTTATCCGATGAAAAGTTATATAACAACCCTAATTTTATGAAAGCAGCATGGGATATTATCAGAAGTACAAAAACACAAGAACAAGCACAACTGGTAGATAAAATATTATCCGGTGAAAAGTTATATAACAACTCTAGTTTTATGAAAAATGCAGTCAAGCTTATCCAATATACAAACACAAAAGAAAGAGTACAACTTGTAGATAAAATATTATCTAATGAAAAATTATATAACAATCCTGATTTTATGTACAAAGCAGGAGAAATTATCATTAGTGCAAACACACAAGAAAAATTACAAATAAAAATAAATTTGATTGATAAAATCTTATCTGATGAAAAATTATATGATAACCCCGATTTTTTGCAAAAAGCAGTGGATATTATCAGATATACAGACACACAAGAACAAGTACAACTTGCTGATAAAATCTTATCCGAAGAAAAGTTATATAACAACCCTAATTGTATGCAAAAAGCAGGAGGGATTATCATTAGTGCAAACACAAAAGAAAGAGCACAACTTGCAGATAAAATCTTATCCGATGAAAAGTTATATAACAACCCTAATATCATGAAAAATGCAGGGGATTTTATATTATATACAGATACACAAGAAGAAGTAGAAATAAAAATAAATCTTATTGATAAAATCTTGTCTAATGAAAAGTTATATAACAACCCTAATATCATGAAAAATGCAAGCAAGATTATACAATATACAAACACAAAAGAAAGAGTACAACTGGCAGATAAGATTTTATTTAATGAAAAGTTATATGATAACTCTGATTTTATGAAAAATATAGGTTGGATTATCGTCTATACAAACACGCAAGAAACAGCAAAAATAAAAATAAATCTTATTGATAAGATCTTATCCAATGAAAAGTTATATAACAATCCTGATTTTATGAAAACTGCAGGAGAGATTATCAAAAATACAGACACACAAGAACAAGCAGAAATAAAAATAAATCTTATTGATAAAATCTTGTCTAATGAAAAGTTATATGATAACTCTGATTTTATGCAAACAGCAGGGGAGATTATCATTAGTGCAAATACACAAGAAAAAGCAGAAATAAAAATAAATCTTATTGATAAAATTTTATCTAATGAAAAGTTATATAAAAACCCTAATATCATGAAAAATGCAGGCAAGATTATACAATATACAAACGAAAAAGAACAAACACAACTGGCAGATAAAATCTTATCTAATGAAAAATTATATAACAATCCTGATTTTATGAAAAAAGCAGGGGAAATTATCAAAAATACAGACACACAAGAACAAGCAGAAATAAAAATAAATCTTATTGATAAAATCTTATCCGATGAAAAGTTATATAACAACCCTGATATCATGAAAAATACAGGGGAAATTATCTATTATTCAGACACACAAGAAAAAGCAGAAATAAAAATAAATCTTATTGATAAAATTTTATCTAATGAAAAATTATATAATAACACTGATATTATGGAAAAAGCAGGGGAGATTATTAAAACTGCAAACTCACAAGAAAATCTGCAGAAAATTTTAAACCTTCTTGATAACTATGAAAACATGGAAATAACTCCTTCTCAAATCCCGCTCTTAGTAAACAAACAAGAAGATGAAATAACACTAACTCAATTAAAAAGATTAAATAAAGTTATCGGACGAAAACAAGCAAATAAATTATCTCCTTCCGATACAATTATTGCAGCAAACTTTACCGAAATAGCAGGCAAAAAAAATATAAACGAAATTCCGCTCTATAAAAAGCGTGATTTCCTAAGAAAACTTGTTGCTTCTAATGCAGATTTATTTAACCAAAGTGAAGAACTGCAAAAATTGTTCCCTCTTCTGCCTAAAAATCAGGAAGAATATTGCTCGCTCCTCCCCGCTATCGTTAAATCCTTAGGTATTGAAACAAATTCTTTAAGCTCTGAACAGGTAAAAATCTTTGATTCCTCTATGTCTGATTTATCCTCAGCTCTTAAAAATATCTCCGATTCCTCTTTTAAAAACCTTTCTATTTCCCAAAAATACACTAAAGATGCTTTCATTAAAGATATTTTGAGCAAGGTTAAGAATTTGGTGCCCTCTGAACGCCAAAAAGTCTATGACTATTTTGGTTTTGAACTCCATAAAAACTACAGAACTAATACCGGTTTCTACATTACAGGCTACCCGGTTAATCTTAATAACGGTAAAAAATTAGCCCAAATTACCGACCCGAAAACTAAAGAGGTTGTTGAAGATGTCAGAAAAAATGTTATTAAATTCAGTGAAAATAACCCAATTATATCATCAGACAAAAATATTGAACGAGCTTTGAATTCTATAGTTAAATATATGCCTGAATTGAGAACTATGGTTAATAAAGTTCAGGCAGGTAATGCAGGGCTTGAAACTAAAGGTCTTCACAGTTATGATATTTTGAAACATTCTCTTAAAGTTATGCAAAAAATATCTCAGGATGAAAATTTTAATAAACTTAATGACTCCGATAAAAAAATTATGTTAATTGCTTCATTAATGCATGATATTACTAAAAAAGAAGGTTATACCGATAAAACTCACTGCAATGAAGGTGCTTTTGACATGTTCTTTATCTCCCAAAAACTTAATCTTTCTCGAGATGAACAAATTAAATTGTATAATCTGATAAAACATCACGAATGGCTTTCTTTTGTCAATACGGCAAAATCAGAACCTGAACTAAAAGAAAGACTTCAATCAACTGCTTATGATTTAAGACATGATAATTTGCTTGATTTATCCTTAATGTTCTCTCATGCCGATTTAAAAGCTATAAGAGAAGATGACTCTTTTCATGATACAAAAGATGGTGATTCAAGAGTAGATTTCAACGGTGAAATCAGGAGTTTTGGAGAATCCTGCGACCTGTACGGGCAAAAACTTAAAGAATATATTTTGGAACTTCAAAAATCGCAGCCTATTCTCCCTGTCACTAAATTCCCTTCGGCTGACAGAATAAAACAAAGTTTAACAATTAACCCTGACGGCTCCACAAATGTTAAAGGCGTATACGTCGATAAAGACGGGCTTGTTGTAATTAAATACAATGAAGTTGATGATTGGGAAAAAATAGGATTCCCCGAAGGCTCTGTTTCAAAAGGTTTTTCTCAAACTATGTTTGACGGACAAAATTTTAATACCGGAAATATTAAATTCTTTGCCCACGGTCTTGATTACCCGAATCAGTTAACCAAGTTTGATGCCTTCTCTTTGGTGGATTCAGATGCATTATTATCAGTAAGTTACGCGGAAAGACCCGA
The DNA here is from genome assembly GCA_944323625.1 of Candidatus Gastranaerophilales bacterium. GTDB lineage: Bacteria > Cyanobacteriota > Vampirovibrionia > Gastranaerophilales > Gastranaerophilaceae > Avigastranaerophilus. The sequence goes on from CALUTD010000018.1 coordinate 13,842, forward strand.
ATCTAAATACAGATTCTTTAGACCGCAGGGAGTTTTATTGGATGTTGATACAAAAGATATCCACGGCGGCGGTAATACTGATTCAGGCTCCGGCTACGGCAAAAATATAGATATCTTTAAACAAGAATATATCTTTGGCGCTAATAGAGAAAGTGACAGATTGTATATCTCCAATCTCGTTAAAAAAGCTCTTAATTTTACGGACGAAGAGTATATTAATTTTGTAAAAGAAAATGCTAATAAACCTTTTAGCGAAATACAACCTGAAGAAGCAAGAGAAGCTTTAATTAAAGCTTTTGCCTCCATTAACTCAAATGCAAGAAAAGGAAACAGAGAATACAATGAAATGTATATATCAAACCCCAAACCACCTATGGCTGTTTTTGCCTATGATATTAACTATAACGCAAAAATAGATAACCCGCTTTCCTTCTTAAACAGAGAAGAAATAGGAAAATACGACACAAGTTTCGGTTTTAACAGTGATAATATTTCCGTTAAAGACAGAACATCTTTCCTTCGTCAATACGCACTTGAAAGAAATATCCCCTTCTTTATTTTCGGAGATTAAACAATTTTGATTATAAGTAAATTAATCCTTTTTAGACACCAATAAAAGTCCTTGTATTTTGGATTTTCAGCTTTGTCAAAAATTGTTTGATTAAAAATAAAACCAAAAAACTTAAACAAAATACAAATAAATATCTCAATGAGGCTGTTGCCATTGCTTTAAAGAACCCCATAATCCCAAAGAACGGAATAACCTTAGGAACGTTAAATAATTCATTAAATGCAAATACAAAATACCAGTGTACAAAGAATAGCCCAAAACTGTATTTTGCCGATATATCAAAAAATTTATTAATTTTTTCATGACTCTTTATTTGTTCATCATAATGTTTTAAATACCCCAAAACCAAAACAGTCAAAAAGATTTTTGAAATAGTTCCGTTTACTAATCCTGTATAATGGTTTAATAAAATATCAACAACAGCGGTTAAGAGCATAAGTACTATAAAAATCCATCTTTTATCATAGAAAATATCAATTTTTTCTTTATGTTTAGACAAATACATGCCGAATACATACATTGAAGTAAAATGAACAAAACCGCTCAATACATATTTTATATATTCAAAATACTTATGAAGATAATCCATATTAGCAACATATTCGGGCTCTATATCCATTCTCGGAATAAATATTGTTACTAAAAATAAAACGGGAAGGAGTTTATAAAGTATGTTTTTTCTTTCAAGAAACAAAAGTACATAACTTAAAAGAAAAAATATTATAATCATAGGAATAAACCAAGTAGGAACATTATGGACTCTGCCTGTTGTAATAAAAACTCCTATTTGGGCAAAAAGATTTAAGCCGTCAAACGGATTCCCATAGGCCAAAGGCATCATAAAACAGAGTATTATGCCGGGTATTGCAGTCAACAAATAAGGGATTATAACATTTTTCCATTTCTTCTTCATATAGTCTTTATATTCAAATTTATATGATAAATGCTGAAATAAAAAGCCGGATATAAATATAAACAGTGCAGTACCACCTGACCAAACTTCAAATGATATATTGTTTGCAAAGCTGCCTGTTATTCCTATTTGCATAGCATGCCCCGCAATAATTAATAATATAGCAAGTCCTCTAAAAACATTAATATAATTTAGAATTTCTTTTTTAGGTTTAACAATATTTTCCATAAATTCCCGCCTTTCACCATAACAATATAACAATAAAAAAAAATACGCAACTTTTTAAATTACATGTTTTAATAAAGGTGTAAAAGGAAGGTAAAAAGTGAATATAAATCCTGTTTCATTCGGTCAAAGACTGCCGCTAACAACATGTTATGTACAAAATCAATATAACGGAACATTAGTTCCGGCAACTTTTTGTGAACTCGATCCAAATGATCCTGAGGATATTAGAGATATTGAAAATTTAAGTGATTATAAATTTCAATTTAAAGACAATATTGCATATAACATGTCACATCATAATGCCCTAAACAATATTAAAAACAATATACAAAATAATAATGATATTAATCTTATGCTGGAAGAAACAGCTCCTGCAAGATATTTTTTGATGGAACATCCAAAAGGGTCAATAATAGGAATAACACAAATATCAAGACAAGGACAAAATGTCAATATTGACTACATTTCAAGAAATAAAATGGAACCATATACTTTTATAGGTCAGGATATGATAGCTTCTATATGTTCCGATATTCTAAAATCTTATGATGTAAAAAAGCTTATAGTTGAATATCCGGCTGCTTCCGCCAAGAAATTTTACACAAATGTCTGCGGTTTTAAATACGACAGGCGAGGAATTCTTGCAATGAACAGAAAACAAATGCAAAAATTTATAAATTCAGTTGAAGAAAAAACACAAAAACCCATAATAAATTTGTCTATTTAAAACATAATATTGATTTTCATAATTTTTAATTATAAAATCAAAGTAACTTAATATCAAAATAACTGAATTTGTTTGGATTTGTATTGTAAATAAAATAACTAAAGTATGAAAAGAGAATAATTATGAATATAGCACCTGTAAGAAGTTTTAATTATCCGAAACAAATTTTTAAAAATGATACAGCAGCGACTATAAAAAGATTACAAAATAATATTTATGTTTCTTTTAAAGGTAATAATCTTTCAGACAAAATAAGCCTTATACCATCTAATGCACCTGATAATTTGGAAAAAAATATTGAAAATAAACTGGGTATCAATTTTGCAGATACAACTACATCAAAATTTAAAGATGGTGAAATTTATACAAATATAAAAGATAAAGTAAGGAATAAAGATGTTTATATTATGCCCGGCGCAAGTTCCAATGTTAACGATAATATAATGGAAGTATTTTTAAAAACAGATGCGGCAAAAAGAGCCGGAGCAAAAAAAGTTGTTGCTATTATGCCTTATTTCTCATACTCCCGGCAGGAAAAGAAAATGGAAGCAGGTGAACCCATAGCGGCAAAATTACACATGGATCTTTTAGAGCGCTCGGGTGTTGATGAGATAATTACTACAGACCTTCACTCTCCCGCCATTGAAGGATTTTCATCAAATAACTTAATAGTTAATCATATTAACGCTGCAGATATAATTAAAGACTATATAAAACAAATGGAAATTCCCGATTTGGTTATTGTAAGTCCGGATTCGGGCGGAATGAAAAGAGCTGACAGGCTGGCAGTTTCATTAGGAAATGTCGGAACGGCAGGAATATATAAAAACAGAACAGCCCATAATGTAGCCGAAGCTAAGTTTTTAGCAGGAGATGTTAAGGACAAAAATTGTATTATTTATGATGATATTATTGATACGGCAGGTACAATTGCCGCTGCGGCAAATATGCTAAAAGAAAACGGTGCAAAAGATATTTATGTTTTTGCAACACATGGGCTATTTAATGGGGATGCGTTTACTAAATTGGAAAATGCACCTATAAAAGAAGTATACGTTACAAATAGTGTAAGAAGGAAGTCTGATTGTCCTGAAAAGATTAAACAAATTGATATATCACCTGAAATAACAGGTACTATCTTGGACATATCAGGATAGAAATAAAATCTGCAGTTAATAATGTAACAACATTAATAGGCACCGTTTATTTCTTCAATAATTTCGTTAGCTTCATCTTCTGTTTTTTGTTCTTCAGTTACAGGCTTCTTCTTATATAAATATTTATATTTTGGTTCTTGCTGCTGTTGTTCTGAATGTTTTTTGGATTCATATTCGTTTAATTTATTTGATACTTGCTGTGATGATGTATTTACATGATTACAGATTTTATAATATAGCTGCGCATTTTCTAAGTCGCCAAGTTTCTCATAGCATTTCGCACATTGAAGATTTGTTTCAAAATCAGTTAACAAACCTGATGCTAATGCCAGTTTGTAATATTCTATTGCCGTTGAATATTCTTGAAAGCTGTAGAAAAAATCACCCATTTCTTTTTGCATTTTAGGATTATCGGGCTCAAGATTGTATGCTTTCAAAATATATAATTTAGCCTCTCTTCTGTCTTTTGTCATCTGATATGTTTTTGACAAACCAACTAAAGCCCTTACATTTAAAAGATTTTCATCACATTCTTCCTGATATATCTTACGGGCTTTTAAAATATAATCATAACTTTCATCTTCTACTTTTGTAATTTTTGCTTTCTTTAATAAACTGTCAGCTTGTCCTAAATCATTGGCAATACAAACATTTAATGACAATAACACACAAACTGGAAATATGAATACATTTTTGACTTTTATTTTCATATTTATAATAATAACTTATATTATAAATATTTCAAGCAAAAAGAGACAGTCAATATTACTGTCTCTTTTTGCATTTTTTTTGAAGTTATATTAGTAATCTTTCCAATTATAATTATTAAACTCAATACTATGGTTATAAAAGTCTAAATCATTATAAGCTCCGGGGAAAATATTTCGCAAAATTTGTTTTCCGAACCATGCTGGAGTTTTTTCGACTTCATAATTTTCTCTATATGGATCTTTACTAACTATTTTACCGACTTTTGCTGCTTCTTTTGAATAGCCTATATTTACCAAAAACTGTTCGCTTGAAGTATAGTTGCTGTCTACATAAGCATTAGCCGCTAAAGATGTAAATAAAAATAAAGATAATATTAATGCTGATTTTTTCATATTTGTAAACCCTCTTTATTATCATGATATCTTATTTTTTTTTTGATTGCAACATTTAAACATTCTCCATTTGTATGAGATTTACAAATTCATCAACTAATTTTTCTTCAGGCAGTCTTTTAATAATTTCACCTTTTTTAAAAATATAGCCTTCTTTTATTCCTCCCGCTATGCCCCAATCCGCATGTTTAGCTTCTCCGGGACCGTTTACTGCACAGCCCATAACTGCGATTGTTAAAGGTTTATCTATATTTTCAAGCCTTTTTTCTACTTCTTTTGCAAGTTTTATTAAGTCAATTTGGGTTCTTCCGCATGTTGGGCAAGATATAAAATTTATACCTTTTTGCCTTAAACCTAATGATTTTAATATCATAAATCCTGCTTTTACTTCTTCTACGGGAGAGTCCGTTAAGGATACTCTTATTGTATCTCCTATTCCTTCAGCTAAAAGGGTTCCGAGTCCTACGGCAGATTTTATAATTCCACCTGTATATGTTCCTGCCTCCGTAACCCCCAAATGGAGAGGATAATCTATTTTTGAGGCAATAAGCCTATATGCTTCAATTGTTGTTAATACATTGCTTGATTTTAATGAAACCTTAATTTGGTCAAAATTATTATCTTCCAATATTTTTATATGCCGCATTGCACTTTCAACCATTTTTTCGGCAAGCGGCATATCAGATTCTTCCAAATCTTTTTCTAATGACCCTCCATTTATACCGATTCTTATCGGAACATTATTTATTTTTGCAAGTTCCGCTACTTTCCTTGTGTGTTCCGATTTTCCGATGTTTCCGGGATTAATACGCAGGGCATCTATTCCGTTTTCTATGCATTTTATTGCTAATCGATAGTCAAAATGTATATCCGCTATTAAAGGAATAGGGGATAATTTTTTTAATTCCCTTATCGCATCTGCCGCATCAGGGTTTAATACAGCAAGTCTTACAAGCTCACAGCCGTGTTCGGCCAAATTGTTAATTTGTTTTAAGGTGGATTTTATATCACGTGTATCGGTGTTTGTCATTGACTGGACAGAGATTGGGGCATCTCCTCCTATTTTGATATTCCCAATTTTTATTTGCTTTGATTTTCTTCTTTGTATCATGCTTTTATTTTTCCTGTTAAAATAATAATGTTTGTTACTAATAATTTTAGGGCTGAAAAATGAAAATTGCAATAATTTCCGATATACACGGCAATATGGAAGCACTAAATAGTGTTCTTAATGATATCAAATCAGAAAATTGTCAAAAAATATTTTGTTTGGGCGATATAGCAATGGCCGGTCCTGAACCCTCCCAAACAATTAATAAAATACATGACCTTTTACAAAATAAAGACTTTTATATAATCCAGGGAAATACAGACAAAATGTTGTCTGTATTTTCTTTTGAAACAAAAGCAGAAATAGAAAAAGCAAATAAAGTAATGGCTAATGCATATTTAGCAGATAGTGAAATTATTAATAATGAAGAGAAGAACTTTTTGAAAAATCTTCCACCTCAAAAAGAAATTGAATTATTCGGAATAAAAATATTGCTTGTTCACGGCTCACCGCGAAAAAATAATGAAAATATTTATCCGAATATGAAAATTGAAGAAATAGAAGAAATGATAAAAGGAACCGATGCAGATATAATTTTTTGCGGTCATACTCATATTCCATGCGGATATCAAACTAATACAAACCAAACTGTTGTTAATGTCGGAAGTGTCGGACGTCCGTTCAGTGAAACAACTGAAGCATGTTATGCGGTTATTGATATAAATGAAACGGCTTCAACCTTCCAAATAAAACATAAATTTGTTAAATATGATGTTGAAGCAGCCTCAAAAAAACTTGCGGAAAGAGGCTTTGACGGTGCTGATAAACTTGCGAAAATGCTGCTTAAAGCAACTTCAAGGTATCCCGAATAACAAATTGCTAAATTATTTGTTACATTTCTAAAAATAATAACAAAAAAAATAATTATTGATTTTAAAACAAAAGGAAGACCTTTTAAAATATAAATAAGGGATTAAGATGAATAAAATAGGACCTCAGACAGGTTTATATATAAACAAAAATAATACAATAAGACAACAAATTGATCCGTCAAACACCAGGTCATCATTAAGAACACCAAGTTTTAAAGGAACTGTTCCTACTCAGGCGGTGAACGGTATAAAAACACTTTTTACAGAAGCAGATAAAAAAGTTTTAAATGTGTTCTCTCAACATTACGGCAATGTAGGTGCAAGACTCGGACAAAAAGTTGCAAAACTTACTACTTCATCTGAATTATTAAATAAAAGCGCAAGATTCACACTTGAAGAAGGTGTAAAATCAATAAAAGATAAAAACATTGCTCAATCTGTTTTAGAAAATGTTCTTTTTCCATTTATTAATATACCTCTTTACAGTGCAAGTTGGATTCTAAAAAAAGCGCAATCAATCCCGTCATTAAAAGAAGGAGCAAGAAAGCTTTACAATAAACCTATTTTCAGAATACCGCGTAAGTTTAATGAACTTGATGCAAAAACAAATATGATAAAAGGTATTTTTGATAAAACAAAAGATACAATATCAAAATTTGCAAAAGAAAAGGGGGTTTCATACGAATATCTATTAAATCAACTTAATAAAACGGATGATACTCCTGAAGCAAAACAACTTGTAAAAGAAGCGAATGAATATATTAAAGAAAGCCTATATAAAGTAAGTAATAAATTCTTTGATAAACATACCGGAAATTATAATACAGCCTATGAAAGACCATTAAACAGAATAGTTTCAGGGTTGATTCCCGCTGCTTTTCTTGCAAATGATGCATACAATCTTTCAGTATTATGTGGTGATAAGAAAGAAGTATCAAAAGAGGAAGCTAAATCAAGACGAAAACAGGAAATTTCAAGAGTATTTACTACAGCATATATTCAATTATTAACATTGGGCGCATTTACCAAACAGGTTAATACAATTTCCTGGTTTGCACCTGTCACATCTGCTTTAACGGTACTATTCTCTGAAACTACTTCAAGAAAAAGACTGGGTAAGCCTATTTTCTTTTTAAGTAAGGATAAAGCAAAAGAATATAATAAAAAAGAAGCGGAAAAATCTGACAAAAATAATGATAACAATAAATTAAAAACAAAAAATAAAAACCAAAAAGAAAACAAACCTCCAATTAATACAAATTTCACAGCTTTAAATACGGACGAACCAAAAGTATTTAACAGTTTTAAAGCTTCTGTTGAAAAAGATGTAAATCAAAAGAATGAAAATAAAGAGGAAACGAAACAAAGTAAACCCAAAAAAGCTCTTATTAATGCGGATACATTTAAAAAGGGTGTAACTATATTAATAACAGGCGGTTTTGTATTAAGTTTCTTAAAAAACAGTTCTTATACAAAGAATACAAAGCTTATAAAGGGTATAAAGAATTTCGGTAAATTATGCAAAGAAAAATTGTATAATCCTTTAGCCTTTAAAGATTTTAAAATAAATCAAAAAGATTTTGAAAAACTTTCTCAAAATTTGAAAGAAGTCGGTTGTAAAGAAATAGTAGAGGGGCATGAATTTATAAAAAATAAATATGCAAAACAAACGGCAGATGGATTTATTAAAATTTATAAATCTTCTCTATCTGATTCAAAAGCACAGGAGGTTATAAAATCAACTATTGATAATCTTAAAAAGTCTAACGGTTCATTAACGGAGGCTCAATTAAAAGAGGCAGCTGCTGCTATAAAAACAGCCATAGGGCTTGAAAAGACATCTATAGCCGAAAACAAATTTGGATATGTTGCCAAAAAAGCATCAGAAATCATTCAAAATAAAAAACTTGATTTAAATGAGGCTCAGCTTAAAGAATTTTCAGAAAATCTTACGGCTTCGCTTGCTAAAAATGTTAAAGAATCCGCAGTTCAGGTTGATACAAAATTAAAGCCGTTTGTAGATATAGTAACTGAACCGTTTAAATTTGTATTTGCAGCTGCAAGACTGCCGTTTAAGATTACAAGTGCAATAGTAAAAATTGCAGTATCACCGATTGAGAAAAAAGCTGCAAAAGCGGCACTTGGAAATGCTCAATTGAGTAAAACCGAGAAAACTATACATAAAGTTGTAACGGAAATATTTGGCGAGAAAGAAGCAAAAGCCGGTAAAATAAGCCAAACTATATTTTCAAATGCTATGGAACAGCTCCAAAGAAGGACAAAACCATATCAAAAGGCAAAATTAAAGTTTGAAGAAGCAGTTGCAAATAATGCCGGCAAAGAGCAAATTGCAAAAGCTAAAGAAATTTTGGAAAAGGAAAAATTAAACCTTCTTAAATATGTAAATACTTCGGTAGAAAAATCATTTAACGGAGTTACTCAATCAAGTAACAAGAATACAGATTTGGCAATGATGACAAAACTTGCTTCATCCGCCGTTACTTCGGCATTTTTAGTTGCTGATAACTACAATATGGTTATGATAAAATCAAACGGAGAAGATAAAGAAGGCGCAAAAGAAACGGCAAATGAACGTATAATTCAACGATTAAGCGGATTGTTCTATCAAACATTATTTATTAACTGGTTTAACTCAACATTCAGATCTACTTATAACAGTTCATTAAAGGGTATGGCTGCTGTTGTTATTCCAAATACGATAACGACTGAAGTTATTACAAGAAAATCTATAGGAATGCCAATAGGCAGAAAGTCGTTTAAAGAACTACAGGAAAATGAAGAAAAGAATGAAAATCGTAAAGGATTTTTAGGCAAATACTTTAAATTTATGAGATTATTAACCGGTAAAAAACCGTTAAAAGATAGAATTCCCAAAGATAAAAATTCAAATAATGCTACTAAGCCAACTTCCGATCAAAATATAATTAACAATAAAGAAAAAGCAAATACTACAAATCTTTTGGAAAAGTATACAAAATAATGATGTTTATAGTAGAATAATTGTAAGCCGATGTAGCTCAGTCGGTAGAGCAATTGATTCGTAATCAATAGGTCAAGGGTTCGATTCCCTTCATCGGCTTTGTTCTCTGCCTCTTAAGTTACATCCTATGCCGTTAAGTTTAGTATGATATGAAGAGAAGAGAGATAATGAAAAAATATATTGTTATAATTTTGTTTTTAGTTTTTGGATTTTTTTCAAATACATCTTGTTTCGCCGAAATGGTTATGTACAATATAAAAACCAATAAATATCACCATATAGAATGCAAATGGGCAAAAAAATGTACGGTGAATTGTATAAAAATTGATAAAAAAGAAGCAATAAAACGTGGCGGTATTCCCTGCAAAGTATGTGGAGGCTAAGTTAAATTTGGTATTTCTGTTTTTATGTGTTTTATTAAATCTTGTTTAACTTGTTCTATGTTAAGATTGTGAAATACATTATAAACTACAAAAGTTTTAAGTTTTTGCATTGCACAGTATTCATGTATTTTGTGAAAACTAATAAAGATATCGTCAATATTTCTTATATTAAAAAAACCGTCAGTATTAATATATTCATTTTCACTTGCAGAACAAGTTAAAGAAAGCATATATTTTTTATTAACAAATTTGCCGCCCTTTCCGTATTTATCGGAAGAGGCATAAAATTCGCCTGCTTTATATACATCATCAATATATTTTTTAAAGCTCCAGGGAACATTATACCAGTTAACGGGAGATTGAAAAATAATTATATCTGCCCACTTATACTTATTAATTTCTTCTTTAATATCATAACCTGTTTCGATTATAGTATTTTTTATTTCATGGGTTTTTGAGCAAATCTCGATTATCAAATCAAAAAGGAATTTGTTTAGTTTTCCGGGTGAATATGAATATAATTTATGTCCGTTTATAACAAGTATTTTCATATCATGAATATCACAGAAATAATAAATTTTTAAATCCCCTAATTTGTATAATTGCATTTATTATTATAATAAGTTAATATTTAGAAAAAAGGAGTTAAAAATATTATGGGAAATAAAATATTGTTAAAACTTGTTTTAGCCGGTTTGTTTTTAGTATATAGTTTCACAAATACGGCATTTGCAGATGAGGATAAAGAAAATGTAATACAGAGCGGAATAATAAAATGTGTTCCGAATGTAAACAGTGTTGGAACAACTTATTTTGATGGCATATATTATTTTAAATTTGAAAATGATATTTTATATGATATTCATGGCCGGTTGTTAAAAAAAGTGAGAAATGATAAGAAAATCAAATTTTCATATACTGCACAATATCCGAATGCTACTGCAATGATAACAATGTCGATAAAGAAAAAAGATGGCAGTATGCAATATAGTAAATCTTATAATGGTTTAGCAGGAGCAAGGACTATTTCAAATGCCAAGGGAACTTGTTATATGGTTAAAGAAACTGATATAAAACAAATTATGGAATAAATTAAAAAAAGGTATTTACAATCAAAATTTTTTTGATAATATAATAATATAGATATTCCTCAGTAGCTCAATGGCAGAGCATTCGGCTGTTAACCGAAGGGTTGTAGGTTCGAGTCCCACCTGAGGAGTTTTTTCTATATTTAGGGTCTAAATCAGGTACACACCTTGCATTTGTGTTTTTTAATATTGGATTAACTTTTAAAACATAAGGCAATTTTATCTAAAATATATACTTAATATAATTATGAATCCAGTTAAATTAACAACAAATGTAGCGGACGCAGCAGCGCAAACTCTTAAAAAAGTTGTGCCCAAAATCACGACTCCAATTACAAAAGCCATTTCGGACGAACAAAAACTTTTGGGTGAACTTGATAGTCTTGCTTCATGTGCAAAAACATCAATAATCCATTCAAAAAGAAAACAAAACATTCCTGAATTTATTTACCATATTACATCAAAAGAAAATTATGAAAAAATATTAAAAGATGGAAAAATGAAATTTTCTTCTTTTGAAGCAATGGGTAGCAATTGTAAGGGGGTTTATTTTGTAGACAAAGATAATTTTTTAAACAAATGGGTGGGTAGAACAGAAAAAGAACTTTTTGGCGCAGATTCAAATGGAACACCGTTAGACATTGGCGAACTGTTGATGTTATGGACGTGCAAAGGTACAAATGGTACTGTTGCTATTAAGATTCCAACTTCTAATTTAGATTTATCTAAATTACGCTTTAGACCGTATATTCAAGCTAGTAAAGAAGGAGTGGAAGCTTATATATCAGGAAAAACAAGCAAAATGGTTAAAGAAGGTTTGCCATTAAGTGAATTATCTAAATACATTAACACGAACGAACCAATAGAATATATTTATTTTGGGGATTTGACTCCAAATTTGTTTGAAGGATATTCTCAAACTCCATTTTCAGAAAAAACGATAGATATGATTAACAATTTGTTTAATTAAATTGTAAAACAACGTTTATTAACGCAAATATTTCACTTGAAGTTTTTGTAATTTCATAAAACAATTCATCTATAAGGGTTCGATTATTGAACAACCTGAGGAGTTTTTTATTACGATTTAATCCTTTGGCGAATATGTCAAAGGGTTTTTTGTACTCGTAGCTTAGGTTTTCGCCATTCATAGAAAAGTTCTGAAGTACGTAATTTAATAGTTCACGTTTTTCATTATTATCAGCAATTTTATACAGGTCTACAACTTCATTGCAGATTTTAAGGAATTTTACACCCATTTTAATAAAGTTTATATTAGCTTTTTCATAGGCTGTGATATTGTTTTGTATTTTTAATAAATCTTGTGTCCATTTATTATGTCTTTCGAGCCAAAATTCTTCAGATATTTTATTATCTAATTTATCAATGTATAATGCGTCAATTCTTTCTCTTAGCTTTTGTTTTTGAGTTTTTAGACTGTTAATTCTTTCTTTTGCTTTTAGCAATCATGTGTTTAGGCTTATTATCCTTTCTGAATGCAAGTTGTGTCAGGTCAAATAATTCTTTTGTAATTAATGGCTCATGTTTACCCTCATATATTTTGCCCATATAAGAAATTACACCATAATAAAATGGATTTTTTAATATATGTTCAATTTGTGTTTTGTGTGCCTTTGCTTGTGTTTGCTTGAAAGTAAAGCCTTCTTCATATAGCTTTTCTGTTAATGCTCTTAATGATTTCTTAATAGTTTTCGATTTCGAAAGAAAGATAGTCGCCAAATTTAATGCCATAGTTTTTTAATAAAACTTCCATGTCCTTGGCGGATAATACTATTTACAAACAATCTTTGTAAAATTTTGAATAATAACCCTTAATTGCCATTCCTTTGTTTTTGTACATATGTTATTCGTAATGCCGGGTTAATGTTGCATTTATTTTGTCAATGGCAATATAACTTTTACTATTTTATTACTTTAGTTTTTAATTTATAAAAAATGGCAAAAAAATGTTTTACCTGTTTTATAATATATGTTACTAAAGGAGAAATAAACACAATGGAAGTTAATTTAGTAAATTCAAGTCAATCTTTTAAAGGTTTGGTTAATTACCACAACAAACAAAATTTGGCAGAACAGATTTCAAGTCTTAAAGGCACAGATGCAGAAGATATGATACAACCTGTAATTCAAGGTATTAACATGCTTAAAAAGGGCATTGAAGAAAATACACCTGATACTTTTGAATGCACAATTGCCGCAAGCACTAGTAAAAAATATGGGTATTTTATCAAGAAGAGCTCCAGACAATGGGAGTCTACACGCAGCTCCAGTTTGGATAATTTTTTAAATCTTGAACTTAAATGCAAAAAACCAGGTAAATTGAAGGGTGAAACATTTAAGCAATCTTTTAGATTAAGCAGGATGGAAAAATCAACCAATGCAAAAGAATTCCTTGAACAAATTTCTAAATTTATGAATAATATTTCTAATTATGCAAATTCTACGGGTCAACAAGAAAGAGATATTGCATTTTTTAGAAAAAATATGCAAGGAATTGAAATATACAAGCAATTAGGCGAATGATTGTTACTAACCTAATACCTAATATACAAATTTAACATGATAAAGAAAGAAGAAATAAAATGAAAGTTAATTCTTTAAATTCAAACCAATCATTTATGGGAACATTTAAATACAAAAATAAAAAAAATACAGCAAGTCAATTAGCTAAGCTTTCATCTACGGGAGCAGATAAACTAATTCAACCAACAATAGATGGAATAAAGTTAGTTAAAGAAGCTGTTGAAACCAAGACGCCGGATTCATTTGAATGTACATTAGATGCAAAAATATATGGCAAACTTGGTAGTTGCATTACTTGGTGCAATTATGATGCTACAGATTTTTCCAAAGAGCATTTTATAGACAGATTTTTAAGACTCAGTTTAAAATGCAAAAAAAGAAGCGACTCTGAGCCAAAAACTCTCGAATATAATATAAGATTAACCAAAGAAAAATGTCCTGTTCAAAAAAGTGAAATTTTATCTACATTTTCTGATATAGCAAACAGATTTGTCGATTATACAGATGCCGATTATTATACTGGAATGCTGGGAAAAGATACTAACCTACGCTCAATTTATAACAAACTGGGTGAGTAAAACATAAAATACAGATTAATAAAATAAAAAAATCATAACATAATCTGATTTCCAATCTAAAAAATACCAGCTCCAATTTTATATTGGAGCTTTAAAATTACTGAAACTTAATTGGTATTATAATTATTTCGCAATACATAATATACAGTTAATTATATAATAAGCCTTATAATAGTTTAATTTTAAATTTTATTGTTGGACAAGAACCTCACAAAGCGAAGCATTGTCTTAGGTTCAAGCGAAATTTTTGCAGAGGCTAAAACAATATTGTTGTTTGAAGAAGCTTAGACTATTTTCGAAATTACTCAACTTATTTTTAGCGCAGCGGCGGGTTTATAGGTTTGTTAAACTTTATTTGACAAAAATTAATCTATAATTAAGCGAAGCGAAAAAAAGAAGATACGTTTATACGGAAATGCGTTGCGACTAAACTCCCGCTCCCACAGCAGGCAACCAAGCAATGAATGCAACCCTTGCTTAAATATTTTATACAAAATTTTCTAAAAAATTGTTGACTCTATAAAATGTTCTTGGTATCTTAATAGAGTAATGAGATTGATGCGTCTGTAGCTCAGCAGGTAGAGCACTCCCCTTTTAAGGGATAGGTCGCGCGTTCGAATCGCGCCAGACGCACCATTTTAGAAGCCTCGGCAACGAGGTTTTTTATTTCCATTTTATTAGAATTTAATCCAATGTCACCTGTATTGCTTTATTGCAGACAATAAAAATGCCTTCAATTGTCTGCTGAAACAGCCACCCATTCTAGCTTATCGTAACTTTTTGCTCGGACAAATTATATCTCAAAATTTAGTCAATTTAAAGTTTTAGTGGCCTTTTTAATTCCTATTCTTTGTTTTCAAGTGCTCGTTTAAGCGCTATTTCAAGTGAGGCTATTTTACGCTTTAAAACTTCATTTTCTTCATTTGTCATTTCATTTTCCAGTGATTTTTGTTCTGCTCTGTTTTTATATTTAGTATTTGTTATTGATTTTGTTTGTATAATTCCAAGCAATAATCCGATAATATAAGAAATAAAAATAATTCCTAAAATTCCTGCATTTATATTTTTGCCGAAAATATCCATTGTTTCATAGTAAATTGTCCAAGGGAAAAAACTGACTGCACCTAGATATATTATTAAAACAACAAAAACCATTTCAAAGATTATAAATAATATATTTTTCATTTTTTATTTCTCCTTAAAAAATTTAAAACCTTTTCAATATCATTATCGGGGTTGATTTTTAGTTCAATTATATCATCTTTTTTTAAACTCTTACATTGAATATAATATGATTGAAGAACTTGTTCTTGAGTTTTTACTTTAAATGGGATTTTATTGTATAAAGAATCATTAATAATAGGGTGATTAATATAGTTCATGTGGACTCTTATTTGATGGGTTCTTCCGGTTTCAAGCTCAAGCTCTAAAAAAGAGAATCCTCTAAATTGTTCAATAATTCTATAATGAGTAACAGAAGGTTTTCCATTTTCAACAACGGTCATTTTTTCGGGTTTATTAGGACATCTTGATATCGGTTGATTTATTGTTCCGTATTCATTGTCAAAATTACCGTGAACTACTGCAAGATATCGTCTTTTAGCTGTTTTTGTTTTTATTTGTTCCGTTAAAAATTCATGTGCTTCATTTGTTTTAGCTATCATTAACAATCCTGAAGTATTTCTATCTAAACGATGAACTATTCCTGGGCGCATTACTCCATTCAAATCTGATAATCCTTCATAGCCATATCGAAATAATAATGCATTTACTAATGTTGAATGTATTTCTTTTGTTGTCGGATGAGTCAGCATATTTTTTGGTTTATTTACAATAATCATGCTTTCATCTTCGTATTTAATATCCAAATCAATATTTTCAGGTTCAATTATTAAAAAAGACTCGTCTGCAAGAAAAACCGTAATTTCATCTTCGTTTTTTAATAAAAAAGAAGATTTTTTTATTTCCCCATTTACAAAAATCTGTTCTTTTTTTATTAAATTTTGGATTTGAGAACGGGAATTAAATATGTTTTCTCCTGTTAAATAGCTGTCAAGTCTTATAGTATTGTCTAAACCTTGAACATTGAAAATATATTTTTTCATAATCTTCTTTCTTTTTTCTTTAATATTGAAAAAATAAGAATAGCAGTTCCTACAACTATCATAACATCTGCACTGTTAAAAACAGGCATCTCGGGAATTAATTTCAAATAAAAATAATCTATTACATATCCGTAATTAATTCTTTCAAGAAGATTGGAAGTTATTCCTCCCGATAAAAGTCCTGCTGCAAATACTGAAAATATAGACATCCCGGAGGAATTAACTATTATAATTAAAGTAAGAGCTGTAAGTGCAACAAAAGAAGCTATTATAAGAAAATCCAAAGAATTTGATAATATATTAAATGCTGCACCGGTATTATGTACTTCATAAATTGCAAATATGTTAAATATATTTAAATCTATAAAATAGTCAATAAATATTCTTGTTGTAAAATTTGCAACCAAAAAAGAGGATAACCAAAATCCTAAAAACGAAAAAATCATAATAAAATTTACATTATCATGTTTCTGATTTATCATTAAAGTTTATCTCTTCAAGTTTTATTTGGTCATTAACCTTTATAACATTAATTCTTTTCATCACAAATGCCATACCGGTCATATTAATGACAACTGAAGGAGGTTCAAGTTTAGCCCTTGTAACGGCAATTGTAACAGTTGCATATTCATTTTTGTTATCGGAATTTGAAGTAAGAACTCTTATAAGTTCGTCGGATTTAATTGTTCTAAATACATCTCTTGTTTGCGAAACCGGGAATTCAATAGGCTCATTTACTATTGACCCCACAAGAAATGATTCTAAAGGTGCAGAAGTATTAAGAGTTACTTCATAGTCCGTTCCCGAAGCAATGCACTCAGGTGCGGTTATCTCAACAGGCATGTTTTTTGCTTCGCCGTATTTTAATGAAACAAGTTCCGACCTTACATCTGTTGCTGTTATTTTCCATTTATTTCCATCTCTTTTTAAATAATCGGTATAATAAATTTCAGAAGTTATAAGTCCTTTATCATTAAGAGATTCTATTTGCGCAGCTGTATATCCTTTAGCAGTTTCATGCGCATCAACAACAGCAAAGTCCCCACTTACCTTAATATTATCTATAATAGTTGTATATTCTACATCTTCATACGCATCAGCAGATATTTCCATCATTTTAAACAGAGTTTCTTTATTAAAACCGTCATTGTTTACAAAATTATCATCATACATTTCTCTTAATTTTTCTAAATCATTTTTTTCAGAATAACGGTTGTATTTCTTAAAGAAATCATTAATTTGACTTTCGGAAGATTTTCTGAATTTATCTCTGAAACTGACTTTTCTTATAATATCTGCTTCTTCTTGTTCTTCATCATAAGCTTCCACACTAACTTTTTCTTTTAAACTTTGTTCTTTTACAGGAGTTATTGCACTTGCTTCATTTACTAAAGCAGACATAAAAATTATTAAAGCAAAAAATATAGAATATATTGATTTAATTTTCATAATTTCCTTTTTCTATTCTTCTCTTTTTCTATACATTAAACAAAATACAAAATCGGTACTTACAAGTAATAAATTAATAACATAAAGCCAAAAAACAATGTCAACAGTATTAATAATTTTGTTTATCATACCAAATATATAACCTGTCATTATTAAAAGCAAAAATAAACGGCTTTTGCCTTTAACGCTTTTAGTTTTATAAGTTTTCATAACCGCAAAAGGCCAGCTTGCACCAAAGCATATAAGCATACCTGCTTCAAATATACTCATTGATTTTATCTGAAAACTCTGTACTAAAAAATCCAGCATTTTATTTTTCCTCCGATAAGTCTAATATGATTGTATCATAAATGTTATTTTAGTATTAAAAATGATTTAAGATTTCTTGCCTCATTATCTTTTTCAGAAACTATATGGAGTTCTTTTGAATCAAAAGAAGTAGAGCCACCGCCATCAAAAGCCATAGATTTTTCCATTCCCCATTTTCTTGTTAAGTTTGATACTTCTTCAAGGGTCATAGGGTTTTTGTTTGTTATTATAAAAAGATAAACATTGTTATCTCTTATTCCTATTGCTGTTCTTGCATATTTATGGAGAGATGAAGCGGATTCACTTATTATCTTTCCATCTTGTTTTAACACGAAAAATTCTTCTTCAAGTCTTAAATCAGGAAAAAGCATAGGCCCTGCTTGAATAGCATGTTTCAACTTGTAACCGGTCGGAATTACATCATTATGTAATGCAATATCATATAATAATTTTCCTTTTGTATTTTCTAAAATTCTGAATTCACTTCTGTTTAGAATTTTATCCATATATGGTTCAAGGACTTTATTATTCATTAAGTTTTCATTATTTTCTGGTGATTCTTTAAGATTTCCATTTATTGTAATATATGAAACCGTTTTTTGGTTTTTAGGATCAAAAAAACCGGCATTTATAACAAGTTTTGCACCTGTCTTTTTATACACATTTTCATTTGTTTCAAGTTTTTCCGAAACATATGGCACTAAACTACTTTTTGCAGTATTAACTTCTACAATATAAACCCCTTCAGGATCTTGTACTATTCTATAAGGGGTTGTTTTGGAATATACACTGTTTTGACAAATAAATAAATTTAATAAAAGCAGTGTTAATATAATCAATATTTTTTTCATAATTCAACCTCTCAATCAAATAATAAAGTTTATAAATCTTTAATTTTCTTTAAAATGAAAATAAGGACTGTAGCACAAACAGGTGCAATCATTGATGTTATCCACGGAGATAATATAGCTTTTTCCGCTAAAAGATCAAAGAAGGGTATAGTAATATAATATAAAAATATTGCACCTACTGCAATTAACATACCGATAAATTTTTGTTCACGCGGCTTAGAAAACCCTAAAAGACAACCTAAAATTGCAAATAGTATACACATAAAAGAATGTACAAATCGTTGAATATATTTATTTAGCATAAACCTATATTCATCGTCCATTCTTTCCTGTTTTAACAGTTTTATATATTCTGATATCTGCGGGTTTGTTAGTTCTCTGTCTCTGTTTACGGAATATTTCATTAATTTATATGCATTATTTGCACTTTGACCTTCTAGAATAACAACATCCTTTGCATCATCAATACTTCTGAAAACTCCTTCCTCAGATATCAAATATTTTTTTGCCGTATTTATAGTCCATTTTGAATTATTATATTTTATATAATCTGAAATTAAAATGCTTGACAACAAACTTGAACCTTTTTCACTGCTGTCATAAAAATTTAAAACAATTACATCACGAATATTATTATTATCAAAATTCGGAACAATTAATATTTTTTCCATAGCACCATTTTGAGATTTTACGGGGAAAACGAATTGAGAAACTCTGTTTTCACCTTTAATTTCTTTTAAGCGACAAGCCGAATACGGCAGAAACTTTGAGCCGACAATAAATGTCAAACCGGTTGCAAAAATACTTAAAACTATAACTGATGCAATAATCCTGAAAAAAGGGAACCCGGAGCCGCGCATTACCGTAACTTCAAAATCTTTGCTTAACTTATCAAATGTCAAGATTGTTCCTAATAGCATACCAACAGGAAGAGCAATATTCAAAACTTTTGGTAATTCAAATAGGATAATAGAAGCAGCCATTTCAACGGAATATTGACCCGCTATTGTTCTTTGAACAGTTTTTAAAAATATTTCGGGCATTATCCAAACTATCATAAAAATAAATACACACCCGAAAGAAGTTAAAAAAACCTGTTTTAAAATATATCTGTCTAAGAGTTTGATTTTCATTAAAGTGAAAAATCCTTTCCCAAATAGAACTCTTTTGCGATTTTATCATTTGCTATTTCATCGCGTGTACCTTTTATTTTGATTTTCCCGTCAAATATAACGTACGCTCTGTCTGTAATAGACAATGTAGCTTTAGGGTTATGGTCGGTAATTAATACTCCCAGGCCTCTGTTTGAAAGAATTTTAATATTGTCCTTAATTTCTCCTATAGCAATCGGGTCTATACCGGCAAAAGGTTCATCAAGCAATATAAATTCAGGACTGGCCGCAAGGGCTCTTGCAATTTCAACACGTCTTCTTTCGCCGCCGGATAAAGAAACGGCAGACGTATCTCTTAATTTTTTTATACTAAACTCTTCAAGTAATTCTTCAAGTTTATCTTTTTTTTCTTTTTTATTAAGCTTGTCATTTAGTTCCAAAACCAATTTTATATTATCTTCAACCGATAATTTTCTGAAAATGGAAGCTTCTTGCGGCAAATAGCCAATTCCGTGTTTGGCTCTTTTATCCATAGTCATTTCGGTTAAATCAGTATCATCGATAAAAATCCTGCCCGAATTAGGACGAATTAAACCTACAACCATATAAAATGTAGTGGTTTTTCCTGCACCATTAGGACCTAAAAGACCTACAACTTCTCCTTTGTTAACCTCGATTGAAATATCATTAACAACTGTTCTTTCATTGTAAATTTTTACGAGATTTTGAGCTTTTATTTTCATATAATATTTCCCATTTTTATAATAATACTTTAAATAAAACAAGCTTTGTTGTCAAAATTAAGAAATTTATATAATATTAATTTTGTTAAAACTTGTATAATTTTGAATATGTATTATAATATATTATAATATAAATTCACAAAGGAGAAAAAATGTTTAATAATCAAGTAATAGCTACGGGGGGGGGGTATTTTTAAGCAATAAATTAAACAAATATATTTATAAATTACTTGTTCAATCAATGCAGTATTAGGCATTGATTTTTTATTGTAAATATTGACTGATATTAATATATAAATATAGCTAAATAAACGGAGGATTTATGCAAAAACAAAAAACATTCACACTTGCAGAAGTACTTATAACACTTGTTGTTATCGGTATAATTGCAGCAATAACCGTGCCTATGATAATGGCGAACCATAGAAAAACAGAAACAGCATCAAGATTAAAGAAATTCTATTCAACGTTGTCAAATGCAGTAAAACTGGCAGAAACCGAAATGGGACTTCCTTTATCTGAATGGTTAAGTGGTAATAATAATTTAGTCTTAAAATATTTAAATGTAACCGAAATAGACCCTGAAGAGGACTATAATGCCGGACAATACATTTATTATGATGGAGGTATGGGACCAAATTTTGCACCTTCTTCCGCATATATATTGGCAGATGGAAGTGTTATGGGGTTTGACACTGTTGATACTATATATTTTGATGTAAACGGAGATAAAAAGCCAAATATGCCCGGCCGTGATATATTTTTCTTCTCTTTTGCGGACGATAAAGTATACCCTGACTTAATATTTGGTTTGTGGACTGATAGTGGATGTGATACGCCCGAAGGATATTCAAATTGTCCTAGAAGTTTTTCAAGAGAGGTTTATCTCGATTACTGTAAAAATCAAAAATTTTGTACCGGTTTAGTTATGTCTGACGGTTGGGAATTTAAAGATGATTATCCATATAAATTATAGAACTAAAAAAACGGTACAATAACGTACCGTTTTTATTAATAATTTTTATTTTTAAGAAGCCGTACCTGTTGACCAGCTATTCAGATATCTTTCCTGCTCTTCTGTTAAAGAATCAATTTCAATTCCCATTGATTTTAATTTTAATGTGGCAATTTCAATATCTGTTGACTGAGGCAGAGTATAAACTTTATTTGCAAGTTTTCCTTTATTTTTTATTATAAATTCAGCTCCGAGTGCTTGATTTGCGAAACTCATATCCATAACGGAAGCAGGATGACCTTCGGCCGCTACCAAATTAACCAATCTCCCTTCTGCAAGTACGAGTATTGATTTACCGTTTTTAAGTTTATATTCTTCTAAAGACGGTCTTATTTTTCTTATTTCAACAGTTTCCTTTTTCAATCCGTTAACATTTACTTCGACATCAAAATGACCGGCATTACAAACCATTGCACCATCTTTCATAGTTAATAGATGTTCTACATCTATAACATTTATATCTCCGGTAATACATATAAATATATCGCCTATTTTTGCAGCTTCCGAGATTTTCATTACTCTGTAGCCTTCCATTGCAGCTTCTAAAGCTTTCAGAGGATCAACTTCCACAACAACAACATTAGCGCCTAAACCTTTAGCTCTCATTGCAACACCCTTACCACACCAGCCGTAGCCGCAAACTACAAATGTTTTACCTGCAAGCAGTATATTTGTTGCCCTTATAATTCCGTCAATTGCGCTTTGGCCTGTTCCGTAGCGATTATCGTACATAAATTTAGTTAAGCTGCTATTTACTGCCAATGCCGGAAACTTTAACTCACCGTCTTTTTCCATTGCATTAAGCCTTATTATACCTGTTGTTGTTTCTTCACAAGATCCTATAATTTCCGGAATTAAATCTCTTCTTGATGAATGTATTGTTGCGACTATGTCACATCCGTCGTCAATAATAAATTGCGGCTTATGATTAAGTGCTGCCTGTACATGTCTTTTATATGTTTCTTTATCTTCTCCGCTATAACCGTATACCGGAATATCCCAATATTTTACAAGCGCTGCAGCTACATCATCTTGAGTAGACAACGGATTTGAAGCTACAAGTATTGCATCTGCACCGCCTTCTTTCATTGTTATTACAAGATTTGCAGTTTCTTTCGTAACATGTACACAGCTTGAAACTCTTATGCCTTTAAACGGTTGTTCTTTTTTGAATCTTTCCCTTATTTGCGCAAGCACGGGCATGTCTTTATATGCCCATTCAATATTATTTTTTCCCTGCTCTGCAAGGCTCATATCCTTTACATCATACTTTTCAACAGTTACTGTCATTCTTTGTTCTCCTTTAGGTACTATTAAATTTTATCACAGACATTACCAAAAAGAGTTATTATAATCAGTATATGTTACTTTTGTATAAGTTCTATCTCATTTCCGTCAGGATCTTTTATAAATGCAACTTTTTTATATGATTTATTGCTCTGTTCATCTTTAAGCTCAAGATTAAAAGGTTCATATAAAAATTTGTAACCGCATTTTTTTACTTTTTCTATGACATCATCCATGTTATCGACTTCAAACGCAAAATGCCCGAAACAACTGCCATTTGAATATCCTTCTTTCGGGGTT
Source organism: Candidatus Gastranaerophilales bacterium (assembly GCA_944323625.1). GTDB lineage: Bacteria > Cyanobacteriota > Vampirovibrionia > Gastranaerophilales > Gastranaerophilaceae > Avigastranaerophilus. The sequence continues at coordinate 37,229 of CALUTD010000018.1, forward strand.
TCATAGTTATAAGTCAACTCGATTTGACATGATTTTTCATCCTCTGACAAAAAATACAAATCACAATCTTCAAGCGAACTTTTGTTTATCAATTTTAATCCTAAAAAATCACTATAAAATTTTAATGAAGCATCTATATCTTTAACTCTTATCATAGAATGAAGAAATTTCATTTCCGACCTCCTGTTTTGACAATATTACTTGAATAAATTTAATCTAGTGTCGCCCACATTTTTCGCCGTGTCATCCACGCCGAAAAATTGGGGCTCACCTTTTGAAGCGCCACTCACAAAAAGTTACTCACACCCTTCGGGCTTATCGTAACTTTTTGCTCGGACAAATTATTATAATATATTATTTACTTTGCGGTCAAAATTGCTTCATTATTTTCATCAAAATAAAATTCAACCATTTCATCATCATTATTTGGTATTTGTATAACATTTATTTCAGAGTTGGTTTGAGCAAAAGATTTACTAAAATAACTAAAACCGGCCAAAACTGATATTAACAAAAGAACAGACACCATTACACCGATTAAAACCGCAGCTTTTCTATATATTTTTTCGTATGAATCTTTATTTTCATTTTGGAGTTTTTTTATTATTTTTTTTGAAAAATTTATATTAATATTATCTTTAAAAGAAGCAACCGAATGTTTAATATTATTTTTAAGATTATATGCACCTGCAAGTTCTGCCCTTGCAGACTTGGATTTTAAAAGGTATCTTCTGAATTTTATGCTGTCGTTATAACATAATTCATCATCAATATAGGGAGATATATTTTTGTAAAATGTTTCATATTCTCTTATATTAAACATTTTGTTTGATTCTATTCTTTCAAATTCATCCATCATTTTGGCATATTCAAGATGAAGATTACTCATTACCTCTTTCATTTCAAGGTATTTTTTATAACAGCTTTCGCATACAAGAAAATGATTCTCGACAAAAAGCTTATCTGCAGAATCCAACTTATTTTCAATATACGAAGAAAGAAGCGAAGTTACTTTTTTACAAATAAAGTTATCCAAAGTTTTTATCTCCTAGATTATATATGGTTTTAAACATTCCTGCAGTTTATTTCTTGCACGCGAAATTCTTGATTTTACCGTACCTACATTTGTTTGCGTTATTTTAGCAATTTCTTCATAACTTAACCCCTGAAGCTCACGCAAAATAATTACAAGCCTAAAATGTTCGGGCAGTGCGCAGATTGTGTCTTTAATTATATCCGTAAGCTCTTTACCCAGCGTTCTTTCATCAGGTTTTAACGTATTATCACATATATTTAATATAGTGTTTTCGTTATTGTCATCATTTGTCCAAAAAGATTCTATTGATACCGAATCAGGAATTCTTTGTTTTTTTCTTAATTCATCATAGAAAAGATTTGTAACGATTTGACCGAGCCAGGACTTAAACAATTTCGGGTTTTTCAAATTTTTTATATTTTTTGACATTCTGAATAATGCTTCCTGAGTTAAGTCCGATATATTTTCTTTATTAGCACCCAGGTAACAAAAAGAGGCATATATATTCTTCTGTTCCTGTTTAATTATTTCTTCAAGCGCATCATAATCATCGGACTGTGCGCAGCAAATTAAATCATACAGACTCATATCTTTATATTTTTTTTTGGAAAAACCTTTCAAGAAATATACCCCTGTTTTTTGTTCATTGTTTTTTATATAATCTAATCAAAATAAAAGATACGGACTATAACCTGACAGTATAGACAATAAGGTATACATAAAGACAATATGAAAAGAATTATAGATGTAAATGTTAATAGAGTTTCAGAAGCTTTAAGAGTAATTGAAGAAATATCAAGGTTTTTTCTCGATGACAAAATTTTATCGGAACAGCTTAAAAATATGAGGCATAAAATTTGCAGCGTTTATGATTCATATTACGATTCTCTTTTAAATTCTCGAGATACCGTTAATGATGTAGGCACAACAATATTAAACCCGACCGAAAAGATAGATATAACTGATATTTTCAAAGCGAATATAAAAAGAATCCAACAATCATTAAGGGCACTATCTGAATATTCGTCTGTTTTGAATGTAAACTGTTCACTTTTTGAACAATTAAGGTATGAAGCTTATACAATTGAAAAGGATATGTGGGAAAAATTATCTATGAAAATAAATAAAATAAGATTGCAAGATAGAAAATTGTATTTAGTCACAAATTCGGATTCTTTTACCTCCGATGAAGATTTTTTGAATGCTGCCGCTTCCGCTTTAAAAGGAGGAGTACAAATACTGCAATTAAGAGAAAAACACTCAGAAGCAAAAAGAATTATTGAACTCGGAAAAAGATTAAGAGAATTATGTTCTATTTATAATGCGCTTTTTATAATAAACGACAGAATAGATATTGCGCAAATTGTACACGCAGACGGGGTTCATTTGGGGCAGGATGATATTGATATTAAACTTGCAAGAGAAATAACGGGAGAAAATACAATAATAGGTATTTCAACGCATGCCCCCGAACAAGCAATAAAAGCTCAAAATGACGGTGCCGACTACATAGGCGTAGGCCCGATTTTTACAACTCCTACAAAACAGGGAGTTAAAGCCGTCGGTCTTGAATATTTAAACTGGGTAAGCAAAAATATTAATATTCCATATTTTGCCATAGGAGGTATTGATATAAATAATTGCAAAGAAGTTATTCAAAACGGTGCCAAAAGAATTGCGGCAGTAAGAGCAATTATGAACTCTGATTCTCCCGAAAATAGTGCAAAAGAATTTATAAAAATTTTAAATAAAAGACTTGACTCTTAATTATGCTTTAGCTAAACTAATAAGTATTGATAGGCTCCCATCGTCTAGAGGCCTAGGACACATCCCTTTCACGGATGCGACAGGGGTTCAAATCCCCTTGGGAGTACCATTATTTACAAGGCGCTAAAAGCGTCTTTTTTTGTGACTTTACCGATTCAGTATCTAACCAATAGAAATATGATTTCATACAATTTAGATATTCAACAATATAAATGTTGAAAATTTTTTACGACTGTTTAAAAATTTCAATAATGCTCTCATAATTTTTGATTCCTTTATATATATAAAGTATATATTTATAAAGGAATTGCTTTATTTATTAAGTAATGTTACTTAAATTCAAAAAAAATTTATTTATTATTAAAGATATTCCTAAAAATACCGATATTAAACATGTTAAAAGTCTATATGTAAGGAGTATTTTAAATGGCTAAGAAAAAGGCGGTAAAAACATTACAACAAAATATAGAAGAAAGTTTGAATGAAATAAATATAGTTGAAAATTATATTTCAAATATACTTACTGATGATAATTTTAATAGGCTAAATGTGTTACAAAACACAAATAATGTTAATTCCAAGAATCTTTTTAAAGAACCTATTTTTCAAGCTGTAAGTGCAACTAATCAAAATATAGAATTCATTTCTGTTGATATTAACTCATTAGAACCATATAAGAATCTGATTAGCGAAAAAGAATTTTACAAAATTGTGGGTTTTAGGAATAACAAACTTTCAAGTCGTTCAGGACAATATCAGGAAAGTTTATTCGGGCATTATCTTGATGCAAAAGAAAATCAGGATTTGGGTTATATTTCCGATGTATTAAACAAAGCTATAGTTTTTCAAAATAATTTAAATTATGTAAAATCTTTAATGAAAAATAAAGGATTTATGAAAGAATGGCGGAAAGATTTCGGCAGTTTATCTCCTGTTGTTATATTTAAACAAAGCGGAAATTTAAGAAAGATTAACATAGTCAAGGAAAGGATAATTTAACAAACAAAAAACAAGCGGCATACATAAGCCGCTTTTTTATTCCCTTTTTATTTTATAAATGCTATAATTCTTTTGTAGTAGTATAATTGGGGATATTATGAAAAAATACGTATTTTTGTTTATCAGTTTATTATTTTTAACATTAAATGCTGCAATTGCAGATATACTTCCATCAAATGTATATGTAGTAACAGAAAAAGACATAAATCACAGTGAAATAAATAAAAATCAAATTTTAGAGTTTTTAGCACTGGATAATTACGGAGTGGATGACGGGATAATAATTAATAAAGGTGATATAGTTAAAGTTAAAATAAAAGATTATGTAAAACCTAAAAGAGGAAAAAGAAACGGATATTACAAAATAGAATATATCGGAGATAATGGTACATTATCGGGTACAATGAAGGTTTCAACTCCGAAAGATTTAAAAGATATTGCAAAATCTGCCGGAATATCTATAACAGGACACATACTTAAAGTTCCGGGGTTTTCACAGGCAATTGCCGTATCAAAAGGATTAATCAGTCCTAATCAGGATGAAAGCAGACTTGAATCAGCCGGAAAAAATCTTTATGAAAGTACACCTTTAACTTACATTGAAAAAGGCAGCGATTTCTGTGTTGAAAAAGACGGAATTATAGTATTAAAATTAAAGCCTGAAAACAATGATAATGAATAGATTTTACAAAATTATATTTTATGTTTCCATCTGTATTTTTGTTATGGGAATGTGCTGTATTAATTTAACTCCCGATAATGATTTATGGGCAAGATTAATAGCCGGGGCTCATATTGTTGAAAAATTATCAGTTTTAAAATATGACTTTTTGTCCTATACTCCAACTCATCCATGGTACGACCATGAATGGGGGGCAAGTGTTTTTCTATATGGGGCTTTGAAATATTTTGGCGATTCGGGGTTAATATTTTTAAAAGGCATTCTTGCGGCACTTACAATTTTTATTTGCATAAAAACTGTAGAATTAAGACAGCCAAAATCAACTACACCATATAATATTTTTTATTATGCAATGATGTTTTGGGCAATAGGTCATTCATTAGGAAGCATAACAAGATGTTTAATGTTTACCTGTTTATTTTTTGCTCTTTTCTTATATTTATTGGAATACTCCAGGATAAAAAGCCCAAAATCACTAATATTTTTACCGTTAATTATGTTGTTTTGGAGCAACATTCACGGCGGATGTATGGCAGGTTTAGGGCTTATCGGGTTATATATTGCAGGAGAATTTTTAAATAAAAAACCGGTTAAGTATTATATTATATGTCTTGCTGTCTGTACTGCGGTTTTATTTATAAATCCTTACGGTTTTGAGTATGTAAAATTCTTATTTTTTGCGGCATTAATGAACAGAGAACTTATAACGGAATGGCAAAGTTCATTTCATCCCGCACTCACATTCAGATATATAAATTATAAAATATTTCTTATTTTGATGTTATTTTCTCAAATTATGTATTTTATAAAAATAAAATACAAAGAGATTGATAAAACAAAGTTGATTGTGGTTATATTTGTTACTCTGCTTTCAATTCTAAAAGTAAGACATCAGGCGTTTTTTGTTATAGCAGCAGGAACACTTTTATATGATGAATTTTATTCGGTATTTAATCAAGCATTCAATTTTATAAGAGAAAAACTAAAATTAACCGAAAATGCAAAAAATATTATAATCTATGCAATATTACTTTCTCTAAGTGTACCGCTGCTATTTTTTAAAAGCAAACAAATCAGAATAACAGAAACAGAGTATCCTCGTTTTGCAATTGAATTTATAAAAATAAACAATTTAAAGGGAAATCTTTTTGTAAACTTTAATTGGGGCAGTTACGCAGCTTATAAATTATATCCGAATAACTTAATTGTTATGGATGGAAGATATGAAGAAGTATATTATCCCGTCTTACTGGAAGAAATGAGAGACTTTTTTATGCTCCGAAATGAGTGGAATAAAATTATAAAAGATTACAAAGCAGATGTTATGCTTATAGAAAAAAAATATCCCGTTTATAATAAAATAAAAGACGACAAAAACTGGGCACTAGTCTTTGAAAACAATCTTTCGGGAGTCTTTGTGCCAATAGAAACCGTAAGAGAAGAATACATCTACCCTCAGGTTAAGGATGAATATTATAACAGTACAAAATTTGATACTAATATAAAATTCTAACTGTCTTCAGTGCCGGAATCATCATCATCCGTATAATCATCGATATCATATAATTCTTTAAAATCTCCTATATCATCGTTTATATTACCAAAAACACCTAAATCATCCGAAGAAGATGATTCCGGGTATTCCCGGCTTGATGAAAATAAAATATTAAATTCATCCTTAAGTGTTGTTGAGTCTTTTCCTGTTGCTTTACTGATAATATTAATAAATGCTTCTTCAGGTAAATCATTTTCAGATGAAAAAATTGAAGCTTTAGCTTCTTCTTGATTTTCATCAGTATTAAAACTATCGGTAATTTTAGACAAATCAGCTTCATTTGTATTTGATAAATACTTGGATATAAATGAATTTATGTCCATAAAAAGACTCCTTTGAATAATTTTAATATTATTATCGGTAAATTTTTGTAATTCTTTAGAAAAATACTGTAAAATATTACAAAAGATTAAAAATTAGGAGATTTCTTTTCTGTTTGAAGTCATACTCCAACATTGTTTCGGGCACACAGCCTCACAAATACCACATCCTATACATTTTTCACTATCAGAAGTATAAATTTTTTCTTCTTCGGATATTGCATTTTCAGGACAATTATTTAAACATATTTTGCAATTAACACAATTTTCTTTATTCCATACAGGTATATGAACTCTTCCCTCACCGCTTGCGGGCAATTTATAAACAACAAAATCATCATGAATAAAATCACCAAAAATACCGCCTTTTATCCAGTGATTTTTTCTAAATTCCGAAACCGGCATTCTCTTAGATTTTTCATCCTGAGAAACCGGTATAATTTTTTTCCATTCTTGCCAGTTTGTAAGTTCTGCTAAGAGTTCTGACTTATCAATTTCTTGTAAAAATTTAGCCATCCCGTTTTCAAGGAATTCAATATCTTGGCCATCTAAACTTTTAATTTCAACACAGTCAGCAACATCTTGAATAGGCCCTCTTACATATATAATCCCACCTACCATACCGACACAAGAACGACTTCCTAAAACAGAAGGTAAAGAATCACAATCCCAACCGCAAACAACTGCAATTCCGCCACCCATAAATTCAAATCCGAATGAACCGGTGTTTTTCAAAACCCAAAATTCGGGCGAATCAAATTTAGGGTCATGTTTCATTAAAGCACCAGAGCGCGTTCCGACTCTGCCTGCAGCATATATTTTACCGCCTGCAGCGCAGTGTGCTGCAGTATCTCCACAATCACCTTTAACAACGATTGTTGCTCCTGAGTTTAACCAGCCGACATCAGCAGGCGCAGAACCTTCCACTACTATTTTGGTACCTTTTAACGCCATTGCACCGACTCTTTGCCCCGGATTTCTCAAAGTAAAAAATAATTTACTTTCTCTGTCCTTTGCCCAGGAAGAACCGCCAATATTATGCTGTCCGCAAGCATCTATATCAAAATTTATATAACCTTCATTTATTTTTTCAGTAATAAACTGAAGAAGTTCCTGTGTAGACATCCTGTTGTTATCGGTTAAAGTTTTTATTTTAAAAGTTTCTTTAGGCATAATTTAAAACCTTCAATTAACATACATATTGAATATCGAGTCTGTTTGAAATATGCTTATCGACCGTAATTAAAGCATCAGACCTTCCGATAGGAAGTGTTGAATTGCCGACAGGACCCATTAATTTTTTTAATTCCATATCGGTTGCAATAAAATAATTAACAATATTTTGAGCTGCCGTATCTATATCAAGTCTTTTTGTAAGACAAATATCTTGCGTTGCAATACCTGCAGGACACAACCCCGTATTACACGCATTACATTTACCTGTATCATTTCCAACGCAACCCGCAATTTCAAGAAGCAGTCTGCCGGTAAATACACCGTTAGCCCCAAGACATATAAGTTTAAATGCATCAGCAGCAAAACTTCCCGTTTGACCAAGACCGCCGCCCGCGAACAAAGGAATTTCCCCCTGTCTGCCCTGATGAACAGCAGCGAGATAACAATCTCTTAATTTTGATGTTATAGGGTGCCCCGTATGGTCTAATGATATCTCATGCGCAGCCCCGGTTCCTCCTGCCAAACCGTCAAGGAAAAACCCGCCTACAATATTATAAGGATCTCTTAACAGATTATTATAAACAGATACGCTTGTTACAGATGCAGCAACTTTTATTGCAACTGGAACTCTAAAATTAAATGCGGCATTCATTGAAAGGAACATTTTTTGAACACTCTCCTCAATGGAATATAACCCCTGATGAGTAGGCGGACTCAATAAATCCGCTCTCGGAACACCTCTTATTTCCTGAACATATCTTACAACTTTACTTGCCATTAATAAGCCGCCATCACCCGGTTTTGCACCTTGTCCTATTTTAATTAAAAGCCCTGCGGGATCTTCAACCATATCAGGCAGCGCTTGAATTATTCTGTTCCATCCAAAATGCCCCGATGCTATTTGGACTATCATATATTTTACATATCTTGATTTTAAGAGTCTAACGGGCATGCCGCCTTCTCCCGTACACATCCTTACAGGCAGGCCCACTACTTCATTTAAATATGCAGTTGCTATTGCCATAGCTTCCCACATACGCCACGATACCGCCCCTATTGACATATCTCCCATTAAAATGGGATATATCCATCTATTTGGCGGCAATTGTTTAGATAATTCCATTTTTCCGTTTGAAGAATGCAAATCAAGCTTATCTGCAGATAGAATACGTCCGAAAGGAGTTCTCAATTCAAACTGATGTCTTGCTGCATCTAATGACGGGTCTGTCATTTGAGAGATTCTTCCGATTTTAATTTTATCTAAAGTTCTTCCTTCGGTATTCAAATTAGAGCGGCCGCCTTTTTTTAATGACTCTGCTTTTGCGGCCCTGTATCTGACTGAATAACGGTCATTTGGATTTCTTACAGCTTTTATGGCTCCGTTAGGGCAAACTCTTGAACACATTCCGCAGCCTCTACAGTGATGTTGGAACGATACTTGCTGCTTTATCGTAATAATTCTGTCAAAAGAAGGCTTTGTAAGCCCTTGAGATGGCTTTCTTCTTTTTTCAACTTCAGGTTTTATGGCGCCAAAAGAACAAGCAGCCGTGCATTTACCGCATTGAATACATTTTGATTCATCATATTCTATTATCCACGGTAAGTCATCTAAATGTAATTGATTTATATTTACTGCTGCCATCTTTCCACCGTCAAATCATTTTTTACTATTATTGTTTCTTTTTCATTCGGATAAATATCTTTTGTAATATCTCTGTTTGGCAAAACATCATTAATTCCGGTAACTTCAGAGGTCATTATAACAGTATCATCATTATGACCTATTACTACAGGTCTTAACTTTTTTGAATCACAAACACAAAGCATTTCTCCATCAGGCAAAACACCCAAAATAGTATTAGGTCCGTTAATTTCCAAATGAGATAAAGAAGCTTTTATTCTGAGCAAAACATCTCTATCCGGGCGCGCTTCTATTTCTTCAAACGGCAGCGGAGTTATAGTATGTTTAAAATATTGAATAGGCCAATTTAATATTTTATTTGTGTAGTGAAGAGTATACAAAAAGCATTGAGAATCCGATTCAAAACCTATATACCCCTTATATAAAGAACGTTGATAATCTCTATTTTTCTCAAAAAATGTATTTTCGCCGTTAGCGAGTATTGTATAGCCGTCTAAAAAAAACGGATGAGCGGCATACCTTACTATGTCATAATTTGTATTTTGTCTGCACTGTGCTGTAATAACTTTTGCGCATAAATCTTCATTTTCTTCCCAAAGACCAAAATAAGTTCCGATATCTTTAGGACTGCCTATTTCTTTTAAAGTAAGAACATCTGGCCAAAAAGAGTACATATACCCCGAATTATCTTTCTCTAGTTCTCTTCTTAGAAGGAGAGCAGTATCAATTAAAAGTTCTTCTTTTTCTTCTTTAGTTGCATACTTATGACTTTTTGGATATTGAAAAGTTTCAAAAACATAATTAGGCATAGGCTCAATTTTCAAGCCCTTTATATTGTTTATTTCAGGCGCCCATTGAAGCACCCTTGTAAAACCCAAATCGTGTAAAATATCTTCGGCTCTTCTTGTACCTTCAACGGTAGCAGCCATAGATAGTGTAGGTAAACTTTTATGTGCAGCAAATATTCCGCCTAAATCTTGCATGACAAACGCGAAACCCGAATTATCATGACCTTTTTGCTGTGAACGCATAAGTTTTAAGGCTATCGACGGGTGTAAATACTTCTTTGATTTTATTGCGCCTATTCTACACATACTACTCTATTGTCGTATCTATTAGCACGAATGTCAAGAAAATATTTAGAATAAGTACTGAACTTAATCTAATTAAATGTAATCCTTGTCTATGTTAAACAATTTGATGACGAAATTTGACAGCCTATATTTCCTTTCCCACAGCGACGTGTTTATAGTAATTTAGAATTGTTGTGGTAGAAACCACAACCTACATTTGAAACTAATCTAAATAAAAAATAAAAATTTAAAGTCCATTGCGTAGGACAGTTAACCTCTTAGTGAGGAAACAGCAAGGTGAGCACTGTCTGGCGGATTTTCCGCCCGCAGCGGCGGGATCCTAGTTTAGTTCAACTTTATTCTAACGAAGATTAACTTATTGTTTGAGTTGAGGCGAAAGCCGAAATGAGGACAGCCGAAGGCGAACGAACGACAGGCTTGAGCACGAAGGATTTTCAAGACAGCCGAACTAGCCCGTAGGCTAGATATAACACATACTTCAATTGTCATCCTGAGGAGCGAAGCGAGCTCAGGATCTTACCGGCATGGGATAAAAACATAAGTACTATAAAGAATCTTGTAAAATCAATATGAGATTCACTATCGGTAAGATTCTGAACCGGCAGAGCCGGCGCTCCTAACTGGATTAAATTGTAATTCTCTATTGGTAAGATTCTGAACAAGTCAAAATCTACGCAATAAATTGCTCGATTTTTAGACTTCTTGGATTTCCCTCTCGGCTCAGGCATTCTGCTTCATTTCGCAAAAATCTTACGATTTTTTCTTCATTCCGCCT
>CALUTD010000019.1 GCA_944323625.1 Candidatus Gastranaerophilales bacterium
TTCTTGCTGCTGTCTTGTTTTTGCTTCCTCTCGGACAAGTGTTTGCTTCGCTATCGCTGCCGCAAACTTTTGTCCTCTCATATTCGGGCTGGGGCACTTTGTGCCACGGCGCCCTACGCAAAAACGCTTCGACCGATTTTCGCCTCTTCGGCGTTCCGCTCCGCTAAAAATAATTTGAGTAAAGTCGAAAATAAGTTAAGCCAGTTAGGACCCCGCCGCTGCGGGCGGAAAATCCGCGTCTTGAATTTTCCTTTCGGCTCAGGCAATCTGTTCCATTTCGTAAAAAACTTTCGGTTTTTTACTTCATTTCACCTGCCTTTCGCCTCTTCGGGCTCGCACGCTTCCGCGTGACTCCGCCCTACGGAAAATCCGCTATCATAACTTTTTGCTCGGACAAATTATATAGGGTTATAACGAGTAAATTTTCCGTCAAAATATAAGTGAATACAATTTTTGCCGTTTGCTTTTGAAGTGTATAATGCTTTATCTGCAGCATCAATTAAACCTTTTATATCATCTGCTGCATTTGGATATTCTGCTACCCCGAGGCTGATTGTAGGTGATATTACTGTTCCGTCTTCGGTTGTGATTTTTATTTCCGATATACGTTGTCTTAATCTTTCTGCAATTACAACTCCGTTTAAAGCACTTGTTTCAGGTAATATTACAGTAAATTCTTCTCCGCCGTATCTTGCAGCTATGTCAACATGTCTTATTGTTTTTATAACAGTTGAAGCTATTTCTTTTAAAACCATATCCCCGACTAAGTGTCCGTATGTATCATTTACCTGTTTAAAATTATCTATGTCAAACATTAGTAATGTTAATACGTGATGATACCTTTGTACTCTTTTTATTTCAGATTCCAAAAGCATGTAAAAATGTCTGTGAATATATAATTTTGTTAAACCGTCTTTAGTTGCCAGTTCATATAGCTGTGCATTATCAACCGCGATTGCTGCTTGGTTTGCAAGTGCTTCCACAAATTCCAAATCTTTTTTATTAAACAGTTTTCCGTTTTTTTTGTTTGTTATATTTATAATACCTATGCAGTCACCTTTTGCAATCAACGGTACACATATTAAAGAGGAAACGTTATTATCGGAGGACATTTGATTAAACCTTGGGTCCAACCCTCCTAAATTTGTTATTATGGACTTTCTTTCCGTAAAGACTTTGCCTGCAATACCAGAATCAGGCGACATTTTTCTGCACTCAATTATTCCGTTATTGATTGCATCTTCATGATCTTTTTCTTTTAAACCGTATACAACTTTTACTTGAAGCGTGTTATCAGACGGGTCATAAAGCATTAACGAACCTTTTTCGGCATTTACTGTTTCTATTGCTTTATCTAATATAACGCTTATTAATCTTTTTAAATCATCAATAAAATTTACTGCCTGAGATATATTATACAAGATTGAAAGATTATGAATTGTTTTGTTTAAGTCTTGTATTTTTTGTTCCTGTTCGGTATTTCTTATAAATTTTTTCATAATAGGATAAATACAACTGAATACCTGATTTATATATTTAAGATTTTCTTCCGTAAATTCAGTTCCGTCTTGCTTTTTACTTATAGAACAGAAACAAAAAGGTTGTCCGTCATAATAAAAAACTTTTATATATTCACTTTCAAGTTCAAGCAGATTTGAACTATGCCAAAAGGCTTTGTATATTAAGTTTCCGTCGTCGGAGGTTATTTTTATCAAATCTGAATTTTCTTGCTGTAAAAATGGGGCACTGTCAGCATTAAATTCAAAATCCAAATCACTGCCCGAGTCAATATTCCTGGTTTGGAACAGACCGTCATTATTAACAAAAAATCTTATACATTTTAAATCAAGAGCGGATTTCATTATAAATCCGACTTTTGATAACAAATCCTCAATTGAACTTGCCTGATTTGCTATCATATTTAAATCAAACAAATTGTGCAATTCAAGAATATTTTTTTGAAGGTTATATACTTTTTCTGATAAATCCTGTGTCATATTCATATTTTATTATAAAAACTAATTTTATTCCATTACTTTATTTATTTTCTTTTTTCCTGCCGCTTAATTCAACAACAGTCAAAATTGCAGAAGAAACTAATAAAGTAGGAATAAAGAAATTTTTTAAATTATTTTTTAATGAGTCTTTTATTTTTTGGTGTCGTGCTATTTTATCTATTCCTGTCCAAAGTGCAGTAAACCCAAGCAAAACAGGTGTTGATTTTACAGTGTTAGTACAAAAACTATCTGCTGCCAAAGCAACTTTACTGTTTTTTATTTTATTATAAAAACCGTTTTCCTCTTTGTTTTGAGCTTTATTGATTTTTTGACGAAAACCAATATTACCCGCTACTCTCTGAATCATTTTGTCTCCCCGGCTGTTTTTATAAAACTGCCAAGTATCATTATATCGTTTTTTAATTTTTTTGTCGATTTTATAATTAAATTGTTACACTCTGATATTAAGTTCCTCTTTTCACCATATACAAAATTTATTCCGTCTTTATCTGCAAGTATTTTGGGGGCAAGAAACAGAATTAACTCGTCTGCCGCGTTAGATTGAATAAATGCATTGTTTAATTGTCCTCCTGCCTCTATTAGTATACTTGATATTCCTTTTTTATAAAGTAAATCGCACATTATATTTATGTCTAAATAATTATTTTTTATGGGACAAGTAATAATTTCAACATATTCAGGGAATTTTTTCTGATTTTTTTGATATAAATTTTCGTCTGTTACTATAATTACTCTTGTTTTATTATCTTCAAATATTTTTAAATCGGGAGTTGTTTTTAAATATCTGTCTGCAATAATTCTTACAGGGTTTACTCCGTTTTTTATCCGGCATGTCATTGAAGGATTATCCGTAATAACTGTCTTTGCGCTTGTTAATATTCCGTCGTATTCATTTCTTAGCTTTTGAACTTCTTTTCTTGATACTTCATCAGTTATCCATTTTGAAGTTCCAACTGTCGTCGCTATTTTACCGTCTAATGTTGAAGCTGTTTTAATAGTTATAAAGGGTTTATTTTCTGTTTGATTTTTGATAAATATTTTATTCAGTTCTTTGCATTCTTGCTCTAAAACTCCCGTAATTACTTCAATGTTTGAGGCTATTAGTTTTTTTATTCCCCTTCCTGAAACTATAGGATTCGGGTCTTGCATACCGATAATAACTTTTTTAATTCCTTTTTCTATTATTAGATCGGCGCAAGGCGGAGTTTTACCATAGTGTGAACAAGGTTCTAAATTTACAATTAAATTCATTCCTTTTAAATCTTCTTTTGAATTTAATATTGCGTTGCGCTCGGCATGATTTTCGCCGTATTTTTGATGGTATCCTGTTGATATTATCCTAAAATTGTCGTCAAAAATAATACAACCTACAAGAGGATTCGGAGAAACTTTTCCTTTCCCTTTTTCGGCAAGTTTTATACATTTTTTCATAAGAAGGTTGTATTTGTTAATCATTATTGAACCTTTTCGTAAAAAGCTTCCGTTATAATTTGAGAATATTTACCGGCTTCGTTCAAAGATACCACTATAATATTTTTACCGTTTTCAGTTTCGGCGCAGCCAATTATTCCTTCTATAGACTTTACCGGCAAATTTGTTACATCAACTTTTACCAATGCGTAGGGAATCTCTTGATTAAATCCCTTCATTTCACCTTTTTTTGTAACTTCAATTTTATTAACTTTTATAAATTTATATTGTTTTTCCTTTGCAAGACTTTCTAATTTTTCTTGAAAATTATCATTTATAATATCATTTTTAGTAATAATATTTTCTGATTTTGGTTCCACCATAATCATTTTTTGTCCGGAAGCATTATGTTCCGCTATAATCATCCTGTTTTTTAAAATATTAAAATCTTTTTCAACCGAGTATTCTTCACCTATTTGAGACAAATCCGCAAAATCTTTTGCTTTTTCAATTATTTTCTCTTGCGGCGGATTCATATATTCATTAATTTTATCTTTTAGAAAATCAACAGCACCAATATGTACAAGTCCAAAAAATATAAGAACTGCTACAATAATTTTAAAAATAAAACTTAAACAACCTTTCATTAATACTCCTTTATAAATTTGTAAAATTGTTGAAATTAATTGAAATTTGTAATAAATTAAGTATAGACATGATAAGTAAAGAAATCAAGAACAGTAATAATTTGGAAGTTGATATTGAACTTGCTACGCCAATGTTCAAGCAATTTTTGGAAATAAAAAGAAGTCACCCGGGGGTTGTCTTGCTATATAGAATGGGCGACTTCTATGAAGGCTTTTTTGAAGATGCAATTTTATTTGCGCGTGAACTCGGGCTTACCCTTACTCATAAAGACGGCGGTCCGCTTGGAAAAGTACCGATGGCGGGTATTCCGGTCAAATCTTTGGATACTTTTATACCAAAACTTATTCATAATAATCATAAAGTTGCAATATGCGAACAGCTTGAAAATCCTAAAGAAGTTAAAGGGCTTGTTAAACGTGATATAGTAAAAACAATCACTGCAGGAACAATCACTGAAGTTAATCTTTTGGAACCTACAGGGAATAATTATCTTGCAGCTGTTATTTGTGTTAATAATATTTTTGGTTTGGCATATACGGATATTACGACAGGAGAGTTTCGCGTAACAAAAGGTTCTTTGAATGACATTTTGGCAGAACTTGCCCGAATAAAACCATCAGAAATTTTGACACCTATAAAAATACAAAAAATTCAACCGTTTCAAATAGTTCCTGATGAAGAGATTGATTTACCCAATGAAATTACGGCATTGTATCCCTGTACTAAAATGCCTGCATCTTCTTTTAGTGCGGAAAATTCTGTTAATTCAATTAAACAGGTGTTTAAAATTTCATCTTTGGATTCTTTCGGATATGATGATTACAAACCCGGATTTATGGCTGCCGGTGCAATTATTGATTATATTAACGAAACACAAAAAGGGGTGTTTCCTAAATTTGATGTAATAAAACCATATTCGATATCCGAATTTGTATCAATAGATGCAAACACAAGAAGAAATTTGGAGCTTGTCGAAACATACAGAGATAAAACGACATACGGCAGTTTATTTTGGGCTATAGATAGAGTAAGAACTCCAATGGGAGCAAGACTCTTAAAAAGCTGGATTACACAACCCGTTAAAAATACAAGTGAAATTATAAAAAGACAGGATTCTGTTGAAGAACTGATAAATAACTCACAGGGCAGATTAAATCTTGCAAGTATACTTGAAAGATTTTGTGATATTGAAAGACTTGCAATAAGAATTACAAACGGTTCTGTTAATCCGCGTGATTTTCTTGCTCTTAAAGAGTCATTATCGTTTCTGCCTAATTTAAAAGCAATTTTTAATTCTTTTAACTCAGAATATTTAAGCAATTTTAGTGATAATATATCAGTTTTGGGTGAATTTTCTTCTATTATTGCAAGAACAATAGAAGAAAATGCTACCAATAATATAAAAAACGGTAATATAATAAAAAATGAAGTAAATGGTGAACTTGACTATTATAGGAATCTTATATCGGGCGGAGAAGAATGGATAAAAGATTTTGAATCAAGACAACGTGAAATTACCGGAATAAAAAGCTTAAAAGTTAATTATAACAGAAATTTCGGGTTTTCAATAGAAATTTCAAAAACAAATACAAGTCAAGTACCGGCAGATTATGTCAGAAAACAAACACTTACAAATGCCGAAAGATATATTACAGAAGAACTAAAAAAACATGAAAATGAAGTATTTTCTGCACAATATAAAATTTCAGAACTGGAGCAAAAAATATATTCCGATTTAATAGAATATTCAAAATCATTTGTAGATGAAATAAAATCTGTTTCAAAATTTTTATCAAGAGCTGATGTTTTACTTTCTTTTGCAACAATTGCGCTTGAGTCTGATTATGTAAGACCTGAAATTGACGAGTCTAATACATTATATATAAAAGACGGCCGCCACCCGGTTGTTGAAAAGATTCTACCTATGGGGCAGTACGTTCCTAATGATTTAAGATTGATTGCCGATAAACAAAATTATGAAGATACCCAATTTATGATATTAACAGGGCCGAATATGGCCGGGAAATCTACATATATGCGTCAAAATGCTTTAATTGTATTAATGGCTCAAATAGGCTCTTTTGTTCCGGCTTCTTATGCAAGAATAGGTATAGTTGATAAAATATTTACCAGGGTCGGAGCCAGTGATGATTTATCGCTTGGGCAATCTACTTTTATGGTGGAAATGACTGAAACTGCTTATATCCTAAACAGTGCAACTGAAAAAAGTCTAATATTGCTTGATGAAATTGGAAGAGGAACTTCAACTTACGATGGTGTTGCAATAGCATGGTCGGTTGCCGAATATATTGCAACAAAAATCAAGGCAAGGACTATATTTGCAACTCACTACCATGAATTAAACGTTATGCCAAAATCAATTGACAGTATTAAAAATTACAGAATAACTCTTGCCGAAAAAGATGGTGAAATCCAGTTTTTGAGAAAAGTAGTTGAAGGTTCGGCAAGTAAAAGCTATGGTATTCATGTTGCTAAAATGGCAGGGCTTCCTTCAAGCGTAATTACAAAAGCTCAAGGCCTTATGAACAGAATGCAGAAGGATTATTCAAAAGATTTATCCGCTAAAAAGTCTAAAAACAGTATGTCTGATGTCCCGCAATTAAACCTGTTTTGTGATTAATGGAATTGAAAATATGAAACAAATTGCATTAATAAATCACGGTTGTGCTAAAAATCTTGTAGATTCAGAGTTAATGCTAGGCAAGATTGCTAAAAGCGGATATAAAATTACATTAGATGAAACTAAAGCGGATATTGTTATTATTAATACCTGCTCTTTTATACATGATGCAGAAAAAGAATCGATTGCTTCCATATTCGATATGATTCGGGCCGGAAAGAAAATCATTATTACAGGCTGTTTGCCTCAAAAATATAAGAAAGAGCTTCAAGAGTTAATACCTGAAGCCGTTGCTTTTATAGGTACATCAGATATAGATAAAATTGTAGATGTTATTAAAAATATCGGAAAAAATAAGGATAAAATGTATGCAGTTTCTGAAAAACCCGAATATATTTATCCTGAGGATATTAAAAGGCAGCAAATAACAATGGGAGCAAGCTCTTACATTAAAATAGCCGAAGGCTGTGATTTTAACTGCGGATATTGTGTTATCCCGAAACTTAGAGGTCCTTATAGGTCAAGAACAATTGAAAATATTGTTAAAGAAGCTAAAGAACTTGCGCAAAAAGGTGTTTCAGAAATAGTTTTGATTGCGCAGGATACTTCAAGTTACGGAAAAGATATATATTCAAAACCGTCATTACATAAATTATTAGAAGAACTAAATAAAATTCAAGATTTAAACTGGATAAGAATTATGTATACTTATCCGTCTTTATTATCAGATGAATTATTGGAAACAATAAAAAGACTCGACAAGGTAGTAAAATACATTGATGTTCCGCTGCAGCATGTAAGCAGTAATATACTTGAGCAAATGAATCGCCCTGTAATGGATTATAAAAAACTTATAAAAAGAATCAGAAAAATTATACCTTCGGCTGCAATAAGGACTACTTTTATTGTCGGATACCCGGGAGAAACACAAGAAGATTTTCAAGAACTTTATGATTTTATTAACGAAATGAAGTTTGACAGAGCCGGAGTTTTTGAATATTCGCGCGAAAAAGATACAAAGGCGTATAAACTTAAGCCTCAAATCCTTTCAAAAGAAAAAAAACGAAGAAAGAAACTGTTAATGGAACTGCAGCAGCGTATATCAAAAGAATTGAACAGAAAATTAATAGGTAAGAAAATTGATTGCATAGTTGAAACAGTAAACCAAGATGGAGTTATATGTGCAAGAACATATAAAGATGCTCCCGAAGTTGATGGCTTAATATATATTAAAACCTCAACTCCTGTCATGCCGGGTGATATAATAACCGCAACGATAACCGGCGCAAGTGAATATGATTTGGAAGGTGAATTTTAATATATAGTTATAAAAAACTGCGGGAAAAAACGTAGGTTGGGTTTTTTACCCCCCCCCCAACAATACTAGATAACTGACAGTCGGAACTTAATCTATTATCTAAAATTCAAAGCAGTCTTTTAATTGTCTGAAAAAACGTAAGTAGGTTGGGTTTTCTGAAGTGTACCCCAACCTACTTGCTTATTTTAGCATATATAAACACATGAAGTCATCCTGAAAGCGGATTTTCTTGAAATTATTTTTGATATAAAAAATATATTAAATACAAAATATCACCAACAAAAACTAAAACAAATAATCAAATTCTAAATGACCAATTTTTACGATATCGCCTTCTTTTACGCCGGCTTCTTTAAGTGCATCAAAAACTCCCATTGATTTAAGTATATTTTGGAATCGATATAACTGTTCGGTATTCCTGCCGTCGGTTACGTTTGCGAGTCTGAATATTTTTCCGCCTTCAACAACAAATGTATGTTTATCAACTTTATATACACTGAAAGAGCTGTCATCATTATCAAAAGCACCTTCATCTTCTTCAATTTCAACCTCTATAACAGGTTTAGGTATTTCATCAACTTTTTTTGAAACAAAGTGCATAAACGGCTCTATATTTTCGTGAGTTGCAGCAGAAATCATAAATACATCATCAGAAAGCTTTTTAAACTCTTCATAATATTTTTGTTTTATATTTTCGCAAACTGCATCTATTTTATTGAGTGCAATTATTTGATAAACTTGGGCCAGTCGTTCAGAGTGCTTTCTTAATTCTTCATTAATAAGTTTATAGTTTTCAATCGGATTTTCTTTTGTTAAATCCACAATATGAATTAAAAATCTGCATCTTTCAACATGTCTTAAAAACTCATGCCCAAGGCCTGTACCTTCCGATGCTCCCTCGATTAAACCGGGAATATCGGCAACAACATAGCTCATACCCGTATCTCTTTTTACGACACCTAAATGAGGGACAAGCGTTGTAAACGGATAGTCTGCTATTTTGGGTTTTGCAGAGCTTATCACGCTTATAAGAGTTGATTTACCGGCATTAGGCATGCCTAAAAGCCCGACATCCGCAATAAGTTTAAGTTCAAGCTCTAAAGTTCTTTCGATTCCGTTTTCACCCGGTTCGCAGAATTGGGGGGCTCTTTTTTGAGCGGTTGCAAAACAAGCGTTTCCTCGCCCGCCTCGTCCTCCTTTTGCCGCCAAAATAGTGTGCCCGTCTTGATTAAGGTCTGCAATGATTTTTCCTGTAGCGGAATCTTTTACAATAGTTCCTACAGGAACTTTTATATATAAGTCTTTTCCGCATTTTCCATGCTGTGTTTTTATATAACCGTTTTCACCGTTTTCGGCTTTAAAAACGGATTGAAATTTAAAATCCATCAATGTTGATAAATCTTCGGTTGCAGTAATATAAACGTCACCGCCCTTGCCGCCGTTGCCGCCGGCAGGTCCGCCTTTATCAACATATTTTTCCCTGCGCCAAGCTACAATTCCGTTGCCGCCTTTGCCTGATTGAATTTTAATTTTTGCTTTATCTAAAAACATAATAAACCTTTATATACAGTTATTATAAACAAAACAAAATTTATAATAAACCTTCACACAATAAGAAACGCCCAAGGGGTATAACTTCGCAGTAATTTTTTAATGAATCTACAAAACATTGATTCTCGCAAAATCCTCCGGATAAATATATTTTTTCGGGTTTCTTAGCAAAGTTCCAAGCATTAAAGGCTATTCCGTGTATAAATTTTGAAATTGCCGACTCTGCTCCTGAGCCTTTTGCTATATCATCCATTATTTTTTCTAGACCGAATATACCGCAGGTAATAACATATTTTTCATTTGTAAACTTTAATTTTCGGACATCAATATTATAAAATTTTAAAAGCATTTCAATTGTTGCACCTGTAGAGCTTGAACAGCTGTTATTCCAATCCAAATCTTTAAAATTACCGTTTTTAAATGCTGCCCATTTTGAATCTCTGCTTCCCATATCGAGAATTAAAGCATCAGAAGATATTCTTTTTCTGAAACCTTGAATTAGTGCAATTACTTCATTTTCATAGTCTTTTTTATCATTGAGCATACTCAAAGACATGTGTCCTGTTGCTTTAGAAAATTTAAAATTAATCTCCTTAAGCATTGATGAAGGCAAAATATAATATTTCAGATTATTTTCATTTTTTACAAGATAATCATTATAATTATTCATCAGATTAGAATCGGATGTTTCAATAATTTTAGACCAGGTTGTTCCTGCATCAAGTACTATTTTGTTCATCTTAACCTCAAAAAAGCTTCTATTTTAGCCTTTGTGGAATTTGTAATTTCGTCATCAATATCAATATAAAGACCGTTATACTTATCGGCAAGGTATTTAGCCAGCTGTGCTTTCGAACAAAAAGCCTGAGAGTAAAATACTGTCGGTACATTTTTATCCACATACATTTCAAGCTCTATATCGGCAGGCGCCATTGCTTCTGTACATCTTGTCCAGCCGTATACATGCGTTTCATCGGGAAATAATTCCAAGACAGATAAATCATTCGGTGGAACTCCCCAAAATCCGAATTTTGCCTCACATTGAGTTAAATTATACGAATTTTGTTCATAAATACCCTTAGTTATCATCTCAATTTTTTGTCTTAAAGGAAGGTTTGATGTTGAAATTTTTACATCTTTCTTATATGTTTTTTCTTCAAATACGGAAGAAATTATATTAAACCCCATATCTTTTAAAAGTTCATAACAAAACCATCCGCTGTCACATTTATCTTTGCCTATGGGGGCAAGTATTATAATTAAATTATCTTTATAGTGAAAAGCAGCATTAATTATATTTTTAATTATTGTACAATATGATTCGGGCAAAATATCCTGCTTTGTGAAACCGTAATCTATATCCAAATCTACCCATTCGGCATTTGGATATTCATGTTTATATTTATTAATTAATTCAGGATGAGGGTAGCCCCAAAAACCTATTATATTCTTATTTTTCATAGATAAATTATATCATAAGAATATTAACAAATATAAATTTGTCATGCAAAACGAATAAAGTCAGATATAATAGAAATAATAGGATTATAGCAATATGGTAAATATGCCTGATAAAAAAATTAAGGAACAGAACAGAGATGAATTAACCGCTTTGGATTGGCGGAGTTCTTTGTTCTCTGAAACAGATAAAACTATTAACCTTGCTACTTTGTTTAGCGGTATAGGCTCTATTGAACAGGCTTTTAAACGTCTCAATCTTAAACATAAAATTGTATTTGCCGGAGATATAGACCCGTTTGTAAAGCAAAGTTATTTTGCAAATTATGATATTAGTGAAGAAAATTGGCACAATGATATAACTAAATTTTCAGCACAAAAATATAGAGGAGAGGTTGATTTATTGGTGGGCGGAAGCCCGTGTCAGGCATTTTCAATAGTGGGAAAACGAAAAGGGCTTGAAGATACAAGGGGAACCCTTTTTTATGATTTTGCACGTATTGTTGATGAATCTCAACCAAAAGTTTTTATCTATGAAAATGTTAAAGGACTTGTAAATCATGACGAGGGAAAAACCTGGCAAATTGTACAGAATACATTTCGTGCACTTGGATACAAAATTTTTTCACAGGTTTTAAACAGTAAAGATTACGGTATTCCTCAAAATCGTGAACGGATTATTGTTGTCGGATTTAAAGATAATAATACCGACTTTACCTTCCCCGCTGTTATACCGCTAACAAGGACAATGCAAGATTTTTTAGAGGATTATATTGATTCAAAATATTATTTGAAAGAAAAAGGCATAAAATTTGTAACAAGTACAAAAAACAGAAAAAAACAGTATACTCAAATAAACGGAGAAATTGCATTATGCCAAAAGGCAAATCAGCAGTTCAACTGGCATGGTGATTTCATTTTTGAAAAAGCAAACAAAGAAGATTTTGACGAGTTTATTTTTGATGTATCCAAAGTAGAAGAAAAATATTATTTATCCGAAAAAGTAAAAAATTACGTTTTAGCAGGAGGAACAAAAAATTTTAAAACCAGTAAAGAAACTGATTTAACGGTTGCAAGACCACTACTGCAAACTATGCATAAAATGCACAGAGCGGGAGTTGATAACTATGTTACACACAATAAAGGCAGAATAAGAAAATTAACTCCGCGAGAATGCCTTAGACTTATGGGATTTAAAGATGATTTTAAAATTGTGGTAAGTGATACTCAAATGTACAGGCAAGCAGGAAACAGCATCGTTTCCGATGTCTTGATTGCAATTTTAAAACAAATGGATATAACAAAATATGGAAGATAAAATTAAAATTGATAATGTTGAATATAGTATTATCGATACTATTGAAAAAATGACAGTTCCTGACTGTTTTGTTGTTTCATCAAATACTATAGGAAAAGGACATGGCGAAGCAAAATTTTATATAGGAAGCAGAAATAAATCCGAAATTTTAGATTTTTTTGGCGGACAAGGCTTTAATGTTAAATGTTTCATCAAAAAAAATGACCTTCAAAGCTATATGAAAGAGGTTAAAGATGAATATTTTAACCCCGAACAAAACTATACAGATAAAAATAATTTTCCAAACCTATGGGGTGAAAGACTGAATAAAATTAATCAGTTACAAGATATTGAATATTTTAATTTAATTGACCAAATACAAATTCAGGGTAACAGATTCTATGTTTCATCAGATAAAATTAATACGAGAAAATTTAAATATAAAGGTTATCAAATATTGAGAGAAATATCACTTCCAAATATTACTTATTTGGCGGCAATAAAATTAAAAAATAAAGATAATAATATTTTGTATTACTTAAGACTGTTTGTTGAATATTATGCAGAAACGGAAAACTCTGTAACAATAACAGAACAGATAA
This sequence comes from Candidatus Gastranaerophilales bacterium, assembly GCA_944323625.1. GTDB lineage: Bacteria > Cyanobacteriota > Vampirovibrionia > Gastranaerophilales > Gastranaerophilaceae > Avigastranaerophilus. Next base: position 12,944 of record CALUTD010000019.1, read on the forward strand.
ATAAAATTGAAAATTCAAATACAACACCCGAAGAAAAAATACAGCTTACGAAAGCAAGGGTGGGACAAGGTCAATACAGGCAAAAATTACTCGAAAATTGTCCGTTTTGTCCGATAACTTTGGTTTCTGATGACAGATTACTAATAGCAAGTCATATAAAACCATGGGCAAAATCTGACAGTAAAGAAAAAATAGACCCGTATAACGGATTTATGTTTACTCCTAATATAGATTTCTTGTTTGACAGAGGATTTATAACATTTACGGATGAAAAACGTATGTTAATTTCTCCCTGGCTATCTAAAATGACTTGTTCCAAACTTAATATCTCACCAAATAAAAAATATGATATGCTCCTTATAGAAGGAAGAGAAAAATATTTAGAATATCACCGAAAAGAAATTTTTAAAGCATAATATTCAAGGAATAATATTTATACTTCAAATAATCTAAAAAGTTTTAATCTTATTTCTTCCGTATCAAGCTCAGGATTTATTGTATTATATTCTATAGCTTTTTGATAATATTTTGCAGCTTCAATCTTAAGGTTTGATTCTTCATAGGCTCTGGCAAGATTGAAATACGCCATAGTATAATCTTCTTTTAATTGTATAGCTTTTTCAAACAATTTTTTTGCTTCTTTTAAATTTTTTATTCCGTCTAAATATATAACGCCGAGATTATTGTATGCGCAATGATAATCAGGGTCTATACCTATAGCTTTATGGTATGCAATTATTGCTTCTTCTAAATAATCTTTTTGCCATAGAGCCATAGCACATTTATTATATGCAACAGGATTAACAGGATTTAATTTAATTGCTTCACAATATGCTTTAATTGCGCTGTCAACATCATCACATTTTTGATAAATATCTCCAAGTTCAACAAAAACTTCATCATTTGTTTCATCAAGAATAATAGCTGTTTTTAACATATCAAGCGCACTGTCTACATCTTCATACACATTAAAATATACTGCAGCTAAAGATTGACATACAATTGCTGTCCATTCGGGGTCAGGGTTTTTATCTATTGCTATTTTATAATGTTCACAAGCATCTTCATACTGTTCGGCACGAATCAGTGCATATCCCAAGGCATTATGATAAAACGGGTTATCAAAATCTTTATTTAAAGCAAGTTTAAACGCATTTATTGAGTTTAATACATCATCTTTTTTTAAGTATAAATGACCCAATTCATAATATATACCGGCATTATTTTCTTCGATTTCCAATAATCTTGTATAGCAATCAATTGCTGTATTTATATCATCAGGAAAATACAATTGCGTAATAGTCGCAACTTTAAATAATAATTCCTTGTTATAAGGATTTGTTTCTAATGCTTTTAAATAAAAGACTCTTGCATCTTCAATATCTTCTTCTTTTATATTAATATCGCCAATTTTTTTATAATATACTTCATCACGACCTGTTGTGTCGGCAGCTTTATCATAAGTTTTAACGGCCATTGAATAGTTTTTTGTTTTTTCAAGAATATTTCCTATCAAATCAAAGAACATAACTGAAATATTTTTGGAAATATTTTTATATAACATTTTTATTGAAGGATAATCAAGAGCAATACTCAAACTTCCGGAGAGCATATAATAAAGATATTGAGAAAAATCTTTAGGGTTTAATGAAGTATTATGCATTTTATCTATGTATAAAGAAGCTAAAGAAAGCCTTGAACGTGCGGATTTAACAGGATTTAATTTTATTGCTTCTTTAAATTCCATTTCTGCTTCATCATACCTTTTGGCAAGTTCTAAAAAGAAACCGGCATAAATACGGGCATTAGGATTGGAAGGAGAAATACTGATTGCCGATTTACACTGTTCTATAGCAGATGATAAATTTATTTCACCTCTATCCCACAATAGAGTTGCCAGTCTGTAATATGCTTCCGAAATATTGGGGTTAAATTTTATGGCATCAATATAATAATCAACTGCCGTATCTAAATCAGATTTTTTGCCCTTGAGCAAATATTCTTCATGATACCTGCGCGCATCTTCCATACATTCTTGAGCCATTATTGCATATTCAGATTCATTTTTTGTTTTGAAATTATTACTCATTTTTTCTTCAAACATGAACATCTATTCCTCTGCATATATATCATCTGATAAAATGCAAAAAAAATAAACAGTTTAGCGCTAAAATACTGCATTTGGTGTAGTTTATCAATATCTTAATAATTTAATCCGGTGTCGCCCAATTAATTCCAAGCCGGATAATAAAATACCTGTATTGTATCTTTTGTTGATATCTTTGCATTGCCGCCGACAATAAAATTTGTTAAAGAACCCGTAGGAGGCAAGAACGTAAGAGCCCATTTCAAAGGGAATACACACAATGATAAATCCGGACCTCTCTTTATATAAGTACTTTTTAGTTTACTTTTTTCTAACCCCGGGATTTCAAAATCATCAAGAATTATAACACCCGGAATACCGTTCATTCCTCTTGGCATGAAGGTTTCAACCGTTCCTTCAACAATTGTACCCGCAGTAAGTATTACATGATGATTATGTTTTACATTCTGTTTTACTTTAAATTTGATTTTTTGACCATCTGTTATATTGTTTTTCTTTGTTGAAATGGGCTCTAATATTTGAAGCTTTATAGGAATTCTTTCAAAAGATTCATAATTGTAATTAACATTTATTTCAGGTTTTGGGCAATCAATATCTTTAAGTGTTTCATCAATAAATTCATCAGTCATAATTGCATTTACGGATATTGAAGAAAAAATTAAAACGCATAAAAGAACTATAACTTTATTCATATTTTATTTTTTCCTTTGAACCTGATTTTATTTTTTCTTGAAGTTTTTTTCTGTTTTCCTGAGATGTTAACAGGAAGTTTTGGTAATATTCATTAGTAAGATATTCATTATTTTTAAGAAAATAAGGGTATTTTGTATAAATATACTCATAAATATTAGCAAGTCTTTTTGATGTAAGATTATGTCCTCCGATTATATCAAAACGTTTTTGAGGATAAGCCTTGTTAATGTAAACAATCATTGCAACAGGGTTATATCCGGCATTAACCATAAAATCGACAGCTCTTTTATCAAAAAATATTTCATACTTTTTGGGGGCTGCTTTTATTTGTGCAGAAGTAACAAACCCGCGCATAAATCCTGAATATGATTCTGCGGTTTTTACAATTTCTCTTGCAAGCAAAGCCGCTACTTCATCATCCGAATTTGCATATTGTATTGCTTTATCATAAATAACTGTTTGTCTTTTTGAAAGCTCGGGCACACCTTTTATAAGTTTATCTTTTTTACTGTACTTAAAAACCATTCTTTTTTCAATTTTGTTTGCATTTAAAAGTTTAAAACCGATATTACTTATATGTTCCTGAATTTTCATCTCATCCATAATTTCGGAATCAGAGAAATAATACTGCACAGCCTGAACTTTATAAACATTTTTATTTTGAACTTCCGGTTGACTTTCTTGAGCATATACATTTTGTAAACATAATACAAAAACTGCTATTATCGTAAAAAATATCTTTTTCATAAAACTAAATCCTAACTGAAAATATTATATATTAAAATTTCCAAAATGTAAAAAAGACTGCAAATGCAGTCTTTTATATCTTAATGAGAAGGAAAACGGAATCTTTCAAAGCTTTAACCGAGTGCATTACATTTTTTTCAAACAAAAACAAATTATCTTTTTTTATTTTATATTTCTTTTCATTTTCATCAGATTCATCAGGCATTGAACAGCCGCAGGCCGAACATGTACAATTATCTTCAGGACTAAATATTAACTCTATTTCACCTTCCGTTACGAATAAGCATACATTAGTATGCGACATGTGAGGTTCAATAATTTCATGTTTTTTTAACGCAACAATTTTCAAATGAGACCCGTTATTTTCCATTAAATCGACAATTTCACGGTCAGAATCTTTTGTGTTAATTAAATCATCTATTTCTAAAGTTTTATAAAGCATTTTATACTCCTTTCAATTATGAAAAGGATATCTAAAATACCTGAAAATTTTATCACCAAACAGGGACCTAAAACGGTATAATAATATTTCCATTAAAATATTTTACCGGGGTTTAAAATATTTTTAGGGTCAAACAATTTTTTTATTTGTTTCATATATTCAAGATTGTTTGAATCAAGAGCTTTATCAATAAAGTATGATTTTTCGCAGCCTATACCATGTTCACCTGACAATCTTCCGTTTAAAGAAAGTGAAAGTTCAAAAAGCTCTGTTTTAGCTCTTTTAAAATTATTTAATTCTATAGGATTTCTTAAATCCAGTGCAATATTCGGATGAATATTTCCATCGCCGATATGTCCCATAATACATGTTTTCAGTTCATATTTGCTGCAAATTTGCCAAATACCTTTAACAAGCTTAACTATATTTTCCCTTGGAACAACAACATCCTCCGTTACTACATTAGGTGCAAGTTTAGCTGTAGCCCCGAATGAAGAACGGCGCGCTATCCATATTCTGTCCTCTTCTTCTTTTGTTGCTGCTGTTTGAATATAAGATGCCTTATTTTTTTTACAAATATTCATTATTTGTTCATACTGAGAATTTATATTTGACTTAAATCCATCGATTTCAATCAAAAGAGCTGCTTCTTTATCTGTTAAAAGTCCTGAAGGATAAAAGCTTTCTATTGTCTGAAGTGTATTTTTGTCTAATAAATCAATTACTGAAGGAGTTATTAGATTAGAAATTATTTCATTAACTGTCTTTGAAGTATCTTCAAGACTATCAAAGTAAGCTAACATAACCCTTTTAGCTTCGGGTTTGGGAATAAGCCTAATTACGGCTTGCGTAACAATACCAAGTGTTCCTTCAGAGCCTACGAATAATTGAGTCATATTATACCCTGTTACATCCTTTGAACATAGAGACCCCGTCTTCATAACCCGGCCGTCAGCCAGTACAATTTCCAAACCTATAACATAATCTTTTGTCGAACCGTATTTAAATGTATGCGGTCCGCCCGATGACAAGCCTATACTGCCTCCAATCATTGATACTTTAAGATTTGAAGGATCCGGAGGATAAAATAAATTTAATTTTTCAACTTCTTTTTGAAAGTCCTCAATTACAACCCCCGGTTCAACTCTGGCAACAAGGTTATCTTTATTGATTTCTAATATTTTATTCATTTTTGAAAAATCTATTACAATTCCGCCTTTTTTAGGCAGACATGCACCGCAAAGATTTGTCCCCGCAGCCCTTGCAACAACTGCAATATTATTTGCGTATGCATATTTCATTATCTCACTGACCTGATGAGTTTCTGCAGGAAATACAACAACCTGTGCAATTTCATCAGGATTGGTTATATTGGTTGAGTCAGTTGAATATGTATAAAGTTCATCATAATCGGACAGCACATTATTTCGGCCTAATATACCGTACATTTTTTCAACCAGTGTATTTGATTTTTTTTCAATAAGATTAACCATATTCCCTCTTAAATTATTATAACATCAAGTAAAAAAAATTGTTATTTAATGTTGTTTGGGAAAGTTTATGATAAAATTTCGGATAGTGAGGTAGATTATGCATGATATATTTATAAAAATGAATGATTTGTTTCAGTCAATGGGAGTTTGGGGGCTTGCGTTAAACTCATTTATAGAAAGCTTCTTTCTTGTACCACCGCCGGATTTTTTATTAATAGCAATGGATTTGGCAAACCCAAAAAAGGCATTGTACTATGCATTTGTATGTACTATAGCTTCAACTTTTGGTGGAGCCGTAGGGTATGCAATCGGATACTGGGGCGGACGTCCTGCATTTAATTGGATTTTTAGAAAAGGCGGTAAAGAAAAATTTGAAGCTGTTGAAAGACTCTATGCAAAATATGATGTAATGGCAGTTTTTTTCTCGGCTTTTACGCCTATTCCTTATAAAGTTTTTACAATAGCCAGTGGTATATTAAATATGAATTTTCTCAAATTTATTCTCGCAAGCTTCTTTGGGCGCGGTTTGAGATTTTTTATTGTTAGTATTGTATTAATGCTTTTCGGAGAAGCAGTTAAACAGTATATAGAATTGGTGATTATTGCCGTTACTCTTGTTATTATTGCCTTCTTTGTTATTCTTTATAAAAAAAGAAAATCTTTATTCAAAGAATAATTGATTGTTAAAAATCTTATAATATGTAATAATAAAAGCATATAAAATTAGGGGTTATTATGGCACAAAGACTTTTAATTGCAGATGATGACAATGAAATAAGAGAGCTTTTGGAGTTTGACCTTTCACATAGCGGTTACTCAGTAGAGTGTGCAAAAGACGGTGAAGAAGCACTGCAAAAAGCCCTGACCGGAAATTATGATTTAATATTACTTGATGTTATGATGCCTAAAATGAACGGTTTTGACGTATGCAAGAATATTCGTGCATCAAAAAGGGAAGTACCTATTTTAATGCTTACGGCAAAAGGTACAATAATTGATAAAACACAAGGGTTTGACTCGGGGGCGGATGATTATATTGTAAAACCGTTTGATATTCAAGAGGTGTTATTAAGAGTAAGAGCACTTGTCAGAAGAAGCCCTGCCGTAAAAACTCAAGCAGCCGCTCAGGAAATATTAAAAGTCGGAGATATTGAACTGTTTCCTGATACATTGGAAACTGAAGTAAAAGGTAAACGAATTAAACTTACCCCTACGGAATTTGAAATATTGTATTGTCTTATGCAGCATTTTAATAATGCTGTAACACTTGCAATTCTTTTAAATGAAGTTTGGGGTTATAATTCGGACGATGATGTGAGAATGTTAAGGGTTCATGTTGGCGGTTTAAGACAAAAAATTGAATATAACCCTAAAATTCCTGAATACCTCCATACTGTTACTAATGTCGGGTATAAATTAACTCCATTCGGAGAGGAAAACGACTAAAGGTTTTTATGAAGTTTAAGAGATTAAAAATTGTTGAACAAATTATAATTATTTCTCTTATTGGCGTGCTTGTTCCTTCCGTAATTTCTTGGTTCATTATAAACAATATAAGTCAGCACTCATTAAGGCATGAACTTGGTAATTCCGCACAAATGTACGCTAAAATTATAGAAAATAATATTTTTTCTATTCTGCAAGAAAACAGACATCGTTTAAGTGAAATAATAATATCATTAAAACATTTACCATCTGAAAATCAACAGGATTTGTTTCTGAATGATTTAGCTATAAATTCACCTGTTTTTAATAATTTTGAAATAATAAGACCCTCTGAAACACCTGATTTTAATCAAGATGAAAAAGTGCATTATGACTCTGAAAATCAGAAGTTATATTTAACCGAAAAAATTCATGATGATAAATATTTAAGAGCAGAAGTAAATACTAAAATAATTAAAGATAATATCTTAAGTAATGTCGAAGACGAAAAAAACAGACGTATTTATGTTGTAGATATGGCAGGGAAATTAATTTTTTCACTAAATTATGATGAAGAAGATTTTAAAAACAGCAAAAAATTGCTTCCTGTTAATCTTGTAAATAACATAGCAACAAGATTTGAAGAAATTAAAAACCAGCCCCGTGTATATCTTAAAATGAAAGATACCGGTTTAATTATTATAGTTAATACTTCAGAGCAATTAACGGAAGCTACAATCAATAAATCAAGATTAAAAATACTTGCTGCATTTTTGGTTGCAGCTGCCGTTACTTTATTTTTGACTCTTTTATACAGTTATTATTTGTATTTCAATATAAGACAACTTTTTAAAGGCATTATTGCAGTTTCAAGAGGTAATTACAAAAAACAAATAACTCCGTTAACAAATATTTTTACTCCCAGAGAAATAATTTTTCTTTCGGAAGAATTTAACAGTATGATTGTAGAAATAAATGCTTCCTATAAAAAATTACAAGAAAAAAATCAAGAATTAAAACAGCTTGACAGTTTTCGCTCAAATCTTGTTGACACGGTAAGCCACGAACTCAGAACACCTTTAACAAGTATAAGAGGTTATACTTCAAGGCTTTTAAGAACGGATATAACAATTGATGAAAATACAAAACATAAATCATTATTAATTATAAAACAGCAATCAGAAAGATTATCTAGAATGATAGAGGATTTACTTGTCATTCCGGATATAGAAGGCGCAAAATTAAATATAAATTCAGAACCGGTTAACCTTTTAAATATTGTTGAAGCTTCTATTTATTCTGTAAAAAATATAGAAACAAGAGAAACAGAAAATAATATTCCGAATGACTTTCCGCTTATTTATGCCGATAAAGACAGGCTTGAGCAAGTAATGATAAATTTAATAGGCAATGCCGAAAAATACTCATATCCTGATACTCCTATAACAATAAACGCTTATGTAATTGAAGATAAAGCAATAATAGAAGTATCAAATCAAGCAGACTATATTGATAAAGAAACACTTGATACTCTTTTTGATAAATTTATCCGAATTGACGATAAAACAACAAGAACTACAAGAGGAACCGGTTTGGGACTTTATATTGTAAAAGGCCTGCTTGAAGCTATGAACGGCAGCGTAGAATTAATATCGGAACCTGAAAATATTTTTAGAGTTAAAATTATTTTACCTTTATATCAAGAGGAAATTTATGAATCTTAAATATATGTATGAAGCATTAAATATAGCCAAAAACTCCGGAAATGATATCCCTGTGGGAGCGGTAATAGTAAAAGACGGGGAAATTATTTCAAAAGCCGTTAATGAAAGAGAAAAAAAACAAGATGCAACATTGCATGCCGAAATATCCGCAATAAAAAAAGCTAATAAAAAATTTAAAAGCTGGCGCTTAAATAATTGTGAAATGTACGTAACACTAGAGCCTTGCCCTATGTGTGCCAGTGCTATAATTCAGGCGCGTGTTTCAAAAGTATATTTTGGAGCTTATGATTTCTTAAATGGTGCTTTCGGCTCTAAATCAGATATGAAAAAAATAATGAACAGTGATATTATATATCAAGGCGGTATTTTGGAAGAAGAATGTACTCAACTATTAAAAAACTATTTTGAAGGATTAAGAAATGCTAAAAACACAGCTGGATAAATATGTAATTGAATATGAAACAAAAGACTTTATTAAAGATGACCCCGTTCAATTTGTTCACAGGTTTACAAATAAAAATGATATTGAAATAGCCGGTTTTATTTCTTCCATGTTCGCATACGGCAAACGCGAAGTCTTTATTTCAAAATTAAATCACATTTTTGATTGTATGAATAATAAACCGTTTGAGTACGTTAAATCTTTTGAATATAAAGACAACAGCATTTGTAATTGTGATTATAGATTTTCTAAAGACTGTGATTTAATTTGGATTTTAAAAATATTAAATGATTTATACAATGAAAATGAAACTCTTGAAACTCTTTTTGAATACTCATATAAACAAAAAAATGAAATTTGGAATATGTTTCAATGTGTTATCGATTATTTTTATTCAAAAGTAAATAATGAAGAAATAACAAAAGGATTTTATCATCTTCTTCCGAATCCGAAAAAGAAAAGTGCACTAAAACGATTAAATATGATGCTAAGATGGTTTATAAGAAAAAGCGAAGTTGATATCGGTATATGGAATTTTATCCCAAAAAGCGAGTTGTTAATTCCTTTGGATACTCATGTAGCTAAAATAAGCAGAAGTTTAGGTCTTTTAAATCGGAATGACAATGGATATGAAAGTGTTATTGAACTTACAAACAAATTAAAAGAATTTGATTCTTCTGACCCTGTTAAATATGATTTTGCACTTTTTGGCTACGGAGTGAATAATAAATTCTAATCCGGTGTCACCCACATTTCTTGGTTACCGGCTGCGGGGAGCGGGAGCTATGGCGCAACTCATTCCCGCATAAACATACCTACAGTTGTCTGCTGTCGCAGCCGAAAACAAAGCAATACGGGCGACACCGGATTAAATTATTCATATAACTAAACAGAAGCTTTAATTTCTTTTTCAGTTTCTGTAAGAATATTTGTTAAGTTTGTTTTATCTTTTCCGGCGCCTTGAGCGAATTGAGGGCGTCCGCCGCCTTTACCTCCGGTTGCTTCTGCAAGTTTCCCTACAATCTTACCTGCATTTATCCCTTTTTTAACAAAAGAATCACTAACTTTTACAACGTAAGTTATTTTATCTTCATCGACGGAAGCAAGTATTACTATACTTTCTCCAAGTTTAGATGATAGTAATTCACATCCGAATTTAATCAAATGAGCAGGATACGCCTCCATTTCGGATATAAACAGTTTTCCGCCGTTAATATTTTGAGCTCGTGAAATAAATGATTGAAATTTAGTTTTCGCCTGTTCCGCTTTCAAGTTTTCTATTTCCGTTTGAAGATTTTTATTATCTACAACAAGTTTTAAAACTCTTGTTTCCACCTCATTAACGGGAACTTTAAATGCGTGTGCCATTTTATCAATTATTTCGGCTTTTTCATTTAAATATTTAAGCGCGGTATCGGCGCATACAGCTTCAATTCTTCGAGTTCCTGCCGCAACAGCGTTTTCTGAAACTATTTTTGTAAGCCTTATTTTCCCCGTAGATGAACAATGTGTACCGCCGCAAAGTTCCGACGAAATATTGCCAAACTTTACAACCCTAACATTATCATCATATTTTTCGCCAAATAAAGCCATTGCCCCCGATTTTTTTGCCATTTCTATATTCATTATATCGGTATGCTGTTCAATATCCTGTTCAATCCATTGATTAATAATATTTTCAACTTCTTGAATTTCTTCTTTTGTCATAGCACGAGGGAACGTAAAGTCAAAACGTGTTCTGTTTTCTTCAACAAAAGAACCGGCTTGATGAACTTCTTCACCCAGCACTTTTCTTAATGCCGCTTGAATTAAATGGGCATTCGAGTGATGAATTGTTATCTGTTGTCTTTTTTCTTTATCGATAACAGCTTTTACAATATCTTGAGGTTTGACTTCTCCATTAATAACTTGGCATCTGTGAACAAATAATTTATTAACTTTAAAAGTATTCAAAACTTCAGCTTTAAAATCTTTACCTTCAATTATACCCGTATCTCCTATCTGACCGCCGCTTTCCGCATAAAACGGAGTTTTATCGAGCATAATATCTATAAAATCACCTGCTTCAATTACAGCTATAACTTTAGATTCTGATTCTGTTTTATCATAACCGATAAATTCTGTTGAACCAAATTTATTTTCAACTTCTACATAAATAAGGTCATCAGTTAAACTGATTTTATGAGCAGCGGCTTTTGCTTTTTCTTTCTGCTTTTTCATTTCTTCTTTATAACCTTCAGTGTCAACGGTTACACCCTTTTCAGCCGCAATCTCAACTGTCAATTCGAGCGGAAACCCGAATGTATCATATAGTTTGAATGCATTTTCTCCGTTAATTTGTTTATTATTTTGCATTAAATCTTCAAGTAATTTATAACCTCTGTCAAGTGTTATTTTAAATCTTTCTTCTTCCTGTTTTATTATTGATTTTATTTTTTCGGAATTCTTTTCCAAATCAGGATATGTTTCTTTATATTGATTAATAACAGTATCAACTATCTCACTCAAGAAAGGTAGTTCCAAACCCAGTAATTTTCCGTGTCTTAATGCACGTCTTAAAATCATTCTCAAAACATAGTTTCTGCCTTCGTTCCCCGGGGTAACTCCGTCATTTATCATAAAAGTAACACATCTTGCATGGTCGGTTATAATTCTGAGCGAAATGTCGGTTTTATTGTTTTGTTTATATGGTACTTTTGACATATCGGAAACTTTTTGCAAGATAGGAAATAAAAGGTCTGTTTCAAAAGTGGATTCTTTACCTTGAACAACCATTGCAATACGTTCAAGCCCCATGCCAGTATCAACATTTTTCTTATCAAGAGGAGATTGATTACCTTCTTCATCCTGAAAAAGTTCAGTGAAAACCAAATTCCATATTTCAACCCACCTATCGCATTCACAAGTAGCTATTGAACAGTTATCGGAGCATTTTAAATGTTCACCCAAATCATAATGGATTTCACTGCAAGGTCCGCAAGATCCGGCCGCGCCGGGAGGGCCCCAAAAATTATCTTTTTTCCCTTTTCTTATAACCCGCTCGGGGGCAACCCCAACTATTTTTGTCCATATATCAAAAGCTTCATCATCTGTTTCATAAATAGTAACCCAAAGTCTTTTAGGGTCGAGTTTTAAATAATTTGTTACAAAATCCCAAGCCCACGGAATAACATCTTTTTTGTAGTAATCACCAAATGCAAAATTGCCGAGCATTTCAAAAAACGTATGATGTCTTGGTGTTCTTCCTACATTTTCTATATCGGAATCTTTTCCGCCAGCCCTGGCACATTTTTGACAAGATACCGCTCTTGGCGGATTATATGGAGGCTTTTCAAGCCCTAAGTAGTACGGTAAAAATTGAAGCATACCTGCAGTTGTCAATAACACTGTAGGATTATCAGGTACTAAACTTGAACTTGCAACTTCTGTCGATTGATGTTTATCTCTAAAAAATTCTATAAATGCTTTTCTTATTTCATTTCCTGTTAACGGAGCCGTCATTTCTTATTCCCTTTTTTACTCTCATATCAACATTTTATAACAAAAAAAATACTTTGTTGAAAATACATTTATGCATATAAAAGTAAACTCAAAAAATTATTCTTCTTTTACATACTCCATTAAATCCGATATTTTACAGTCAAAATATTTACAAAGTTTGTTCAATGTATTTATGCTTATATTTATATTTTTATTATTTCTGATTGTAGACAGCGTAGACTTTCCTATCCCTGTTTTTTTAAATATATCTTCGGCTGTTGTTCTATGCTGCCAAATCAAATCATCTAACTTAAAAATTATCATTTTTTAATTATAGTTGTTGTTATTACATGATTGACATTAATTATGACATATCATATTATATATAGTACTTGTCATAATTTTTGTTAATAAAAAAGAGGTTAAATTGGATAAAAAAACTTTAACATTAACGGAAGTTTTAATAACTATTGTTGTAATTGGAATAATATCTGCAATAACCATACCTGCAGTAGTAAATATGACATATAAAAAAGAACTTGAAACTGCATTTAAAAAACAATTTTCAAGTTTAAAACAGGCCGTTTTATTAATTAAAAGTAAAGATTCCGTACTATTGGATTTTGAAAATTATAAAATGAATTTAAACCAAGACTGGCACAAGAATATAATGTTATTTATGACTGCGGTGTTATTAATAATAATACGGGGTGTATAATTTCAGATGAAGACGGCATTTTCAGATACTATAAATCATATTCGGGAGGAAATTTAAGCAGAAGCTATTTTGATGATGGAGGTTTCATATTAAATGACGGAACCACATTTTTTATAGAACAGGGTATTCAGGCTCAAAATAATATTGGCGGCTACATTGTATCAATAGATATAAACGGTTATTCCAAAAAGCCAAATAAAATGGGTTATGATTTATTTATGTTTCAAATAAAACCTGAAGGTGAAGTTCTTCCCATGGGTAGTAAAAACACACATTTTAGAAATTATTGTTCAAAGAAATCAACATCGGAATATAGCGGATACAGCTGTGCTTATAATGCACTTACAGATAAAGATTATTTTTCTAAATTATAAAAAAAAGAGAGACTTTTTATGGTCTCTCGTGAAATCTTTTTTGATTTCCTCGTGTGTTAGTTAAGGTAGTAAGTAAGGTATGTATGAATTTAAATATTATGTCTTATTTATCATCTACATATATATAAAGTATATATAAAATTAAAAATTGCTATATAAAACAAAAATAAATTAACAAAAAGCTAAAATGCTTGTAAAATCAAAGATTTTTGGTTTCATAAAACTTAACATCAATAAATTATTGTACATGATACTTAATTTGCTAACATATATGAGGATTCCGAAAGTTGACATACTAAAGTCTGCCCTACTGACTGAAATATATTATTTTTTACAAAAAATGGCAAAGTTTTTTATAAAAAATTTAAATTTTCCAAGGATAATCTTCTTTAAATTCCCATCCGTCAATCCTTAAAAGTTTTGTACAAGCCATAAACCCGCGATTATCTTCATCTGCACACATTTTTCTAATTTCAGCTCTATCTTCAACAAAATCATTAGTTTCACTATCTAAATCCGGAAGAGCATCAAAATAATTAACATGCAATTCATTAAAAAATGTTCCGCCGCAAATGCCAAATCTAAAAATGTCATATTCTGTTTTATTAGGTTTTTTATTTCCGTTTATGTCATAATATACGGCTGTGCAAGCAGCTTCTGCACATTCACTCTGACACTCTGCCGCAGCTTTTGTTTTTATGCATTCTTTATAACACGCAGAACCTGTATTATATCTATACAATCCTTTAGGTAAAATAATAATCGAAGTGCCATCAAGTAAATATACTTTGCATTGATCACCTGCTTCAATGATATAATAATCATATTTTATGTATGCACTTAAATATTTTAAAAAAAATTCTTTCCCCGTAAGACTCAAATGATCCCATTCAGTTGAGGAAATACCATTATTTACAGAGGACTCTCTAATTGCATTATTCATGACAGAATAAAATTTTTTTAAACGGGCAGTATACTTCTGCCTTTTATACGAAACAATAAAATTAAGAATAGTTAATGCAGCAATTATACCTATTACTATTATTGCTATTAATATTTCTGATAACGTAAACGATTTTCTCATTTATTACTCCTTAATGATACTTATTATATACTTATATTATCAGTATTATATAAAAGTATAATTAAATTCTATGATTTTGTAAAGTTAAAATATATATAAAATCATGGAGAAGTTATTATATGAAGAAAAAATTATCACGCTCGGGAAGCGGATGGGCTCTATTTATGCCAAAAACTCTTCTCGAATTAATTGACGTCGACCCAGAAAAAGATATGCTCGAAGTAAAAGTAGAAAATGATACCGTCAAAATTACTAAAGCAAGTGAAGATAAGATATAAAAAAACCGGACTATTTGTCCGGTTTTATAATTTAATTTTTATGTAAAATTAGAAATTTAGACCTGCTTCTCTTGCTGCATCAGCCAATGCTGCAATTCTACCATGATATAAAAATCCGCCACGGTCAAATACTACATCTTTTACGCCTGCTGCTAAAGCTTTCTTAGCTATAGTTTCACCAACTACTTTTGCAGATTCTATATTTCCACCATGTGACAACTTTGTTTTTAACTCTTTGTCATTTGATGATGCAGATACAATAGTAACACCTTTTACATCATCAATTATTTGTGCATATATATGTTTTGTACTTCTGTAAACTGCTAAACGAGGCGCTTCTGTTGTACCTGAAAGTTTAGCTCTTATTCTTCTGTGACGTTTTTGAGTAGCTTCTTTTCTGTTTACTTGTTTTATCATCTTTCTTTCCTTTCACCCAAACCTTCTTACTTTCATAAGGGTCTATGCGGGCTATTATTTCTTACCTGTCTTACCTGCTTTTCTTCTTATATGTTCGCCTTCATATTTTATACCTTTACCTTTGTATACTTCAGGCGGTCTTTTACTTCTGATTAATGCGGCCACATCGCCTACAAGCTGCTTATTGGCTCCTGATACTGTGATTTTTGTATTTTGCTCTACAGTAATCTTTACGCCTTCAGGTGCTTCAATATCTACAGGATGTGAATAACCTAAAGCTAAATTTAATGTATTACCTTGCATAGCAGCACGATAACCAACACCAACAATCTCAAGTTTTTTTGTAAATCCTGTTTTTACTCCGTTTACTACATTTGCTACCAAAGTTCTTGATAAACCATGCAGTGAACGTGATTTTCTTTCATCATTTACTCTTGATACTACAATTGTATTATCAACTTTTTCAATTTTTATTTCGGGACGAACTTCTACTGACTCAGTACCTAAAGGTCCTTTTGCTGTAACTGTTTGTCCGTTTACTGTTACCTCAACACCTGCCGGTATCTCTATTGGTAATTTACCTATACGTGACATTTCTTTATCTCCAATATTATTTTTCTTACCTTATTACCAAACGTAGCAAAGAATTTCTCCACCGACATTTTCTTGCTTAGCTTTTCTATCGGTTAATAAACCCTTGCTTGTTGATATTATTGCTATACCCATTCCGCCTAAAACTTGTGGTATATCTTTTGCTTTGCAATAGTTTCTTAAACCCGGTCTTGAAACTCTCTTTAAGTTTGATATTACCGGTTTTGATTTTTCATCATATTTTAAAACTACTTTTAATGTCTTATAAGGTGTTCCTTCTTTTTCAACTACACTGTAGTCTTCAATATAACCTTCCGATTTTAACAATTTTGCCAGTTCTATTTTTAATTTTGAACTAGGTATATCAACATCACTATGTGATACCATATTGGCATTTCTTATTCTTGTTAGCATATCTGCTATAGGATCTGTGTTCATCTTTTTTTCCTTTTTCTTTTAACTACTTACTAAAATTTATCTAGCAGTATAGAAAAGCTCACATTTACCGAATAATCCTTTCTTTGGAAGCTGTTCCAAATTACTTGGATTTCTTTCCTCTCGGGCAAGTTGCTCGTTTCGCTATCGCTGTCACTCACTTTTGCCCTCACTTCTTCGGGTTCGTTCGGCTTTCGCCTCTCTTCACCCTGCGGAAATCCGCTCTCTTGGATTTCCTTCCTCTCGGGCAAGTTGCTCGTTTCGCTATCGCTGTCACTCACTTTTGCCCTCACATTTTCGGGTTCGCTCGGCTGCCGCCTCTCTCCACCCTGCGGAAATCCGCTCTCTTGGATTTCCTTTCGGCTCTGTCAATCTGCTTCATTTCGTAAAAACCTTTCGGTTTTTCCTCCACTCCGCCTGACTTTCGCCTCTTCGGGTTCGTTCGGCTGCCGCCTCTCTCCACCCTGCGGAAATCCGCTACCAGCTTGCTTTAACTACACCGGGCAATAAACCTTGATGAGCCATTTTTCTTAAGCATATTCTGCAAATGCCAAAATCTCTGTGAAATCCATGCGGACGTCCACATATTGAACATCTGTTATGCAGTCTTACTCTCGGATACTTTCCTTTTGCTGCTAATGCTTCTCTTTTAAGCTCTTTGTCTATCATTGCTTTTTTAGCCACGATTTACTCCTTTTTATTTCTTGAATGGCATTCCAAGAGCTCTTAATAATGCTCTTGCTTCTTCATCAGTATTCGCTGTTGTTATTATTGATATATTCATACCATGAATAGCATCTAACTCATCATAAGATATTTCAGGAAACAATGATTGTTCCTTTAATCCTAATGTATAGTTTCCTCTTCCGTCAAAACTCTTTGTGCTTACACCTCTAAAGTCACGAATCCTCGGTAATACAACACATATTAACTTTTGAAGAAAATCATACATTCTTTCGCCTCTCAGCGTTACCATTGCACCAACCGGCATGCCTTCTCTTAATTTAAAAGCTGCTATTGATTTTTTTGCTTTAGTCAATAACGCTTTCTGTCCGCCTATTTTTGTTAACTGTTTTACAATGGTTTCCGCTAATTTCGAATTATGACATGCTTCACCAACTCCCATATTTAAAACTATTTTACTTAATTTTGGAATTTGATGAACATTTTCATACTTAAATTCTTCTTGAAGTACTTTTTTAACTTCTTCGTTGTACTTGTCTTTTAAATTTTTTGTTACTACTGTCATTTTCCTTTTCCTCTTGTAGAATGCATTTCCTCTCGAAATGCCCATACTGTTTTCTATATTTGAGCGAATCTTGTCCTACTGCTGTGAACTTATATCCGCTCTCTTGGATTTCCTTCCTCTCGGGCAAGTTGTTCGTTTCGCTATCGCTGTCACTCACTTTTGCCCTCACTTCTTCGGGTTCGTTCGGCTTCCGCCTCTCTCCACCCTACGGAAATCCGCTCTCTTGGATTTCCTCTCGGCTCAGTCATTCTGCTTCATTTCGTAAAAACCTCTCGGTTTTTCCTTCATTCCGCCTGACTTTCTCCTCTTCGAACTCGCCCGCTTCGCTCGACTTCGTTCTACGGAAATTCGCATCTTGGATTTTGCTGTCTCTCGCCCGAGTCGCTCATTCGGCTTTCAGACTCCAATTCGCTTACAGGCTCACTTCCTCGGGTTTCATTCTTTCCTCTCACAAAACGATACTTAATCGTTTTGTTCGGCAGAGTGCCTCATTTCCACCCTTTCGCAAAATCCGCTAATCTAATTTTTCTCCGCATTTTTTACAAATACGTACTTTTTTATTGTCAACAACATCATACTTTATTCTTGTTGCTTTTTCACACGCAGGGCAATATAACATTACTTTTGATGAATCCATTGCAGCTTCAACTTTTATTAATCCGCCTTGGTTTCCACCTTGTGCTTTTTGTGCTTTTGTTACTATATTTGCACCTTCTACTACAACTTTATTTTCTGATGTTATTACTTTTTTTACGGAACTTACTTTGCCTTTATCCTTGCCGGATATTACAACAACTTTATCTCCGCTTTTTACATGTATAGGATGTTTTTCAACTTGTTTCTTTTGTCTCATCTCACTTCTCCTAAATAACTTCCGGAGCAAGAGAAATAATTTTCATAAAGTTCTTATCTCTAAGCTCTCTTGCGACAGGTCCGAAAACACGTGTTCCTCTCGGATTTCCGTCTTTGTTTATTATTACGGCTGCATTCTCGTCAAATCTGATTACACTGCCGTCAGCTCTTTTAATGTCTGCCTTTGTTCTTACAACAACTGCTTTAACAACTTCTGATTTCTTTACAGCCATATTTGGTGTAGCATCTTTTACCGCAGCTACAATAACATCACCTACATGTGCATACTTTTTATTTGAACTGCCCATCACGCGAATGCACAACAATTCTTTCGCACCTGTATTGTCTGCTACCTGTAATCTTGTCTCATTCTGTATCATTTTATTGTATCCTTTGAAATTAATACTGTTTCATTATTTTACTTTTTCAACAATTTCAGACAATACCCAACGTTTACCGCCTGAAATCGGTTTTGATTCAACAATTCTTACAATATCACCTTCAGAACATTCATTTAATT
Source organism: Candidatus Gastranaerophilales bacterium (assembly GCA_944323625.1). GTDB lineage: Bacteria > Cyanobacteriota > Vampirovibrionia > Gastranaerophilales > Gastranaerophilaceae > Avigastranaerophilus. The sequence continues at coordinate 32,015 of CALUTD010000019.1, forward strand.
CATCATGTACTTTGTAATTCTTCGTCGTTTCAATAATTTTCTTATATTTCGGATGTTGATTGTAAGATGCAACTTTTACAACTGCTGTCTTATTCATTTTGTTACTTACTACAACACCTTGTTTTTCTTTCTTAGGCATTTTTATTTGACCTCTTGCTCTTTACACTGATTCTTTTTCTTTTACTACTGTTTTGACTCTTGCGATTGTTTTTCTGATTTCTTTTATTTGAGAGTTAGCTCTACCTAAATCAGCAGCATTGTCAAACTTATTAGTAAATTTCTTAAATCTTAAATCAAATAATTGCTTCTTATAGTCAACAACCATTTCATTAAGCTCTTGTACTGATTTTTCACGTATTTCTTCTATTTTCATAGTTATTCACCTGTTTTCTCAACAATTTTTACTTTAATTGGAAGTTTTTGAGCAGCCAATTCAAGTGCGCGAATAGCTACTTCTCTTTGAGGATAATCCAATTCAAAAAGAATTCTTCCCGGTTTCACTACGGCTACCCAGTATTCAGGATTTCCTTTTCCTTTTCCCATACGAGTTTCTGCAGGTTTCGCAGTAATTGGTTTATCGGGGAATATCTTTATCCAAACATTACCGCCTCTTTTTATTTCACGAGTCATTGCTCTTCTTGCGGCTTCTATTTGTCTTGATGTTATCCAAGCAGGATCTTGTGCCTGAAGACCGTATGAACCTAATTCTAACTTAGTTCCGCGAGTCTCATGGCCTTTCATTCTGCCTTTCATCATTTTTCTGTATTTTGTTTTCTTGGGCATTAACATGATAGTTTTTCGCTCCTAATTCATTGTTTACTATTCTTTATCAGAGTCGGCTTCAGACTTCGCTTCTACTGCCTGAACAGCTGCTCTCTTTTTTCTTCTGCCGCCTGCCGGCTTATCTTCGTAATTATTTACTCCGGCTTTTTTAGCTTTTATGTTTTGGTCGGCCATTTCTCCAGGCATTAAATTACCTTTAAATATCCATACCTTAACACCTATTTTACCCATTATAGTATCAGCTTCGGCAAATCCGTAATCAACATTCGCTCTTAATGTTTGAAGAGGAATTCTTCCTTCTTTCGCCCATTCGCTTCTTGCAATTTCTGCACCGCCTAATCTGCCTGATACCATAACTTTTATACCTTGAGCACCGGCTCTCATTGCTCTTTGCATTGCCTGTTTCATCGCTCTTCTGAAGGCTATACGTTTTTCTAATTGAAGTGCTATAGATTCAGCCACAAGTTGTGAATCAATATCAACTCTTGCAACTTCAACTACATCTATTGTTACAGTCTTGTTTATTAACTTCGAAACAGCTGTTCTCAATTCATCTATACCTTGTCCGCCACGGCCTACAACTATACCTGATTTTGCTGTTACTATAGTTACAGTCACATTTTGCGCTTTCCTTGCAATAAGAATCTTTGAAACGCCTGCAGTATAAAGTCTTTTCTTTATAAACTTTCTAATCTTTGCATCTTCCGCTACGAACTCAGGATAATCTTTCTTCGCAAACCATGTGCTAAACCAAGGTTGTATTATCCCTACTCTAAATCCGGTCGGATGTGTCTTTTGTCCCATATCTTTTACCTTCTAATTCGCTTCTTTTGTTACTTTTACAGTTAAATGAGATGTACGTTTAACTCTTGAATACATTCTGCCTTGAGCTCTCGGTTTACCTCTTTTAAGTGTTCTTGATTCGTCAGCATATATCTCAGAAATTTTTAAGTTCTCTGCTGTCGCGCCGAATTTTTCTGATGCATTCGCAATTGCCGCTGTTAAGTTCTTTTCAACTACTCTTGCAGCAAAATACGGCATAAATTTTAACATGCTTAATGCATCTGATGCTGATTTGCCTCTTACAAGATTTATTACTCTACGTAATTTTCTTGCCGGCATTGTTATATCTGTTTGTCTTGCCTTAGCTTCCATAATCTATTTCCTTTTCGCCGTTTTATCTTGCCCTGCGTGGCCTCTGAACATTCTTGTCGGTGCAAATTCACCCAGTCTGTGTCCTACCATGGGTTCCGATATATATACCGGTACATGTGTTTTTCCGTTATATACCGCAATTGTATGTCCAACCATGTCAGGATTTTCAGGAGTAATCATAGACGCTCTAGACCAAGTCTTTATTACTCTCTTTTCTTTATTTGCATTCAATTTATCTATCTTTGCTTTTAAAGAGTCGTGTACATATACACCCTTTTTTAGTGAACGTGTCATTAATTATCTCCTTTATTAGCGTTTTCTTCTTCTGACAATTAATTTATCAGATACTTTTTTAACTTTTCTTGTCTTACGACCTAATGCCGGTTTACCCCAAGGTGTCTTCGGATTTCCGCCCGGACCCGTTTTACCTTCGCCGCCGCCGTGCGGGTGATCACAAGGATTCATTGTTACACCTCTTACCGTCGGTCTTATTCCTAAATGACGTGTACGTCCGGCTTTACCTATTTTTAAGTTCTTGAACTCTGCATTACCTAAAACGCCTATTGTTGCCAAACATTCTTTTCTTACCATTCTCATTTCAGAACTCGGCATTTTCAACGTAACATAGTTACCATCTTTTGCCATTAACTGTGCTCCAGCACCTGCAGTTCTTACTAATTTGGCTCCGCGGCCCGGTATCAATTCTACATTATGTATTACAGTACCTAATGGAATTAATTCTAAAGGAAGTGCATTCCCTGTTTGTATTTCAGCTTCAGGACCCGATACTACAGTATCACCTACTTTTAAATCATGAGGTGTCAATATATATCTTTTTTCTCCATCAGCATATACTACTAACGATATTCTTACATTTCTATTCGGATCATATTCTATTGTTTTTACAACGCCGGGAATTCCGAATTTATCACGCTTAAAGTCTATTACACGGTAAGCCTGTTTATGTCCGCCGCCTTTATGACGACAAGTTATTCTTCCTGTATTGTTTCTTCCGGCTTTCTTTCTCATTGGTCTTAATAATGATTTTTCGGGAGTTGATGTCGTTACTTCCGCATAATCACTTTTTATCATTCCTCGTTGTCCCGGAGATGTCGGATTTATTTTTCTTGTTCCCATTGTTTTACACTCCTGCTAATTCTTCAATAGGATCACCTTCGATAGTTACTATCGCCTTTTTGCTTGATTGAGTTCTGCCTACTGAATATCCTACTCTTTTTGCATGTGATGGCATATATACCGTTCTTACTTTTTTTACTTTTCTGCCCGGGAATGCCAATTCAATCGCCTGTGCTATCTCTATTTTTGTTGCATCTTTCGCAACTTCAAATGTATATTGAGATAACGTTGTTGCTGTCATTGATTTTTCCGTGATTATAGGTCTCTTTAAGATATCGTATAATCTTTCTTTATTTTGCTTATTTGTACTCATTATTTCGATAACCTCTCAGTTATTTCTAATATTGCTGCTTCCGTCATTATTAAACTGTCTGCTTCTAATAAATCTTTTACGTTTAAGTTTGAAGGAAGTATTATTTTTACATTCGGAAGATTTCTTGCAGCTAATTCCAATTGACCATTTTCTGATGCTTTTGTATTAGCTATTATTAAAATCTTTCCTTCTACTTTTAGTGCTTTTAATGATTCTGCCATTAATTTTGTTTTAGCTTCTGTTATTTCGGAAAAATCTTTCACTAAAACTGTATTTTCAACTCTTGCAGATAATGCTGATTTTAATGCAAGTCTTCTTGCTTTTTGCGGCATTGAAATTTCATAGCTTCTTGGTTTTGGACCAAATACTACACCACCGCCTGCAAATAACGGACTTCTTATTGAACCTGCTCTTGCTCTGCCTGTTCCTTTTTGTTTCCAGGGTTTTCTTCCGCCGCCTGAAACTTCTGCTCTTGTTTTTGCACAAGCATTTCCGCCTCTTGCGTTATTTAATTGTCTTCTTAATGCCATGTGCATTACGTGCAAATTCGGTTCAACTCCGAATACTTTGTCATCAAGAGCGATTTGTCCGACTTGCTTTCCGCTTGTACTTAATATTGAAATTTCTTTTGTCATAATTTATTTTTCCTTACTTTTTTCGGGTTCTTGTTTAATGGTTTTTAATTTTCCTTTTATTTAGATAGAATACAACAACAACTTTAAAATTAGTTCAATTTATTAATTATCAATTGTCCGATTTTAATTTGATTATGTCGTTACTCTATGGAAAATTTATCCATTCCATTTAACTCTTGATGGTACTACTGTTACCAGCTTTCCTTCAGGTCCGGGAACCGAACCTTTTACCAGCAATAAATTATTTTCTTTATCTACTCTTACTACTGTAAGCTTCGATATTGTTACTCTTTCATTGCCCATATTTCCGGCCATTCTTTTTCCTTTGATTACACGGCCCGGAGTTGTACCTGCACCGATTGAACCGGGTTCTCTGTGATTTTTAGAACCGTGTGCCATTGGTCCTCTTCCAAAGTTCCATCTCTTTACGGTGCCCTGGAAGCCTTTTCCGATTGATGTTCCTGTTACATCTACTTTTGAACCTTCACTTAATATACTTAAGTCTATTTTTTGTCCTATTGTATAACTTTCAGGATCATCTAATCTGAATTCTTGCAAATGTCTGAAATTTTCCAATCCGTTTTTCTTTAAATGACCAATTTGCGCTTTAGTTAAATGCTTTTCCTTCGCAGGTATTAACCCTACTTGTATTGCATTATAACCATCTGAATCTGTTGTTTTTATTTGTGTAACTGTCAACGGATCAACTTTTATTACCGTTACGGGAATCGCAAGTCCATGTTCATTAAATACTTGTGTCATCCCAAGTTTTTCACCTATTACTCCAAGTGTCATATTTCACCTTTCTTTTGTGAGCGCTACGTTTTCCTTTACTTGCCTCGTAGATCACATTCAATTTATTTCGGAGTACCCTATATTAAATTGTATGTGTTTTGTTTATATCTGTTTTTCCTTAAATTTCCTTTCTCTCGAGCCTGTCGTTCCTTCGCCTGCAGCTGTCGTCACTTCGGCTCTCACATTATCGAACTCACTCGCTATGCTCGACTCCGTTCTACGGAAATTATAACTTAACTTCAATATCTACTCCGGCAGGCAAATCCATTCTTGTCAATTCTTCTGTTGTCTGTGCTGTCGGATCATAAATATCTATGATTCTTTTGTGTATTCTCATTTCAAAATGTTCTCTTGACTTTTTGTCAACGTGAGGTGAACGTAATACACAATATAAACGACGTTTTGTCGGCAATGGAACAGGTCCTGCAACTCTTGCATCTGTTCTCTTTACAACTTCCACAATTTTACTTGCGGATAAGTCGATTAATTTATGATCGTATGCTTTCAAACAAACTCTTATTCTTTGCTGCTTGCTTTCGTTCATTTCCACTTTCCTTTTGTTTTATGGTTTTGCCATTCACAGTACTTTACTGCTTAGCATACTAAATGTATATTAAACATAATCCGTCGTCAACTAATATTTTCATGTTTTTTATTATTTTCTTAATATTTCTTTATTTTTTTGTAAATTTCTTGACATTTCCCAAAAAACTTTATTTTTTGCTTTTTGACTCTATTCATATAGATATTAATTTTAAAAAAACAGCCTTCCCTTTTTTATTACAAAATATAAAAATAACGAGTAAACCTATTATATATTATATTGTATTTTATTCGTTATAAAATTATCATTGATAATAGCGAAAATCGTTTCAATATTACAATTCAAATATATTAATATCAAAGTTAATACTTGTAAAAATATGGAATATATGCTAAAATAAGTTAAACGAGGAGATAAGATTATGAATAAATCATTAAACCGCTACGGGGGGGGGGTAAAAAGAAGGTAGTTTTTGATAATTATTTTTCTTTTAAAAAACCGTCATTTACTCTTTCAGAAGTTCTTATTACTCTTGTAATTATAGGAATCATTGCCTCAATAACAGTGCCTGTAATTATGGCGAATCACAAAAAAACTGAAACTGCCGCAAAAATAAAAAAATTTTATTCAACAATGTCTAATGCCGTTAAACTTGCTGAAATTCAAGAAGGAATACCGGCTTACGATTGGGACTTAACCCCCGTCAATAACCAAGTTTATTATTTAAACCTAATTACCAATAATATAAACTACACAAAACGCGAAATTTCTGATGACTTAGGTCTTTGTGTTGATGTTTTCTATTTAAGTGACGGGAGTATAATGTGTACAGACGGATTGCCAGGCTCTATATTGACTTCTTCAAGTGGTAATGTTCGCGGTTATGAAATCATTTATGATGTAAACGGCGACAAAGGACCCAATGAATATGGAAGAGATTGGTTCCACTTTGCTTTAATGGCAAATAAAGAATTTATAAAAGAGCATAATGCTAATGTTTTTGATACTTATCCATGCTATGACGTAGATATTAATTTTCATAGTTCTAGAGAAGATATTAAAAATGCCTGTGCAAATTCAAGAATTGGGAATACTGAAGATAAATGTTGTGCAAATCTTCTCAAAATAGACGGATGGAAGTTTAAAGATGACTATCCATTTAAACTATAGTACAGCGAAAGTTCTTTATAATTATTATATGGCTAGTATTGCTTGTTTAGTCGATTAAACGAAATTATTAATCTCAATAACAAGCAACCAAAAAATAGCATTAGCTAGTTTTTTGTTTAATCTTGGACCAAATATACTAAGTGGTTCAGAATTACTTAAAAAACTTAATGCCGGAGATTACAAAGGAGCTGCCGATACATTTGATAGATATATAACACAAAAAGGTAAGGTATTAAAAGGACTAGTTAATAGAAGAAAAAGAGAAAAAGAATTGTTTTTAACTCCTGATGACTAATTGTCATCAGGAATATCAATATAACAACCTAATTCACCATTGGTATAAGTATCGGTTGGATCACAACCTTCTCGCGGTTCAATATGTTTTGCAGCTATAATTATTTTAATTTCTAGTGTACTATATGCAGTATCATCATTTAAGGGTTCACCATTATCCTTATAAAGAACTTTACCTTTATATTCTACATTCCCATCTTTATTAATATTAATTTTATCAAAACGATTTGGATCATCATCGTATAAGTAAAAATCAATAGGTCTTATATTAATAAGATTAACCGTTTTATTTAAAGTATTATTTATTTTTTCAAGTTGATTAATCTTTTCTTTTAAATCAATTTTTTCAATTTCCGAATTTAAAAACTTTTTATCATCAATAAATTTTTTAACAAAGAAACCTGATGCAAATGATGCGAGCAATAAAAATATGAAAATTAATATAATAATAAGTTTTTTCATAGCAATAATTATAATAATTTGTAAATTAAAATTCAATAGCAATAAGGTTAATAAAAGTGTCCGAACGAAAAGTTACTCACACCCTTCGGGCTGGGGCACTTTGTGCCACGGCGCCCTACACAAAAACGCTTCTTGGATTTCCCTCTCGGCTCAATCTTGTATCTCCGCTTTCAGAAACCTTACGGTTTCTTGCGCTTCGACCGATTTTCGCCTCTTCGGGCTCGCACGCTTCCGCGTGACTCCGCCCTACGGGAAATCCGCTATATCATTGTTTTTCTGATGTGGTTTTTACTGTTTTCTATATCTTTTATTCGTCTTTCCACTGTCTTTATTTGTTTTGCCAAGACTTTTCTTTGTTCTTTTATCAACTGATATTGTGTATCTACTTCCTGATATTTTGCCTTATAGTCTAATAATTCATTTCTTATGTTTACTTGTGCACTGTCAAGCTCAAACAGAGCATTATTAAAATTCTCGGATTGACCCGATACCGCGTCTTGCGCTAATCTGGTACTCGCCTGTATATTATTGTTTATTTCATTATTTGACGGCAATTTTACCGAGCCTATTTTATTCACCTGTTCATCAACTTTATATTCCGTTGGATCATAAACCATGCCGGCAGCATAAACACAATTACATGCGCTAAATACCAATAAATTTAGTATAATAAATAGTTTCTTCATTCCTTAATCTCCATACTCATATTGTTATTAAATCATTTTTATTCTTTTTTTGAATCATATATTTAATTGATAATTTCTTTTAAGAGTTTTAAAATTAATAATATGCAGGAATTTATAAAAAACATTAAATTCGAATTTACAGAAAAAATTACGGCTCTTGTAAACAAACGCTGCTCATTTGCCGTAAGCGGAATTACAAATTGTTCCAAGCTATTAATTTTAGCAAAGCTTTTAGCTTCAAATAAACAAAAATTGATTTTTATTGTTGAAACAGAACAAACTGCACTTAAATTCCAAAATGATTTAAATAAACTTCTAAAAAAAGAGTCTGTTATTTTTCCTTATCAGGACGGTTCAATTTATGATACAAACTCTAAAAATCTTTATAAATATGCAAAACAGGTTCAAATCTTAAACCTTCAAAACAATCTTGACATTATTATTGTTCCCCAAAAAGCTTTATTTGAAAATTTTGCTTCTTTTGAATTTTTCAATAAAAACAATATCACAATCAGAATTAATGAAGATATTGACGTTGAAAATTTTGCCAAAAAGCTTATTGAAATGGGCTATAAAAGAAAAACTCTTGTTGCCGATATAGGTGAATTTAGTATAAGAGGCGGCATTATAGATGTATTCCCCTTGAATGACAACCCTTTTAGACTCGAATTATGGGGTGATACAGTTACAGATATAAGGATTTTTGATAACTCAACACAAAAAAGTATATCAAAAGTAAAAGAAGCTGTTATACAGCCAATATACAAATTCATTTTAAATGACAATTCTTACAAAAAAATTGATAATCTTATTGATAAGGATAATGAAAACCAACTTGAATTAATTGAAAATCTTAAATCCAAAACTTATTTTGAAGGTATTGAATATTATGAATCCTGTTTTAATCCCGATTTAAAAACCTTTATACAACTTGTTTCTAAAGATTTCATTATTATTTTTGATGATTATACTCAATTTAAATCACGTTATGAACAAACTCATGAAAACCTTATAAAACAATACGAAGAAAACATAAATACCAAATTAACTCTACCTCTAGAAAATAAAAATAATTTAGACCTTAAAGATTTTATTACTTCTGTAAGTGATTTTGAGAAAATATATTTTGATAACTTTATTTCTGATGATTTTAATATCAATATTGAGCTTACAACCGAATTAATTCCTTATTTTGCATCAGGAATTGAAGATATTGCAAAATTTATCTCGGATAAATTAAAACAAAATTATAAAATTATAACTGCAACCGATTATAAAAACAGAGTTGAAGAAATATTTAAAGAGTATGAAATTCCTTACAGTTATAACTCAACTGCACAAGGCAGTGTATATATAACGGATAATATAGCTTTAGCAGGCAGTATAATAGAAGATTGCAAACTTATTATAATTACCGATAAGGAATTTTTCAATAAACGTTCAAAAGATATAACCGGTATAAGGTATAATTATCGGCGTGAAAATTTGGATTTTATAGAAACACTTAACGATATAAAGGAAGGTGACTATATTGTTCATATGGTTCACGGTATAGGTATTTTTAAAGGTTTGTCAAAGCAAATTATAGATAATGAAGAAAAAGATTATTTAACCCTTGAATATGCGCGCGGAGATAAACTTCATATACCTGCGGAACAAATAAATATGCTTTCAAGGTACAGAGGCTCAGGCAGTGTATTACCGCCATTATCAAAGATGGGCGGTAATGATTGGACAAACACAAAAAACAAAGTTAAAAAAGCTGTTGAAGATGTTGCTCAAGACCTTATTAACCTTTATGCATTAAGAAAATTATCTAAAGGGTTTGCATTTGAACCCGATACCGTTTGGCAATATGAAATGGAAGATGCTTTCGGTTACACGGAAACTCCCGACCAAATGAAAGCTATTGCCCAAACAAAAGAGGATATGGAATCTGATAAACCTATGGATAGGCTAATTTGTGGAGATGTAGGTTTTGGAAAAACAGAAGTCGCAATAAGAGCAATATTTAAATCCGTAATGTCATCAAAGCAAGCCGCTATTGTTGTACCTACCACAATTTTGGCATTGCAGCATTATCAAACCATATCTGAAAGATTTAAACCCTTTCCTGTTAAAGTTGAACTTCTTTCAAGGTTTAAAAGTAATAAAGAACAAAAAGAGGTTATCAGGAAATTAATACTAGGTGAAATTGATGTTGTAGTGGGCACTCATAGACTTCTTCAGGATGATATTCAATTTAAAGATTTAGGTTTGCTCGTTATAGATGAAGAACATAAATTTGGTGTTGCGCATAAAGAAAAACTCAAACGTCTTAAGAAAAATATTGATATTCTTACAATGTCAGCTACACCCATTCCGAGAACACTTTACATGTCTTTATCAGGCATAAAAGACATGAGTATTATAAACACTCCGCCTACGAACAGACTCCCGATAAAAACGTTTGTGTGCGAGTTTAAAGAATCCGTTATTAAAAATGCAATTAACTATGAAATTGAAAGAGACGGACAGGTATTCTACCTTTATAACAGAGTAGAAAGTATATATGAATTTGCACAACAATTAAAAGACTTGATGCCAAATATCAGGTTGGCAGTCGCTCATGGACAAATGGATAAAAATTTACTCGAAAAAATAATGACAGACTTCCTCAATAAAGAATATGATGTCCTTTTGTGCACAACTATTATTGAATCAGGCCTTGATATACCGAATGCTAATACAATAATAATACATGATTCAAATAAATTCGGACTCGCCCAGCTCTATCAAATAAGAGGACGAGTCGGAAGAACAGATAGACAGGCTTTTTGCTATTGTTTGTATAAAAAACCTCAAAATCTTACCCAAGATGCAATTAAAAGACTTCAATATATTAAAGAATTTACAACTTTAGGGAGCGGGTATCAAATTGCAATGAGGGATATAGAAATAAGAGGAGTCGGAAATGTTTTAGGCACTAAGCAGCACGGACAAATGGTAAATGTCGGTTTCGATACATACTGTCAGCTGCTCGAAAACGCCATACAAGAAATTCAAGAAGGCAAAGCCGTTGAATATAAACCTGCAATAGTAGATATAAACGTTACTGCATACATTCCCGACGACTGGGCAGGCTCTAAAGAACAAAAAATGATTGAATATAAAAGACTTGCCGATGTTAAATCCGAAACAGAATTGAATGCCATTCAATCCGAATGGAAAGACAGATTCTCAAAAATGTCGGAGCCTGTAGAAAATCTGATTAAACTTGTAAATTTAAGACTTCTTGCAACAAATGCAGGTATAACATTAATTCGGGAAGTTGATTCCTCAATTCGTATTTATACAAATCTTTCAAAAGGCGAATGGAACATAATATGCGCAAAAGGAGATAAAAATATTACGAAATATATAAAATATACAATAGCCCCAAACAGTTGCCGGGACGGTAATAGTATATTAATATTGAATAAAGCATATTTAAATTTTGAAGAAGTATTTAACATTCTTTCAAATTTATTCTATTATATTATTAAAATAGGTAACGATTATAATATAATTAATAAAGGTTAGTAAAGGAGAAAAAAATGAATAAGTTAAAAGTAGCCTTGTTTTCGTTTTTAGCTATCTTTGTTTTTACCGGATGTTCAATCCATAAAAATGCCGAAGATATCATAAAAATTAATGATACGGTTATTACAAAAACAGAATTCAATAAAGCTTATGATACGGTAGCTTCAAACAATATGTTTACTCAAATGGGAATAGATTTAAAATCTGACCCGAACAATGTCTTTGCTCTTATGATGAAAGAAAAAGTTGTTTCTGAACTTGTTGTTAAAGCTTTGTTAAACGATGAAATGGATAAAAGAAAAATTTCCGCAACAAAAGAAGAAATTGAAAACGCAGAAAAAGATATTGTTTCAAAATTCGGCTCTAAAGAACAGTTTAACCAAATTTTGAAAACTAACGGTGTAACTTACGAACAATTTAAAAAAGATTTAGAAGACGAAATTAAACTCAAAAAGTTTGTCGATTCAATCGCAATGGTTTCTGTCGGTGAAAAAGAAGCTAAAAAATACTATGATGAAAATATTGACAAATTTAAATATCCTAAAAGAGTCAGAGCTTCTCATATCTTGATTGCTGCAAATCCTGAACAAATAAAAGCTAAATTAAAAGAACAAAATAAAGAAATAACAGATGAAGATCTTGAATCAAAAACAAATGAACAAATGGAATTGGCAAAAAAGACAGCTCAATCACTCCAGGCAAAAGTAAAAGCAGCTCCGTCTACCTTTGCTAAAGTTGCAAAAGAAAATTCTCAAGATGCAGCAACTGCAATAAGAGGCGGTGATTTAGGCTTCTTTGCAAAAGATGAAATGGTTGAAGCATTCGCTAATAAAGCTTTTTCTATGAAACCTAATACTATATCGGAAGTTATCCAAACTCCTTACGGTTATCATATCATCCTTGTTACTGACAGATCTGAAGCAGGACAGCTATCTTTCGAAGAAAGTAAAAAAGATATTATAAGCTACCTTGAAAGTCAGGATAAAGTTGATATCTTAAAAAATAAAATTGAAGCTCTAAGAAAAGAAGCTAAAATTGAATATTTGGATGAAAACTATAATCCTGAAAATATTCAAAAACAAATAAAAGAAGCTTCATCTGATAATCCTGAACTGCAAAAGGCAATTAGCCCCGAAACTCCGGCAGTTGAAAATAAATAATAAATTAATATTAAACGAGGCAAATTACTGCCTCGTTTTTTCTAAGGAAATTTTAAAATGCTAATAAATAAAAATGAATTACAAGACTTATTAAAAAAACTAAGAAATGAACATAAAACAATTGTTACAACAAACGGTTGTTTTGATATTCTTCATGTCGGACATGTAAGATATTTACAAAAAGCAAAAAGCTTCGGAGATATTCTTATTGTGGCCCTAAACTCTGATAAATCAGTTAAAAGTATAAAAGGCGAATCAAGACCAATAAACAATGAAAATGACCGCGCCGAAGTTTTAAGTGCACTAAGAAGTGTTGATTACGTAGTATTATTTGATGAAGATTCACCTATAAATCTTCTTTTGGAAATAAAACCCGATGTTCACACAAAAGGTGCAGATTATACAATTGAAACTCTGCCGGAAGCAAAAGGGATTATGGCTTCAGGTGGCAGAATCGAATTTATCTCTTTTGTTGAAGGTAAATCCACTACGTCAATTATAAATAAATTGAAAAATAATTAATATCCTAAAATAATTTTTTACATTTATTTTCGACTAAAGAGATCCGGCTATTTAATGTTTGATATAATCAAACTTATTTTTAAGACTTGATACAAATAAGAAATATTATTATAATATAATAAATAAACGATATAGGAGATTAAAAATGACAATCAGACACAAATTCACCACGGGGGGGGGGTATTTAAAAATAAAAAATACTTTACTTTAGCAGAAATATTGAATACTCTTGTTGTTATAGGTATTATTGCAGCAATTACTGTGCCAGTAATTATGACAAAGCACAAAAAAACTGAATATTCGACAAAATTAAAAAAATTTTATTCTACTATGTCCAATGCAATCAAATTGGCAGAAATAGAGCAAGGTTCCCCTTCTTACGAATGGGATTATTCAGAAGAAACCGATGTATTTAAAAATTATCTTTTAAAATACTTAAATTGTGAACAAAAAAATATAAACGTTTGTGCATTGGGAAACGATGAATATTTTACAGATGATTCGAACTTTGGAGATTGTTACACACAAAAAGCCTGCTTTTTTAATGACGGAGTATTTTTTACATACCATACTTATGAAAATAAAAATATGGAATTTTCAGTTATATTGACAGGTTTAAATAAAAGAAGTACATACGGTAAAGATATATATGCTTTTGATATAGGCCGTTCAATTAATATTTATAATCTTGATAATCCTGACGAAATGTATAATATGATATGTGAAGGATTACAACCAAGAGGAGTTGATCCTTGTATAAAAGATAATAACCCGCTTGAAATATGCAAAGGCGAACAATCCTATTGTACCCCGGTAATATTTAATAATGGTTTTGATTTCAATAATTATCCATACAGAATTTAAAAAATATAGTCTTGTTAAAATATAAGTTATATTATAATATAAATAAAAAAGGAGATATTATTATGAATAAATCAATTATCCGCTACGGGGGGGGGTGGTAGAACAGGACTAAATTTTTATAACTTTTCTATCTTCAAAAAAACTTCATTCACACTTTCAGAAGTATTAATTACACTTGTTATCATAGGCATTATTGCAGCAATAACCGTACCTTTAATTTATACAAGCTATCAAAAAGAAGCAACAGTTCAAAAACTTAAAAAGGGATACTCTGCTGTATGCGAAATTGTTAGATTGTCAGAGCTTGACAATGGACCACTATCAACGTGGGAGTTTGATACAGCATATAACTCTGATGGCGTAAACTCAGAATTTTTTAAAAAATATTTTGAACCTTATATTATAGGTACTAAAAAATATGGAACAGCATATAATCAAGAGTATAGAATACATAATATTGACGGTACAAACGCTCTTGGTATATCATACTGGTATGTGTTAGCAGATGGAAGCGGTCTGACTATGTTTTCAAACGGAACAAATTACTGCTGGGTTTTAATAGATACAAATGCATCAAATCCTCCAAACAGACTTGGGAAAGATATGTTTATGCTCGATATTAAAATGAAAAAACAAGTGAGATTATGGGGTAGTACCATTAAAGATTTTAAAAATTCTTCTGGATACCCCTGTAACAAAGGAAGCGGAGCACAATATGCCGGCGGGTATTGCGGAGCCTGGATTCAAGCAGAAGGCTGGAAAATTCCCGACGGATATCCCTGGTAAATTCAAATCAGGACCACAGGCTAAGCAGAAGACTTGTTCTACGGTTATATGCGTTTCGTAATTTGTGCGTCAGCACATATGTTTAAGGTCAAATGTATTTCAATCAAATTTAAATGCAAAATAAAAACCGGGTGTTAGAGTTGTTATCTAACCCCCGGTTCAAACTTGAATCCGGCAACTAGTTATTTTCCCGGGCGGTCTTCCGCCGAGTATTTTCACCGCAAGCAGTCTTTACGACCGTGTTCGGAATGGTTACGGGTGGTTTCCTGCCGCTTGGTCACCGGAAAATTTCTTTTGATGGTTTTTTTCTTAAAATTTGACCATCTTTAAGCATTTCCGCTTGTACTCTGATTACTGCATAGAAAAATTTTAATCATCAAATTTCGCTTCTTGGATTTTCCTTTCAGCTCAATCTTGAATCTTCGCTTCAGAAACTTAACAGTTTCTTGCGCTCCGACCGATTTTCGCTTCTTCGGGCTCGCACGCTCCCGCGTGACTCCGCCCTACGGAAAATCCGCTTCTTGAAATTGCTTTGCGCTCTTGCAAGTGTTCGTTTCGCTTTCGCTGTCACTCACTTTGCAATCGCTTTCCGGATCTTCGTCCGTCCGCAATTTCGCTTCTTAAAATTTTTGCACTAAACGGGTCTCCACGTGAAAACTCATCGTTTCCCCGTTTCGCCCTCTGCA
>CALUTD010000020.1 GCA_944323625.1 Candidatus Gastranaerophilales bacterium
CGCCTCTTCGGGCTCGCACGCTTCCGCGTGACTCTGCCCTACGGGAAATCCGCTTCTTGGATTTCCCTCTCGGCTCAATCTTGTATCTCCGCTTTCAGAAACCTTACGGTTCCTTACTGCTGTCTTGTTTTTGCTTCCTCTCGGACAAGTGTTTGCTTCGCTATCGCTGCCGCAAACTTTTGTCCTCTCATATTCGGGCTGGGGCACTCTGTGCCACGGCGCCCTACGCAAAAACTGTCCTACGCAATGGACTTTAAATTTTTATTTTTTATTTAGTCAATTGTTAATGCTAATTTCAACTTAAGGTTACGTAACTCACGGACTAACGCCCGCTCAAACAGTACTTGGCCGAACATTTAAAATAAGTTAGATAATGTTAAAAATGAGTTAAGTCAGTTAGAAACCCGCCGCTGCGATAAAAATAAGTTGGGTAATGTCGAAAATAAGTTAAGTCAGTTAGAACCCCGCCGCTGCGATAAAAATAAGTTGGGTAATGTCGAAAATAAGTTAAGTCAGTTAGAACCCCGCCGCTGCGGGTATGTATTTTTGAAATATTAAAAATTCAATTTTTGTCATTAAATTATTTAACATATACATAAACACAACGCTAAACTGTTTGGCAGGTAGTTTATTTCTTTTTCATTAAAATATTGCTAAAACTAAAGGCATTTATATACAAGGTTTTGTTCATTTAATTCAACAAAATCTTTATATACATAAGGAATATTTATATTAATTACTCCGTTTTGGGCATCTGGGGTCAGATTATAATCATTAATAAAATTTTTATCTGCCATAATTTTATATTGCCCCGGCGAAATACCCGAAAAATAGTAATTTCCCTCTTTATCGACGGTAGAATATGCTGCTTCTTCACCGTTTGAATCATATAAAGAAACTATAAAATCGGAAATATTCATTTTTCTGTTAAAATCATCAACTATTTTAAGCTTTCCTCTTATATTGCCGACTGAACTCTTTAAAGGGAACTCAACACGTGTTATTTTTTGCGGTTCAACAAATATGTATTCTTTATCTTTTTTTTGGGCAGAAAGATTTGCATGCAGGTTATCAGTATCGAGGCTTACATTATAAAATCCTTTATCAACGCTTTGGAGGTCGCAAAAACCTGAGTTTTTAGTTTTTATAGGATTGCTTTTCCAGCTTACTTTTACCGGTACATCGGGAATTTTAATATCATTTTTATCAAATACTCCGTTATTGTTTTTATCTATATATGCAACTACTTCAACAAATCCGCGATTTGGCGAATTTGTTCCTATTGAGTTTAATCTGTTATCCGAAAACGCAAAAGTATCATTAAGGTTAAAATTTATTGAATGCCTTGCATTTGAAGGTATATACATATTATTAAAGAAATATCCGAGTGCGGTATTATATTGATAATTTACACTCATAACCATGCCTGTTTTTGTTCTGTAACCTAAAGAGGCATTATATGTACATCCGTTATCGAGTCCTTCATATTTATATCCGATTCCGAGCCCAAGTAAAATTCGTTTAAACTCGGGAAACTGATAATTGATTTTTATCATGTTATAGTCATTGCTTGTTCCGTTGGAATCATATTTAACAGAGTCATGTCCCAATTTTAAACTGCCTTTATTTTTTGGCAGCCTGTAATTAAAATTTATGTAAGTTGTATCATACGAACTTTTAAAACCGCCTGAAGAGTCAGACAGGGATAAATATTCTGTGTTATAAGCATTACCCATATTCCCGGCTTCAATAGAAGTATTTTGAGTTAAATTTTTTGATAAATTGACATTATAGTAATAGTTAAGGTTATTCCCCAAATTATTTTCGCCGTATCTTAAATTGCCGTTAAGCCGTAATCGTGCGGATTTAAATACTTTTGCACCTGCATTAAAATAAGCTTCATCAAATGAGATTAAACCTCCTGAATATTTATTATCCAAATTTGAATAATAACGGGTATATTTAACGTTGGCATTAAATTTTTCTTTTGCATAAGCGGCGGCAATTTCGGCACCCAAACGGTCGCATATAAACCCTGAGTCTGACCCTGCCACATAATAATCAGGGGATTGTTGATATAATCTTAATTTAAGAGTTGTATTTCTAAAATCAAATACATTCTCTAAAGAAACGGAATAACCCGGTCTGTAATTACTCATATTATAGTTATAGTCTTTCATAAACGAAAGCCCTGAAAGCGCATTCAGGGTATAATGTTTATTTTTATAAAGACTTAATGTATTAATAACACTTAAGCCTTCCATTGTATTGGGGTTTCTATATACTCCCGAAGATAAAATCGAATAATTATCATATAAACCTGATATAAATAATGCATTATCATTTCTTTGAATAATTTTATCATATATAACTTTTGTATCGAACTTTAAACGGTTAGAAATACCGTATTGGCGCCCTATACCGGCAACAAACTTTTTAGAAGTCATTTGATATATATATCCGTTTGAACTGAAAAGTCTGTTATTATACCCTGAAATTCCGGCGAACATCCTGTTTTTGGTCTTGCCTCTTTCCAAAAATTCAAGCGGTTCAGAATCAGATTGTTTTTCTGCATACTCATCGTAATCGGAAATCTGTCCTCCTATAAGCATTGTACCGATTGAGTTATATTTATCATGGAACCCTGAAACCTGTCCGAGTTCATAATAATAATTTTTAAATTTATTTCTGTAGGTAAAACTTAAGCCTCCAAAAGAAAATAACTCTTCTTCATAATTGTTGGTATTGAAATTCAACGCATAATCGCCTTTATATAATTTACCCTTAAGGCTCATCCTTGTATTATTGTTAAACATAATATCATTTTGAGCCATGTTTAGATAAACCTGTTTTGTTGAGTCACTCATCATTGAATTATTAATTTCAAAAGTATCAAATGAAAATTTCCCTTTTCCGCGCGGTTGTATATGTTTTATTTCTGCCGTCTTTTCATTTGATGACTCAGGATTTTCAGTTTTTTTAAGATATTTATTTGTAACACTGACAAACAAAGAGAGAGAATCAATATTAAAATCGGAATCAAAAATTTTTGATGCTGTTATTTCATCAATGTAAAATTCATCTTTTTCAATAATTCCATCTCTTTTGAACTTAGGAGAAGAACTGATTTCTTTGCCTTTTATAAAGACTCCCTTTTTATTAACAAGTACTTCTTCATTATTTCGTGTTAAAAATGTTATTTCTTTTGAAGAATGATTTTCCTTGTATTTAATTTCCAAAATACGTGCTATCTGTTTAACCGGTATATATATTTTTGAATCGGATTCCATATAAATTTCGATGTCTCTATAGTCCGAATTATTAAGTTCCAGTCCGCTTACGGTTGTTTCAACAGCAGCCATTGAAGCGGGTGAACAAAAAAACAAGAGCAGAAAAACAATAATAAAAAAATGTTTCATTAAGGTTTCCTGTAAATGTTAAGGGTAATTGCAGCTTCATACATACCTGAAGAGTCATCGGAAATTGAATATGTTCCAGCTAAAGGTGTATTGCCTATTCTTTGTGAAATATTGAAATTTTGTTTACCGCGGCTTTTAAATATACAGCTTAAAATACCGTTATATTTTTGATATGAAGTATCAAATTCGGGATTCTTTAATACGGGGTATGCAATCATATTTTTATTATTTTGCGCACTGCCTGATGTTATATCCGAAAGTGCCGCCATATCCGGTAAATATTCTTTATTCGCCAATATAAGATACAGGTCGCCGTTTTTTAAAAAGTAGCCGTTTGTTTCGCCCGATGTTGTATTAACAGACCCTGATAAGACAAAATCATAAGTACTGTCATCACCATTTGTTTTTACGTTAAAAATAGCTTCTAATCCGTTATGTACACCTGTCTCGGGATTTATTGAACTGTTATTTCCCGAAGAAGTTATTGTATTTACTGATGCAGCGCACGGAACTATAACTGTCAGTACGCTTTCTCTTACAGCCGCACCGAAACATGCCGGTGCGGATATAATCGAAAGAAATAAAAAGATAATAAAATTACTTTTCATTTATTATTTTCCTATGTAGTAGTATCTGTCAGGATAATATATGCTTCATAATTACCCGATTTATCGTTATATGAGTAAGTTGTTTTATCAACATTTGCGGATATAGTTGTTGTTGCTGTTGTTTCACCTTGCTTTACACTAAATTCATAGCGTGCTTTATCATCAACGAATACAGGTTCTTTAGTGAAATTGCCGGTTAATTTAACACTTGAAACAGGGTAGGCAATGGCGTTTTGATTCTGTTCTGGGTCAGTATTACCCTGTCTTATATTTTCAATAGCAGTTGCGGTAGGTCTAACTCCTGTATGGCCGAGTATAATATATACAGTACCGTTCTTTTTATAAAATCCGTTAACGGCACCTACATTTTCTGCCATTGTTTCGGCTCTTAAATAAAGGTCTATATTGTCATTTGAACTTATTTTAAATACAGAATTAAAAGCTTCTGTCAAATTACCTGTTTCTGCATTGATATTACTTTTTAACATGCAGTCTTCGACTTTAATATTTACATAAGCAGGTAAATATGCCTGAATTGTTTGTCTTGCATAGTTATCTGCATAAGCGCCGGAACATGTTGCCGCAAGAACTAACATTGATGCTAAAATTTTTGTTTTCTTCATGTTTTCTCCTTTTTAGATTTTGTTTGTAACCTGAAACTGAGTTTCTTTTATTAAATTTTTGTTTTCACCTTTTTCGTTTTTATAAGTTAGAATTACTTTTAGAATATATTCCCCGTTTTCAAGATTATCAGGAAGCAGTCCTTTTTCTTCAAAAATTCCGTTTGCACGCACTGTATTGCTGTTTACGGGAAACTCTTTAATGAGTTTATCGTTTTTAATTATTTGTGCTTTACCGTGATATCGGACTTTACTGTTTCCGTTAGAGCTCAAATTTATTTTATAAACAAGATTGTTGTTATTTTGTTCAACCTTTAAATCATCAAAATTCCCAACTTTGACAAAACGGCCTTTATCAACATAAATAGGGATTCCTAGCCTTGTTTTTACAATCAGTCTTGTATTTAGATTCTTATTTTTATTGGGAAGAATAACTTCTTTTGCAGCAACATCTTCTATAAACATAACCATCCTTGATTCACCGTCAGGTAAACTTTTTAAATCGGTAAAGGTTACTCTTACAGTTTGTATTGCTCCGTCTTTCAAAGTAAATTCATTCGGCACAAAACGCGCATGAGAAATAAGATTATCGGGGCTGTCAGAATCAGGCATGGAATTCATTTTTCCTTCGTCCGTAATCGTAAAATATTCGGGATAAATTTTGAATCTTACAACTTCGTCTTTTTCTGCCTGAACACTAAATGATGTTGTCAGATAATTGCTTTTGTTTTTATTTGCATTAAGCTCAATTAGTGTCGGCATAACCTTAACAGCCGCATAACACAAATTTATTTGTCCCAAAAGAATTATAAAAATTAATAAGCAGCCTAAGGATTTTTTCATATTATTCCCTTTCTAATATATAAGTGAATGAATTGTGTTTTAGACCTTCTTTAATATAAGAATCAGAATTTGTATTCTTAAATAAGTACTCAATTGTTATATCGCTGGGTGTTTTGTTTCCTGTGCAAATACCGTCCAAAGTAGGCTCTCCTGTTGCTAAAAGGTATCTTTTATCAGGTAAAAGTTTTATATTATTTCTATCAAAACTTTTAATTTTTCCCGTAGCATTTTTTATTTGGCAATAGTATTCGCATTCATCATTTTCCAGTTTTGAAGTTACAAGCCAAAGTTTCCAATTTGTATTAGAAAAAATATTGAGCCTTACATCACTTTTGTTTCTTATATAAGATTGTTTATTGAAAATGTCATCTTCCGATAAAACAATTAAAGGATCACCGGTTAAAAAAGTAATTATATGTTTATCGTTGACTATAAAATTGAAAAAGAATTCAGATTCTACATCAGAACCCGCTTCATTTTTGTTTGAGAATCTGAGTAAAACGCTGTATGTTCCTGCGGGAAGTTCACCTATATTTTCAAGTCTTAAATTAATATTTTTTTGGACAGTACCTTCCGGATTTTGGTAGTCAATAAAAAATTGACGTTGAGAAGAATTTGTTATTTGAAATTCCTTTCCGTCACATAAAAGATATAAATTCTCGACGGGAATTTTTATGCTTGGATTTTCATTATTTGATATGTAAGGATCAACCGCCATAACAGAAAGTTTGGAAAGTCCGTTTTTAATATAATTTAAATTAATATTCGCTAGAACATTGTTTTCACTGACAAACGGAAAACCTGACATTTCTGCTCTAAACGCCGGATTTGCATTTGCATTTGAACAAAATAATATTAAAGTTGTTAGTAAAATTAAAAATTTTTTCATATCCGTAAATCCTCAAAGTATTTTATAAATGTTTAGCTTAAACAAAAAATCCTCTTACAGGAGAACTCAATAAGAGAATAATTTTTATATCCGGCAAGATAATTTATATTTTGAGAAAACAGGTTAGGATTTATACGAGATGAATGCTATGAAGAAATACTTATATATAATATTTATAATAATTATCAATCAGGGAGTCGTATTTGCCGGTAATGAGGCAAGGCAGCATGTACAAGCATCTTTACCCGATGTTCTTCATATAGATAAAATAATTGTTGCAGGAACGGAATACGAGAAAGACGATGTATTGACAAATATAAAAACGGAAAGCGTTGAAAAAATAAGCGATACCTGTTACAGATTAAATCTTACTCCGTTTACATTGAGAATTAACACTAATATATCAGACCCGATACAGGTAAGTGCAAAGTTTGAAACCTGCTGCAGTACTTGCGGAAGATATAATTTAAATAATAGTGATTTAACTGTAAGTCCGTCGTCTTATACAATACAAGAACCTTATGACAAAATAGAAACAGATTTTTTTACTCCTCAGGTTCTTGCTCATGATTATACCGTTTGTACAACATATAATGCGAAATTAGTAGTTACACTGGGGCGTGTTTAATATGATAAAAAAAATCTTATCATTATTAATTATATTTATGATGACAGCGCCAATTACATTGGCGAATGTGGGCACTCCTGAATTTAACTTCGCAATAGATGATTATTTTAATACTGCGAGTACATTTTCGGGTGATAATACTTCATCGGGAGGCGGAGGAAGTTCAGGATTATCGGGAGGCGAAATTACCGCAATAACACTTGGTTCTATAGGCGGTGCAGCATTATTGGGACTTGGAGGATGGCTTTATAAAAACAAAACTGCCCAAAGCCTTGCCGCAGGCTATATAAGAGGAGTTCAAAATCCGTTAATACCATTCTGTATGGATACTAATCCCAATTCTGAAGTATATGCACGTATTAATAATAACTATCCTTATTTAAGAAAAGCTTTAAGTCTTAATGAAATTCATTATTGTCCTGATTCAAAATATCTTTTGATTTATGATACGACAATTGAAAAACGAAAATATGATTCGGCAAGATTTGAAATTCCGCAGGGCACAAAATCGATGAAAATTACTCAAGTCTCAGACCCTTATAAAGAGGGTGAATTAACTTCAGAGCTGTTTTTATATCCCGACAATACAGCTTCAACTCAACCTGATACTGCTGTTTTAACAGATTTAACAAATGAAGAAACTCAAAGAAACGGTATTTTAATCAGAAGCGTAAATATTACTAAAAATTATCAAAACGGAGTATACGTTGTTTCAAATTACTCCGGAAAGAAAATTTATGCGGTTGTAATCGAATTTATTTTTTAATCCGATTACTGCAACGGACTAGATTATATTTAATATATTTAGTTCTTACAAATATACAAGCGGTTAATATACGAAACCATATTCAAACGATTATTATAAAGCTATACATATTCCACTCTCACTCGTAAACTGTTTGACCGAATTTTTCGGTCTTTTTTTTGTTAAGTATGTAACAGGCATGAAAAAAAGGCATATAGACAACAGATAAGATACAAAACAGGATAAAAACGCAAAAAATAAAGAAATTCAGGATTGAAAAATTTTTTCTATTTCTTAAAATTATATTAGGAGTTAAATTTTGGCTAATTATTATAATAAAGATTTATATAAAGTTTTAGAAGTAAACTATGATGCGGATGAAAAAGAAATAAAGCAGTCATACAGAAGGCTTGTGCGAAAATATCATCCTGATTCTGCGGGTTCTGATGCAAATGTATTAAAATTTAAGGAAATTCAAGAAGCTTATGAAATTCTCTCTAATGAAGATACAAGAAAGAAATATGATATACTGCATGGGTATTATAGAGAAAAAATCAAAAAAAGCTATAAAAATGAAACAACAAAAAATAAATATGAAGAATACATAAAAAGTGCTCAAAAGCATGCCCAAAGTTCAATGCCATTTTCTCAATCAGTAAATGAAGCGCTGGACAGTCTTTTTCATTCGAAAAAAACAACAGGAAAAAAAGAAGCCAAAATGCCGGTTAACGGAGATGATATTAATCTTGAAATATCACTGTCATGCTTTGAGGCAATAAACGGAACAAACAGAAAAGTAAATATACTGCATACACAACCATGCCCGAATTGTGAAGGCAGAAAGTTTATAAACGGAACTGAATGTTCAATGTGCAAGGGAACGGGGCAATTATCTTTGCAAAAAAAAATAAACGTTAAAATTCCAAAAGGAGTAAACAGAGGGTCAAAAATCCGAGTAAAAAAAGAAGGCAACAAAGGGCTTAACGGTGGCAAAGACGGAGATTTATATTTAATAGTTAAAATAGAAAAAAATCCTTATTTTGATACAGAAGGAATGAATATATTATGCAATCTTCCCATTACTCCTTATGAAGCTGTTTTGGGGGCTGATGTTAATTTAAAAATTATGGATGAAAATATCATGGTAAAAATTCCGGCCATGACATCATCAGGTCAAAAATTGCGGCTTGCCGGGCTAGGACTTTATAATAAAGCAAAAACAAAACGAGGAGATATTATTATTACCGTTGAAATTAAACTGCCAAAAAAATTATCTCCTCAAGAAACAGAATTATACGAAAAACTAAAACAAATTTCAGACTACGATATAAGAGAAGAATTAAAATATGTCAAATAAAGTATTAATAAAGGAAATTTTTGAATCAATTCAAGGGGAAGGTCCTTATATCGGAGTGAATCAGTTATTCGTCAGATTTTCAAAGTGTAATCTTAATTGTGATTACTGTGATACTGATTTTCAAACAAACTTAAAAGAATATACGGAAACTGATTTTATAAATGAAATAAACAAATATAATAATATTCATTCAGTAAGTTTAACGGGCGGTGAACCTCTTTTGGAAGTCGATTTTTTGAAAAATACACTTAAAAATATCGATAAAAAGATATATTTGGAAACAAACGGAACTTTATATGAAAATCTTAAACAAATAATAGATTATATTGAAATAATTTCAATGGATATTAAGCTTCCTTCTTCAACTAAAATGCCTGATATGTTTGATATTCATAAAAAATTTATTGAAACTTCAGCAGAAAAAAATAAAGAAATTTTTCTTAAAGTTGTTTTTGATGAAAATATTACACGAGAGGAAATTATAAAAACAGTAAATCTTGCGAAGTCACACAATTTGTTAATTGTATTGCAACCAAAAACAGATGGTGAGGTTTTGAATTTAAAGTCTGATTTTATAAGTTCAGTATTTTATAAATATATAGAAATTTATAAAAATATAAGGTTAATTCCACAGGTACATAAGTTTATAAATATCAGATAAATTGTTAAATAAATATGTGTTTGATATAATAATAAATATTCATCGGAGATTTTGAATGACGGTATCAATAGCAATTACAGGAAAAGGCGGTAGCGGGAAAACGACGGTTACAAAAGCATTGTGGCACGTTATAAGAGAAAAGAACCCATCTAAAACGGTTTTATTATTTGATAATGATTTAACCTCTGAATTAGCACATAGTTTCGGAAAAGACATAAGGCAAACAATATATGGTATAAGAAGCGGAAAGCATGAATATAAAACCGGAATCCCCGAAAACATGACAAAACAGGAATATATTGAATGGGCCCTTGAGGATATTCTTGTTCCGTTGGATGAAAATACGGATATTATTGTTTCGTGGCTTATAGGCTCAAAGGACTGCCGATGCCCTATTACAAAACAAATAAACGATGCACTTGTAAAACTTATAAACAGATACGATTTTGTAATATTTGACTGTGAGTTTGACCTTAAATATCTTTATCAGCTTGTTGACATTCCTATAAATGTTACTTTAGTAATAGCAAGACCAAATGAAGCTTCAATTCATCTTGCGAAAAGAATAGAAGAATATAGCGCAAAATATGCCGCAGGCGAACAGTTAGGTGTAATACTTAATAAAGTTGATAAACAAGAGATAGAACCTTTATTTGATTTATTAAGTAAAAATGATTTAACTGCATTGGGAACTATTCCTAAAGATAATTTACTTAAACAAAAAAGAATTTCGAAAGAATCGGTAATTGTTCAAACTGCACTTGAACAATTATATTACAGATTAAATATACCACAGAATGAGGAATTAGAATGACTATAATCTTAGACGGGAAAAATCTTTCAAAAAAAATTATTGAAGATATTAAAATAAATACAACAAAATATGAAAAAAAACCTACACTGGCAGTATTTTTAGTTGGTAAAAATCCTGCCAGTCAAATTTATGTAAAAAATAAACAACGACAAGCAGAGTATGTAGGATTTAACTCGATTGTTAACGAACTTCCACATGACATATCCGAAAATGATTTACTTGAGCAAATATATATAATGAATGACTCACCTGACATAAATGCCATACTTGTTCAGCTTCCGCTTCCCGAAAACTTAAATCAACAAAAAATATTGGAAGCTATAGACCCGATAAAAGATGTTGATTGCTTTACATCGTATAATTTCGGTTGGCTGGCACTGGGGTATAATCCGTATGTGTTACCTTGCACACCAAAAGGAATAATAAGACTTTTAGATGAGTATAAAATTAATTTGGAAGGTAAAAATGCAATTGTTATCGGCCGCTCAAATATAGTAGGAAAACCATTGGCATTATTGTTGCAACAAAGAAATGCAACTGTAACAACTGCTCATAGCAGAACAGAAAATTTAAAACAAATAACTAAAGAGCATGATATTGTTGTTGCTGCAATAGGAATGAAAGAATATATAACTGCAGATTATATAAAAGAAGGAGCAATTGTCATTGATGTAGGAATAAACAGAACAAATGAAGGTTTATTTGGTGATATAAAATATGAAGAAGTAAAAGAAAAAGCTTCATATATAACACCTGTACCGGGAGGAGTGGGCCCGATGACTATAGCAATGCTTTTAGAAAATACTTTTGAGTTATATAAAATTCAAAGAAGTCTTGTAGTATAAATGCGGTTGGACAAAAAAGCCTTTTTATTATAAAGTAGATATGAAAAAGGATTTTTATGAAAATTGTAATATACGGTGCAAATGAAACAGCTTGTCTTATAGCGGCAAAATTGTTTGAAGACCACGATATAATAGTTATTGATGACGGTACGGAAAATAACAGTAATATAGAAAAACTCGATATAGAATATGTTGAGGGGTCAGGCTCTAATATTGCATTATTAGAATCAATAGGAATAAAAGATGCCGATATATTTATTGCTTGTACCGATAATGATGAAGCAAATATTGTTGCTTGTTTAACCGTTACAAATATGACAAAATTAAAAACAGTTTGTTTTGTCAGTAAAAAAGAAAATATGGAATCTCTTTCACTCGTTCGCGGTTCAAAATATCAAAGAGAACTTATGATAGATTATGTTCTTTGGCCTGAAGAATTAATGACACAAGAAATATTTAGGATAATAACTGTTCCAAAAGCAATAGATGTTGAAAATTTTGCAAATGGTAAAGCAAGATTATTTGAGTATCCAGTAGAAGAAGACACAAAATTTATTAATACAAAAGTGAAAGACTGTAATTTCCCGGATGAAACATTAATTGTAGGTATAACAAGAGATGATAAATTATTTATTCCAAATGGAGATACAGAGCTTTTATTAAATGATAAAGTTATTTTTATGGGGTCTTCATATTCTTTGGATATATTGGCGGGTAAGTTTTTTCAAGAAAAGAATGATGTTAAACAGGTAACAATAATAGGTGGTGGGAGTGTAGGACTTATGCTCGCTCAAAATCTTGAAAAAGCCAATATGAAAATAAAAATAATAGAATATGATTATGACAGATGTGTAGAGTTAACTGAAAATTTAAAAAATACACTTGTTATAAATGGTGATGGTGCTAATTTTGATCTTTTATCAGAAGAACGGCTTCAAGACTCTGATGTCGTTGTTAGTGTTACAAATAATGATGAAAAAAATTTGTTATGTTCATTGCTTGCAAAACAATTAGGAGTTGAAAAGGTTATAACAAGAGTATCTAAAAATGCTAATGCAAATTTATTTGAAAAAGTTGGTATTGATGTAGCTATTTCTCAAAATGGTGCAGCTATAGACAATATAGAAAACCATTTAATTAAAACGGGTGAAATTCTTGCAACAGTTGAAAAAGGACAGGGGAAAGTTTTAGAAATATGTATACCTCAAAGTTTTAAACAAACTACTCTTATGGATTTGAAAATGCCATGTAAAGCTATTGTTGCTATAATTCAAAGAAGAAACAGAGTTATTATTCCAAAAGGCAGTACACAAATTATGCCTCTGGATAATTTAATTGTGTTTACAACACAAGAAAATGCAGATAGTGTTCTCTCTTTTTTCAAAAGGTGCGGTTAAAAAATGAATTTAAGGTACATATTAAATATAGTAAGTCTTATTTTAAAGTATATGGCAATTGTAATGCTTGTACCTTGTATATGTGCTTTCATAATAAAAGAAACAAATGCTTGGCAGCCTTTTGCCGCTGCTTCAATTATAGCATTAGTAATCAGTATAATTTTTAAAAGTGATAAAGAAATTACTGATGAAATAGATAATATGACAAGAGCAGAAGCTCTTACTATAGTGATGGTTACTTGGGTAATAATTTCTTTATTATCGGCTGCAACATTTGTGTATTTTGGGCTTAGTCCTATAGATGCTTTATTTGAAAGTGTATCGGGGATTACAACTACCGGTGCCACAGTTCTTTCTGATTTTTCACTTTACCCAAAAACAATGTTTTTTTGGCGTTCATTTAGTCAATGGCTTGGCGGTATGGGTATCCTTGTATTATTTATAGCAATACTTCCTAAGTTCGCAGTTGCCGGAAGACAAATGTTTTTAGCCGAATCACCCGGAGCAAGCTCTACTGACAGTAAATTGACTCCGCGAATCAGACAAACGGCAGCTGCATTATGGGGAATATATTTTGCTCTGACTTTAATTGAGTTTATTGCACTTTTATATTTTGGAATGCCTGTTTTTGATGCTGTCTGTACATCGTTATCCACTCTCTCCGGAGGAGGATTGTCAAATTTATCGCAAGGTATTATTGTGTATGCCCAATCAAAATGTTTGTGGGTTATTGCTTTATTTATGTTCCTATCAGGAACAAATTTTGCACTTCAATATAAAGTTTACGTAAAAAGAAATTTTTTGGCACTTTTTAAAGACGATGAATTTAAATCATATGTTTTTATTGTTTTGGCATTTACAATATTTATAGCTGTAACATTAACAACTCATCATATATATGATTTTGCAAAATCATTAAAAGAAGCATTTTTTCAGGTTGTATCCATTATAACAACAACCGGTTTTGCTTCCGTTGATTACAATCAGTGGAATTTAAGGGCCAAATTATTATTGTTTCTGTTGATGTTTACGGGGGCTTCAATAGGTTCTGCGGCCGGCGGTGTAAAGCTTTTAAGACTTGTTTTAATTTTTAAATATTTAAGAAGACAAATTGCAAAAATACACCATCCTAATGGAGTCTATCCTATAAAAATAAATAAAGTAATTGTTTCTGAAGATGTTGTAAGACAAATTGTTTCTTTTGTCATTTTTTATTATGTCATATTTGGGGTAAGTGCTGTACTTATGGTTTATATTGAACAAAATACTATTGTCGGAACTACTGCTGCTATTGCAACTTTAGGCAATGTCGGTCCCGGTTTTGGGGTTATAGGGCCTATGGGAAATTACGGTTCTTTAGAGTTCCTTTCAAAGTGTATTTGCATATTTAATATGCTTATAGGCCGTTTGGAATTGATTCCGTTTTTGGCTTTATTCCATCCTGATTTTTGGTACTTGAAAAGAACAATAAAAAATTCTAAGATTAAAAAAGCTATTTAATATTATAAATTATAATCTGTACGGATAGTCATCTTTAATTTCCCATCCGTCTTTCATAATAAGTTGAAAACCTTTAAATACAGCATCAAGGGTACTATTTTTTGCTGAAGCTATAATTTCATATCTATCTCTAGAATCTTCGATAACTATTTCTGTGGAAGAACCGATATAAAATCCAAATATATCTCTTCCTGCTTGGTTAGGACCTTTTTCTCCATTTACATCTATGTAGAAAATATTTGATTCAGAACCTGAGCAACTCATAATTGTTCCATCGTTTAAATAAACTGCGAATACAGGCTCCTCGACAAATCCTATAGTAGAATATACATCACTACCATAAGTTATTTTGGAATAACTAAAATGGTTTGCCAAATAATTATTAAATACATACATGCAGCTTTCTTTGTCAGAACATCTTTTCCATTCCCACGATTCATTGGGAATTCCGTGTTCTATTTCTGCAAGTTTTACAGCATTTACAAATGTCGAATAAAACTTTTTTAATTTTGCTGCTGTTTCAGTTTTTTTATGATTTGCCATAATTGTAGGTACTGTTATTGCCGCAATAATTCCGATAACAACCAAAGTTATTAATACCTCTGCAAGAGTAAATGATTTTTTATTCTTTAACATTTTAATCTCCAATAAAAATTAGTATTTATGCATAAGTATATTAGCATAATATACTAATTAATTCAATAATAATTATTTTTTAAGCAAATTATATTTCAAATCAAGATATTATATTATTTTATTTTGGAGAAAGTTTTATGAAATCATTAAAAGAAAAGCTGGGGTTTAGAATACAGGAAATACGCAAAAGTAAAAATATGACACAGGAAAAACTTGCGGAAAAAATAGGACTGGATACTCCAAATTTAAGCAATATAGAACGCGGAAAAAGATTTGTATCCGAAGCTACACTTGAAAAGATTATAAAAGCGTTAAATGTAACAGAAAAAGAACTGTTTGATTTTGAACATATAAAACCGAAACGGGAATTAATTGACAGAATTAATGAAATGCTAAATGAAGCAGAGGAAAAAGAAGTTCAATTTTGTTATAAAATATTAACTGATTTGAAACAACTCTCTAAATAAGTGTTTGATAACAAGTTGTATAGTTAATGACAAACAGAACTCATAAGTTTTAAAAATTCGGGGAACGAAATATCCACCCATTGAAATTCATTAATTGTAATCGGAGATTTACAGACTAAGCCGGCAACATATTCACTCATTGCAATTCTGTGATCATGATAACATTCAACACAAGAACCGCCTTCTAAGTGTTTTTTACCTGTTATAATTAAACCGTCGGGCATTTCCTGAATATCCGCACCCAATTTTGAAAGTTCATTTCTAACAGCGGTAATTCTATCCGCTTCTTTATTTCTCAAATCACCCGCATCTTTTATAACGGTTGTTCCATCTGCCAATGCCGCCATAACCGCAATTACAGGAATTTCATCAATAAGTCTCGGTATAATTTCTCCTTCGATTACAGTTGAATTAAGTTTAGAATATCTTACTCTTATATCGGCAACTTTTTCATTTGATATTAATCTTTCATTCAATATTTCTATATCACCGTTCATAGCTTTTACAACATCGATTATCCCTGAGCGTGTTTCATTAATTCCGACATTTTTAATTAAAATATCCGCCCCGGGTACTATTAAAGCAGCAGCGATAAAAAATGCGGCAGAAGAAATATCTCCTGCAACTGTTATATCAACAGGCTGCAGTTGAGATTTTTGAACTGAAACCTTATTGTCTTCAATCTTTATATCGGCTCCCATATATTCAAACATAAGTTCTGTATGGTTTCTTGACTTATAAGGTTCCGTAAAAGAAGTAACACCATCAGCATTCAAACCGGCCAATAACAGACAGGACTTAACCTGGGCCGAAGCTAGATGAGAATTATAATCTATTCCTTTTAAATTTGTTCCGTAAATTTTAACCGGCAGTTTATAATCACTATGGTCAAATTTGGCACCCATCATTTCCAAAGGACTAATGACTCGTTTCATTGGTCTTTTTGATAAGCTTTCATCTCCAAAAAGTTCAGTATTGAAATTCTGTCCTGCAAGAAGCCCCGTCATTAAACGGGTTGTTGTACCGGAATTTCCGCAATCAAGAGGACTGCCAGGTTCCTTGAGTGCATTTTTAGCATTTATAAAAAGTTCTTTTTCATTTAAATAATCAACACTGCAACCCAGCATTTGGATTATTTTTAATGTCGACATACAATCCGCGCCTTTTGAAAAATTTGCAATCTTGACTTTTCCTTTTGTCAGCGCAGAAAACATAAATGCTCTGTGAGTAATTGATTTATCTGCAGGAATCTCTATTTCACCTTTTAATGATTCTGCTTTTTTAACGGTTATATCCATAACCATATTAGACAATAAATAGTTTATATTTGCAAATATTTTTTAGTCTAACTCCTCAAAAACGCGTCTTAAAATTCCGTTGTACTTTGATAAAAGCCCTTGAGCTTCATCAAAAGTTTTTGAATATTTTATTTGAATTACAGCCTCTTTTACTTTATATCCGTTAGTTTTAAGAATATTTTCCGCTTCATTTTGCTTACATAATGCGATTTCACTTACTATTCTTTTTGCTCTGTCTTTTAGTTTAATATTCGTTGGTTTTACATCTACCATATAGTTTTTATAAACTTTACCGATTTTAACCATTGCTCCTGTTGAGAGCATATTAAGAACCATTTTTTGCATTGTTCCGGCTTTCATTCTTGTTGAGCCCGTAACAGCTTCAGGACCTGTTTCTATACATATTACAATATCTGCATGTTTTGAAATTTTCGCATTCGGATTACAGGTAATTGAAATAGTTTTAGCTTTTTTTTCTTTTGCGCAATTTAGAATTTCTATTCCGTAATTTGCATTTCCGCTTGCGGAAATTATAATAACCGTATCATTTTCGTTAATATTTAACCGTTCAAAATCTTCTTTCGCAAGTTCAACGGAATCTTCTGCGCCTTCAACCGCATATCTTAAAGCTTTATCACCTCCGGCTATAATTCCTTGCACCATATCATAAGGAGTATTATATGTCGGAGGACATTCAGAGGCATCCAAAACTCCCAATCTGCCGCTTGTTCCCGCTCCAAAATAAAACAGCCTTCCGCCCTTTAAAAAATTATCACTTATTATATCTATAGCTTTGGCAATTTCATGAAGTTTTTCACTTACTTTTTGCGCCACTATTTTATCTTCATTATTTATCATTTCTGCAATTTTCAAAGATGAAGAAATATCAATATTTACTGTATTTGGGTTTGTTTTCTCTGTTAAAATTACATTAGTCATTAATTTCTTCAACTCCTGTATTAATTGTCGTTAAATTTTCAAATATATCATAATTTTTTCTGTCCAAAGTGATTTTCAATTTCGAATCCGTCGTAAAAAACGCAGAACCGCTCCCTGACATTACCGAACCTTCTACCGATTTTTTCACATCTCTTAATTCTTTATAATATGGTAGAAGTACTTTTTCTAAACTGTTATAGAAAAGAGTTTCATCACATTTACCTTCAAGTAATAATTTTTTTAATTTATTTGTATTGTCAGGATTAGATTTATCTGCTGAAGAAGAGAATCTTGTATAGGCTTCTTTTGCGCTTATAGAAAGATTTTTAGGTTTGATTAATGAAATATTTTGAATAATACAGGGTAAAGGCTCAATAATTTCTCCTCTTGAAGTACAAAGTGCGCATCCGCCATTAAGGCAAAAATTTATATCAGACCCCAAAGAAGCACATAAATCTTTAAGTTCTTTATGGGCTAAAATATTATTATATAACTTATTTAAGGCAAAAAGTGTTCCTGCTGCATTTGCACTCCCGCCCGCAAGCCCAGCCGAAACGGGAATGTGTTTTTCTATATATACTTTTAATTTAACTTTATCAACAGCCGCTTTATTAAAGAATGCCATAGCCGCTTTATATACAAGGTTCGACTCATCATAAGGTATGTTTTCACTGTTTCCGGTTAACTCTATTTTTAGACCGGAGAAAGGTTCAATAATAAATGTTAAATAATCATATAAATTTATTGAATGCATTATCGATTGAATATTGTGAAAACCGTCACTACGGCGGTTTAAAACTTCAAGAGTTAAATTTATTTTGGCAGGAGTTCTGACTTTAATTTTGTTCATAAATTGTCCTTGAGTCTTTCGGATAACTCACCCATTTGAATAATAGAAAGTGTTTCTCCTCTTATATTTTCATTTATGCTAAGCTCTTTTAATGTTTTTTCTACCGAATTTCTTGCAAAGCCTGCATTTATTAATGAATTTTTTATATTTTTTCTTCTTGTCGCAAAACAAGCTTTAATTACTTTTCTAAAGAACGGATAATTTGTAAGTTCCAATAACGGTTTATCTTTTAAAATCATTTTAACAATTGCGGAATCAACTTTTGGCGCCGGGAAAAACGAGCGCGCCGGAACTTTTTGAACAAACTCAATATCAGACCAAAATTGCGCCAGTATTGATAATAATCCAAATTCTTTTGAAGGAGATTTTTCATTTGCCGTTAGTCTTTTAGCTACTTCATATTGAACGGTCAAAACTATCTGAGATAACGATTTTCTGTTTTTGTTGTCCAAGTCATCTGCTTCTCCAAGTAAATGCGCTATTATCGGAGAAGTTATATAATATGGAATATTAGCAACAACTTTTAAATTATTTCCAAACTTTGAAATATCAGTTTTTAAAATATCGGCATGAATTATTTCTAAATTATCCGCATCTATTTTATAAAGTTCATTAACCATATCCTCATCAATTTCAATGGCATAAACTTTTTTGGCGAGTTTAACAAGCTGTTCGGTGACAAAACCAAGCCCCGGACCGATTTCAACAACTACATCATCCTTTTTTATATCTGAAACATCCAAAATTGTTTCAATACATTTTGAATCAGTCAGAAAATTCTGCCCGAGCCGTTTTTTTGCCCTATATTTTTTTGCACGTTCATAATAGTTCATAGTTTTTATAATACTACAAAATATGTTATTGTATAAATATGATTTTTTACGGTATATATAAATCTAAAATAGGTAATATTTATATAAAAGCCGATGAACACACGCTAATAGGTGTAGGATTTGATGATTCTCAAATTAAAGAGAATGAAAATTCTATTGTGAAAGATACCAAAAACCAGCTTGATGAATATTTTAATAACAAACGGCAAGTTTTTAATCTCCCGATAAATCCTATCGGTACTGATTTCCAAAAAAAAGTTTGGGCTGAATTATTAAAAATACCCTACGGACAAACAGCAAGTTACCGAGAAATTGCAGTCAAAATCGGAAACCCCAAAGCTTCAAGAGCTGTTGGCAGCGCAAATAATAAAAATCCGATTGCTATAATTATTCCTTGCCACAGAGTAATAGGGGCGAATAAAAAACTTACGGGCTATGCGGGAGGCTTGGATAAAAAACAAATGCTCTTGGATTTAGAAATGAATCTTTTATTTTGACGGTGATATAATTTCCTTATGATAGAACACGCTTATATTCATATACCTTTTTGTTTAAGAAAGTGTAAATATTGCTCTTTTATTTCAGGACAAAATATAGAAAATAAAGATATATATATTGCAGCACTTATAAAAGAAATAAAAAACCGATATAACAATGAAGAGCTAAAAACTATTTATTTCGGCGGCGGAACACCTTCTTTACTTGATGAAAATGATTTTCAAAAAATTCTTTCTCTGTTTAACGTTGAAAATAATGCGGAAATAACAATCGAAGTTAACCCTGAAACCGTTGAGAAAACAAAAATCTTAGGATTAAAAAAATTGGGGGTTAACAGAATTTCTTTAGGTGTACAAACTTTTAATAATAATATTCTCGGTTATATAGGAAGGCAGCATAATGAAAACAAAATTTATCATGCGGTTGATACAATTAAATCTGCAGGATTTAAGAATATAAGTATTGATTTAATATACGGCTTACCGACGCAAACTCTTGAAATGTTTAAAAAAGATTTAGATAAAGCTATTGAACTTGAAATCCAACATATCTCAACTTACGGACTAAAAATAGAAAAGGGTTCTTTCTTTTTTCATAATCCGCCTGACAATCTTCCCGATGATGAAATGCAGGCAACTATGTTCTTGTTTTTGTGTGATTTTCTTAAAAAAAACAATTTTGAACATTATGAAATAAGTAATTTTGCACTAAAAGGTTTTGAATCAAGACATAATATATGTTATTGGAAAAATAAAAATTATTATGGCTTCGGACTTAATGCAAGCGGTTTTGAGCAAAATATCAGATATAAAAATCAATCGGATTTTAATGATTATATTAAGAATCCCCTAAAGCGCGAAGAAGAAATTTTTCTTACTTTTGAAGAAAACCTTGAGAATGAAATATTTCTTGCTTTAAGATTAAAAGATGGTATAAATATTAATAATATCAACAAAAAGTTTAATATTGATTTCTTAAAAAAATATGAAAAAATTATAAAAAAATACAAAAAACTCAATCTTTTATCCGTAAATAAAGACAATATAAATTTGACAGAAAACGGAATATTATTGAGCAACGAAATTATGTCCGAATTTCTTTTGTAGTTTAATCTATTTCTTTAACATCAATAAAAATATCTTGGTTTTCATCAACACTGTACGAAGTATCCGTATTATAATCAATATTACTATAGTCTATATTATCAAAATCAGAATTTAATTCAGTTTGTTTGTTATCGTTTTGCTTCATACCCGACTTTGAACCCGCTACTATAAATGTTAAAGGTAATATTTTCGAAGTTAATCTTGATAAGTTTTTTGCATCTTTTAAAAGCATATTAGCAGTTAAAATCACATCATCCGAATGGACAAGATAATCTTCCGGTCTTGCCATTTTTGGCTTTTTCTGTTCTTTAAATATTTTATTATTAACTTTATTCATGACCTTATTGCCAATTTCCATTCCACCCATTAAAGATACTGTAGTAACAACAACTCTAGGCAGTGCATTTAAAACGGTATTGGCTATTTTAGCCGGTTTTGAAGATGATTTTATATTCGGCATTTTAAATTTTGATTTTTCCAAAATTTTATTGCCTATTGCAAGAGTTCCTAACGGGAAAACCATATTCCCCACAATTTGTTTTAAACTTTCTCTCAGTTTGGGTTTGACATTATTTTTATCTCTGTCAACAGTCAAACCGCCGGCCAAACCACCGAGAATTGCCCCGGTCCCTATAATAAACGCATCTTTTTCATTATACTTTAAATTCTTTAAAGCAAGTCCCGGATTCCCCTTTCTTGCCATTGCATATACTCCGGCAACTGCTCCTGCTATACCTATTGTACTTCCTACAACGGAACCTATAGCTACTTTCTTTCTATTTGATTTTGTTTGTTGTTTCGGTATTGTATCTATGTTTCGGACTTTCATATTGCTACCTGACTAAAAACCTTTACACTTATATCAAAACTAAACATATAAATTTTTGCCTGTTTGTTAATTCTTTTTTACATAAATAAACAAACTTATGTCGTTATATTAAAATAAAAGTATTAGAAAGGCAATAATTAAAATGATTGATACCCATGCGCATATAAATTTTGAAGAATATATTACCGATTTTGATAATTTTCTAAACAAAATATCAATAAACGGAGTAGAAAAAGTTATAATTCCGGGGGTTGAACCTTCAAGTTTCTCACAAATAATATCTATGTGCGAAAAATATGATATGCTATATGCCGCAATAGGAGTTCATCCTTCCGAGTTTAATACTTATAATGAAAAAACGGAAAAAGAAATATATAAACTTATAAATCATCCCAAGGTTAAAGCAATAGGTGAGATAGGGCTTGATTACCACTATGGCGCGGATTCTAAAGATGAACAAAAACAAGTTTTAAGAAAACAGCTTGAAATCGCTCAAGAATCCGGCATGCCTGTTGTAATTCACGATAGAGAAGCTCATGAAGATGTTTATAATATATTGGAAGAATATAAACTTAACGATGTTATTTTTCACTGTTTTTCGGGTACTCCGGAATTTGCTGTGAAATGCATTGAAAAAGGGTATTATATAGCTATAGGAGGAGTTGTTACTTTTAAAAATGCGAAAGACTTAAAAGAAGCTGTTAAAATAATACCTTTAAATAAGATTCTTTTGGAAACGGATTCTCCTTATTTAGCACCTGTTCCTTTCCGCGGCAAAATCAACTCTCCTGAATATTTAAAATATATTGCACAAGAAATTGCAGATTTAAAAGGTATTGATATTGAAGAAGTGAAAAAACGGACAAGCGCAAACTCAAAAAAGGTATTTAATATATAAATGACAAAAGAAAGATTAGATAAAATATTAACGGATAGAGGATTCTTTGAGTCAAAAAGTAAAGCTCAAGCCGCAATAATGGCCGGGGATGTAAGGGTTGACGGTGTTGTTATAACAAAATCGGGTTATATGCTTGATTTTAAAGAAAATACCGTATTTGAAATAAAGACAGAACCCTTTGTTTCCCGTGGAGGATACAAACTCGACAAAGCAATAAAAGAATTTTCAATTAATTTAAAAGATAAAGTTTGTCTTGATGCAGGCGCTTCAACCGGAGGTTTTACCGACTGTATGCTCCAAAACGGAGCTAAAAAAGTATACAGTGTCGATGTCGGCTACGGACAAATTGCTTGGAAACTTAGAACTGACAATCGTGTAAAAGTTATTGAAAGAGTTAATATTAAATCCTGTTCTTTGGACGAAATTTATTCCGAAAATGACGAAAAAGCCCAATTTATTACTATGGATTTATCTTTTATTTCTATAACAAAAGTTTTGAATAATGTAATAAAACTGGCAGATAATTCAGGGTTCGAAATAGTTTCTCTTATAAAACCTCAGTTTGAAGCCGGAAAAAACCGTGTAGGGAAAAACGGCGTAGTTAGAGAAAAAGAAGTTCATTTTGAAGTTATTGATAATATTATAGAATATGCAAAATCATTAAACCTATTTGTTAAAAATTTAACATTTTCTCCGATAAAAGGACCAAAAGGAAATATTGAATACTTAATTTATTTATGCGATAAACCGCAAGATTCAATTATTAATATTACAGATATTATTAATCTTGCTCACAGTAAACTTACTGATTAACCGCAAGATTTAATTTTTGTTGAACTGGCTCCGCTTCAAATAAGTCACCTATATTGCAGTTCAAAGCTTCGCAAAGTCTGTCCATATTTTCATAAGAAGGTTGAGTTCTGCCGCTGGCCCAGGAATATACAGTTTGCTGAGGCAAGTTTAAAAATTTTGCAAGTTTATATAAACTCCAACCCTTCTTTTGTTTTACCGTTTCTTTGATTTTAATTTTCATGCTTTTCCCTTTTTACTCAACAAATACATATAATAAATTATACATTTGTTACAAATGTTAATATAGTATTTAAAAATAAATTTCATATTTATAGATGAAATAAAAAAACAAATATCCTTTAAAACGAGTATTAATAATTAAATAATAGTATTTTTTCGTGTATAATATTCTTATAAAGAAAATGAAAAAAAATTAATGCAAGAAATAGGATATTTTTTGTAAAATTGGGTATATAATCTATATAAGGACTTGTTTACAAAAACATACTGAAAACATTAGAGGATGTTATATGAAAACAAAATTAATACTGGGTTTAGTTTTATGTTTAATGATGAATTTTTGCTTCGTCAATTTTGCAATGGCAGAAAATGATGACTTGAAAGTAATAAATAGTGCTATAAAAAAATATAAAGATAAAAATTATTTGGGCTGTATATCAGAGCTTACGGAATATACGGAAAAAAATCCAACAAGTGTTGCAGCCTGGTATTATTTGGGCAATTCTTATATGAATATAGCAATGCAGGATAAGGCAAATGAGGCATTTGAAAAAGTTATAACAATAAATTCCGTTCCTCAATTAACTTCTTATTCTATACAGGCTCAATTATGCATGAAAGATCCGACTCAGTGCGAATATAAAATATATACACTTGATGAAATTGAACAGTTAAAGCTAGATCCTGTTAAGTTTTTAGCAGAATATAATAAACCAAAAGAACCTGAAGTAGTTGTTCAGGATCCGAAAGTCGTTGAAATTAACAGGTTAATTAATGGGGAATATCCGGGAATTCATCCTGATGCAGACAACTTTATAAAACAGGAAAGTTTAAAGATTGAAAGTCAAAGAATGAATTAATGAAAAGTTCATTTAGTTCTTTAGATAAGATTGAGTTTGCAAAATCTGCATTAAGAGAAAAAAAACTGCATGATGCGTATAATGGTTTTGAATCTGCAGTTTGTTTGTATGGATGTGCATATTGTAAATTATTAAATGGAGAATTGAATGAAGCTAAAAATCTTTTAGAGTCATTGGAGAATTCTTCAAGTTTTGTTAACTGGCTGCTTATTTTAATTGAAATTATTGAGGGTAAAAAAGGCAAAATGCCTACTTATTTTCAAATTAGAAATTTTTATGAGCAGGATGTTGAAATGTTGTTTTTTTATGAAAGATATGATTTTATAAGCAAAATTTTCCAAAAAACTTCATATTTAGCGAATTTTAATATGGAAGTTTATAAATATAATGCAAGGTTGTTATTAAATCAAGGTTATTTGGCAGATAGTGAAATTTTAATAAAAAAGAGTCTGGATATTTGCTTTAAGGATCCCGAAACTCATTATATGTACGGCGAACTGCTTTTAAAAAGAAATGATATTGAAAAAGCAAAACAAGAATTTCAAAAGGCAATCCGGGTAAACGGAACATATTATCCTTCTTTAATCAAACTTAAAGAACTAACTTAACGTTATAATATATTCCCGTATTAAAATATACCTTTAAACAACAGATGGGGTATCTTTGTTTTCTTTTTCGTTTGCATTATCTTTAATATATTCATAATCAATAAGCTTTGCGACTTTAAGACCCCATTCGTCAATTATATCATCAAGTTCCTGATTATAAGAAATAGGTTCTCCTACAGCTACTTTAAGTTTACCTTTAAATGGAATCCAATTGTATTCTTCGCTTCCTGTGAGCCCGATTGGAAGTATATCAGTTTTCATTTGTTTTGCAATAACGGCAAAACCTTTATTTATTTTTTCAATTTTTCTGTTTCTTCTTATTCCGCCCTGAGGAAAAATACCGAGCATCCAACGGTTTGTTTTAAACACATTTATTGCGGTTTTTATTGTCGATACTTCAAGTTTTTCTCTGTTAACGGCAAAACAGGCTAAACCATCGAGCAAAAAAGCCAATGTGTTATTTTCAAAGAGCTCTTTTTTCCCCATGAAAGCAATAGGTTTTTTAACAGCTTCTCCTGCAAGGAAAGGATCAAGGTATGAAATATGATTTGGTGCAACAATAAAATTTCTGTCGGATGGAACATTTTCAAGCCCTGTATATTCAACTTTATAAAATAAAGGAATTAATGTTCGCGAAATCAGCCAGCGCCCGAATAATTGAAATTTATATTTACCTTCGGTGAAATCCGAAATTTCTCTTTTGGTATAGTTTTTCTTCTTTTTCTCCATTCGTAAACCCTTTTTTCAAATATTTATGACGGTATATATTCCAATCCTGAAAGTTCTGCTACTGAAATAGACCAGTTCTTTATTATCGTATCAACATCATCATTGCTGGAAATAGGATTTCCGACTTTTATTTTAAAGTCCTTCTTTTTTGAGCCTGTATTTTCTTTTACTATTATTGCAACAGGTAATATATCTGCCTGTAATTTTTTTGCTATTGATGCAAAACCTTTAGTAACATTTTCCATCTTCCCATTATTAGAACGTGTACCTTGTGGAAATAAACCCAAATGCCAGTTAGTTTGTTTAATTGATAAAGCTGTTTTTATTGTCGAAACATCTACTTTATCACGGTCAACAGCAAAAGCGCCGCACCAATCCATAAGTACCATTGACCAAAATGTTTCAAATAGTTGTTTTTTTGCCATATATGCAATTGTTAAATTTAGTGTAGCTGCTATAACAAAAGGGTCAAATCCCGTAACATGGTTACTTGCGACAATATACTTTTTACTACGGTCTATATTCTCCAATCCTTCTGTTTTTAACAGATTATATTTGCATCTGACTATATTTATGATTACTGCATTACAAGCTATATATTGAAATATTCTTCTCCATATATTAAAACTTTTGGAAGATTTTGATGAAAATTTTGTTGTCATTGTTTGTTTATACCTTATTACGGTAATATTATATCAGAAAAATAAAATAAATTTTACTTGATAAAACTTTTTGTTTAATTTATAAATAACTCATGAACAATAAATCATGGTAGATAAAAAAAGGAGTTAAAAACTATGGTAAATGTTGCAATTAACGGATTCGGAAGAAT
Organism: Candidatus Gastranaerophilales bacterium; assembly: GCA_944323625.1. Classification (GTDB taxonomy): domain Bacteria; phylum Cyanobacteriota; class Vampirovibrionia; order Gastranaerophilales; family Gastranaerophilaceae; genus Avigastranaerophilus. The sequence goes on from CALUTD010000020.1 coordinate 26,742, forward strand.
CGGAAGAAACACTTTAAGAGCAGCAATCAAAGAAGGTATCTTTGACAAAATTAATTATGTTGCTATAAATGACCCGGGATTAACACCTGATCAGGCAGCTTTTCTTTTCAAACATGACTCAGTAATGGGTAAATTTGACGGCGAAGTTGAAGCTTATGAAGAAGGTATAATTGTTAACGGTAAAAAAATTAAATTCTTTGCAGAAAAAGACCCTGCTCAACTTCCTTGGAAAGATATGGGCGTTGAAGTTGTTGTTGAATCAACAGGTTTCTTTACAAATGCAGAAAAAGCAAAAGCTCACATTGATGCAGGTGCTAAAAAAGTTATTATTTCTGCACCCGCTACAAACGAAGATATTACTATTGTTTTAGGTGTAAACGATAATATGTATGATCCTGCTAAACACAATATAATTTCTATGGCTTCTTGTACAACAAACTGTTTAGCTCCAGTTGCTAAAGTTATTAAAGAAAAATTTGGTATTGTTAAAGGTTTAATGACTACAGTTCACTCTTATACAGGTGACCAAAGAATATTGGATGCAGGTCATAAAGATCCTCGTCGTGCAAGAGCAGGCGCTTTAAATATTGTTCCTACAAAAACAGGTGCCGCTAAAGCTGTAGCTCTTGTTATTCCTGAATTAAAAGGAAAATTAGACGGTTTTGCTATGAGAGTTCCTACTCCTGATGTTTCTTTAGTTGACGTTGTTTTTGAAACAGAAAAGAAAGTTACTGTTGAAGAAGTTAATGCAGCTTTAAAAGAAGCAGCTGACGGGCATGTTCTTTGCTACACTGAAGAACCGTTAGTATCTTCTGACTTTATCGGCTCATCTCAATCATCAACAGTTGATGCTCTTCTTACAAGAGTTATGGGCGACAATATGGTTAAAGTTATTTCTTGGTACGATAACGAAATGGGTTATTCTACAAGATTAGCTGAAACAACTTGTATGGTTGCTTCTAAACTGTAATTTTAAATTGTTCAATCAAAAGTTACTCACAACCCGAAGGTTGTGAGTAACTTTTTTGTTACCAAAACAAACAGCAGAGCCAAAGGCAATGCTTGTGAGCTTGTATCCGCCGCAGCGTAGCTGATAGGTGAGGACTTTACATTAATTGTTTCATTAAAGATGAAGGAACTTGAGAATTGGATATTGTATATCTGATTAATTCATAAGGATTTATTATCAAGCATATTTCTCCGGTAGGCAGTGTTGTAAAACCGCTTATATTTTTAATTTTTATAATAGGCGGTACAAGTTTTTTTTGAAAAACCTCCTGAGCACCAAGCAGTTTATCTATTATAAATGCAGTTTGAACTCCTTGATTTTGCAAAATTATTACGGTTAAAATTTCATCTTCTATCTTTGTTTTTTTGTCTTCAAAAATATCCGATATCTTATATACAGGAATTGAGTGTTCATCAAAAATTATGCAATTATGTCCGTCTTTTGTAAATATTTCTTCTCTTTTTATTTGTTTTACAAATTTAATTGAGTTAATAGGCAGAGCATATTTTTGCTGATTAACAAGTAAAATAAATGTTTTTAACGTAGACATTGAAAGAGGTACTTTTATTGTAACTCTGCAGCCTTTATTAAGAATTGAATCTACTGTTATATCTCCATTTAAGTTTGCTATTTTAGTTTTAACAACGTCTAACCCGACACCTCTTCCCGAAATATCCGATATTGATTCTCTTGTGGAAAATCCCGGCAGAAATATTAATTTCATTAGCTGTTCATCTGTCATATTTTTGACTTCTTCTTCTATTAATATTCCGTTTTTTATTGCAACTTCTTTTATTTTTTCTATATTTATTCCGTACCCGTCATCTTCAATGGTAATTATTACATTATTTTCCGCCTGTTTTGCATTTAGCCTTATTACACCTGTTTCATTTTTGTTTTTCTTTATTCTTTCTTCAGGTGATTCAATACCATGTGATATTGAGTTTCTTAGTATATGAATAAGTGGCATTTTTATTTCTTCTATTATTTTTTTATCAACAGTTGTATCACTCCCTGTTATATAAAAGTTTATTTTTTTATTGTTTTCTTTTGCTATATCTCTTACCATTCTAGGAAATGAATGAAATATTGTTGCTAAAGGTAATACCCTGATTCCTTTTGCTATTGTTTCTATTTCCAGTACAGTTTGATTCAATTTGTTATCATCTTCAAATATAACGTTGTATAGATTTATAAATTCATTATTTAAATCAGTTATTATATTTACATTTTCTATAAAAAATGTTTGTATTTTTTTCATAAAAATATTTGAAATATCCGAATTTTCAGAGTTAAAAAATCCCTTTTTTTCATAATATTTCATATAATTAAGAATTTTTTTACTTTCACTATTCCATTTTGTTAGTTCTTCATTTATTTTGGAAAGTCCATTTATATGTTCTCTGTTTTTTATACCGTTAATAAGAAGTTCGCCGGTTTGAGCTATTAAATTATCAAGTTTGGAAATATCAACTCTTAATGTCTTAATTTCTTCTAAATCAAATGGAGTTATATTTTTATTAAAATTGTCGTAACTGTCTTTAGATACTATATTAACTTCCTGTTTAACGCTTAATTCATTTTTCGGTTCTTTTATGGTTGTATTCAACATATCTTCAACAAGGGATAACCTTTGAACTAAAAAACTTAAATTACTTAAATGTTCTTCACTTCCGCTAAATATTCTTTTTGCAAGGTAGATACACTGCAGAATAACCATATAACAGTCATTATCGATTATTATATCTTTGTTAAAAAATATATCAAGAATATTTATGGTCTTACTTAAAATATGATGAATTTTTTCATTATGTACTTTATCTTGAATTTCTTTTAATGTTTCTGTTATCTTTTTTATAAAATGTTTTTCATATTTTATTTGTTGCAAGTTAGAAAGAATGTAATTAAATTTATCATTAATTTCATTTTTTAATTTTGTTTCTTTTGATATTGTTTCATTATTTAAAGATTTTTGTTCTTTCTTTTTAATGTTTGGATTAATAAATTCAATATCTTTATTTGTATTATAAATATTATTTCGTAATTCTGATATTTTTTGTTTATAAAAATTCAAATCATTATTATCTTTTTCATCAGAATTCAATATTGTTCTTAGTTCGGAAATTTGAGTTTTTATGTTGTCAAAATCTGTATTGGCATATATATCGGAGAGCTGTGACAAATTCTCGTCTATTAAATCAAGTATTTCACTTTTATCATCTTCTGATTCACGCTCTATTATAAACATCAATTCAAGTATTATGGCATTTATATCTATATTATTTAAGGATTTTTTTGTTTTTTCCTCATTTTGAGCTTTTTCAACAGGAATCATATGATTATGAATTATAAAACGATTTAATTTCGTTAAAAATTCCGTTACTTTTTCATCATGAATATCTTCTTTTTTTTCTACACATTTATGGATTAATTCGGTAAGAAAGTCACATACATCATATACAATCTGAAAGAATTCCAAATTGATTTTAGAATTATCATGTTGCCAAAAAGAAAGTATATCTTCAATTCTGTGAGCAATATCCTGAATACTGTTAAAGCCTATCATTCTTGCTCCGCCTTTTAGAGAATGCGACAGTTGTAATAACTTTTTTAACGGCTCTTTATTTTCGGGATTTTTTTCAAGTTCCAAAAAACCGTCATTCAACCCTTGTATAATTTCATCACTCTCTGTGTGGAATATTTTTAATATTTCATCGAATTCTTCAGGATTATATTTCATTTTTTTGCCTGTTAGTTTGCTATATTGTCCTTAATGTTAGATGATATTTCGGAAAATACTTTTATGTTTTCAATATTTTCTTCAACATTTTTAATTGATTCGGATATGGTTTGTTTCATACTGTCAATAACTTCCAAAACTTCATCGGTTATAGACTGCTGTTCTGCCGATGACTTTAAAACATCACTTAATTCTTCACTTAAGTCTTTAACATTGTTAACAAGAGATAGAAAGTCTTTATTAATATTATCCGCAAACTTAACATCTGTTTCAATTGATTTAACACCGTCTTCCGTAGCTACAATTGTTGATGATGTTGTTTGTTCTATTTCGGTAACAAGAGTAGTAATTTTATTTGTTGCCTGTTTTGACTCATCGGCAAGCTTTCTGATTTCACTGGCTACAACTGCAAAACCTTTACCGTATTCTCCTGCTCTTGCAGCTTCAACAGCGGCGTTTAAAGCAAGCATATTTGTTTGCTCAGATATATTTTCTACGATATTTACGGTTGAACCTATTTGTTTTACATAGTCAGTTAATTCAATAATAAGTTCTGCTATGACCTGTACTTTTTGTTTCAAGTTTTGAAGTGAGGTAACATTTTCCTGTAAATCTTTTAATTCTTTACCTGAAAACTCATAAGTTTCAAGCATTTTTGAATTTATTGACTGAGTTTTTTCTCTTGTTTTTAAAGCTTTATTTTTAAAGGATTTTGTTGTATGTACAACATTTTCCAGCATATCTATATAATTATTTGTAAGTTGTCTTTGTTTTTCACTCAATTGAAGAATTTTGACCGAACTTTTTTGAAATTCTTTTAATTCATTATCTATCAATTTATCAATTGAACTCATTAATTCATTTCTTGAAAACTGGTACAAAATGTAATAAAAAGCCAAAGCTGTCATTGCAAGCCATATCATTTTAGTTTTATCAGTATCGCAAAAAATTATGATTGCCATAATAATTATACTTACGGCACCCAAAATAACCGTATCCAGTATATTCTTCTTTATTAATTTATTTAACAAACTTATATCTCTTCTTGCCATTATTAACTCCTTTTTTGTAATTATATTTTAAATTGTTGATTTATTAATCATTGATTTATATTATAATATTATAAAGGTTTTATTAATAATGAACAATAATTTTGATTTAATTTTAAGGGAAGAAACAAAAGAAAAAAGTAAATACTTTATTGTTTTTAGTATTGCCGGTAAACGTTTTGCCATCAGTATTGAAAATGTTATTGAAATAATTAATTTGCCCGAAATTGAAACTTCGTTAGTTATGCCTGAAAACATTATTGGCATATTTAACTATAACGGACTTATGATAAAAGTAATTGACCTTTGTGGTTTTTTGGGCTTACAACGGGAAAATTTTTCGATTAATAATAAATTAATAGTTACTATGGTTGAAGGGAATTGTTTTGCTATTCATGTATCGCAACTTGAAGATATTGTTCCGTTTGACATTAATATGATACAAGAAATACCTTATTATTTGGAAAATTCAATATTAAGTGAAATTTATAAAACCGAATATGATAACATTAATATAATTGACCTAAAACTTCTTGATTCTTTAGTTTCATCAAAAAAAGTAAAAGCAGGTAATTTTGATTATTCAACACTTTTGCCTTCAGATGAAAAATCAAAACAGGTATTAAAAATCAGAAACGAACAAAGCAAAAAATTTCAAGATTCCGTTTCTTATCCGAACAATATAACTCTTGTTCATCAATATATTTTGTTTACACTTGACGGATTTAATTATTATCTTGATTTAAAATATGTAAAAGAATTTATTTCTTTAAAACGTCAAAAAATTACACCTCTTCCTTATACATGTGATTATATTAAAGGACTTATTAACTATAGAGGGAATTTTCTTATGGTTGTTGATTTAAAACGTTTTCTAAACAAAAATATAACGCAAGAGAACGAAGGAAATAAACTTATAATTGTTGAAAGTAAAAATTTTGATTTGGCATTTTTAGTTGATGATATTAAATATATAAAAAATCTGAAAAATATAAGTAAGACACTTACAAATGATTCAAACTCTCCATACATTTATGCTGAATTTATAGAAAACAATACACTTTTCAGTATTTTAAATTTTGAAAAAATTATTCATGACGAAAAATTATACGTTAATATCGAATAATATTATCAAAACATAATTTTCTGTTATAATAAACATAATAACATGAGATAATATCAAAGAGAGATTTATGCCGTTTGAATTTAAACAGTTAGAGATACAAGATGTTATATTGGTAGTTCCGAAAATTTTTGAAGATGAAAGAGGTTTTTTTCTTGAAGGTTATAAAAAATCCGAGTTTGAAAAAAACGGAATTAATATTGAATTTAATCAGGATAACCATTCAAAATCTTCCAAAGGAGTTTTAAGGGGGCTCCATTATCAGTTGGCTCCAAAGGCACAGGCAAAGCTGGTAAGGTGCATACGCGGCGAAATTTTAGATGTAGCGGTTGATATCAGAAAAAATTCATTAACCTTCGGGAAATGGGTTAGTGCAAAATTGACGGAAGATAACAAATGTATGCTCTATATCCCTGAAGGTTTTGCTCACGGATTTGTTGTTTTGTCTGATACTGCAGAATTATTATATAAAGCATCAAATGAATATTCCAAAGAGCATGACAGAGGAATACTTTGGAATGATCCTGATATAAATATAAAATGGGATATAGATTTTGAACCTGTTTTAAGTGAAAAAGATAAAAAACAACCAAGACTTAAAGATGTAAAGGATGAGTTATGAAAATTTTAGTAACCGGCGGCGCAGGATTCATAGGCAGCTGCTTTGTAAGACATATTCTTCAAAAATACAGTGATTATAAAGTAATAAACCTTGATGCGCTTACTTATGCCGGAAATATAGAAAATCTTGAAGATGTTAGAGATAATAAAAATTATACTTTTATTCACGGAAATATTTGTGATAAAAAACTTGTAAGAGATATAGTAGCAGATGTTGACTGTGTAGTTAATTTTGCGGCTGAAAGTCATGTGGACCGCTCAATTACAGGGCCTGAAATATTTATAGAAACAAATGTTCAGGGAACGTTAAATCTTCTTCAGGCTTCAAAAGAAGCAGGAGTTGAAAGATTCCTTCAGGTTTCAACAGATGAAGTATACGGGACACTCGGAGATACCGGTTATTTTTATGAAACGACTCCGCTTGCTCCAAACAGCCCTTATTCCGCTTCAAAAGCAAGTGCGGATTTACTTGTAAGAGCTTATTTTGAAACTTACAAAATGCCTGTTTTAAATACAAGATGTTCTAATAATTACGGGCCTTACCAATATCCTGAAAAGTTAATACCTTTCTTTATTTCAAAACTTTTAAGAAATGAAAAAGTATGTGTATACGGTGATGGTTTGAACGTTCGTGACTGGCTTTATGTATATGACCATTGCAGTGCAATAGATACGGTTCTTCATAAAGGAAGAGTAGGAGAGGTATACAATATTGGTGGTCATAATGAAAAAACAAACCTTGAAATAACGAGGCTTATTCTTGAAGCTATGGGTAAAGATGAATCTTATATTGAATATGTTAAAGACCGTTTGGGACATGACAGAAGATATGCAATTTGTAATGATAAAATACAGTCTGAATTAGGCTGGACACCGTCTTTAACATTTGAAGAAGGAATAAAGCTCACAATTGATTGGTATTTGAAAAATCAACAGTGGATAAAAAACATAGAAGAAAAAAGATTGGGAGTTTTAAAATGAAAATCCTTGTTACGGGTGCAAACGGAATGCTTGGGCAGGATTTATGCCCGATGTTAGAAGATGAAGGATATGATGTAGTAGAAACAGATATTAATAATCTTGATATTACTAAAATTGAGGAAGTTGAGAACGTTTTAACCGAAAATATGCCTGATTTTGTCATTCACTGCGCTGCATATACAAATGTTGATAAGGCTGAAGAAGATAAAGATAATGCATATAAAATAAATGCAGACGGTACTAAAAATATCGCATTAATTTGTAAGAAATTAAACATAACATTAATATATTTATCAACTGATTATGTGTTTGACGGTACAAAACAAGGAAAATATGTACCTGAAGATATAACAAATCCTCAAAATGTATATGGTAAAACAAAATTAGAAGGCGAAAAAGCTGTTAAACAGTGTGATAAATATTATATAGTAAGAACAAGCTGGCTATACGGTCATCATGGTAAAAATTTTGTTGAAACAATGATATCATTGGCCGACAAACCCGAATTAAAAGTAGTTGATGACCAAAAAGGCTGCCCTACTTGGACTTGTGAACTTGCTAACGGGATTATAAAAATAATAGAAAATGAAATGCCATATGGCATATATCATGTATGCGGCTCAGGGGAAACTACATGGTATAATTTCAGTAAAAAAATATTTGAGTTATGTAATCTAAATGTCAATTTAAAACCTTGTACAAGTCAAGAATATCCTCAAAAGGCAAAACGTCCTGCAAACAGTGTTATGGAAAATAATCATATATGCAGAAACTGGGAAACTGCACTTAAAGAATATATTGAATTGAGGTGCGAATGAAAGGAATAGTACTTGCCGGCGGTGCAGGCACAAGGCTTTATCCGTCAACGCTTGTTGTATCAAAACAATTATTGCCTATATATGATAAACCTATGATTTATCATCCGATTTCAGTTTTAATGCTTGCTGGAATAAAAGATATTTTAATTATATCAACTCCTGTTGATATTCCTAATTTTAAAAAACTATTAGGTGATGGTTCTCAATTCGGAGTCAGATTTTCATACAAAGAGCAGCCAAGTCCAGATGGACTCGCTCAAGCTTTTATTTTGGGAAAAGAATTCATAGGAAAGGATTCTGTTGCTCTGATACTGGGGGATAATATCTTCTACGGCCCCAATTTTTCTATGACATTAAAAAAAGCAGTCGAGAAAACAGAAAAATATGGAGGAGCAACTTTATTTGCGTATCAGGTTAAAGATCCTCAAAGATTCGGAGTTGTTGAATTTGACAATAATAATAAAGTTGTTTCTATTGAAGAAAAACCTGAAAATCCAAAATCTAAATATGCAGTAACTGGATTATATTTTTATGATAACAATGTTGTTGAATATGTACGTAATCAAAAACCCTCTAAACGTAACGAGCTTGAAATTACGGATTTGAATAATACTTATTTGAAAAAAAATAATGTTAGTGTAGAACTCTTAGGCAGAGGTTTTGCATGGCTTGATACAGGTACACATGAATCATTGCTCCAAGCATCTCAATTTATAAAAACAATTCAGGATAATCAAGGAATTAAAATTGCCTGTTTAGAAGAAATAGCATACAGAATGGGATTTATTTCAAAAGAACACTTAATAGAAATTGGTAGTAAATATAAGAATAATCCATATTTTCAATATATTCTAAATATAAAAGATTAAGAAAGTAGAAGGAGAAAAATAATGTCAAAACTAATTATGGGGGGGGGGATTTAGAACTTTAAAATCCGGATTTTATGGATATAGCGCATTTACTTTGTCTGAAGTTCTTATTACACTTGTAATAATAGGTATTATTGCTGCAATAGCTATTCCAAATTTAGTTACAAGTTATCAAAAGAAGCAAACAACAATAAGATTAAAAAAAGTGTTTTCTGAAATAACTCAAGCCGTAAAATTGGCAGAAGTGACATACGGTAGTATGTATAATTGGAGACAAGATAATGCTTTATCTGTTCAAGAGCGTGCAGATAAATATTTATTTCCATTCATCAAAATGTCAGAAAAAAAAGTTGAAGATGTAAAAAAGGATGGCATAAAATTTTATTCATTAAATGGGCAGGAAGAAACAAGTTATAATGCAGTAAGCAATGATTCAAAATGTACAACAATGATTTCAGGCGTGCAATTATATGCTTCAAACTCCGAATATAATCCTGAAAAACCTTTTGGTATGACCTTTATTGTAGATATAAACGGAGCAAAAAAACCAAATAAATTCGGAAGAGATTTATTTGTAATATATGTGGGAGAGAAAGGAATATTTGGACATCATAAAGATGATAGCCAAAGCTATCCGGTACAAAAAACACGTGATGAACTTTTGAACGGCCCCAGCAGTGAAAACTATCAATGTAATAAACAAGGTCGCGGAATATGGTGTTCGCAACTCATTATGACAGACGGATGGGAAATAAAAGATGATTATCCCTGGTAAAATTTATCATTGGTTTTTCTATTATAAAGTTTTTCAAAATCAAGATTTAGAGCATTCATTATACCAACAATTACAGTCAAAGAAGTATTTGTTTCTCCTCTTTCTATTGTTCCTATAACTTGGCCGTATGAAACACCTATTTTTTCAGCGAGTTGTTCTTGTGACAACCCTGCTCTGTTTCTTTCCGCTCTTAAATTTCTGCCGAATTCTTTTAAAATTTCTTTTTTATTCATATAAAAATTGTAAAAACTTGACAATTTTATATCTACAATTTATTATTTGTTAATAACAATATATATGTTGTTTTTAACAAAAAAAAGATTACAAAGGAGATTTATATGTCAAAAAAGATAAAATATGGAAAAAGCAGCTTTACTTTGGCAGAGGTACTAATTACTCTTGTAATTATCGGAATTATTGCAGCAATAACAGTTCCTGTTATTATGGCAAATCATAGGAAAACAGAAACTGCAGCAAGATTGAAAAAGTTTTATTCAACGCTTTCTAATGCAATAAGACTTGCAGAAATAGATAATGGTACAACCTTAAGTGAATGGGGAAATACTGCTTTTGATTATGTTGTTAATTATTTAAATATTACTGAAAAAGATGAAGATAATGATAAATATATTTTAACAGATGGAACTACTTTAACTATTGGTAAAGCTTCAATGGGTGGGCTATGGACTGAAGGTGCTCCTGGTCCTGGGCCTGAACAAGCTTATGCTACTATGTTAACATTTGATACGAATGGAGATAAAAAACCAAATGAAATAGGACGAGATAGATTTATATTTTATTTCGTTACTGGTGGACAAAGGACAGCAGCTGTATCATCTAGTCGCACACAATCAGGGTTGGTAACTTTTCCCTGGGCATATGGGGAGAATACAACAAGAAGTTCTTTAATAGAAAGGTGTATTGAAACAAAGCAGCTTGTTGAGTCTTCGGATTTTCAGTTTACACTCGGTTTTTGTACTGAACTGGTAATGCGCGATGGCTGGGAATTTAAGGATGATTATCCATTAAAAATATAAGCTGTGCTGAAAATATATAAACAAAATTTACTTTTTTCAATTATTACCAGACTTTACATTTATTATATAAAATGCTATAAAATCTTTATGAAAAGTATTACGGAAAAAAAAGCGGCAGCTGCACTTTCAATAATCTCAAATGCTGCTATTATAATACTTAAATTTATAGCGGGAATTATATCCGGCAGTATAAGTATTATATCGGAAGCAATACATTCATTAAGTGATTTTTTAGCCTCGGTATTAACATTTTTTGCAGTAATGAAATCATCAGAACCTGCAGATAGTCAGCACCAATTCGGGCATGGAAGATATGAAGATATGTCAGGTTTTATTGAAGGCGGACTTATAATTTTTGCATCTTTTTATATCCTTTTTGAAGCCGTAAAAAAGATTTTGGCGGGAAGTTCTATGCAAACAGAAACTTCTTTCGGTATAATTGTTATGGCAATTGCAGTCATAGCCAATTTTTTTGTAAGCTCTTATCTTTTTTATGTAGGGAAAAAAACAAATTCTGTTTCTTTACTTGCGGACGGGGAACACCTTAGAACCGATATTTGGTCATCTTTGGGGGTTTTAATCGGATTGGTTTTAATAAAATTGACAGGACTTGAAATTCTTGATTCTTTGATTGCTATTTTTGTTGCTCTGTTTATCTTTAAAGCAGGTTTTGCAATTTCAAAAACAACATTAAATAACCTTCTTGACGGTGCTTTACCTGAAAATGACATACAAAAAATTGAAACTGCTGTTGAAGAAATGAAATCAGAAGGTGTTATAAGTTATAAAGACCTTAAGTCACGGTGTTCAGGTCCTGAAAAAATGATTGAAATAACATTAATTTTTCCAAAAGATATGACTATAGAACACTGCCATAATATTTGCGATAAAATAGAGTCTAAAATAAAGGCTCAACTTGGAATATGCAATATTTCAATCCACGCCGAACCTCAACTTAAAAGTGATGATATAAAAAAGCAAACTATATCTGCTTAGTATCAAGCCTGTTATTCGTTCTCCTTCGGTTGTCCTCATTTCGGCTTTCGCCTCAACTCAAACAATAAGTAGGATGCGGTAAATCATTGATTTACCGCATCAATAATGTATTTGTTTCGGTAATCAAAGATTACCAAAACCTACTTTTTTAATAATCATTTTCCGTCATTCTGAAAGCGGAGATACAAGATTGAGCCGAGAGGGAATTCCAAGAAGTCTAAAAATCAAGCAAGTTATTGCGTAGATTTTGACTTGTTCAGGATCTTATCCTCTTGGAATAAAAACATAAATCTATAAATATAAAATCTTGTAAAATCCATGCGTATTTCCCTGCTCTGAAGAGGCAAAGCCGGATTCTAATTTGATTAAATTATATTTCCATATCGGTAATATCCTGAACCGGCCGCTGCCGGTTTTTGTCCAAATTAAATTGTAATTCCACGTTGGTAAGCTCCTGAACAGCTTGAAAACTACGCAAAGCTAGTTTTCTACGCTTTCAGGATTGTATATGTTACGTAATTCGATGACAAATATATAAAAATAAGAGGAAAAACTATTAATATTTTATAAGTTATTTTAATTGTCATCCTGAAAGATTAGAAAAACGTGCTTTAGCACAGTTTTTCAATCTGTTCAGGATCTTAC
>CALUTD010000021.1 GCA_944323625.1 Candidatus Gastranaerophilales bacterium
GCGAAGCAAACACTTGTCCGAGAGGAAGCAAAAACAAGACAGCAGCAAGAAACCGAAAGGTTTCTGAAAGCGGAGATGCAAGATTGAGCCGGGAGGAAAATCTAAGAAGTCTAAAAATCGAGCAATTTATTGCGTAGATTTTGACTTGTTCAGGATCTTACCATTGTGGAACAACCGGCATGAGGCTATGAATATTAAACATTGAAAATACATGTGTAATTCCGGATTGGTAAGATCCTGAGCTCGCTTCGCCCCTCAGGATGACGATTAAAGTGTTATCTTTTAAACAAGTAACAAGAAGCTTCCATTTTGTCAACCTGAACTTGTTTCAGGTTCTTATCGACTTGGGAGAACAAAATGAATCGATGAAGAAAAACCTTGTAAAATCAAGTATATCTTTCGTGCTTGTAAATTTTGAATTCGTTTAATACCCCATGGCGCTTCGCGTTCCATTCTCAAATACAAATAAAAACTTATTATTTATTTTTTTTATTATATTCAACAATAAAATCAGCGAGTTTAGACTTAAATTCTTTAGGGCTTCTGAATTTCTTATCCTGAATAAATTCATCTTTTACTGTTTGCCAAAACTTTTCAAATTCTCCGTTTTGCTGTGGTCTATATGTGTTTGTATATTTATGTTTAATTTGCATTTCCGAGAAAAAGCGCTCAACAGGGTGAGTATTTTTATTATTGGCATAGTCACCCGAACAAAATTCACCTGCATTATCGGTTTCTATTATATTCGGTTCAAGTCCGTAGTTTTCTTTCAAATGTTTTAATGTTTTTAAAATAGAGAACATTACAGTCAAAGAGGTTTTATCTTCCATAAATTCAAGCCAACAAATTTTCGCTTCCGAATCTAAAGCTCCCAAAAGATAGTATCTTTGATTCGGTTTAACCGTCAAGTTTTTTTTAGATATTTTCAAGCAATCTAAATGAAGTATTTCTTTTTTTCTAGCCATAACATAAACTCCTTGTTCCGTAATTATAAATATTCTATACTGTTATGGCTAAAAAAGCAAGTTAAAGCAGCTTTTGAAAACTTGCTTTATTGTTATTATCAATATATGTATGCAGTTTTTGAATCAATACAGGAGAAAAATTATAAACATTATCAGCCGGTATTATTTTTATGAAAGAGTTATAACCGTCCTGAGCAGACACAGAGGCAATAAATTCTTTTGTATAAGCTTTAAACAGTACACTTCCGGTTTTAAATTGTATTTCTTCAATAGAGTAATTATGTTCATTCAATGCAGATAATAAAAGGTACATAAGATTTTCTGTTGACGTTCTGTAAGATTTAGCGAATGCTCCGTTTGTTGAAACTGTTTTTATTACAGTATTTGCAGGTATAATATTTTCCGCAAAACAACATTGCGGAAAAGCCGTAAAAATACTTAACAATAATAATATAACAGTACTTTTCTTCATTAAATCTCCATCCAAGATTTTCCTGCATAAACATCTACTTTTAAAGGAACCAAAAAGGGTTGATTCAGTTCCATAGCGTTTATAACCAATTTTTTCACCTCTTCTATTTCAGTATTAACGGTTTCTATAACAAGTTCATCATGCACTTGGATGATTATTTTAGATTTAATGTTATTTTTTGTAAAGTCATCTTGTAATCTTACCATAGCCAATTTCATGACATCCGCTGCCGTGCCTTGAATAGGAGCATTTATAGCTGCGCGCTGTGCCGCCTCTTGAATTTTTGAATTAGTACTCAACAATCCCGAACTTAAATATCTTTTTCTGCCGTATAATGTTTCTACATATCCATGAGAATATGCAAATTTAACTGTATTATCCATATATTCTTTTATACCGGGATATGTTTTAAAGTATCTGTCAATAAAATCCTGAGCTTCCAAAGGAGAAATGCCCAGTGCTGATGCTAAGCCATAACGGGATTGACCGTAAACAATTCCGAAGTTAACCGCCTTGGCCCTGGAGCGCATATCTTTTGTTACTTCATCTAAAGGCACTGAGAAAACCTTACTGGCCGTCATACTGTGTACATCTTCATCTTCACAAAAAGCCTCTATCATATTATCATCTCTTGATATATGAGCAAGAAGTCTTAATTCTATTTGAGAATAGTCTGCCGAAATTATAAAATTATTTTTATCTTCCGCAACAAAAGCACCCCTTATCCTGTTTCCGAGCTCTGTTCTTATGGGAATATTCTGTAAATTCGGATTAGATGAAGACAATCTTCCGGTTGTTGTTATCGTTTGGTTAAAACTTGTATGTATTCTTCCGTCATAAGGACTTCTCAGTTCAGGCAAAGCATCAACATAAGTACTTTTCAATTTTGCCAAATGCCTTTGTTCCAATATATCTTTTGCTATTTGGTTTTCCTGTGCCAAACTTTCCAAAACTTTTGCACTTGTTGAATATCCTGTCTTAGATTTCATGCCCTTTGCTTTAAGATTCAACTTACCAAAAAGCATATCTGCAACTTGTTTAGGTGAGTTTATATTGAATTTTTCTCCGACTTCATCATAAATTTTATTTTCTATTACAAAAAGTTTATCGTTAATTTCTTTCTCTATAACATTTAAATACTCAACATCAATACTTGCGCCGTTTTCTTCCATCTGTGCAAGCACAAGAGTTAAAGGAACTTCAATATTATATAGTAAATCCAATTCTTTTTCGTCGAGATTCTGCTGCCAGTATTTTGTTAAAAGCAATGTTGCAAAAGCATCATCACAAGCATAAGACGCAGCTTCCTTAATATCAACAGATTCTATACTGTAAGAACCTGAAGTTTTGACAAGCTGCTCAAACTCAACCATAATATAATCCAAATAATCACTTGCCTGTTGTTTTAAGCCGTGTTTTCTTGATGAATCTTTTATATAACTTGCAAGCATTGTATCAAATATTATATTTTTTAACGGCAGTCCGTGGCGTTTCAGTACATGGTAATCATATTTTGCATTTTGCAGAGTTTTAGCAATATTTTCATCAGCCAATACAGGCGCAAGAACAGGTATAACTTCTTCTAAATCCAATTGTTGCCCAACTTGATGAAAAACGGGTATATAGTATGATTTTATCAAATCATCTTTTGTTTCATCTATTTTTATTCTGTTATTTTTCATTTGTATTTGCTCGGAATATGCAACGGAAATTCCGACTAAATCACACTCTAAAGAATTTAATCCCGTTGTTTCAACATCAATTGAAAAAACAGATTGCTTTTTTAGTTCATCAATAAATGAGTTCAGTTTATCAACAGTATCAACAATATTTTTTTGATGATTATATTCCTTATGAGAAGCCTGAACAAGCATATCCCCTATACCAAGTCCGAGCTGCATTTGTCCTTGAACAGATTCTTGCACACTATTTGTTTCATTACAATGCGCAGCAACTTTTGCTCCCATCGAGGCAATTTTAAAAGGTTTTAATATATTATCGGAATTTTTCAAAAAATTATAAAATTGATTTTTCTTAAAAAATTCAATAACTGAATCATAATTTGGCATTTCGAGCTTAGCACAGTCAAAATCAAACTCAATATCTAAGTTGCGCTCAATTGTAGCCAATTTTTTACTTAATAATGCTATTTCCATCCCCTCTTCAAGTTTTTTATGCAGAGCTTTCTCTTTTATTTCATCTATTTCTTCATAAATATGTTCAAGTTTATCAAATCTTGAAAGCAGTTTACAAGCAGTTTTTTCACCTATTCCTTTTATACCGGGGATATTATCGGATGAATCACCGCTCAATCCTTTAAAATCTGTTATTTGATAAGGGTAAACACCCATTTTATCAAAGACTTTATACCAATCATACTCAATTAATTCACCTTTTGAAGGAACTATAACTTTTATAAATCCCTCTCTGTCCACAAGTTGGAAAGAATCCCTATCACCTGTCAGAATATATGTTTTATGTTGTTTTTGTTTGGCTTTTGTAGCAATTGTACCTATTACATCGTCGGCTTCATAACCTTCTTTTGTCAGAATAGGAATATTTAAAGCCTGAAGTCCTTCAACTATAAGCGCAATTTGACTGCTTAATGTTTCGGGCATAGTTTCACGTTGTGCCTTATATTCGGAATAAAGTTCCGTCCTGAATGTATGCCTTGATACATCAAATGCAACCGCAATAGAATCAGGTTTTATAGTTGTATTTTGAAGTAAATCAAAAAGAGCTTTGAAAAAACCGAATACAGCCCAGGTCGGCTGGTTATCCGTTGTTTTCATTGCCGTTCTTTCAAGTGCAAAAAAATATCTGTAGGCCAGTGCATGCCCATCTATTAATATAAAATTTTTATCCTGCATATAAATCCTTAACAATGTATAGATTTATTTTAGAATATTATTAGCCTTTTAACAATAAAACATTACTTTTAATTAATCAATTTTCACATTGATGTTCTTCAATCTGCTTTAAAAGTTCAAGTCCTTCTTCATGTTCGGGGAAAATCTTGAATAAAACATCAAGGTGTTCCCGTGCAGTTTTATAATCTTTCATCAAATATTTACATTTTGCCAGTTCAAATAATATAAAAGTTGATTCAGGGTTTGATAAATGTAGGATATTAAAAAGTAAATAAGCCTCATTATACAGTTCTAAATTCATATATACCATTGCAAGAAGATTTGCAATTTCTGAATTTGGTTCTAAATTATAAGCATCTTCAAGCAGCTGCCTTGCATTTGCGTAGTTCTTTTCGCTGTAATATACCTGTGCAAGATAGAACAAAACCTGCAGATTTTGAGGTTCTTTTGTTATACATTCAAGCAATATTTTTTTGGCTTTTGACATCATGCCCATTGAAATATAGTTTATTGCAACTCTAACAAGCATATAAACAGGAATATTCTCGTGTTGCATAAGTTTTGAATAGAGTTTTTTTGCATTTTCAAAATCAGCCATCATATGGAAATAATTACCGTATTCAAAAAGGACATAAATATTATCTGGAGCAAGCTTATATGCCTTTTTAAAATAACTTATTGCACGGTCAAAAATTCGTCTTGACATATAAATTATGGCTAAATCCTTATATGCCAAAACATAATTCGGATCTAATGAAATAATCTTTTTAAAAAGTTCTTCAGCCCTGTCTGTTTCATCTGTTTTGGCACATAATACAGCATAATCATAAAGCACATTTGCATTCATCATACCTGAAGAAACCAGTTCAGAATACAATACTTTAGCACCTTCTAAATTATTTGTCCTTGAATATAAAGATGCTAAATAAAGTTTTAACGGAATAGAACTCATATTAAAAATTATAAGTTTTTCAATTATTTCGACAGCCTTTTCAAGTTGTTTCTTCCCTTCGTAAGCACAAGCAAGGTTGTATAAATTATTATCATTATCAGAAACAGTTTCAATGATTTTTTCATAAGCTTCAACAGCCGCAGAAAATTTTTGAGCTTTGAGTGCCGCAAGTGCATAAGCTTCAAGATACTGATATTTATTATCGGATTCATACGCCCTTTTTAAATGAGTATATGCTTTATCAAATCTTTTTTGAGCGAAATATGCTATACCCGTATTATAAAGAATTGAAGAATTATCAGGCTCTGATTCCAATGCTTTTTTATAAGATTCCAACGCCTGTTTTACATCACCCGATGTAAAATACGCCAAACCCAATTTATTATAGTACCGTGATTTATCTTCAGAATATTCTGCCGCCTTTTGAAGATAATCTATAGCCGCTTCCGTACGGTTTGTTTCCATTGCTGCAGATGACAATATATCATAAACTTGGACATCTTCGTTATCAATTGAAAGCATTTTTTCTGACAAAGAAAATATATCTTCAAATTTTCTTTGTTTTATCAGAACAATACACAAACTTTTGTATGCGTCTAAATAATCCTCCCTCTCTTGTATTAATTGCCTTAAAAGATTCTCGGCTTCCGTAAGATTCCCGTTTTCAATATTTATTATTGCAAGATAATACATTGCCACGGTATTATTAGAATCTCTTTCAAGAACATATGAAAAATTCTTAAATGCTTCTTGCATATTATTCAAATTAACATTACAAAGCCCCAAAAGTTTATTTAATTCAATATTATCTTTTTGTTCTTCTAATGTTTGCAAAATTAGCTCTTTTGCTTGTTTATATTGTTTATTATTTATTAAATTTTGTATTTCTTTTTCACTCATATTAATGATTATAACACACAATAAAAAATTGAAAAAAAAGATAGTTTATGTTTAAATAATTAGGAGATTTAAGACATTAGGGGAGAAAAACTATGGCTGAAAGAACATTTATAGCAATAAAACCGGACGGAGTAAAAAGAAATCTCATCGGCAAAATTATTACAAAATTTGAAGAAAAAGGCTACAAAATTATCGGTTTAAAACTGCTTCTCCCGACGTTGGAACTTGCGGAAAAGCACTATGCCGAACATAAAGGCAAACCTTTTTACCCAAGTCTTATTAAATACATAACATCAGGTCCGATTGTAGCAATGGTTATTGAAGGGGAAAATGTAATAGCGGAATCAAGAAGAATGATGGGTTCAACAAAACCTGAAGAAGCCGAAGCAGGCACAATTCGTTTTGAATACGCAATAAAAAAAGAGTACAATATTATTCACGGCTCTGACAGCCCTGAAAGTGCAAAAAGAGAAATAGCCATTTATTTTAAAGAAGAAGAATTATGCCCGAATTGGACAACAATGGCAGAGATGATAATGAATGCAGAATAAGTATTTTTCGTTTGAGCTTTTAAAAGAAGATAAAAAAACACATGCCCGTGCCGGAATATTTCATACTCCGCACGGTGATATAGAAACACCTATATTTATGCCGGTCGGCACTAATTCTGCGGTAAAAATGCTTACAAAACATCATCTTGAAGAAACAAAAGCTCAAATTATTCTATCTAACTCATATCATCTGTTTTTACGTCCCGGGCACAAACTTATAAAAGAATTCGGCGGCTTGCATAAATGGATGAACTGGGATAAACCTATTCTTACGGATTCAGGCGGATTCCAGGTATTCAGTCTTGCACATTTGAACAATATAAAAGAAGACGGTGTAAAGTTTAAAGAACCAAAAACAGGTGATGAATACTATATAAATCCCGAGATTTCAATGGAAATACAACAGGATTTAGCGCCTGACATTGCCATGGCTTTCGACCAGTGTGCGCCGTATCCTTGTTCTTATGAAGATTCCGTAAAGGCAATGGAAAGGACTCACAGATGGCTTGAAAGATGCTTTAAAGCACATACAAAAGAAAATCAAGCTCTTTTTCCAATAGTACAGGGCGCATTTTATGATGATTTACGAAAAGAAAGTGCAAATGTAATCTCTTCTTATGATGCAATAGGTTATGCCATAGGAGGAGTAAGCGTGGGTGAACCTATTGAACTTAAAAACCATCTTGTAGAACTTACTGCGCCTTTATTACCTGATAATAAACCTAGATATTTAATGGGAGTAGGAACACCGATTGATTTATTAAACGGAGTCAAATTCGGAGTCGATATGTTTGACTGCGTGCTGCCCACAAGAAATGCCCGTCACGGTTCATTTTTCACCTATCAGGGCAAAAAAAATATTAAAAATAAACAGTTTGAAAGTGATTCATCACCCTTAGACGAACAATGCGACTGTTATGCTTGTAAAAACCATTCAAAAGCTTATATCAGACACCTTTACAGAATGGGTGAGGCTAATGCTCAAATTTTGTTATCAATACATAATACAAGATTTTTGATTAAATTTATTCATGATATGAGAGAATCCATACTCGAAGATAGATTTGAAGAGTTTTATAATAAACATAGGCATATTTAACATCTTATAATTTATATATCAAATCTTTTATATATTTCATCAATATTGTTAAGGTAATCTTCAATATTAAAGCAATCTTTAATTTCAGACTCATTTAAAATTTTAACTACATCAGTATCTTGAAGCAAATTATTAATAAAGCTTGAATGATTATTAAATGCATCAAGAGCATTTCTTTGTACAAGCTTATATGCATCTTCACGAAGCATACCTTTTGAACAAAGCTTTAATAAAACCTTTTGCGAAAATACTATACCTCCGAATAAATTAGTATTTTTTAACATATTATCTTTATGTACAACAAGATTTTTTATGGTATTTTCAAGCCTTGAAAGCATATAATCAATCAATATTGTTGAATCGGGGAAAATAATTCTTTCTACGGAACTGTGAGAAATATCTCTTTCATGCCAAAGCGGAATATTTTCCATTGCTGCAATTGAATTAGAACGAACAACCCTCGCTAGTCCCGATAAATTTTCACCCGATATGGGATTCTTTTTATGCGGCATAGCCGATGACCCTTTTTGCCCTGTTGAAAAGCCTTCCTCAACTTCTAAAACCTCTGTTCTTTGAAGATGTCTTAATTCAACGGCCACCTGCTCAATAACACATGCAATTAATGCCAAAGCTTGAATATACTGTGCATGGATATCCCTTGCTATAACTTGAGTTGAAAATTTTGCACTCTTTAAATTAAGCAAAGAACAAGCTTTTTTTTCAATTTCAGGACTTATATTACTATAGGTACCTACAGGACCTGAAATTTGACCTACACATGCTTCTTCAAGTGCTTTTTCAAAATTCCGTTTATTTCGTTCAAAAAGGTCAATCCAACCGCATATTTTGACTCCGAAAGTCATCGGTTCTGCATGAACACCGTGTGAACGTCCTATACAAATCGTTTTTTTATGCTCTTTTGCTTTTTCTTTTAAAGTTGAAATTAAGTTATCAATGTCTTCTAAAATGATTTTGCCCGCATCTCTCATTTGGAGCGCAAGCGCCGTGTCTATTACATCTGAGCTTGTAAGCCCCATGTGAATAAATCTTGAATTTTCACCCACATTTTCATTTACATTTGTAAGGAAAGCAATTAAATCATGCCTGACCTCTTTTTCAATTTCATCTATTCTTTCAACAGAAAAAGCAGCCTTCGAAATTATTTCATTTAAAGCCTCATCAGAGATTTTTCCCGACATATTGTAAGCTTTACAAACAGCAAGCTCAACATCAAGATAGTATTTAAACTTAGAGTCAAGCTCCCATATTTTTTTCATTTTTTCACGGGAATATCTTTCAATCATAAACTTTCCTTTTTAATGCTTTTATTCTACAATAACACCATAAAGAGTTCAACTCAAAAAGGAAGGCGGAATTATGACATCGGAAGCAAACAAAAGACAACCGTTTTTTTATGACATTACATTAAGAGACGGTAATCAGTCGCTTAAGAAACCATGGAATACATACGAAAAAGAACTTATATTTAACCACCTTGTTGAACTTGGAATACAAGGCGTTGAAGTCGGATTTGCCGCAGCCTCGGAAATGGATTTTGAAGCTTGTTCAAAACTTGCTTCCGTGGCTCCCGATAATATAGTAATATCCGCACTGGCAAGATGTGTAGAAAACGACATAATAAAAGCGGCAGAATCAATTAAAGCGGCTAATAAACGCAGAATTCACACATTTATTGCCATGAGTCCGTTTAATATGGAATATGTACTAAATAAAAAACCTTTAGAAGTAAGAAAACAGGCAATAGAAGCAGTACAATTCGCAAGAAAAACAATAGGTGAAAACGCACAGGTGGAATTTTCGGTTGAACACTTCGGAGATTGCGGTGAAAATTTAGATTTTGTTATTGATACTCTCAAAGAGATAGTAAAAGCAGGTGCAGATGTTATAAATCTTCCAAACACAGTTGAACGAACAAGACCAAAAACCTTCGTTGATATGGTTGAAAGAGTATATAATGAATTACCAAAAGATATTATTATTTCAGTACACAACCATAACGACCTTGGTATGGCAACTGCAACAACAGTAGAAAGCTATTTTGCCGGAGCATTGCAATTGGAATGCGCTCTAAATGGGTTAGGAGAGCGTGCAGGCAATACAAATTTATATGAAGTTGCAATTGCACTCCATAATTCAGGTGTTGAAACAGGTTTGAACCTTTCAAAAATTTATGAACTCGCTTTGACTATATCAGATATGTCGGGCGTAAAAATATATGAAAAAGCACCGTTAATAGGACCAGAATCGCTTGCGCACAGAAGCGGAATACATCAAGATGGCGCAATCAAAACAAAAGATATGCAAAAAGGCGCCTACAGACCGATTCATCCTTCTTTAATCGGCAGAAAAGATGACGAAAAACTCGGATTCACTTCTCAATCAGGCAAAACCGCAATATTTGAAATAATATCGGAAGCAGGTTACCCGATTACACTTCAAGAGGCTCAAAGAATAGCCCCATGTGCAAAAGAAATAGCGGAAAAAATCGGTGAGCTTTCAACTAAAAATATTATTGATATCTATTATAAACAGGTATTTAACGTCCAAGGCGCATTCAAACTCTGTAAAATGGATAAAATTGATAACGAAAATATGAACCTCCATTTCATGTACCACGATAAAGAATATGATATTCAAGTACTTGGTAACGGCCCTGTTGATGCTTGTATAAAAGCTATCCAAAAAGCAGGTTTTAACTGTGAATTACTTCACTATGAACAAAAAGCATTAAATGAGGAATTAATGGGTTCAGGTGCAACCGCTATGAGTATTATGCACTTTAAAGCTCCTAACGGCCAAACAATAATATCAAGAGGCCGCGACGAAAACACCGTTAAAGCTAATATCAAAGCTATTTTCAACGGTCTGAATATTATTGAAAACATGAAATAAAACTGTTAAGTAATTTAAAATAAATGAAAAGTTTTACTAATTTCATATATAATAAATAAATTATGATAGAGCAATATACTGAAGATATAACATTAAAAGAAATGAAATGCTCAATTGGAGAAAATTCATTTGGGTATGTTTTTCCTCAGGGAGATATAGAATTTGTTGATAAAATTGACAAAATACTAAAAAAAATAGGAGGAAAGCCAAAAGAATGCGAAATCGAGGATTATTCCTGTTATAACAGCGGAAAAGCAAAACCTGAGTATATCATTACTTTTAATGAAGATATTTCTACAATTATTGTTGTAGAATGCAAAAAGTCAATATTAAAACATTCTACATCCAATTTTAATCATCCTAAAGATTATGCGGTTGATGGTGTATTGTATTATGCAAAGCACCTTAAACAGGAATATAATGTTATAGCTATTGCAGTAAGCGGAACAAAAAAAGATAACTTAAAAGTTAATACATATTATTGGCAAAAAAATCAAAATAAATATACTGAACTGACTAAAGCAAGGGATATTATTTTAGAACCGCAAAATTATATCCATCTTATAAAAGGAAGCAAACTAAGAAAAGAATATTCTCTTGACGAAATACGTGAAATAGCAATAATGATGCATAACTCTCTTCGGGAGATAAAAGTAACAGAAGCCCATAAGCCTATATTTATTGCTGGAATATTGATAGCTTTAAATGATTCTGATTTTTGTAAAACATATTCTTCTTTAACTTCTTATAAACTTATCATACAAAATATACAAAATGCCATAGAAAATGTTTTATCTGAAAGTGATATTAAGAATAATAGAATAAACTACATCAAACAAGTATTTAAAACACTTCAAGATAACACTAAATTTTCAGAAATACCCCTTGGGCATAAAAAATCCATAATTTGGTATATAGAACAATTAGAAATGAAAATAAAACCAATGATGGACTATGCAGACAGTACTATTGATGCATTAGGTGTATTTTATCATGAATTTATTAAATACTCAGGAGGAGATGGAAGCGGACTCGGTATAGTACTTACTCCACAACATTTAACTGAATTTATGTGTGATTTAGCAAATGTTAATAAAAATAGTAAAGTAGTTGATATATGCTGCGGTTCAGCTTCTTTCCTAGTTACTGCAATGAGTAAAATGTTTAAAAATGCCAATCAGCAAGAAATAGAAAAAATAAGAACTAATGGTTTATTTGGAGTTGAATTTGACGATGGATTATATACACTTGCCGTTGCAAATATGATTATAAGAAAAGACGGAAAATCAAATATTTATAAGGGTGATTGTTTTAATGAAGTAATTACAAAAAAATTAAAAGAGCAAAATATCAATATAGGACTTATTAACCCGCCATATTCACAAAATGATAAAGAAGAACTCGAATTTACTGAACATCTTCTTGATATACTTGTCACCGGCGGTACCGGAGTAGTTGTAGTACCTATGAGTTGTGCTATAGGTACAAAATTTAAAGCAACACGCGAAAGACTAATGAAAAAACATACTTTAAAAGCTGTATTTAGTATGCCTGATGATATTTTTTATCCTACCGGAACAAATGTATGCGTTATGGTTTGGCAAGCTCATGTACCTCATGATACTTCTATAGAAACATATTTTGGATATTGCAAAGATGATGGTTTTGTAAAAAGAAAAAAACTGGGACGTATTGATGCTCATTCAAAATGGCAAAAAATAGAAAAAACCTGGCTTGAATTATACAGAAATAAAGAAATAAAAGATGGATTTTCAGCACGACATAGTGTTAATTATAATGATGAATGGTTATGTGAAGCATATATGAAAACTGATTATTCAAAGTTAACACAAACCGATTTTGAACAATCTGTAAGAGATTACCTATCATATTTAGTTCAGAATGGTGGTACAAAATGAGATTAAAAAACTTTTTAATCGAAGATATTTTTGATGAAATCAACATTGCCATAAGCTTAGATAAACAATATTTAAACAAAGGTAAAATACCTTTTGTTGGCAGAAGTTCATCAAATAATGCATTACAATGTTATGTTGAAGCACCTGAAAATTATTTAACTAAAGGTAATTGTATTACTATTGGTATGGTTGGAACTTTTAAAGCATTTTGGCAACCTGAAACATTTGTAGCCAGCCAAAATATTCTAGTTTTGAGGAACAAAAAACTTAATAAATATTCAGCACTTTACATTTGTTCTGTTCTAAATTTAACAGTAAAAGAAAAATTTTCGTATAATCGTCCAATACAAAAAAATAAATTTATTAAAGAAATTATTAAACTTCCTGAAAAAAATAATATGCCTGATTTTGATTATATGGAAAATCATATAAAAAAAATTTATAATAAACAGTTAAGTTTAATTGAAACAAAAAATAAAAATTTAGAAATACCCACTCTAAATACAGAAAAATGGAAAGAATATAAATTATCTAATTTATTTAATGTCTCTGTTTCAAAAGATGATAATCTTCAAAACAGCAATTTAGGTGAAACTTTATATATAGCCTCATCAGCAGAAAATAATGGAGTAACTGGACACGTTGATTCAAAAGCTTCTCAAAAATCAAACACAATGACTATTGCTAGAAACGGTTCTGTTGGTTCTGTGTTTTATCAACCTATTCCATATTGCGCATCTCCCGATGATATAAGAATTCTTACTCCAAAATTTAAATTAAATGTTTACATTGCTTTGTTTCTTAAAACAGTAATTGAAAAAGAAAAATTTAAATACGCATACGGGCGAAAACTGGGAACTAAAAGAATTGAAAACTTAGTTATTAAACTTCCTTATAAAGATGAAAAAAATCCTGATTTTCAATATATGGAAAATTATATTAAATCTCTTCCTTATGCAGATTTAATTTAATAGTTTATAATTTCAATGGATAGTCATCCTTGAATTCCCAGCCGTCAAACTGAACAAGTTTTGAACAATTAAAACCACTTTCTTTACATAATCTTATTAACTTATCTCTGTCCGAGATTCTTTCGGACGAACTACCCACATAAAAATGAGGAGAATCACGCTTAACCTCTAATATTCCAAATGCAAATATATCTCTGCCAAGTTTATTAGGTCCTTTTTCTCCATTAGTATCATAATAATATTGACTAAATACATCAAGCGTCCAAAAAAAAGTTCCGTCCTGTAAATAAACTACGACATCAGAATATATTCTATCTTTAAGTTCAAACTCCAAAGAATTATAGTAGTCTGTATTATCACTGATATAACCGATACTTGTATAATTCAAATATTTTAAATAATTTCTCTCTATAAACGCTTTAACAACTTCAGGGTCATCACAACGTTCTTCAGTATACCAGTCATACACAGGAATACCTTGCTCTATTTCTGCAAGTCTTATGGCATTTGTCATTGTGGAATAAAATTTTTTCAATTTTGCTGCCGTCTCTGTTTTTTTATGATTTGCCATTACTACAGGAACTGTTATTGCCGCTATAATTCCTATAACAACAAGAGTAATTAATACTTCCGCAAGTGTAAAAGAATATTTTATATTAGAGAAAGAGTTTTCTAAATTTAGTCTGTTTCTACCCCCCCCCGTGGCAGTTATTCGATTTATTCATAGTTATCCTCCTTTTTTATCTATACTATCATATATTCCCTGTTTTTGACAAATACAAACTAATAAATCAAATCATTCACGGTAATTTCAAGTTCTTTTGATATTTTATAAAGTACATAAATACTCGGATTTACTTTTTCATTTTCAATTTTACATATATATTGCTGGCTTATCTCGGTTAATTCCGCCAGTTTATCCTGAGAAATTCGTTTTTTCGCCCTTATTTGTCTTAAATTGTCGGCAATATTTTTATTTAATTGTTTATTATCCATAAACAAAATTTTATATTAATTGACAAAGAAATTTTATACATGATAGTATTATTTTAATCAACTATAGTTTATAAATATAAAAGGATGTTTTATGAAAAAAACTTTTACTCTATCGGAAGTACTGATTACACTTGTTATTATAGGTATAATTGCAGCTATAACAGTACCTGTTGTAATGGCCGAATATCAAAAGAAAGCTTACGTGACTAAACTAAAAAAAGCTTATTCTTCGATACAATCGGGCTTTAAACTCAGTATGGCAAACTCGGGAGTATTTGAATTGGCCGATTCTGATTTATTTGACGATATAAGAACCGACCCGGGTACTTCCAGTTCAACATCTTGCTCTATAGGACAAGTGAACTATGCTTTTAAAAGTATATGTATTGACCTTACTAATGAGTTTGCAAGGATTTTTAATGCACAAATAAGTAAAACACCTAAAAATTATATAATTAAATATTTTGATAAAAGCGGACAATCTGATATGTCAAATAGACCATTATTAATATTTCCTGACGGCATGTTTGCAATAATACAGATTTTTTATTTTGAAAAAACTGAATTCGAATGTCAAAGGGTTTTAGATTATGGAGGCAATAAATCAGCTTGCATAAAGCTTGGAAGTGTTACTATTGATATAAATGGAGATAAGGGGCCAAATACATACGGAAAAGATGTATATGCTTTTTCTATAGGGAATAACGGTTTAAGGCCGGTAGGAAGCATAGAAGATGCTTTGTCTATGAATGTAAGACCATTATCATCAAATGGGAACTACTGGAAAACTTCCGGTGATTGCGGAAAAGAAAATCTTACGAAAGGCGGTGTTAAAATGGGATATCGATGTGCTGCAAGAATCATGGACAATGGTTGGGAAATAGACTACTAATGTTAAGTAATTCGTTAACAAGCTTTAGCAAAAAGCAAATCAAAAGTTAGCCCGAAAAAAAGGAAGATGAGGAGAAAAAATTAAGTAACTTTTTATTTGGATAGGTTTTTACCAAGGATAATCATCTTTTATTTGCCAGCCGTCAATAGCAATTACGGCCGCGCAGGCCGTTCCGACTCCGGGGCGATTACCGCCGAAATCACTTGCTTTTTTATTACATCCTCGCACTAAACTGGCACTTAAAAGTTCTTTTCTAGAGAAAAATGCATGAGCAGGCCCGCAATTATGGGCTCCACCCGGATAAAGCCCGTCTTTACCCGGATAAATTTTGGCTCCGCCGCAAAAAGAAAAACTTGAACTGTATATATAAAACGAAAAAATATCCCGTCCTAGTTTGTTTGGTTTTTTACTGCCGTTTATATCTACTATGTATGATAAAATATTTGTTCCGTTAATTTTGTTTATACCTAAAATCATACCGTTATTCAGAACAAGAGAATATGGAACAGACTCTGTTATTTTATTACCGGCTAAATCGTAATATCCGTTAAATCCATCTGTTACCCAGCAGCCATCTGACATTTCGGTACATTCTTTTACAAAAGAAAAATAAGGTTTAATATATTTTTGTCCGTAATCTTTTGTAGAAAGTGATAAATCCCAATCGGCAATATTACCCCAATCTAATAATGCTTTATTTGCCCCTTGAGATACAATTGAATAAGCAGCTTGGAGTTTAGATACAGTTTCTTTTTTCTGAAAAGATATTAATAGATTAGAAATTGTTATAGCTGCAATTATACCTATAATAACAA
The DNA here is from genome assembly GCA_944323625.1 of Candidatus Gastranaerophilales bacterium. Lineage (GTDB taxonomy): Bacteria > Cyanobacteriota > Vampirovibrionia > Gastranaerophilales > Gastranaerophilaceae > Avigastranaerophilus. The sequence goes on from CALUTD010000021.1 coordinate 16,316, forward strand.
GGTAATTAATACCTCTGCAAGGGTAAAAGAATCTTTTTTATAATAGAAGGAGTTTCCAAAATTTAATCTGTTTCTACCCCCCCCCCGTGGCAGTTAAAAAGTTTATCCATTTTTTATCTCCTTTTTTGATTTATATTAGCATATACTACTTGTTTTTTGCAAATGCAAATTAAAAATCTAATCCAGTGTCGCCCACATTTTTCGCCGTGTGTCTTGAATTTTCTTTACGCTCCAAGAGTATCGCCTCTGAGGCTTTGCCTCTGCCGGCTCTTGCTTGTCGCTTACCGGGCTGCGCCCGTCCGAAAATTCGCTCATCCACGCCGAAAAATTGGGGCTCACCTTTTAAAGCGCCACTCACCTAGCAGCTACGCTGCGTCGGATACAAGCTCACAAGCATCGCCTTTGGCTCTGCTGTTCGAGCAAAAAGTTACTCACACCCTTCGGGCTTATCGTAACTTTTTGCTCGAACAATATCTAGCGGAGAATTTTATTTTTTAACTTACTTTTCCACTTAATCAATCTCAATGATAATTGTTTTTTCGATTTTTCATACTGTCATTTAATAAATACAAAGTAATATAACTTTTGTTATTGAATTCCGCAACATTTACAAGTAATATAAAAAAGCCACACCTTTAAGGTAATGGCTTTTTATATTTTATATTAAAATAACTTATGCTTTAGCAGACTTAGCTGTTTCTACTATTATTGAAAAAGCTTCAGGCTCATTTACGGCTAAATCGGCAAGCATTTTTCTGTTTATAACAACATCGGATTTCTTTAAAGAATTCATAAATCTTGAATAGCTTAATCCATATTGTCTAACAGCTGCATTGATTCTTACAATCCATAAACGACGCATATTTCTCTTTAAATTACGTCTGTCTCTGTATTGATATTTCAACTTTTTCATTACAGCAGTATTTGCAACTTTAAATATTCTGCTTCTTGCACCTTTAAAGCCTTTTGCCAACTTTAATATTTTTTTATGTCTTTTTCTTAAGACATTACCACGTTTTACTCTCATTTTTCTAATTTCCTTTCTTCATTAAACATTAACCTGAACACTTCGCATAGGGAAGTTCTTTAAGTACAAGTTTCTTATGTGTAGCAGAAACTTCAATCATAGAAGAAAGTTTTCTTTTTCTTGAGCCGCTTTTGTGTTGAAGCAAGTGGCCTTTACCTGCTCTTCTTCTTAAAATTTTGCCGCCAGCGGTAATTTTATATCTTTTTGCACCGCTGCGGTGTGTTTTCATCTTTGGCATAGTTTTCTCCTTTTCTTGATTTTAACTTTACCGGCCGATATTATGACATGCCTCCATAATATAGAACCTTTACTATTTTAAAATAAACATAAAATTAATCAAATAATTTTTTACCATTTGCAAAGTTATTTCTTCTTTGTTACAATAACTGTTGTAGTTATAACGGAGGATAGAATTATTACTAGAGATAATAACCAGCCCAATACAATAATAAATAGAAATATTAAAGCAAAAGAAGTCAGACTTATTGATGATGAGGGCGTTAACCACGGTGTTGTGGCAACATCAAAAGCATTACAAATGGCAGAAGAAAAGGGGTTGGATTTAATACTGGTATCTCCTAATCAAGCACCTCCGGTCGCAAAAATCTTGGATTACGGCAAGTATAAATATGAAATAGAAAAACGTGCTAAAGAATCAAGAAAAAAACAACATACTGTTGATATTAAGGAAGTAAAAGTAAGATATAAAATTGATGTAAATGACTATAATGTTAAAATTAACAGTATAAAAAAGTTTATTGCCAAAGGAAATAAAGTTAAAATTGTTGTTATGCTAAGAGGTAGAGAAATGCAGCATAATCATTTGGCTTATGATTTAGCAAACAGATTTTTGGCCGACCTTGAAGGTGAAAAACTCACTGTTGAGAAAAAACCCTCAATGGATGGCAGAAATGTTGTTACTATTTTAGCGCCATAATTATTCCGCAAAGAATGCATCATAGAATTTTGTTCTTATTGCAAGCTCTGATTGATAAGTTTCATTAAACGGGTCAGCAGCTACGCTATTGTAATTGTAGAAATCAAGTTTCCCGTCCAAAACATCCATTGCATCAGCGCCTGCGGCAAAACTTTCCCAGTCCAAATCGCCCATCATTAGCTGCGAAGCAAATTCGCCTGCATTGATGTTGTCTGATTCTTCATCCATTTGAAAATCGTTAAACAATTGAGAATATAAAGCTAAATGTTCGTCCGTAACTTCGCCTTCAACATTGTCATGAGCCATTGTTGCGAATTCATCTTCACTCCATACTCCGTCACCATTTGAATCATATTTATCAATATATTCTTGGGCAAATTGTTTTATATTCGAAAGATATTGTGATTTATCACTTGCATCAAACATTTCAAAATCTTCAACCGTTTCACCGGCAAGGTATTTATCCAATGTTTCATCAGAGTTCCAATTATTTAACTCATCTGCTTTAGTAATTTCATATAATCCTGTTTCACCTGAAACTTCGCCGTTTTTAACAGTAGTGTGTATTATTTTATTTTCACCGCCGTCATCTACAACTCTATAAAATTCTTGTGTACCATCATCATTAATTCGTGTAAAATAATCATGATCACCGGCTTGTTTCACTTCAAAATTATCAAAATCATTTAAAAAATCAGCCAAAATTACTGCTTGCGAATCTTTCTCAAGCGTTTTAACTTCCTGCGGATTAGAAAAGCCGCTTACATTTTCGGCTCTGTTATTATTAACATTTGAATTTGTAAATGAACTATATTGTGTAACATATCCTATATTTGTCATCTCTTATACCCTATATTTTGTAATACATGTATTCATGAAAAATTTTTATTGAGTGAAATTTACATTTAAAACAAAATTTTTACAAAAATTAACAATAAATCAATAATTAGATTAATAACAACTTGATTTTAAAACATGTTTTTAATAAACTAAAAAAGTAACCGTAGACCGCAGGGGGCTGTTATATATAAACAGGGGCCTTTTAAAAAGGAGAGTTCTTTGGTTTAGATGTAAAAGCCTTAAAACATAACCCCGCCGAGGATTAACAAAATAAAATTTAAGTCAATATTCAGATTGGTTTATATATGTTTGTTGAAGGATTTACGGTTTGACGTAAATTTTTTTATGTCTTATTTTAGGTCGATAAACAAAAACAAAGGAGCTGAATATGTCAACAAAAGCCTTTAAACAAGAAAAAATAGAAGCAATGAAAGAAAATTTTGCTAAGGCTAAAGTTGCCGTAGTAACTGAATACAGAGGTTTAACAGTAGAAGAAATTACAAATCTTCGCCGTTCACTTCAAAAAGAAAACAGTGATTACATGGTAACAAAAAATACTTTAGCAAAAGTAGCATCAAAAGGAACTCAATTTGAAGTTCTTGATGATGTATTAAAAGGACCTGTTGCTATTGCGTTCGGTTTCCACGATGAAGTTGCACCCGCTAAAATTTTAACAAAATTTGTAAAAGACGTTAAAAAAGGTGAAATTATTGCAGCAGCATTAGACGGCAAACTTTTAGACGCAAAAGAAACACAAGTTCTTGCAAGTCTTCCTTCAAAAGAAGAACTTTATGCAAAAATGCTTGGCAGTATCAATTCACCGGCTTCAGGTATCGTCGGTGCGCTTAATGCCGTTATGTCAGGCATGGCAAGGGCTATGGAACAAATAGCAAAACAAAAAGCTAATTAACAGATACCTATTATCAACAAGTAAAACAATACAACAAAAGGAGAAATAAAATGAGCGTAGAATCTATTTTAGAATCAATTGAAAAATTAACATTAATTGAAGCAGCTGAATTAGTAAAAGCAATGGAAGAAAAATTTGGTGTTTCTGCCGCTGCTCCGGTTGCTGTTGCAGCAGTTGCCGCTGCTCCTGCTGAAGCTGCAGCTGAAGAAGTTTCAGAAGTTAATGTTATTTTAGCTTCTGCAGGCGGAAATAAAATTGCAGTTCTTAAAGAAGTAAGAGCTATTACAGGTCTTGGCTTAAAAGAAGCTAAAGATTTAGTTGATGCTGCACCTAAAGCAATTAAAGAAGGTGTTAAAAAAGAAGAAGCCGAAGCTATTAAAAAACAATTAGAAGCTGCAGGCGCTACTGTTGAAATCAAATAGTTTTGATTTTAATAAAATGTAAAAGCAGAAGAATTAATTTCTTCTGCTTTTTATTTTAACCTAATCTAGTGTCGCCTTTGGCTCTGCTGTTCGTTTTGTAACAAAAAGTTACTCACACCCTTCGGGCTTATCGTAACTTTTTGCTCGGACAAAATTCAAAAAAATATTTATTTATCTTTTTTATCGTGATATGATATAGAACTATAACCTCAAAAAAAGAGAGTAAAAATGAAATATAAATCAAGATTAAATGAACCACATAATCTGCCGGGAACATTGGTATGTGTTGAAGGAATAGACGGCTCCGGTAAATCTACCCAGCTTGTAATTCTGCGTGATTGGCTAAAATCCTTAAAACAGGATGTAATTTTTACCGAATGGAATTCCTCGGACTTAATTTCCCAAACTACAAAACTTGCAAAAAAGAAGAATTTACTTAGTCCTCGGACATTTTCACTTTTACATGCCGTTGATTTTGCGGACAGACTTGAACAAATAATTATACCGGCATTAAAAGCGGGTTTTATTGTTCTTGCAGACAGATATGTTTATACGGCATTTTCGCGTGATGTTGCACGAGGAGTAGACAGAGATTGGGTCAGAAAAGTTTACGGGTTTGCCGTTAAACCTGATTTAACCTTGTATTTCAGAGTCAGTGAAGAAGTTTCGCTGGAAAGAATATGTTCTAACCGTTCTCCCAAATTTTATGAAGCGGGTATGGATTTAAAAATCAGTAATGACCCTTATGAAAGTTACAAAATATTTCAAAAACGGGTCAACGACGAATATAAAAAGATGATAGACGAATACGGACTTATAGAAGTTGATGCAAATGAAAGCATACACAAAAAGCAGTTGTATTTCAGAGAAAAAGTAAAAGAAGTATTGGCACAAAAAGGAATAACATTATAAATGGCTCAATATAAATCAAAACATGGATATGAAGGATTACTCATAGTAATTGAGGGTACGGACGGCTCAGGTAAATCTACCCAAATAAGCCGTCTGAAACGCTGGATAGAAGACCAATCATACGGAGTTATGGTTAGTGAATGGAAAACTTCTATGTTTATAGCCGATGCCATTAATGATGCAAAAGAAAGAAATTTATTGAATGCTACAACTTTTAGTCTGCTGTATGCGGCCGATTTCGCTGACAGACTTGAAAATATTATATTACCGGCTTTAAAAGCAGGTTTTGTTGTTATACTCGACCGTTACGTATATACTGCTTATGCCCGTGATAAAGTTAGAGGGCATGATATAGAATGGTTAAAAAATTTATATGATTATGCACCTGAGCCGGATATGGTATTTTATTTAGATGTACCTGTTGAAATCTTGCTAAAACGAATTATAGGTACAACAGGGCTTGATTATTGGGAATCAGGACGTGATATAGGGCTTAGCAGAGATTTTTATAAAAGTTTTCAAATATATCAAGGTAAGTGTCTTGAAGAATATCATAAAATGATTGATGAATACGGTTTTATTTCTTTAGACGGAACGCTTAACGAAAAAGATATTCACAAAAAAATAGTTAATGAAGTAAAAAAATTGCTTGACGTTTAGATATTAATATTTGTATTTTCGTTTAGATTTCAAAATTCGCAAAATAAATGCGACGTAACGCCGCATAAGTCAAGAAAGGAATGGTTAGACTATTAATTTATTTGTATTATTACACAGAATTACATACTACGCAAATTTATGAATATTTGTTAATAATTTTTAACATTTTAATTATAATGATAAGCTTTTATCAAGAGGTAGTTTTTTATGAAAATAGGCATTATAAGTTTAGGTTTAATCGGAGGCTCTTTATTTAAAGCGCTTTGCGCTAACTTTGATACAATATATGCCGTAACCCGCAATAAAGAAACCATTCAAAAGGCAAAGTCTTATTCTCCAAATATATCCGATAATCTTAATACGCTTTCTGAATGTGATATGGTTTTTGCGGCATGCCCGATTAACAAAACTCTTGAAATTCTAGATAAACTGGAGAATATTGTTTCAAAGGATTGTATAGTGCTTGATTGCGCCAGCGTGAAAGAATTTGTAATGAAAAAAGAACGCCCATATAAATTTATAGGTTCACATCCGATGGCAGGTACGGAATTCAGCGGATTCGATGCTTCTTTTAAAGAACTTTTTCAAGGAGCAAAATGGGTTTTGACTCCCGCAGAAAATATTTCGGATGAAGATATAAAAAAAGTACAAACAATAATTACAATGACAGGTGCAGAAACTATTATTACAAATGCAAAAGAACATGACTACGCTGCGGCTTTAATCAGTCACATGCCACTTTTGGTATCTGAAGCAATATTCAAATGCGTCTCTGATAATAACCTTGCCTTAAAGCTTGCTTCTTCAGGATTTAGGGATATGACAAGACTTGCAATGTCAAACCTTGAAATGGCGCAGGATATGAATACTTTTAATTCCGTTAATATTCAAAAAGCTTTAGATAAATTAGTCAATGAAATAAATTTTTTAAAAAATACTAAAGATTTAAAAATTTTTGCCGATATTAAAAATACACGGTCGAGCATGTACTCAAGTGAAGGGAAAAATATTTTCTAGTATCATCTTTTTATAATACGAATAATTGTTATTACATAATTTATTCTGCTTTTTGCTTTTTAAATTATTACAATAACAAAAAACCGATGTCTTATAAAGCTATCGGTTAAGTTCACTATATATCAGAGAGAGGAAACAGGGAAAAGGGAATACTTATTTTTTGTCTAATACTTTTTTTCCTCTACATTATTAATGCCACATGTTTATTTTTTATTATCGTGTACTTTTTACACTTTTAACATTTTGTTACATAAAATTTTAAAAGCATTGTTATTATTGAAATTGTAATTTTAAAAATAAGAATAAATCTTATTATTTTTATTTATATTTATTAGTAGGATGCGGTAAATCTTTGATTTACCGCATCAAAAACTAATTAAATTATTCACAATCCAAATCCGCAATTTTATATTTATCTTCAAAATTACACCAATTTATTTCATAAAATCCATTTTTAACAAAATTATCAAACGTTGAATATTTCCAATCTTTTGGCATTATTTGATAATGTTTCATAGGATTATAATGAATATAATCTATGTGGCGATATAGATCTTCTTCCGCCCTGATTGTGTGTTCCCAAAAACGTCTTTGCCAAACATCACGTTCTTTGCGATTAATGTTACTTTCACTTAGTTTATAATCTTCAATGCTATTAATATCAAATTTTTTAGAAAATGTCCGTTTTATCAATAAAATTATTTTTGAATATTCATTAATGTTGTCAGGCTTTATCAGTAAATGTACGTGATCTTTCATTACACAAATTGCATAAATTTTAAAGTTATAATATTTGTGTGCATTCAGGATAGAAAGCTTTAATAATTCAATATTTTTAATTAAAATATTACGTCTTTTGCTTGTAACAATAGTTATAAAAACTATACTATTGGGAATATATAATCTTTTATAATCCATAAATGTATTTTAGCATACATTAAATGATGCGGTAAATCAGAGATTTACCACATCCTACAACTCTGAATGCGAAGAAGATGAAAACGGGTTATTAACTATCGATTGTTACAGGCAGCCATCTAAAGAATTTAGTTTTAATGATTTAGGCATAGATGAAAACAAACTTTTTAAAAAAATAAAAGCTATTAAAGGTAAGGCAAATTTTGAAAATTCAAATATAACATCTCTTGGAAATTTACAATCCATTGGCAGTGATGCAAATTTTGAAGGAACCAATATAACAAATCTTTCCGAATTAAAATTTATTGGTCGTGATGCAAATTTTAAATCAACATTAATAGATAGTAGCAAATACAAACCCATTGCCATTGGCGGAGAAATTTACTCCGATGAACATAGCAATTGGTGGTTGAGTGAATAAAAATAAGAAACTTAAAGGCAGGAAATACCCTTCCTGCCTTCCTTTTTACTCCAAACTGTTTGATTTAATTTATGCTGCAAACGGATTTGTTGAAGTTTGTGTTGCTCCTTGAGCTTCTTCTTCAAGTTCCGCCAAAATTTCTTGTATTTCTTTTGAATCTTCAGTTATTACTCCATCATCAGCCGCATCAGCCGCAACTTTTTCTTCTGCTGCTTTTTTGATTTCGTCTAACGACTCATTATTTTTAGAAAGCTCTTGTGCTTGCTGTTCTTCTTGTTGCTCTTTTGCTATTTCTCTTTCGGATTTACCTGTAATACCTTTTGTTACTTTACCCATTACGAAAGAACCAAGCATACCGCCTACAAAACCTGCCGCAGCCCCGATAACTGTTCCGACACCCGGGAATAATGCCGTACCTATTGCCGTGCCTATTGCTGTACCTGCAGCTTCACCTGCTACAAATCCGACTGTATCACCTGCAACTTTTACGGCAGATTTACCAAGCTGTTTCATCCCTTTTTCTTTACCAAGTTCTTTAAATGTAGGTACAACTTCGGTAAACAGTTCGGCCAAACCGCTAAATACTACCATAATTCCGGCACCGCTGGATTTTAAATATTTACCGATTTTACCAAATTTTCCGGCTGCTTTTCCTGCTTGCTGTGCTGTTTTTAATGCCGTTTTTTCTCCAATTGCTTTTTCTGCCAATTTTGTTGATTTATTTAGCGCTTTTGCAGCTTTACCTGTTAATTTTTCAGTCGGTTTTTTCGCCAATTTTTCGGCAATATTTGCATATTTATTACTTGCTTTTATAGCTTTTGTTTCCGCTTTTGCTATTCTTCTTAATTCAGAATAAGATAATCTTGACTCATTTGAAGTTGAAATAAAGTTCAAAATTCTTTTGCCCAAACTTCCTTCACCTTTCAAAATTTGTTTTAACGCCATTCTGTTATTTTGTCCTAAGGTATTCATTGAATCCTTTACAAATTCTGAGCCATTTTTCTTAAGTGATAGATTTCTTTTTATAAAGTTTAGAAGTGGAATTCCTTCAAATACTGCTACACTGCCCATCGCACTTTTTGTAGTACTTGTAAACGTATCCGGAACTTCTTTTAAAGCTTCACCATTTACATATTTTATAAGTTTTTTTGTATTTGAAGGTTTTACATTACCCGTTTGTACTGTTTTACTAATATTATTTACATTTTGTACTGCGTTTGACATAAAATATACCTGTAATCCTTTTCCACACATGTATATAAAGTATTTTTATTTTTAAAAATTTACATAATATTTAAATTTGTTAAGAGGTTGTTAACATGGTAAAATTTAGTCGGGAAATTTTATTATGAAATATTATGCAGAAATAAAAGTAACATTAAAAGACGGAATTAAGGACCCACAGGGACTTGCCGCAGAAACAGTTTTAAAAAGAACCGGAATAAATGAATCTGCATCTATAAGAGCAGGTAAATTTTTTGAAATAGAACTTGAAGCAGCAAAAAAGGAAGAAGCACTCGAGAATATACAAACAATTTGCGAAGAAGTTCTTTCAAATCCCTGCCTTGAAAAATATGAAATTTTAAAGGTTAAACAAGTATGAAAGCGGGAATTATAGTTTTTCCCGGCACAAATTGCGACCGTGATACTTTTGAGGCATGCAGTTTTTTTGGTTGGGAATGCCGTTATATTTGGCATAATGAAACCGATTTAAACAATCTTGACGCAATATTTCTGCCCGGAGGTTTTTCATACGGTGACTACATTTGTTCGGGCCGATTAGCAAAATTCAGCCCAATAATTCAAGAGGTCAAAAATTTTATAAAAAGGAAACAGGGAATTATAATAGGAATATGTAACGGATTTCAAATTTTATGCGAAACAAAGCTTCTTCCGGGAGTACTTACAACTAACATAAATAACAAATTTATATGTGATGATACTGTTCTAACTTTTCAAAACACAGAAATAACCCTCCCGATAGCTCACAAAGAAGGACGATATATAGCTCCCAAAGGCAAAAATCTTTGTAATATGATGTTTCTGCAATATAAGAATAATCCTAACGGTTCAGACTATGATATTGCCGGTTTATATGACAGAGAAAACAAAATACTTGCAATGATGCCGCACCCTGAAAGAGCCGTATTTAAAGAAACAGGACTAACAGACGGAAGAAAAATTTTTGAATTTATTCAAAAGGAGCTTAACAAATGACACAATTATATAAAAATTTAGGTTTAAGTGACTTAGAATATGAAGAGATAAAAAAACGTCTGAAAAGAGAGCCCAATGAGCTTGAAACTTATTTATTTTCGGCAATGTGGTCAGAACATTGCGGTTATAAACATTCTAAAAAATATATATCAATGTTCCCTAAAAAGAATGCAATTTGTGCACAGGAGAACTCAGGAGGAATTGGAATAGGAGAGCATGTAATATTTTTTAAAGCCGAATCCCACAACCATCCTTCTGCAGTAGAACCCTTTCAAGGTGCAGCAACAGGAATAGGCGGCATTATAAGAGATATATTAACGCTTGGCGCAAGACCAATTGCTCTTTTAAATTCTTTAAAATTCGGCAGTTTACAAGAAGGAAGGAACAAATATCTTTTAGACGGCGTAGTTAAAGGGATATCAAGCTACGGCAATTCTACGGGCATTCCGACTATAGGGGGCGAAACAGGGTTTGAGGATTGCTTTTCTTTATCTCCTTTAGTCAATGTTTTAGCTGTCGGAATAGTAAAAAAATCAGATATAAAAAAATCCTCTGCAATGCCGGGAGGAATTGTTATGCTTCTTGGCTCATATACAGGGAAAGACGGCATTCACGGAGCTTCTTTTGCCTCAAAAGAACTAAAAAAAGATAAAAAAGAAGATAAATTGTCAGTTCAAATAGCAGACCCGTTTACCAAAAAAGTTGTTATTGAAGCCACACTTGAAATTTTAAAATCCGAAGGAATAATTGCAGCACAAGATTGCGGTGCTGCAGGGCTTTTATCATCAACATCAGAAATGGCATATAAGGGCAATTGCGGTATGGAGCTTTATTTAGACAAAGTTCATTTAAGAGAACACGATATGAAGCCATGGGAGATTATGCTCTCTGAATCTCAAGAAAGAATGGTTTTCATAGTAAAACCAAATTTCGTTCAAGAAATTACAAATATAGCAAATAAATATGATATAAAAATTTCAGAAATAGGAAAAACAATTGAACAAAAAGAATATAGAATTTTCTTTAACGGTAATATGGAAGCAAATATTCCGCCTGAGGTTTTAAATAATTGCATAACTTATGATTTAAAAGACTCTGAACCAAATTATATTAATGAATATAAAAGAAAAACATACAAAGAATTACCTCTTCAAAAACAAAATATTATAGATATACTAAAATGCCACGATATTGCTTCAAAGAAATATATATATTCACAATATGACTACACTGTAGGCAACAGAACACTTACAAAACCCGAAAGCACATCTTCAAGCGGATTATGGATAAAAGAGGAAAATAAATTTATTGCATTTACAATGGATTCAAATCCCCGTCAATGTTTTTTAAATCCGTATGAAGGAAGTGTAAATACAGTATATGAAGCTTTTAGGAATATTACGGCTTCAGGATTCAAACCTTCCGGAATTACTGATTGTTTAAATTTTGCCTCTCCCGAAGATATCGGAGTTCAATATCAATTTGTAAAATCCGTGGAAGGTATCTCTAAAGCCTGTATAGAACTTAATATTCCCGTTGTTTCAGGAAATGTATCTTTTTATAATGAAACTCCCGATAATAAAATATATCCTACTCCGGTTATAGGCATGATGGGAATTTCAGAAAATAATATCTTTAAAAATTCTATAAAAGAAAATGATTTTGTATATTTAATAGGCAAAGATATTGATGAAAAAACGTATACGGGAGGCTCCTTATATCAAAAACTTTTTTATAACTTTACAGGGGGTGAAATTGATACCGTAAACAGCGAGCTTGAACTTAAATTAAGCACTTTTATATTGCAAATGATTAATAAAAATAACATATCAGGATGTAATGATATATCAAAAGGCGGTTTATTTATAAGTTTATTTGAACTTCTTCACAATGCAAAAAAAGGGTTTAAAGGTGACATAATAAATATAAAAGAAGGTCAAAAAGCTCTTTTTGGAGAAATAACCGGACGCTATATAATAACATCACACAGAACTTTAGAGGAAGAGATGAAAAAGAATTTAATTCCTTATAGATTTTTAGGCAAAATTCAAAGTGAAACATTGGAATTTAATGATTTTAGATTTAATATAAAAGAGTTATTTGATATATATGAAAAAGCTTTTGAATCGGAGTTAAACAGTTGAAATTACACGAAGAATGCGGAGTTTTTGCCTGTTATACAAAAAATAATAATGCCTTCGACTTTATAAAATACGGATTGTCGCTGCTTCAGCACAGAGGGCAGGAAAGTGCCGGAATAACGGCCGGTGATATTGAATTTGTGACAATAAAAGATACAGGGCTTGTATGTGAAGTATTTAAAAATAAAGAACCTATTAAAGGCTACTTTGGAATAGGGCATGTCAGATATTCAACGTCAAAACTACAAGGAAAAGAATACGCTCAGCCTTTTTGCAAAAACTTTATGAATGAAACTGCAGCACTTGCACATAATGGCAATATACCAAATAAAATCAACGACATAACCGATTCTGAACTTATATTAAAAACTCTTATTGAAAATATAAACAAAAAACCTTCTCAATGGAGTCTTGATGACATAACAAAGGTTTTATACACAAATTTTAAAGACAGCGCTTGGTCAATTGTAATGGCACTGCCCGAAAAGATAGCAGGAATAAAAGACCCGTCGGGATTCCATCCGTTAATGTTTTGTATTGCAGAAGAAGGAATGTTTATTGCTTCTGAAGATTGTGCATTTACAGGGCTCAATATAAAGCAAATTATTGAAATTCAAAACGGTGAATATATTGAAATAACAAAAAACGGTTACAAAATAGAAAAATATTGCAAAACAACAGGAGCAAAACAATGTGTTTTTGAACAAATATACTTTGCGAATCCTGCCTCAAAAATATTTTCAAGAAATGTATACGAAACAAGGGTTGAACTAGGAAGATTATTAGCAAAAGAAGACAATACAAAAGCAGATGTTATAATTCCCGTAATGTCATCAGGGTTAGCAGCAGCAATAGGATATAGCGAAATATCAAAAATCCCTATGCATTTAGGATTAAAAAAGAATAAAGCAATAAGAAGCTTTATTGAGCCAAAACAACAAGCCCGTGAAAAAGCAACAAATGAAAAATATATGCCCATAAAAAGCGTAATAGAAAATAATCGCATTATTCTTGTTGATGATTCTATAGTGCGCGGAACAACAATGAAACATTTAACAAAACTTTTAAAGCAAAACGGTGCAAAAGAAATTCATATACGGCTTTCCTCTCCGGCGATTATAAACAGCTGTTTTTGGGGAATAGATATTCCAGATAAAAATGAGTTAATAAGCAGGAAATACCAATTGGAACAAGAACTTGCGGACTATTTTGGCGCCGATGATTTAAAATATATTTCAATAAAAAGTTTTAAAAAACTTTTTGATACGACAAAATGGTGCTACAATTGTTTTAATGAGGATCAGGAGTATTAATGTTAAATTACGAAAAATCGGGAGTAAACATAGAAAAAGCAAATAAGCTTACAAATATATTAAAAACAACACTGGAAAATAAAAATATAGGCTCATTTGCAGGTATATACGAGCACCCTTCAATGCCTGACAGATATTTTGCCGCAGCAACCGACGGAATAGGGTCTAAAATTATTCCATTAATTGACTATAATAAACCCGAAATTATTGCAAATGATTTAATTGCAATGAATTTAAATGATTTAGCCTGTATTGGTGCCACGCCAATGTTTTTTTTAGACTATATTGCCACAAGCAACCTTGATGTTGAATTTACGGCAAAAGTAATCGAACATCTGCAAAATAAGCTTAAAAAATATAACACAATTTTACTTGGCGGCGAAACCTCCGAACTTAAAGATTTAATAAAATCAAACTATTTTGATATGGCAGGCTTCATTGCAGGTTTTGTCGAAAAAGATAAAATTTTAAAAAAAGAGAACGTAAAAAACGAAGATATAATCATAGGGCTTGCTTCAAACGGAATCCACTCAAACGGTTTTACCTTAATTCGAAAACTATTTGAACAAAAATATCTGACTGAAGAAGAATTTAAAGATACTTTAAAACCCACACATATTTATTTCGATAAAACTGAAATACTATGTTATAAAAAACTTATAAAAATATGCGCAAATATAACGGGAGGCGGAATAAAAGACAATATTACAAGAGTTATCCCCGATAATTTATGCGCCGAAATTGACCTTGGCAAAATTCCGATTCAACCCATTTTTGAAAAACTTAAAACCCTAATAGGTGAAGAAGAAGCTTATAATACATTTAATATGGGAGTCGGATTTTGTATAATAACAAGCCCTCAAAATGCAGAAAAAGTAAAAGATATCTGCAAAAAATATAATCCGTTTGAGCTCGGAGTAATAAAAAAGAATGACAAAAATTGCAATATTTGCTTCAGGCAGCGGATCTAATTTTGAAGCAATAATAAACTACTTTAAAAACACAACAATTGAATTTACCTGCATAAGTGATAATCCAAATGCATACGTACTAGAGCGCGCAAAAAAATTGAATATTAACAGTTTTATTATTCCGTTTGAAAAAACTTATGATTTTTTAAAAGAGAATAAATTTGATTTGGTTGTATTAGCAGGCTATATGCGAATATTACCCGAAAGAGTACTCAAGCTGTCAACTTTTATAAATGTTCACCCTTCCCTGCTTCCTGAATTTAAAGGCAAAAATGCAATAAAAAGAGCATTTGAATCTAAAGTAAAAGAAACAGGTGTGACAATTCATTATGTCTCAAAAGATGTTGATTCAGGGGAAATAATTGAACAGAAAAAAATAAACATATCACACTCGATGACTCTTGAAGAAATTGAAAAGATAATTCATAAAACAGAACATTCTCTTCTACCTCAAACTATTGAAAAACTGATAAAAAAATATAACGTTTTACTTGTAGGTTCAGGCGCAAGAGAACATGCTATCGCAACTAAGCTTTTAGAATCCAAAAAATTAAATAAACTATACCTGTATGGTGCTAATGACGGCTTTAAAAATCTCGGCGAAGTGTTGAACGCAAAAAATTATCGTGAACTTGCAAAAACAGCAAAACAAAAAAACATAGATATTATGATTTCAGGTCCAGAATTTCCTTTGGCAGAAGGTATTGTCGATATATTTGAACAGGAAGGAATAAAATGCATAGGGGCAAATAAATACTGGTCACAGCTTGAAAGTTCCAAATCTTTTGCAAAAGAATTTATGACCAGGAATAACATACCTTGCGCAAAATACAAAGTTATCACAAAAGAAGAGGAAATAAATATATTTCCCTCCGTAATAAAGGCAGACGGACTTGCAGCAGGGAAAGGCACTGTTATAGTTTACACAAAAGAGGAAGCACAAAAAACAATAAAAGAATTTTTAGACGGCAAGTTCAACGAAGCTTCAAAAAAAATTGTTATTGAAGAATTTTTGGAAGGTGAAGAAATTTCTTTAATATGTTTATGGGACGGTAAAACACTTCTTCCTTTTGAATGTGCAAGAGATTATAAAAAATTATATAATTCACCAAATGCTCCAAATACAGGAGGAATGGGCTCAATATGTCCGGTTAAAGTTGACAGTGAAGAACTTAACAACTATATTAAACTGCTTCAAACAGCTCTAATACATGAAAATGCAGATTTCACGGGAATTATATATTCGGGACTTATAAACACAAAAGAAGGTTTAAAAGTGCTTGAATATAACATGCGCTTTGGTGATCCCGAAACTCAAGCAATAATGATGAACCTTGAAAGTGATTTACTGGAACTTTTTATAAACACAATTGAAAAGCGCCTCGATAAAACGAATATAAAACAAAAAAAAGAAGGTGCAATATGCGTTGTACTTGCTTCAAAAGGCTACCCCGAAAATCCTTTGAAAGGATTTCCTATATCAATAACTTCTAACATTAAAGCTAAAATCTTTTATGCAGGCGTAAAACAAGAAAATAATACATTATTAACAAATTCGGGACGCGTGCTTTCAGTTGCTGCTCAAGGTAAAAACGCCCGTGAAAAAGCTTATAAAGCCATAGAAAACATAAATTATGAAGGTAAAATATTTAGAAAAGATATCGGAGAATAATTTAAAATGACCAAAAATAAACTATCCGTTATAATTCCCACACTTTATAAAAAACCTTTAGTTTTGATTAAATCTATTGAACAACTTGACAGAGATGAATCAGTTAATGAGATTATTATAATAAGTAACTGCGAATGCAAAATTCAGTTTCCTCAAACAGAAAAATTACAGGCCTGGGCGCCTGAAACAAACGCATTTGTTAACCCAAGCTGGAATTTGGGAATAAAATTAAGCAAAAATAATAACTTTCTATTATTGAATGATGATATTCTTTTATGTGAAAATTTTTGCAGCAAAGTTGTAAATTCAGATGTATTTAATGACCCGAAAACAGGGCTTATGGGGCTTGCAAATGAATGTATTAATAATTTTGACTCAAAAGAAACAGATGATATTGACTACCCTGATTCTGATAACAATGAATTAAAATACATTCCGACAACGGAATACAAAATCCCCCAATATTGGGGCAGTGCTATATTCGGAAGAAAAGAAAATTATCACACAATTCCCGACTGTTTTAAAATAATATATGGTGATAATTATTTGCTGTATCAAAATCTTATTCATAACAAAATTAATTACAAAATTGCAGGTTCAAAATATAATCACATAACCTCTTCTTCTTCATTGGAAAAAGAATGTTATATAATCAAAGAAAAGGATAGGTTTGCCTGGGCTTATTATTATTTAAATTATATAAAACCATCAAATTCAAACAAAAACAATTAACTATTTGATTTTAAAAGCTACATTTAAGTGTAAGAAATTGGCTCCTAACAGATAAAACCCTTTTATAATAAGAAAAAACAAAATTGTGTACAAACAGTATGCAGACAAAAGTGACTAACTGGTCCACAATATAATTATGTTAAATAAAGTTGCTAAATTAAAATTACTTGGGGCCAGGATTAAAGAATTCAGAAAAAAGAGAAATATGACTCAAGAAAAACTTTCTGAAAAGCTTGATATATCCAGAAATTATCTAAGTAAAATTGAGAACGGTAAAAAGACTATGAGCCTGGATTTATTATTTGAAATAAAGGATATTTTAGAGATGTCCGGCAATGATATGTTGGAGTTTAATTAGTATTCCGGCACGTTATTTAATTGTAAAGCCAGGAATAAAAATAACAAGGAGGATTAGGACAAACTGTGCTTTGGTTACTCTCTAAGATATCTATCTCTTTATACGGTGCAATTTTATAAGGAGTACCAATATTTGAACAAGGCTGCGGATTTTTTTGATCATCACCTTCAGGGCATATTCTGTCGCCGTTTGAATCCACAAAAGTAAATATCCACCTGTCTTTTCCCATTTGATTCGGTTTTTTTTCACCCATTTACATCTACAATATAAAGATTTTCATACCTGTTAAAAACTACCCATGCTCGACCCTGATTATCTATAAAAGCCTCCGATTGTCCCTTCCTTGGCATATTCCAATATCTTTCATTATCAACATAACAATCATTAAAATTTTCTTTATCACATTCTTCTATTATATTAAATTGTTGTTTAATACAAGACCATTCTTCTTTTGTAGTTTCAAGAGAATATTTGTTTTCTCTGACGGGAAATTCACCAAAGGCAATACTTTTTTGTACGGCATTAGTTAAATCAGAATGGGCTTTTTTATACCCGGTTTTATATTCACTATTTTGTATTCCCTGAACAATAGAAGGAACAGTTATTGCAGCAACTATCCTATGACTACAAGAGTAATAAGTACTTCTGAAAGAGTAAACGCAGCTTTTCTTAAAGAAAAGTTATCAAAATTTAATCCGTTTTTACCCCCCCCCGTAACAGTTTCGTGATATATTCATAATTATAACTCCTCTTTAACTCATAATAACATATATTCCCCGTTTATATCAACTATTAACATAAAATTTTTTCGTTTAAAGTTTTTTTAATTCTTGAAATACTATATACTAAATGCAAATAAAAACCGGGGGTTAGAGTTGTTATCTAACCCCCGGTTCAAACTTGAATCCGGCAACTAGTTATTTTCCCGGGCGGTCTTCCGCCGAGTATTTTCACCGCAAGCAGTCTTTACGACCGTGTTCGGAATGGTTACGGGTGGTTTCCTGCCGCTTGGTCACCGGAAAATTTTTTTCGATGGTTTTTTTCTTAAATTTTGACCATCTTGAAGCATTTCCGCTTGTACTCTGATTACTGCATAGAAAAATTTTAATCATCAAATTTCGCTTCTTAAAATTTTTGCACTAAACGGGTCTCCACGTGAAAACTCATCGTTTCCCCGTTTCGCCCTCTGCA
>CALUTD010000022.1 GCA_944323625.1 Candidatus Gastranaerophilales bacterium
TTATATTAATAAAAAATAATAAAATCTTATTTTTATAGTTTAATTTACCCCCCCCCCGTAGCGGTTTTTTTGTTTTGTTCATAAAAATTCTCCTTTTTGATTTATATTATCAAATATTTACTACACTTTGTCAATGTTAAAATATATATTTTTCACGATTCGTTTTGAGTTTCACTTGCCCTGAAACTTCTATATTCGGTATTGTTTTTAATTAAAAATACTGCAGCAATTAATGAAGTTGTTATTGCTACTATAGTTTGTTCTATAAAAGATAAAGCAAGAGCGGTTTCTTTATTAACATCATAGATAGAAAACGCAGCAATTACAGCAAACTGATACGGACCAATAAATATGGAGGTTGAAGGTATCATACATGCCAGTGCTATAAAACTTATTATGAATAAAACAACAGACTTACTTATATCAAGGCCAAACCCCAAAATCATTATATAATAATTAAGGCACTCAAAAAACCAAATTCCCATTGAAGAAACAACAACAAGAAATAACTTTTCGGGATAACGGAAAACTTCAAATCCGTTTAAAAAAGAGTTACAAATTTTGTTAATAAATTTTATAATTGTGTTTCCTATATTTCTTAATCCTTCGGGAAAATGTTTTATTTTATTTTCCGCAAAAGTACATATTTCATTTGTTTTATTAAATCTAAAAGCTAAAAATGCCAAAATAAGTCCGCTTATAAAAACAAAACTTCCGCCATAACAAAGTTTTTGCGCCAAATCACTTTTATGGTAAAGAATTATTCCTAAAAAAAGCATCGAAAGAATAACTAATCCGTCAAATATTCGCTCGAGCATTACCGAACCGAATATTTTCACTTTATCGGCATTATATTTTTGTCCCGTATAATAGGCTCTGAAAAAATCACCCGCACGGGCAGGAAGAACTATGTTTAATGCTGCACCGGTAATACATAACGGTATTAAATCCGTTAGAGGCGCTTTAACCGTTTTTGATATCAGTTGTTGAAAACATATCCCTCTGCAGGCTAATGACAATATTATTGAAATACAAAGCAAAATTATATATTTTTTGTCAAAAAACTGTATTTGTTTTATTAATTCTTTTACATCAATATTAACAAAAACAAGATAAAGGAATATACAAGTTATAGCAAGCAGTATAATTCGTTTTCGTCCGATTTTCACTGTTATTTTTGCTCCATAGATATAAGAATTTTCAATGTATCTTTTTCTTTATTTTTTTCGAAAGCTTCAATTGCTTTATCCATAGGGTAAATTCCCGAGATTAACGGTTTAAAATCTATCATTTTTCGTTCTAAAAATCTAAGTGCAGGTTTAAACTGACCGCATCTTGAACCCAGTACCATAATTTCATTTATAACAATCGGGGCAAAATTGAATTCTTTAGAAGCGGCAATTGTGCTTTTTAGAACAAGTACTCCTCTTGGTTTAACAAGAGAAATAGATGTTTCAAATCCCGATAACGAACCTGTTGCTTCAACAACAACATCATATTGATTTTGCAGTTCCAAATCCTGAAGTAAAAGAGTTTTAACATTTTGTTTATATGCTATATCAAGCTTATTCTTATGTTTACCTATCAAAGTAACATCAAGGCCCGAAGCATTAAGAGCCAAAGCAGTTGTTAATCCCAATTTTCCATCGCCTAAAACTGCAACTTTTTCATAAGGTTTAATATGAAGCTGTTCAAGAATCTCTAATGCCGCTGCCAAAGGTTCAATAAATACGGCTTCCTCAGAAGGAACGCTATCAGGAATTTCAACCAAATTCTTTATCGGAATAGAAACATATTCAGCCATACATCCGTCTTTATGCCATATTCCGAGTGTTTCTCTATTCGGACAGTGTCTTTCCAGTCCTTTTTTACACCAATCACAAACGCCGCAGCCGTTATTTATTTCACCTGCAACTCGCTTTCCAATCCATGACCTGTCATTAGAATTTACCTCTTCTACAATACCAATAAATTCATGGCCTAAAATTCCTTTATACCCCATATAGCCCTTGGTTATTTCATAGTCCGTATTGCAAATACCTACAACTATAACTTTTATAAGTGCTTCATCCTGTCTTAAAACCGGTTTTTCAATATTTGCCAGTTTTATACCCTCATCAAATATTACCGCTTTCATAACTTCTCTTTCTTAATTGTATGCAATTCTATTATACTATACAATTTTTAAGCGTGAATGTTTTAATTTATTTTGAAGCTCTATTTTTTCTTTAATAAATTCAAAGTTTGTATTTTTTTCGGCGGTTTGCCAAGATGTAAAAATTTTATATGCAGAATTATATTGTTTTAATTCAATTAAAATATTTATTTTAATTTCCGTTAGTTGAGAATACAAAAGAGTGTTTTCGTATTCAGACCCTTTAAGTGCTTTATTGCAGTACTTTAATGCATTATTATAGTCTTTTAATGCGTAATAACAATTACAAATTGATGCTTGAATTTTTGTTTCATCCGAATTTATTTTATAAGCATTTATATACAATTTTAAAGCTTTTTTTAATTGTCCTTTAATGAAATAAATATCACCTGCAAGTATAAGACTTTTTTTGTGATAAGGGGTAAGTTTTAAAGCTTCTTTTAATTTTTTCAATGCAGAATTTACATTGTTAAAATAATAAAAATCATCTTCCGCCTCTCTAAAAAGAGTTTCTGATTTAATATTTATAACTTTCAATCTGTTTATATATGAAGTATGACTTAAGTTTTGCATATAAAAATAATAAAATTTATTGCAAGATTAAGGCTATAAGAAATTTTTTACTTATAACTTTAAAAATCATGGAAACCATGACTACGCATGCTTTTTCATGTAATAAAATTTGTTTTTACATTTTTTAACAAAAAACTTAAAACCATGAAAAACATGACAACTCATGGCTTTTAGCCTCATTACAAAACTTTACATTAAATTCTAAAAATTAAAGCTTGTGAACTTAACAAATATCCTGTAAAATCTATTTATGAGATTATTAAATAATGGAGAAAATTCTATGAATAATAAAAATCGCTACGGGGGGGGTAGAATAAAGCATAAAAAGTTATTAATATTTTATAGAAATTGATTCAATCAATATTTCATATGAGATATTGGTTTTATTTTTTTAATATTGATATATATTGGTATATAATTATTATTATATAAATGGGATTAATAATATGGAAAGAAAAAAAACATTTACATTATCAGAAGTGCTTATAACTCTTGTAATAGTTGGAATTATTGCTGCAATAACAGTGCCATTAATATACGCAAGTTACACAAAAGAGGTAACTGTCCAAAAACTAAAAAAAGCTTATGTTACAGTTTGTGAAATTGTTAAATTATCAGAACTCGATAATGGTCCATTGAAAGATTGGGAATTTGATAAAACTACAAATATTGAAGGTGTAAATTCAGACTTTTTTAAAAAATATTTTGAACCATACATAGTTGGAATGAAAAAATATGGAACTAATACATCTGACAAAGTTGCATATCCGGTTAATAATATTGATGGAAAATATATTTTTAATATTCTAACTTGGTATATATTATCTGATGGTACCAGTGTATCAATGTTTTCAGATGGAACAGATTATTGCTGGATATTTGTAGATATAAACGGATCAAACAATCCTAATAGTTTAGGAAAAGATATTTTTATGTTAGAAATACAAAGAAAAAAAACTGTAATTTTTTCAGGTCATAATGTTAAAGATAAATCTAATGATACTGATAGAAATTATTCTTGTAAAAAAGCTACAGGCCAAAGATTTGCAGGCGGATATTGCGGAGCGTGGATACAAGCGGCAGGATGGAAAATCCCAGATGGTTATCCCTGGTAATAAAATATTATATTATTTGCAAATATAATAAATTTATATTAATATAAATTATAAAGGAGATGTAATTATGATAATATCGAATATTCGCTACGGGGGGGGGTAGAATAAAGCATAAAAAGTCATTAATATTTTATAAAAATGGATTTAATCAATATTTCGCATGAGATATTGGTTTTATTTTTTACTATTGATATATATTGGTATATAATTATTATTATATAAATGGGATTAATAATATGGAAAGAAAAAAAACATTTACATTATCAGAAGTACTTATAACTCTTGTAATAGTTGGTATTGTTGCTGCAATAACGGTACCATTAATATACGCAAGTTACACAAAAGAGGTAACTGTCCAAAAACTAAAAAAAGCATACACAACTGTATGTGACATAATTAAGTTATCAGAACTCGATAATGGCCCATTGAAAGATTGGAAATTTGATACTGCATATAATCAAAATGGTGTTGATTCAGACTTTTTTAAAAAATATTTTGAACCATACATAATTGGAATGAAAAAATACGGCACTAATACAGCAGACAAAGTTTCATATCCGATTCGTAATATTGATAAGAAATGTATTTTTGATAATCGAGTTTGGTATATTTTATCGGATGGAACCGGTATTACTACATTTTATAATGGTATTAATTATTTTTGGATATTTGTTGATATAAACGGTCCCAACAATCCTAACAATTTAGGCAAAGACATATTTATGTTAGATATATACAGAAATGGTAAAGTAAGATTTTGGGGTGACACTTATAAAAATTATGCTACAGAACGAGATTATGCTTGTAAAAAAGGAAGTAGCTACCAATATGCAGGCGGATGTTGTGGAGCGTGGATACAAGCGGCAGGATGGAAAATCCCCGAAGGCTACCCATGGTAAATACATACAATATTAAGGATTTGCCAAAAGAGTAAATTTATCTTATTATATATTTCAAAAGGAGATATAAATATGATAAAATCAAATATTCGCTACGGGGGGGGGTAGAATAAAGCATAAAAAGTCATTAATATTTTATAAAAATGGATTTAATCAATATTTCGCATGAGATATTGGTTTTATTTTTTATATTGATATATATTGGTATATAATTATTATTATATAAATGGGATTAATAATATGAAAAGAAAAATAACATTTACATTATCAGAAGTACTTATAACTCTTGTAATTGTGGGAATTGTTGCCGCAATAACAGTGCCTTTAATTTATACAAGTTATCAAAAAGAAGCAACTGTTCAAAAACTTAAAAAGTCTTATGCGGCAGTGTGTGACCTTGTTAAGCTGTCTGAACTCGATAACGGACCTTTAGCAACCTGGGAATTTGATAGTACTTATAATTCTTATGGAGTCAATTCCGATTTTTTTAAAAAATATTTTGAACCATACATTATTACATCAAAAAAATACGGGGCTCATTCTCCTGACAGAGTTTCATATCCAGTTAATAATATAGATGGCCAAACAGCAAACAACATACTTGTTTGGTATGTATTAGCAGACGGAACAGGACTTACAATGTTTTCAAACGGAACATATTACTGCTGGATTTTGATAGATATAAATGCCTCAAACCCTCCGAACAGACTGGGTAAAGATATTTTTATGTTGGATATATATAGAAATGGAAAGGTCAGATTTTGGGGAGATACTTACAACAATTTTATAAATGTATTTGGTTATGCTTGTAAAAAAGGAAGCGGCTACCAATATGCGGGCGGCTCTTGCGGAGCGTGGATACAAGCGGCAGGATGGAAAATCCCAAATGGCTACCCATGGTAAAATTTTGCTTGAACATTTTTTTTCATAAAAGATAATAAATAATATGAACAGAATAGTTTTAGCACAAACAGATACAATTGCCGGCAGCATAAAACATAATGCCGACAAAATTAAAAATAACATATTAAAAGCAAAAGAAAATAATGCGGATTTAATAATATTCCCCGAACTTGCTTTGATGGGCTACCCGTTTGGTGATATTTTTATCCGGCATGAATCAGTTGTTAAAAGACAACTTGAAGCACTTGAAGAAATTACCGCATTAACACAAAATATTACCGTTCTTTTAGGGTTCGCCGAGCCGACAAATGATTCAAATAAAAAACCTTTTTACAACTCTGTTGCCGTAATACAAAACGGTAAAATTATTAACATAGTTAGAAAAAGACTTTTGCCTAATTACGGCGAATTCAACGATTACAGATATTTTGAACCGTCAGAAGAAGTATCTCAAATATTTGAACTTAAGGGAGAAAAACACGGAATATTGGTCTCTGAAGACAGCTTTAATGAAAAAACATTCTTTAAAAATAACAGTATTTACAAAACAGACCCTATTGAAGAACTTATAAAACAAAAACCCGATACTCTGATAAATTGTTCATGTTCACCTTCAAGATGCGGCAAAGAATATTTAAAAAATAAATTATTCTCTTCAATAGCAAGAAAATATAAAGTTAATTATATTTATGTAAATCAGGCAGGGTATGCAGATAACCTAAGTTTTGACGGTACTTCAAAAATATATGATAAAAACGGAAACTTAACTCTAAGAGCTAAAACTTTTGATGAAGATTTTGTCATAGTCGATGACCTGAAAGGTATTGTTAATGAGCTTCCGACGGGCATGCTTGAAGAGATTAAAATCAATAGCTTTAGTCTTAATTATAGAAATGATTTAGCAAGAACATACAAAAGTATAATATTCGGAATAAGAGAATACTTTAAAAAAAATGGTTTTACCAAAGCTGTACTGGGATTATCAGGCGGTTTGGATTCTTCTGTCTGTGCCGTATTACTTGCTGATGCACTGGGAAGCGCAAATGTTTGGGGTATATCAATGCCAAGCAGAATAACTTCATCTGAAAGTAAAAATGATGCCAAAACTTTAGCACAAAATTTAGGTATCAATTTTCTTGAAGTTCCGCTTGCAAGCACTATTGACCCGATGAAAGAAATGTTGAACAGTGCATTTGAAGAAGTTAAGACGGATAAATTTGAAAAATCCACAACAATAGAGAATCTTCAGGCGAGATTAAGAGCAACTATCCTTTGGAGTGTTTCAAACGAATTTAGACAAATGCTGCCAATTGCAACAAGTGATAAATCAGAAGCTTATATAGGATATGCAACGGTAAACGGTGATATGTCCGGAGGTTTTGCCCCGATTGCTGATGTAACAAAAACAAAACTTTTTGCACTTGCAGATTATTTAAACGAACACAGATACGTAAAAAATGCAATCCCGCAAGCAATTCTTGAAAAACCACCGGGTGCGGAATTAAAGATAAACCCTAAAACAGGTAAGACAGTATGCGCCGAAGAAGAAAATATGCCCTATGAATTTCTTGATGAAATTATTTGGTTTGTTGAAAATAAAGGTTTTGGGTTCGACGAATTAATAAATCATACCTTTTATTATGAAAAGAAAAATCTTTTATCACAAGAACAAAAAGAAGAATGGATTAATAAATTCTTTTGGAAATCAAAATGTGCAGTTTATAAGTGGCATATAATGCCCCCATCCGTAGTTGTTGATATGCATTCTATTAACTCGGTTGAATATCGTCAACCGATAATTTCCTGTATATATTAATCAGGTGTTGTCCGCCTTTCGCCGGTTATCTTAGAATTCCCGTCATGCTGCTGCAAACTTTACTAATGTTTCCGTTTGGTATTGCTTTTGCTTACAAGACTGTAATTTTTATTTTTTATTTATTAAATTAAAGAAAATATTTATAATTATCCTGCTTTTAAAAATTTTTGGACTCTTGTATTCATAGATTCTTCT
The DNA here is from genome assembly GCA_944323625.1 of Candidatus Gastranaerophilales bacterium. GTDB lineage: Bacteria > Cyanobacteriota > Vampirovibrionia > Gastranaerophilales > Gastranaerophilaceae > Avigastranaerophilus. Next base: position 7,657 of record CALUTD010000022.1, read on the forward strand.
TTTATTTTCCAATTACCGCTACAATCTTTGCCGACAATAAAATGAGCAGGTATTTTATAATCACTTGTTGAAGGCATTCTCATAGCAACTATTTTATAATCTTTACCGTGAGGTAAAATTTTCACATTAAAATACATATTTTTATAATTTCTTAAACGAGCAAGTTTTGAAGATTTTTTTACCTCACTTTTGTATCTTGATAGTGGAATATTAACCGACTCTTTTGTACCGTCTGGTTTTTCCACAACCCTTACAATTTTTGCATTATCACTGTAATAATCAAAATAACTACTGTCATAACTATTTGCCGCATTTATGTACTGATTAAAAAAGCACTGTACATCTTGAATTTCACCGGCAAAACAGTTTAAATTAAAAATCATAACAAAAGATAACAAAATATATAATTTTTTCATAATTTCTCCAAAAAAATAGCAGTAACTTAAACCACTCGTTAACTTACTGCTATTTTTTATAAAACTATGAAATTATTCAATAGTATAATCGGTTAATTCGGGAGTACCAAACATACCTTCGATTTCTTCAAGAATAGCGGAAGGCTTTCTTGCATTGTTCTTTTCTGCTGCACGTTTTTGTGCTTCTCTATCCTTCTCTTCAGAAGCATTTGTTAAGTGGTAGAAACCGGTACCGGCAGGTATTAATCTACCAATGATAACATTTTCTTTTAAGCCTCTTAACAAATCACGTTTACCTTCAACGGCAGCTTCTGTTAATATTCTTGTGGTTTCCTGGAACGAAGCCGCTGATATAAAGCTTTCGGTATTCAAACTTGCTTTTGTAATACCTAAAAGTACTGCTTCATAAGTAGCTTCTTGTCCTCCTGCTGCTTTTACAGCTTCATTTTCTGCAAGAACTTCCTTAAGTTCTAGGAATTCACCCGGAAGTAGTTTTGTGTCACCCGATTCAAGAACTTTTACTTTCTTTGTCATTTGTCTTACGATAACTTCAACGTGCTTATCCGCAATTTCAACCCCTTGAGAACGATATACTCTTTGTACTTCATCAACAAGATATTGTTGAGCTGCTTCAACACCGTTTAATCTGATGACATCATGCGGATTCAAAGGACCACCTGTTAATGCTTGTCCAACTTTTATTTCCTGTCCGTCAGCAACAATAATATTTGAATCAATAGCATATTTAACTTCCTGTCGTCCCATTTCACCGTTTAAGTATAAACGCGGTACGTCATCTTCAATTTCTATTTCCGCAGTACCCGAGTATTCCGCAACAACAGCAGAATCTTTTGGTTTTCTTGCTTCAAGTAATTCTTCAACACGTGGAAGACCTTGTACAATATCACCGGTTTTTTGTCTTTCAAATACCAATGTAGCAATCATATCACCTCTTAATACCAAAGAACCGTTTGTAACCTGAAGCATAGTCCCCGGGCTTATTAAGTATGGTCTTCCGACTCTCAATGTGACTGATTTACTATCGGTTTTTACTACACAGCCTGACAAAGAAGAAGTTTCTCCGCCTTCAGATATTACTGTATCCATTTTTACAAGTTCGCCGGCTTTAACTATCGGCTTAGATTTCAAATCAATTTTCGTTTCATAACTGTCAGAAACCAAAAGTAATCTTCTTACGTCCTGATTATTTGATTTTATACTTGCAACCGCATCACTGATTGCCAAAACTTGAGTTTTCGCAACCGGTGTCTTAGGTTCAATTACCTGCCCTTCCTCAACTAAAAGTTCAGTTTGCATAGAAGCAGATGTTTTTGAAGCACCTTCTGCTTCTCTTCTTACAATCAATGTTTCAAGAACGACTATTTTTAAGTTATTATCAGAATCAAGTTCTACCTGACCTTTTAAGTGACTTAAATATCCGTCCATTTGAAGTACTAAACTTGTTCTTGTAAGAACACCACCGTCAAGATTTCTGACTCTTGCGCCGTCTTTATATTGCAGTTGAGTTACAGGAACCAAATCTATCGCTTCATCAGTAGAATTGAATTTTATTGAAACATCTTTTGTATCAATATTAAATCTTTGAACAGGTCTTACTAAAATTTGAATCGGCTGGTTTGATATAGATTTTTCATCTAACGCAGCAACACCTAAATCTTCTTCAAGATCATCTATTTCAATTGAATCTTTTTCATTATCTAAAATTGTAACTATAGAATCTTCTTTTACTTTAATTTTAGGTGCAATTTCGCTACCGGCTTTTACAACTTCACCTTCATCTACTTTTAATTCACCGATTCCATTCAAAGTGTATATTTCACCAGGCCTTATCAAGACTTCATGAATCATATCGTTAAATTCTTTTATTTCAACAATACCGTCAATATGAGCGTATAAGTCTTTTACAACCTCTGTACCAGCAGTAACAAAAGTACCTGATTCAACCATTTTTAATGCCGAATCTTTATTTACCTGATGGATTTCATCAGGAATAAATATTACTTCGCCCGGCTTTGTTATAATTTGATTTTCATCAACTTCAATACCATTATATCTTATTTCACCGCTCGAAGGAACAGTATATTCTTCATCGAGAAGTTCTGCAATAATCATTCCTGATTCTACAACCGTATCAATGGGCGCTTTAACGATATATCTTTCGCCGGTTTCTTCCACTGTCCAAATCTGTTCTTTCTTGGTTTGTTCAAATTTAGCATTTGCAGCGGATATAGAAGCTATTACAATTGTAAGTTCTTTACCTTGAACGATTTTTTTGATTTTTTTGCCGTCAAATTTAACATCTTCAACAACAAGACTATCTCCTAGCCTTACTTCACCACCGTGTTCAGATATAACATGAATTTCTGCTAACTTTTCACCCTCTTTTACAGCTTTGCCATCTTCAACAAGTATTGTTGAACCTCCCGGAAGGTTATATACATCACCGCCAAGTACCCATACTATACCGTTTTTACTTGCAGTTCTTGAAATGTTTCCCTGTCTGTCTTTCTTTTCATCGGCAACAAAATCTTCAAAAACTATTTCACCCGAAAGGTCAGATGTAATATCTTTTGTAGCTTTTTCCGTCAAACGACTTCCGTCTCCACCTGAAACAGGTTCATAAACGGCTATTTTATCACCTTTTTTAATTTCTTGTCCTTCATGAACATACAATATTGCACCTGAAGGAATATGATATTTCTTTGTTTTAGAACCTGACTTAACTTCCAAATCAGATTCCTGAACAGTAATTGCTACGTTATCACCATGTCTTGTTCTTAAATCTCTTGTAAAGATTTTTGAAACAACAACTCCATCAACATCGGCAATAATTTCTTTCATAGCGCCTGCACCTTTGAATACACCACCTGTATGGAATGTTCTCATTGTAAGCTGCGTACCCGGCTCCCCGATTGACTGTGCTGCTATAATACCAATTGCTTCTCCAACATCAACCAATTTTTGAGTTGTCATTGCCCAGCCGTAGCATTTTTGGCATATTCCATACTCAAGCTCACAAGTTAATGGTGAACGAACTTTTAATTGATGTAAATCAAGCGGTTTAATTTTTCTTATATCATCCCTGTCAATTGTTGTATTTGCAGGAATTATAACATTACCGTCTTTATCTTTAATATCTTCTGCAATAGTTCTTCCCAACAATCTTTCAGTTAAAGGAGCAACTATTTTTTCACCGTCTGAAATATCTGTCATCAAAATACCGTTTGTAGTACCACAGTCATGGTCACGAATAATAACATCCTGCGCAACGTCAACAAGACGTCTTGTCAAATAACCTGAGTCCGCTGTTTTTAACGCGGTATCTACAAGCCCTTTTCTTGCACCGTATGATGAAATAATATATTCTGTAACTGATAACCCTTCTTTAAAGTTTGATTTAATTGGTAAGTCAATAATCTGACCTTGCGCATCTGCCATCAAACCTCTCATACCGACAAGCTGTGATACCTGTGATAAGTTACCTCTTGCACCTGAGAATGCCATCATATATACCGGATTTAATCTGTCAAAATTTTCAACAACTTTTTCAGTTAATTTTGATGTTGTTTCACTCCAAGTGTCTATAACTTTTGTATATCTTTCAACTTCGGTTATATCACCTTTCAAGTATCTGTGAGTTGATTTTTCAATTTCTCTTTCCGCTTCATTTAATAATTCTTTCTTATCTGCCGGAACGGAAAGGTCGGCAATCGAAATTGTCGTACCTGATTTTGTGGCATAGTGATAACCTAAATTCTTAAGGTTATCTGCCAAAGTAGCAGTTTTCGCACCGCCAAACTCAAGATAAACCTGAGCTAATAACTTATTAATCGATTTTTTATTCACCTGTTCATTGATGAAATCAAACGATTTTTTTGTATTTTTACGAACTATTGTATCCATATTATTTTACCTTTACTTATTAATTAAAGTTACGATGCAAAGATTGCATTTCTTACTGTTTCGTTGAAGATAATTCTTCCGACTGTTGTTTCAAGTCTGTCACCATGCTCGTCACGAACAATAATTCTATCATGAAGCTTTATCACTCCGTTTTCATGAGCTGCAATAGCATCTTCAAAACTGTAGAAATATTTTAATTGCTTATCTTCTTCATCATTATTCATCAATGTCAAATAGTACATACCAAGTACCATATCCTGTGATGCCGCAATAATCGGTTTACCAGTAGCAGGCGCCAATATATTGTTCGTTGCGAGCATTAACATTCTTGCTTCTGTTTGAGCTTCAATTGATAAAGGTACGTGAACAGCCATTTGGTCACCGTCAAAGTCTGCATTAAACGCTGTACATACTAACGGATGAAGCTGAATTGCACGGCCTTCAACCAATACAGGTTCAAAAGCCTGAATACCAAGTCTGTGAAGTGTAGGAGCACGGTTCAATAATACCGGATGTCCGTCAATTACTTCTTCCAATATATCCCATACTACAGCTTCAGAGCGTTCTATTTTCTTCTTTGCCGATTTAATATTCTGTACAAATCCTCTTTCGATTAATTTGTTTACAACAAACGGCTTGAACAGTTCAATAGCCATTTCTTTTGGTAAACCACATTGATTAAGCTTTAATTTAGGACCAACAACAATAACTGAACGGCCTGAATAGTCGACACGTTTACCTAATAAGTTTTGACGGAAACGACCCTGTTTACCTTCAATAATATTGCTTAAAGATTTTAAAGGTCTGTTGCTCGGGCCTACTACTGTTCTACCTCTTCTTCCGTTATCTATCAATGAGTCAACAGCTTCTTGAAGCATACGTTTTTCATTTCTTACAATGATTTCAGGAGCACCCATTTCCAATAATCTTAACAAACGGTTGTTTCTGTTTATTACACGTCTATATAAGTCGTTTAAGTCTGATGTAGCAAATCTTCCGCCGTCTAATTGAACCATAGGTCTTAAATCAGGAGGTGTTACAGGTAATACATCCATAATCATCCAGGTAGGTTCTGTGTTGCTTTCAATTAATGACTCAACTAATCTTAGTCTTTTAATTAATTTAGCTTTTCTTTGAACACTGCCCGATAATCCTGATAATTCACCTCTTATCGAATCTGCCATTTCTTGAAGAGAAATTTCTCCAAGTAATTCCTTTATAGCCTCAGCTCCTATTCCGACTTTCAACTGTGAATCTTCATTTTCAAGCATAAAGTCTTCATATTCCTCTTCGGAAAGCAATTGATATTTCTTAAATTCACTATCTGCAGGATCAATAACAACATAATTGTTAAAATAAATAACCTGTTCCAAATCTTTAAGAGTCATATCAAGAAGAAGACCTAAATAGCTTGGAATTCCTTTTAAGAACCAAATATGGCTAACAGGCGCAGCAAGTTTTATATGCCCCATTCTGTGACGTCTTACTTTTGAATCCGTAACTTCAACACCGCATCTTTCACAAATGATGCCTTTATGTCTGACTCTTTTATACTTTCCGCAATAACATTCCCAGTCCTTTGTAGGTCCAAATATTCTTTCGCAGAATAAACCGTCTCTTTCAGGTTTTAACGTACGATAGTTAATGGTTTCGGGTTTTGTTACCTCACCGTACGACCATTTAAGCACTTCATCGGGTGATGCTATGCTTATTCGTATATAATCAAAATAATCTATACTTGTAGACAATTTTATATCTCCTTTAACTTTTATTATTGTGACTTTGTTTTGAGCCGAAATTCGGCTCAAAACATCTCACGTTATTCTTTAAATGCACTTGGTGTTTCTAAAAAGTTGATATTTAACAACTCCGAATCAATATCCGAAAGAATTCTTTTCGGCGCTGCTTTTCTTAAGTCATCAGTGTCAGACATTAAATCAACTTCTTCACCGCTCTTCTTTGCTACCGATATATTCAAACCTATACTTTGTAACTCTCTTACAAGTACTTTGAATGATTCAGGTATACCGGGTCTCGGAATATTATCACCTTTTACGATTGCTTCGTAAGCTCTTGAACGACCGTTAACATCATCAGATTTAATTGTTAACATTTCTTGAAGTGTATATGCCGCACCGTATGCTTCAAGTGCCCATACTTCCATTTCTCCGAATCTTTGGCCGCCGAATTGTGCTTTACCGCCCAAAGGCTGTTGTGTTACCAATGAATAAGGACCTGTACTTCTTGCGTGAATCTTATCATCAACAAGGTGAACCAGTTTCAAGAAGTATGTTATACCGACAGATACAGGTCTATCAAAGGGTTCGCCGGTTCTGCCATCATATAATGTAACTTTACCGTCTTCTCTTACCCAGTCACATCCTGATTCTTTTATGCCTCTTAAAAGTTCGTATTTTGTCGAAATTTCTGATTTATTTTCTCCGTACATTTCATCAAATGAAGGAGCTTCATAGTAATCACCTGTCAAATATGATGCTAAACCAAGTAAACACTCATAAGTTTGACCAACGTTCATACGAGAAGGTACACCAAGAGGGTTAAGTACTATATCAACCGGAGTTCCGTCAGGAAGAAACGGCATATCTTCTTTCGGAAGAATTCTTGAAACAATACCTTTGTTTCCATGACGTCCGGCCAATTTATCACCGACCGATACTTTACGTTTTTGAGCTATATAAACTTTAATAAGAGTATTAGCACCCGGTAAAAGTTCATCGCCTTTTTCTCTGTCGAATACTTTTACATCGACTACACGTCCGCCTTCGCCGTGAGGAACTCTTAATGAGTTATCTTTTACATCTCTAGCTTTTTCGGCAAAGATAGCTCTTAAAAGTTTTTCTTCCGGCGGATGTTCCGATTCACCTTTCGGAGTTACTTTACCTACTAATATGTCATCAGCATAAACTCTTGCCCCGATTCTTACAATACCTCTTTCATCCAAATGTCTTAATGCATCTTCTGATACATTCGGAACTTCTCTTGTAATTTCTTCCGGTCCGAGTTTTGTCTGTCTTGCTTCTATTTCTAACTTTTCAATATGTAATGAAGTAAATACATCATCATAAACGCATCTTTCGCTAAGTAAGATAGCATCTTCGAAGTTGTACCCTTCCCAGGGCATATACGCTACTAAAACGTTTTTACCTAAAGAAAGTTCACCAAAGTGAGTTGAAGCACCATCAGCTATTACATCACCTGCTTTAACTTGTTCACCTTCTTTAACAATCGGTTTTTGGTTAATACAAGTATCCTGATTACTTCTTACATATTTCATTAATTGATATTTATGGAGTTTGCCGGCATTATCTTTAATCCATATTTCTTCGCCGACAACTTTTACAACAGTTCCGTCAACATCTGAAACAACAACCATACAAGAGTCTTTTGCAGCTCTCTTTTCTAAACCTGTTGCAACAACCGGTCTATCTGTTATCAATAACGGTACTGCCTGACGCTGCATGTTAGAACCCATCAACGCACGGTTTGCATCGTCGTGTTCAATAAACGGAATAACCGATGTAGCAACAGAAATAACCTGAATCGGAGAAACCCCCATATAGTCAACACGTTTTGATTCACCCATTGTAAATTCTGATTTATAACGGATCGGTACGTATTGAGATTTAATACTTCTATCTTCATTTAATGTAACATCAGAAGGTGCAACACGGAAGTTTTCTTCTTCATCAGCACTCATATAATGTACTTCATTCGTAACAACACCATCTTTAACAACGAAATAAGGTGTTTCAATAAATCCGTATTCATTAACTCTTGCGTGTGTAGCTAATGAACCTATCAAACCCGCGTTAGGTCCTTCAGGTGTTTCAATCGGACAAATTCTTCCGTAATGTGAAGGGTGAATATCACGTACTGCGAATCCTGCTCTTTCTCTTACCAAACCACCGGGTCCTAATGCAGAAATACGTCTTTTATGAGTCAATTCCGCCAACGGATTTACCTGATCCATAAACTGTGATAACTGAGATGAACCAAAGAACTCTTTTAATGAAGCAATTAACGGTTTTGTATTTAACAAATTCAAAGGAGTAAGAGTTTCGGAATTTTGAAGAGTCATTCTTTCTTTTACGATTCTTTCAATTCTTGATAACCCGACTCTAAATTGGTTTTGAAGAAGTTCACCTACAGAGCGGATTCTTCTGTTACCTAAATGGTCGATATCGTCACAGCTGCCTTCGTCATAGGTTAAATTTATCAAATACTCAACCGCTGCAACTAAATCTTGAATTGTTAATGTTCTTTGAGTTTCAGCTATATTTAAGTTTAATTTTTTGTTTAATTTATAACGTCCGACTCTACCTATATCATATTTCTTATCATCAAAGAATCTTGATTCTATTATAGAACGGCCGCCGGCAGCAGACGCAGGGTCGCCGGGTCTTAATTTCTTATATACTTCAATTAAAGCATCATCTGTTGTTTCTGCCGTATCTTTTTCAAGTGTTTTCTTTAAAAACTCAAAATGAGTAAATAATGTTTCCATTTCAGAAACCGTAATTCCGAGCGCTTTTAAAAGCGTTGTTGCTAAAATTTTTCTGTTTTTATCAATTTTAACATATATTACATCATTGGCATCGGTTTCTATTTTTAGCCAAGCACCTCTATTCGGAATCAATGTAGCATTAAATAAACGTTTACCCGTTGGAGATATTTCCCTTTTGAAATATATACCGGGAGAACGTACAATTTGAGATACAACTACACGTTCGGCACCATTTACAATAAATGTACCTTTGTTTGTCATTGTAGGTATATCACCTATATACACTTCCTGCTCTTTAATTTCACCTGTATCACGGTTTACTAAACGAGCCATTACTCTTAACTGTTTTGCATAAGTAGCATCATGTATTCTTGCTTCTTCCAATGAATACTTTGGATTGTCAAAAGTATAGTTCGGAAGAAAATGTAATTCCAAACGGCCTGTATAGTCTTTTATCGGAGAATATGAAAGGAATTCTTCCTTTAAACCCTCTTTTAAAAACCATTCAAACGACTTTTTCTGAATCTCGATTAAATCCGGTAAGTCATCCAATCTTGTTTTGGGCATGCCCATCGGAGTTATTCTTTCAGAATATTCTTTCTTTAACATTCATTCACCTCTCATTATGTGGTGTACTACAACTAACTATATAAAATTTATTATTAATTTTTGACATTCAGGCATTATCGGCCATTATAAAATAATACTTGCTAAAACATGCCAGTCAAGAAAAATACCCCTTTTTTAAATATTTTATTAAACAATTGTTAACATTATACTTTTGTATAAGAGTATAATACCTCGAATTCCCCTTAAATATTGATATATACTGTCAAGTCCTACACTAAAAAAACTTTTTAACCCATCTGTTATTTCAGGCAATTATTTTTGCTTTTATGTTTTATATGATATATGAAGGTTAATAACAGCAGCGTAAATATAGCAAATAAAATTGTAAAAAAAGGCATTGACTGTGCAAAGTCAGCACCAGGAAAGCTAAGTACACTTGCTGATGATACCGTATCTTTTACACGTAAAACCGTATCAAAAGCATTAACCAAATTATCAAAAATTGTGGATTTTTGTCCTAAAAACAGAGAATATAAAATTGTTTCACTCCCAAAAGGGCTGGATATTGTTGATGGGAAATTAGACGGCAAAGCAACTGTTCCTACTATGGCAATAATTGATGTTTTCAGTAGTTTCGGAGATTATAAAATCGGGAAAAAAGTGAAGATTCCGCATGGCAAAATTGTTTCAAAATTCGCAACAGCCGGTCTTGATGATAAAGTCGGAGTTTTGGCATTTGATACGACACCTAGAGGAAAAAGTGAATGGCAGGCTATGCAGGATGCTTTGGAAGATCTTGTAGAAATTGTAAAAAAAGGATCTGATGTCAAAGCTTTAAACTTATCTGTCGGTGTTAATGCCGACTATGAAAAAATTTCTAACACAGTTGGAGATATAGTTAATAAAAATAATGTTGAACAATTTAAAACAAAAATTTTAGAGAAATTAAAAAAATCAAAGATCCCGAAAGATCAAAATACAGTAGGAATGATAAATGCAATAAATGAACTTGTTGACAATGGAGTACAAGTTTTCTCGGCTTCTGGAAACAACAATGGAATAGGCATTGATTTACTTTCCTTATCAAATGCACAGCATATTGTAAAAGCAAATGATTACAGCAATGCAACTCAAGCATTCTCTAATGCAGCTGCAAAAGGTATACATAATTTTGAGATGATTTATGATAAAGCAGGGAACCTGACAGGATTAACAAACGGCACAATCAGTTTTGATGCAAGTGACATACCTAATATGCCAAAACCAAGTAAACTGCTGGGGAAAATTTTTCAAGAAAAAAATGCAACCATTAAAGGAACATCTTTTTCATGTCCATCTGCACTAAATGAATATTTAAAACAAATTCTTTGATTACTTAAATGCATTTTTGGCAATTTCTTTAAATTCTGTTTCCATTATGGTATCAAAATCAACTTCTTCACCTTGAAGTATTTTTGCTATTGTTCTTGAAGCCGTTTTACCCGTTGCATTTGCAAGTTTATCAGGAGTATAGACCAAAGTTTTTATTACCGATGAATATACTGTATTAATTTCCCCTTGGATTGCCTGAGAAGAATTTTTATGTACAGCATCTCTTAGTTTTTTGCCGACAGTAACATTAACAGACTCAAACAACGATAATAATACACCTGTAATAGCACCGTTTATAGTACCGTCGTTTACTGCATTTATCAATCCATCTTTAAAATTATTTATTTCGTCCTCAGTAATTTCTTCTCCTTTTAATAATTTTTTAACAAAATCATAGTTTTTCATAAGAAAATTAGTCGTATTCTGTATAACTCCGGCAGTTACACCTTTAACTCCAATTAATTCAACATACTTGGGAATCAGATTTTTAAGTGTTTCACTGCTCAAATTTTGTGTTGCATTACTAATTAAAGAATTAAGCGAACAGTCTGTTCCCGGCAATGTTAAGTTCATCATTTGTCTCGAACCGCCCTGGAATGCAGCTGAGATAAATCCTGATGTCATATTCGCAATTATTTCCCCACCCGACTGTTTTTGCGTACCTTGTGCGTCCGAATTGAGAATACCTGAAATCATTTCAACACCCGCACCTACAAAACCGCAAATCACAATACCGCCACCTGTTGCAGAAGTAAGTGCCACTAAAGCAGTTCTTGCGAGATCAATTATAAATTCTCTATGTTCAACTACAGTATCGGCATAGTCATCAACCGCCTTACCAATAGTTGAATTATTTGCTGCTTCTGCGTATGAAGCTTTTAGTAATATCCTTAAATGATCGTAATCTATTCTTGGAGTTTTACAAATTTCTGAAACAGATGCTATATATGTAGGATCCCAGTACATTTCATCATCATAAAGATATTCATATACAGATTTTTGATAATCATAAACATAAGCCTCTTCAATATTTATGCCTTGTTCATTCGCCTCTGCGAGTAATTGTTCCTCTGTCATCTTATCAACACTACTGGAAAACAGTTGATTAACAAGTAGCTTATCAAACGTTTCTTGAGAAAAATCATCACCGGTCAGAGCTTTAAATGAAGAAATAAAGTCTTTACCTTCTAAAGTAGAAAGGTTTTTAACTTCTTCTTCATATAATTCAAACATTTGACGAACTTCATCTTCACTTGTTCCAAAACCAAAAACATTACAATATGAAACAATTTTGTCAAAACTACCCATATTCTCTTTATACAGTTCGTATTGTTTTTTAAGGTCATTCATTTGATATAACAAAATTTCGCCATATGTTTCAGGAATCATGGTGTTATAATCAAAACCATCTCTAATTGCAAAATTTTCTTTAACGGTCTCGGAACCCATTTCGTTATAGTACTTTTCAGCACTTTCTATTTTCATAATTTCAGAACTGAAAGGATTATAAGAACCATTCGGATATAACGTTAAATTGATTTTTTCATAAATTTCTTTAATTTTATTTACATTGCCGCTATCTACAGCTTCATTCAGTTCTTTTTGCAAGTCATCTTTGTTTTCCTCAAAAATATTACCTTCTGCCATTAAAGAAAGTTTTGCTTCCAGTTCTAATTTTATAGAATTTATCATATCTTCACCCAATGCTATAACTTGACCTTCAACAACGGTGAGATTTGATTTCATAAGTGTATATAATTCATCCGTATTGATTGCTATACCGCCAGTTGCAAGGGCATCTTGTACCGTTTCAGCATCTTGAATATTTTTATTATCCGGATGATTTTGTTTTAAGACTGTTAATAAGTCAGTGTTTGTTCTTTTTTCAAGAGTAGTATTGCCATTTGCATCTTTTTCTACGACATGTTCTTGCATAAAAGTACTAACATTAGGATTATTTGTATCTTCATACAGTAAGTTTACCAATTTTTCTTCGATAGAACCATCGGAAGCTGTAGCTCGCAAGTATTCTTGCGTAACATTTCCGTTAGTGTCTAATTTTTGCGAAACGTTTAAAGTTTCATTTCCATCTTTATCATAAGTAATAGAAATTTGTTCTCTAAGAACTCCATTTTCATCATAAACATTAGTTATAGAAGTACTACCGATTAAATTTCCTTCCATATCATAATTTTGTGCCACGGACGTTAAAAGATTGCCGTCAGCATTATATTGTTCTTCTGCCTGTGAATATCCGATTTCATTTCCATCTTCATCATAATTACTAACCTGTTGCGATGCGGGTTCTCCTTGTTCGGTATTGTATTTATTTCCGTAATTTATTTTGTCTGAAAAAAAGCCTTCTTTTATATTTATTCTATCATCATCAGTTTCATGTAAATTACCTGTAATAATAGAATTAGAAATTGTAACATCATCCGCACCCGAACCTGTATGAATATCATTAACTTTTGAATTCTTTACGTAAATTTTATCGGCACCACCATCTTGAAAAGTATAATCAGTCGAATACAAAGACTCTACATTCGAATTATATACAAATATATTATCATTGCCATGACCGCCATATAACTGTCCAATATTGGATGAATCAATGCTTTGTATTGTATCATCTCCCGACCCGCTGTTAAGATATTCAACCGTAGAATCAGAAACGATTATTTCATCATTACTTTCATTCCCTAAAAAAATATTATTCACGGTTGAACCATCACGAATTTCTATATTATTATTACCTCCTGAATTATCCACAATTTCGTCTACGGTTGAGTTTTTAATAAAGATATTATCACTGCCCGTATCTAAAACAATGCTTTCTACGGAACTATCAATTATATTAACTGAAGAAGCCCCACCCTTTGGACAAATTTTTGCATCTTGTGCCCCAATTATAACTATTTCACCTGTATTTTTATTTTGTTTTACTTGTGCACCATCATTTGATACTTCTATAGTACTACCATCACCGGTTTTATATGTTTTATCTTTAGTTGCTTCTACAGATTCCCACTCTTCCGATTCATATTTCTTTTTTTCCAGTTCATCTAAATCATAAACTTTACTGCTTTCTTCTTCAGCATATTCATTCATAATTGTATGAACAATTTTTGGGCTTTCATCACTGTTAGGATTTGCTATTACCTTTATACTTTCTTTAGTTCCGTCTTCATTTTCTTTAAAAAAGTTATACTCAGCATCACCATCACTGTTTCTTGATACGATTTGCACTTTATAATCACTGTTTTCATTGTATAATCCGGCATCTTTTAAACACTTAATTTGTTCTTCTTTATCTAAAACCTGATAATCTTTGTATTTTTCTTCATCATATTCTTCATAGTTTACTTCATTGGTTACTTCTTTGTTTACTTCATCAGATTCTTCATCATTTTTTTCTTCTTCTTTTTGATTCTGAACCTGCTGTTCTAACAATGCATATTCCATTGCAAAATTCCACGGCGCCTGATTCTTGTTTGATACAATATTTTGAATTTGTGAATCTACATTAGAAATTTTCCCCTGAATTTCCTGAACTTTACCTTGAGCATCTGTTAATTGAGTTTGAGCATTATTTAGTTCATTTTGTGCTGCATTTACCTCAGCCTCTGCTGCACTAACTTTTGCCTGCGCTGCTGAAACTGCGGCATCTCTTGCAGAGGTGTCTTCTGTTTGTGTGCCGTCTTCATTTACTATTATTTCTGCAGGTATAGCCTGAGCAGCAGATAATTCATACTGTGCAGCCGATAATGAACTTTGTGCAGTTGCTAATGAACTCTGTGCTGTAGATACAGCACCTTGAGCAGACGATACAGCACTTTCAGCCGTACTTAACTCAGACTCTAATGTACTCATCTCCCCTTGTAAACGATTAAACTCTTCATCAGAAGTTTGAAACCCTGATTCAAATATACTTTTTCCCTGTGAAACAGAGCTTGATCCGGCAGAAGTCGAATTTATAGAAGGAAATTCCCCCCCCCCAATTCGTAAATATGCTATTTGAACCGATATTAAAATTCATACCTTAACAATAACTCCTTTCTTGTTATTATATTTATCGACTGAAAATTTAACATCTTTAACAAAATATAAATTTATATTAAGAAAAGTTAAAATAAAAATAATAATTTACTCTAATTCCAAAACTTATATTGCACAATCCCAATTGTTATTTGTAGTTCCGTTATCACAGTTCTCACCGCCATTATCTATTCCACCCGGTACAATTCCTTTATTTGTAAGTGCAAATGCAAAAATATCTTTACCTAGAGTATTTGGTGCTTTCGTTCCGTTTACATCAATAAAAAAACCCAGTGTAGCATCTGTTTTAATTTTATTTTCTGTAATACCAATCATGTCTGTTGTATCTGAACCCCAAATATCAAGAATTACGGCAGTTCCATCATTTAATATAAAACTATATGCTTCACTGCCCCCTGTCCATTTACCTTCATTTGTAAACCAGTGTGCATATTCTCTGTTTTTTGCATAAGTTTTTTCTGCCCAACATTCATCCCTTTTGGCACCCGAACCGGATATTTTGGATATTTGCAAATAACCTGAAATTCTGTCAAATACATCTTTTGTCATTTCCAAAACATTATTTTCAAGTTCCCAATCACGAAAATCATCATAATTATACCCGTATGCCAAATTAAATGCGTTTGAAAGTGTTGTATAATTTTTTCTTAATGCGGCTTTATATTGCTCTTGATTTATATTTGCCATAACTACAGGTACTGTTATTGCGGTAATTATCCCAATTACAACTAAAGTTATTAAAACTTCTGACAGTGTAAATGATTTTTTCCCGCAGCTATACATTTTTCTTTTTCTCCTTCATATCATTTTTATTCATAATTAATTAATAATTATCATTCTAATTGCTATTTTTGTCAATAAAATTGATACTTTAATAAAAAATATCAATAAAAGTGCCTTAATTTTTTGTAATAAAAAATTATTATTAGAATAAGAGGTAATAATGGAAACAAAAGAATTATTAGGCTTAAAAATTAAGGAACTCAGAAAAAAGAATCATTTCACGCAAGAACAACTGGCAGAAATGTTAAATTTGGATTTCGGATATATAAGTAAACTTGAAGTAGGACGTAATTTTCCTGCTCTCGGAACTTTAGAAAAAATTGCAAAAGCTCTTAAAGTCGAAATATATGAACTTTTTCAATTTACAAATGAAAAATCCTCAGATTTTAAACAAG
Organism: Candidatus Gastranaerophilales bacterium; assembly: GCA_944323625.1. Taxonomy (GTDB): domain Bacteria; phylum Cyanobacteriota; class Vampirovibrionia; order Gastranaerophilales; family Gastranaerophilaceae; genus Avigastranaerophilus. The sequence goes on from CALUTD010000022.1 coordinate 23,700, forward strand.
AAATTATTGATATTTATGATAAATTAAACAAAGAAAAACAATATACACTCTATAGAGTTGCAAAAGATTTATTAGATTAAAAAACGCCGGAGTTAACTCCGGCGTTTAATTATTTTTAAATCATTTTAGCCGGCAACAAAAATATTACCTTCCACTTCCTGAACATTATATTTTTCACAGAAGTTACCAAAAGAATCTTTTGCTTCAGGAGAATCATATACAATACCTGTTGTTAAATCCGTATTTTTTGAAAAATCACTCATTAAGAATTCAGGTATTCCAAAATATTTATTTTCAGGGGTATTACCTTTTGTGTTGTATTCATTTGCTACATCTTTAATAAGCTTTAAATAAGCTTCCGCCGTTCCGATGTCATCCCAAACTGCAGGTTTCCCACCTTTTGCTTCTAAAGGTACGGTATAAACTTTCATTTTGTTGCCGTCAGAATCCAATAATTCGCCGTTATTTGCCATTTCTACTATTTTAGGCATTACATGAGCGCCAAGCCCTGTTTCTTTTGAATCTAATATACCTTTTGCCATTAATACTTTAGATGCTTGAGGGCTTAAGAAATAGAAACCGGGGTTCGCAAGGAATGTATTTTCATCATTTGGGTTAAGAGCAGTTTGAACTTTTTTGAATTCATCCATTGCTTTTGCATAAGAGCCATGTTCTACGAAATCAGACGGCAATGGAGCATCGGATGTATATTTTGGTTTTTCCAAAAATTCTTTTATTTGTAAATTTCCGGATTTGTCCTGTTCAACACCCAAAAGACCGAAAGATTTAGCTCTTTGAGCATTAACCGGATAATAAGGAATTATAAGTGCTGCATTGGGTAGAGATTTTAATGCATGATATGTTCTTGTTATATCCGCGTTTGTGAAGATATCTGCGTTCAAAATAATAGAACTCTTATCATTTTTTATCAAGTCACGAACCAAGCCTTCTGCAATTGCACCGCCATCTGTTTTATATTTATTTACGTGATAAGTATTATCATTTTCCGGTATTTCATGTGCCTGACTTAAATACGTAATTGAATCATCATCACTTCCGCTAATTATACCTGCACCGGATGCTAAATTTAAAGCAGAGGCTATTATACGGTATCTGTCATCGGTTGGAAGTTTGCCCGAAGGTTTATTTTCTGCTTCTCTTGTTATATTAAAAAATCTTTCGCCAAAACCACCTGCAGGAATTACTACTGTCGGATCATCTTCTTTTACTTCCTCATAGTAATCACCTTTCACAGCTTGAGAATGCAAATCCGAATTTGTGTATAAATCTACAGCATTTAATGTTCTCGGTTCTTTATTTAAAGTTGTTATTACAGTTCTTCCTTTAAAAGAAACAGGCACTGATTTTACATCACCCGAATTCGGTACAGGTTCATAATCGCCTATCATTTTAAATTCAAAACCATCACCTTTTAATTTACTTCCTGCAAGCATTTTTATTGCTTTACCGTTTAATGACGGATCTTTTACGGTAATTTCAGGCATGTATTTACCTTGTTTATAAATAACGACAGGCAATTCATCTTTTGATTTTGTTGCATCTATAACGCCTTCAAAAATATGATTACCTTTGTCATTTGATATATTAATTATTTCTTTTTCACCATCTGTATACTTTTCAAAATTTAAACCTACCGCATTAAGGTGTTCTGTTCCTGATGGCATTTTCTTTAAAGGTAAATCCACATTTTCATTTATTACAAGTATATTAGGAATTCTTATTTCCTTATTTCCAATTATTTCTTTTTCAAAACTTGTTAATTCTTCACTTGCACCAAAGCTTACATTGGATTTAACTCCGTTCATAGCCTGATAAGCACTAAGGTATTTTGCACCGGCTAAAGGCTGTGCATTAGAATTTTGACCTGCCGGTTTGTTTTGAACATTTGTTTTCTTTTGCACGGATTTTGAATTTATAACAGAATTAACCGCACCGATTTTGTTTATCATTTTAAACTCCTTTTTCTCGTACTCTCTTTCTTACCACACATATATTTTTTAAAAGAATACACTAACACAAAACCCAAAAATAATTTTTTTTTCACTTTTATCTAAAAATAATAACACTTTTTACAAAATTTTACATATTTGAAAATTAAATGTTATAATTTTTGAAGATTATGAACAAAAAAATCTTTTATCTTAGTGCTAGAAGCAAATATATTTTATCGGGCTTAATATTCGGAGCTTTTATTTTAGGCGGCGCCGTTATACTTTGTATTAATGACATTAATAATAAACTTGATAAAACATACTTTGATTTTGCACAGATGACTGCAAAAACAATTGCAAAACAAATTAATATTGATAAAGATACAAATATTTTATCAAAACAATTTGCCAACATTCTTTTACAAAATAACGATATATCATTTATTGAATACAAAGACAAAGACAATAATGTAATTTATTCTTCTAAAAAAGAATTACCGAATGAAGATGAAAATACCCTTATAAGTGTTAGTTCTCAAGTTTTAACAGATAACAAGATGAATGGTTCCGTGACAATAGGATTAACCGGTGGCATAATAAAAAACACATCAAAAGGAATAAAAACATCTTTAATAAGTATTTTTGCTTATGTCGGACTCGTACTTTTTATAATATTTATAATAAATTTCATTTTAATGACAAAAGAGCTAAAAAAAATATATCAAGGTGTAAAACAGATATCAACAGGGAAATTCGGATATAAACTGGAATCCGAAAATATGCCTGAGTTAACTGATGCATTTAATAATATGTCAAATCTGCTTTCTCAATATGAAGAACAAAATATAGAACAATTAACACTTGAGAGAAATAAGCTTGAAGCCGTACTTATGAGCATTATTAACGGAGTAATTGTATGTGATAATTTTGATACCGTGGTCTTAGCAAATTGTGCAGCACTTACAATGCTTGATACAGATGAGAAAAATTTTATTAATAAAAAAATTCAAAGCTATATAGATTCTCACGGGCAACAATGTTTTCTTGACAAAATCGAAGAATTTAAAGATACACCTTTAAATATTATTGAACAAAAACCTGTAGAGTTTAATATTGAAGCGGGGAAAAGGACAATAAAAGCAATGATTTCACCAATGTTTTCCAAACAACAGGATTATGTAGGTTATATTATAGTTTTAATTGACATCACGCGTGAAACGGAGGTAAACAAACTAAAAAACACTTTTATTTCAAACGTTTCACACGAACTGAGAACTCCCGTAACAGTTTTAAGAACATATATAGATACTTTATGCCACAACAGCGATGACTTTGATAATGAAACAAAAAAAGAATTTATGCAAACAATTGATACGGAAGCCAAAAGGCTGCATACAATGGTAAATGATATTTTAGACTTTTCACGGCTTGAATCGGGAAATGTATGTTTAAAAAAAGAATATTCCGATATAAATAATTTACTTTCTCAAAATATAAATTCCATCAAAATTCTTGCAGATGAAAAAAATATTAAAATAGATTTCTACCCGTTAGAAAACTTGCAGCCCGTACCTGTTAATGTTGAAAGTATGGATAGAGTTATAAGAAATTTATTATCCAATGCAATAAAATACTCACCAGAAAATACAAATATACTCGTTAAAAGCGGGCTTTGTGATGATAAGAAATATATTTGGTTTAGCGTTAAAGATAACGGTATCGGAATAGCCAAAGAACATTTAGAAAAGATTTTTGACAGATTTTACAGGGTCGAAAATGCAACTCATACAATAAAAGGAACGGGACTCGGGCTTCACCTTGTGAAAATAACAGTAGAAAAACATCATAACGGTAAAATTCAAGTTGACAGTAAATTAAATGAAGGTTCAACGTTCACAGTATTTCTGCCTGTTGAAACAGATGAAAATGAACTTGTTTAAACAAAAGCTACTAACTTAGTCTGTAGAATTTTCTGTACAAAAAAATTGTCTAAATGATTAAAACCGGCATGAAAAATTAATCCGGTGTTGCCCGCATAGATTTAATCAAGTTAGAAGCCGGCTTTGCCTTAAAAATAAGTTAAGTAATGTTTAAATAAGTTAATCAAGTTAGAAACCGGCTATGCCGGTCAGGTTGCCGGAGGGGAGTGCTTCTTTTTACAGTAAACATTATTTTATATGTCATCCTGAAGAGCGAAGCGAGCTCAGGATCTTACCGGCATGGAGTGATAACATGAAACTATGAATATCAAATTTTATGAAATCATTGTGTAATTCCCTATTGGTAAGATTCTGAACAGTGCGAAAAATTAACTGAAATGGATGAATTAATTTTTCTGCACTTTCAGAATGACAGTATGTATTTTTTCTTTTTGTCACTAAATTGTATAAATCTTGCCGTCATCCTGAAAGCGGATTTCCCGCCCGCAGCGGCGGGTTTCTAGTTTGGTTCAACTTAATTTTGACATAGATTAACTTATTTGTGCAGTGGAGCGGAACGCCGAAGAGGCGAAAATCGGTCGAAGCGGAAGAACAATCCTCTCACCGTCATTCTGAAAAGTCTAAAAATCAAGCAATTTATTGCGTAGATTTTGACTTGTTCAGAATCTTACCAACTGAAAATTACAAGTTAATTTGGTTAGAAACCGGCGCTGCAGAAAAATAGGTTGGATAATATCAAAAACGAGTTAAGCAAGTTAGAAGCCGGCTCTGCCGGAAAATAAGTTGAATAATGTTTAAATAAGTTAATCCAATGTCGCCCGGTTAAACGTGCTTTTGGTTGTTTATATTGATGAAACCAAGCCCGGACAATCTTGGATATGTTATTCGTTTTGTATCAAAAAGTAAAGTAGTATTTTTATCCTAATTAAAATGATATAATATTAACTGTAGAAAAAGGGATTAAAAAATGGTTACAAAAGAAAAAGAAACAGTAAATATTTCGGAAGAAAGACAAAAAGCGCTCAAAATTGCAATAGACAAGATAGAAAAAGATTTTGGCAAAGGCTCAATTATGAGACTCGGTGATAAACCTGCAGTAGCGGTTGAAACAATACCGACAGGCGCGCTGTCATTGGATGTTGCGCTAGGTATAGGTGGAATACCAAGGGGAAGAATTATAGAAGTGTATGGACCTGAAGCGAGTGGTAAAACAACCTTGGCACAACATATTGTGGCAGAATGTCAAAAGAAGGGCGGGATTGCAGCATTTGTTGATGCAGAACATGCACTCGACCCTGAATATGCAAGAAATTTAGGGGTAAACGTAGATGAGCTTCTTATTTCACAACCTGATACAGGTGAACAGGCATTGGAAATAACTGAAGAACTTGTACGCTCTGCTGCCGTTGATGTTGTAGTTGTTGACTCAGTAGCGGCACTTGTTCCAAAAGATGAAATTGAAGGGGCAATGGAAGATAAACAAATGGGACTTCAGGCAAGATTAATGTCTAAAGCTCTCAGAAAATTAACAGGTATTGTAAGCAAAACCAATACAACTGTTATTTTTATCAATCAACTAAGACAAAAAATCGGAGTTTCTTACGGCAACCCCGAAACAACAACCGGCGGAAATGCGCTTAAATATTATGCAAGTATTAGACTTGATATCAGAAAAATTGAAACTTTAAAGAAAGATGACAAAGAAGTAGGAAACAGAGTAAAAGTTAAAGTTGTTAAAAATAAAGTTGCACCTCCGTTTAGGATTGCCGAATTTGATATTATTTACGGCAAAGGTATAAGTAAATCAGGCTGCATACTTGATATGGCGGTAAGTTTAGATATAGTTAAAAAAGCGGGAGCATGGTTTAGTTATAATGATGAAAAATTAGGACAGGGCCGCGACAAGGTTAAGGATCTATTTGCCGAAAATCCTGCGCTTGAAGCTGAAATTGAAGAAAAAGTCAGAGAAGCTTTAAAACCTAAAGAATAAAAGTTAATTCAAAAAAATGTACAAAAAAGCAGAACAATTTCTGCTTTTTTTGTAATGAAATAAAGATGTCAACCTTGTATATGTCAACTAATTCAATGACATTTAATTTTATTGTCTTGTCATTATTTTGCCATCAAACTACACAACATATAAAAAATTAATTTCCTGTCATCCTGAAAAGTCTAAAAATCAAGCAATTTATTGCGTAGATTTTGACTTGTTCAGGATCTTACCAACTGAGAATTATAAGTTAATCAAGTTAGAAGCCGGCTCTGCCGGTTCAGAATCTTACCAGTTCTGAATTACACATGTATTTTTCAGGGTTATATCTTTGTAAATTCATGTTATCGTTCCAAACTGGCAAGAACCTGAAATTAACTACTTAAATAATTAAGGTTAAAAGCAATTTAATCAAGTTAGAAGCCGGGTATGCCTTAAAAATAAGTTAAGTAATGTTTAAAATAAGTTAATCAAGTTAGAAGCCGGCTCTGCCGGTCAGGTTGACGGATAGTACTTTTTGTTATTTGCTTAAAAAAATACTTCAATTGTCATACTTATAAATTTTAAGTAATTTGGTGACAAAAAAGAAAAAATAAACGGAAGAATTTATTCTTCCGTTTATTTGTAATTTATAAATTAAACCTGAACAATGGTTTTATCGGATCCGCATAACATTCATCATAACACCCTTCGGGTAAATTTCCATCATCGTCCCTTACACAACCGTTGTTATTCCCGGGACAGCCGTCAGCAGTATCAAAACCATCCGGGCAATAATTTGGATATAAAGATCTGTCAGAAGTACCTGATTGGCAAAACTTATATCTGTATGAGCCTACGGTTCCCGTTCCGCCTACAAGGTTACCTGCCTGGCTATTTTCTATATAGTTTAACAAATACCTGCAATCACCCTGTCCATCCTCAAACAGACACTTTGCATCAAGCGCCTTTTCTGCATCTTCACCAAAATCACTGTAATTATAACCTCTAACCCTGGTATTTAAGTAATTTACAAATCCGTCACCTACCCGTTTATTATTACCTGCCACGCCAAGCGGGAATATTACTCCGTTATCCATTATCATAAATGTAACTATATCGGGAAGTTTTTGACTATCTCTATTAGCCGTATCAGTTTCGCCCTCTCTAGGGCTTAAAATATTAGGTCTTCTTGTGCCGTTTAAATCTACGGCAATTAGTCTAAAACCAAAATCTTCAGATACATCACTTGCTTCTTCATATCTTTTACTAATATAATATCTTTGACCGTTTGTTGTTGTAAAATTTGGAGAATCAGGGTCAAATATCTCACTACGACCTTTTCCCAAAATATAAGGTACGTCGTCGTATCCGTCTATAGAATTAGAAGTATAACCAATATTATGTAAATTATCACAATCAATATCCCCTGCAGTATTTGCCATTGCTGCAAAACGATCACAAAAATTAAAATTACCAACTGGATCAACTGGCCATGTCTTATCAACATTATTAGGATTGCAATATGGTATACCATTTTTTTGTCTGACACCCTCGCCACCTCTTCCCGGATAAGTACATCCGGCAGTTGAATCTTCAGGATGTTCACAAGTTATTTCACCTTCAAAATCAGGTTTTAAAATTGTAGTAGGATTACCATTTCTTTTCAAGCAAGTAATCTTCATATCATCACCATTTCTATTATTACCTTCTTCATCTACCAACGGTGAATCAGCGCTTACTTCCCACATAGAGCGGACAAGTATTTTCATATTGTTAAAAGCATGATAAGTCAATGCCGTATAAGAAGATGTGGCTGCTTTAATTGCCTGAACCGACATTGCCATTATTATACCTACTATGGTAAAACAAACCAAAAGTTCGGTCATTGTAAAGTTTAGCTTATTTCTTTTCATTCAGTAATTCCTTTAATTTTTGACTGCATTTTTCATACGTACTTATTTGTATTATATCATTTTTCTTTATAATGTCTTTTGTAATTTTTAAAACGGTTTTATTTTCTTCCACGGCAAAAACTTTTATGTTTCGTTCAAGAGCATCAAAAACTATCGAAGCTCCCAAAGAATTATAAGGCATTATTAAGGCTTTTAGTTTATCCGTACTTAAATACTGTTCCACATTTGTATAAGAAAATAACGGTGCATTATTTAATGCAATTAATAAACATGGCAAAAAAGTAGGTGTTATATATTCCGCTGCAGCTCTTTTATCTACAATTTCCGTATCTGTTTCAATATTTTCAAATGCCGGTGCGTGAACACACATAACTTTTAACTCTCGAGTTAAATAATGTGAAACAACAGCCTCAACACCACCTATAATATCTATTCCTTCACCATTTTTATAGTTATCTTCGGGCGGTTCATCAAATTTTAATACAACTGCTATTGCATTACATCCCTTTTCGATAAGTTTTTTCCCGGCTCTTACAAGTGTTTTATTGTTAATAACACTGCCTGAAGAAATACCCCCTGATACCTTATAAAACTCAACACCCGCATTTTCATCAGTTATCTCATAAGCGTGAACATCTATCCCATAAACTGTTTTTACGGCATTTATAGTATTAATATGTACATTTAATATTTCTTGAGATATTGCTCTGTCAAATATCACACCTATTTTGTTATTACAAGAAGGAATAAGAGAAACTTCGCCTTTAATGAATTTAGTCAAAATCCAGCCTTCAGTATAAAGCATATTATCGGAAATACCCGAAAAACACGCTGCATTTACAACATTAGGGTTGACTATAACATTAAAATCTTTTGCAAACATTTTTGCGGTTTGTGAAGCATCGCCGGCAAAACCACCCACGGAAGCGCCAATCCCTGTAGGTACAACCAAAGCTATTAAGGGTTTTGCTTCATCATAACTCAACATATTCATTAGCCTTTAAAGGCAAACATTTTTGCCCTTGTGCTTCCAGTATATCAACGAACTTTTGTATGTTAACTCTTATTGCGGGGAATGTATTATAATGCATAGGGATTACTTCCATTGCATAAAGCATTTTTGCTGCAATTGCAGCATCATTCATATCCATTGTATAATATCCGCCTACCGGCAAAAGTGCGTAATAAGGGTTGTATAATTCTCCTATTAGCGAGAAATCGGGCATTAAGGCTGTATCTCCGGCGTGGAATACTCTTGTTCCGTCTATATCAAACAATAAACTTGCGGCAAGACCGCCATAGGGTAACTCTGCATTAGAGCTTGAATGAACTGCATTTAAAAATTTTACCGAGCCCCATTTAAACTCCAAATGTGCACCGATATTAACACCTATAACTTTTGCACCCTTTGAAGCGCAATAATTAGCAAGCTCAAACACTGCAATAATCGGTGCATTTTTTACTTTTGATATCTCTATCGCATCACCTAAATGGTCGCTATGTGCGTGTGTTACACATATATGAGTAATTTTTTTTGTATTATAATCAAATTTTGCTGCCGGATTCCCTGTTATAAAAGGATCTATCAATATTCCGTCATTATCTTTTTCAATATAAAAAGCACTGTGGCCTAAATAGGTTAATTTTCTCATATTTTCCTCATTACAATTCCCGATTTTCTACATTTTAACAAATTTTAATAATAAAATGAATCATTCATTTAAATGCTTTTATTTATATTTTAGTTAAAGCTTCTATAGGTAAGAACCTAACCGGCATAGCCGGCTCCTAACTTGATTAACTTATTTAAACATTACTCAACTTATTTTCTAGCTTACCCAAATTATTTTTTGGCAGAGCCATCGGAAAAATCCGCTTTCCGTCAACCTGAACTTGTTTCAGGTTCTTACCAACATAGAAAAATAACATGAAACTACAAATATAAAACCCCGAAAAATTCATGTGTAATTTCAGGCCGGTAAGATCCTGAGCTCGCTTCGCTCCTCAGGATGACGATTAAAGTGTTATCTTTTAAGCAGTTAACAAGAAGCACCCTCTCCCTTGTCAACCTGAACTTGTTTCAGGTTCTTGCCAACATAGAAAAATAACATGAAACTATAAATATAAAACCCCGAAAAATTCATGTGTAATTTCAGGCCGGTAAGATCCTGAGCTCGCTTCGCTCCTCAGGATGAC
>CALUTD010000023.1 GCA_944323625.1 Candidatus Gastranaerophilales bacterium
CCAGGATCAAACTCTCCATTGTCAGAAAAGTTTATGTCCTATAGTCCATATCTCTATGAACCGCTCGACTTCATTCTTCTTGTCCGTCTCATCTTCTTCAAATCAACAGGTCATTCGTCTTCAGCTATTCTATTGTCAAGGTCCAAGTCATTGGCGTTCCAATCAAAACCTAGAGCCCAAATTAGCCCCGGTTAAGACCTTCTCTTCACCATTCACTTCGTTGCCTCTTTAATCGGACAACTATTTCATACTATCATCTCAATATTCTTTGTCAACTACTTTTACAAAAAATTCTTGATTAAATTCAACAGTATGCTATTTTCAAAAACCACCATCCAAACCATTAGGTGATTAAACCAAAAGCTAAAACTATTTTTCAGCTTTATATCCCGTGACATTAGCCACATGTACAATTTACATTAAAATATTTTTTTTCTCAAGTGTTTTATTTATATATGTTAAGTTTTGTAAAGATGAATTTTCTTATTTAATTATATACATCAAAAATCATATTATAATTTATTTATTAATATAAACAGGAGAAATAAATGAATAAAAATATGAATTATGCCACGGGGGGGGGTATTTTATAGTAAAATTTCGTTCACTTTATCGGAAGTACTTATTACCCTTGTAATTATAGGAATTATATCTGCCGTTACAATTCCTTTTATAATCGCAAATTATCAGGAACAGGAAAGAATTGCAAAAGCAAGAAAAATGTATTCGACACTTGCAAATGCTATGACCTATGTAAAAGCAGAGGGCGGAGATTTTATATTCTCTGTTTTAAATTCAGGAAATGAACAATCATATAATACTTTAAAAAATTGGTTTAATACCTATTTAACAAAATATTTAAATATTAATAAAATTTGTTACAATGAACAAGGCTGTTGGACAGAGGATAATGTATACCAGCTTAATGGGGTAAAAAGCGGTTTTAGCAAAAACGGAATAGGTTTTGGAACAGATGTTATTTCTTTTATATTGAGTGACGGTACCTTTGTAAGTGTAAATGCTACAGCTGTTTCTCAAGAATTATTTATTTTTTACGGTTTGAATAAAACTGTTCCTGAAGATATGGTAATTCTTACTTTTGATATAAACGGTTCTAAAAAACCTAATGTAATAGGCAAAGATATTTTTATTACTTTATTTACGGAATCCGGATTTGTACCTGCTTTTAAAGATGGAGCATCTGAAGAAATTAATGAAAGTTGTTCTCCAAACGGTAATGGTCATGGATGTTTAATGAAATATTTATCAAAATAGAAGCAGTTTTTCAAGCTGCTTCTATTTGACTCTATAATGCAAAAAATTATTTTAAGAAATTCAAAGGTAGTATTTTATCGAATTTTTTATATTTATCTGTGCTTACGGTATTTGGAGCTTGAGCTTCTTTTTCCAAACCTCTTTCAAGAAGCTCGGATTGTTTTTTCAATAATTTTTCATCTGCGCATGCAATATCACGGCCGGTGGATTTTGCAGCAAGTTTTACAGCCTGTTCTGACGGTGCTCCGTCTGCAGCCGTTTTCTCTTGAACTTTATAGCTTACCCATGAGGAAGGTAATTCATTAATTTTCATATAATTTTCTTTTTCTCCCAGTCTTTTATCAACTTCATTCTCAAGAATATTAGTTACATATTCTTTTTGAGATTCAAAATGGCATGGCAGAACAAGTTCTGTTCCTATTATCTCTTCGGGATCACGTTTTTCATATTTTTGTAATAAGTCTGCTGCTACTTGAAGATGACCTATTTCCATTTGCATAAATTCTTCCCATATCATTTTTAATTTTTCATCAGTTTCATCTTTATAACAATTATAGTAATTACAAACTTCGGTAAATTCATGGATTAAAAGTTTTTCCAACATGGATTCATTCGGGTCTATAAGTGTTTCATACATTGTAACGTGTTCTTCTTCAACATCGCATATTTCGGCATAGAGTCGTTTTAAATCAGTATTGCCGTACATAAACCCATGTTCTGCATAATAGTTATGTGTTTGCTGTTCGCCTGATATAAGAGTTAATATATTTACTTTTGTCACGGGTGAAGTTTTATCTTTATCATAAGGTTTTCTTATTCTAATTCCATTGTCGTTGTGATGGTTTTGCGTAGGGCGTCCGATTAATACATCCGTTTTATTTTGCAGAATTTCATTAGGATTTGTTTCTTCAATAAGATATGCAAATTGGGCATATCTGTACAAATGGTCAAAGTCTTCCAATAGTCCGAAATTAAAAGTTTCTTTTACGTAATCATCAGGTTCATTTTGAGCAAGCCAAGCCGTTAAATCTACTGCAACTTGTTCATATCCCAGCGTTGTATCAAGGACTGTTTGATTAACCGGAGACAGCCAGTTTACTGTTGTCTGCTGCATATCTTCTATTCGGCGTATGTTTACTATTAATTTGTTTAAATCCATATCGGATGATTTTCTGACAAAGCAGTGTTTAAAACTCCAGGCTTCTGTTTCTATACCGTTCATTAATATTTGTCTTGTTCTTGTATAACAATCGACATCCATTCTGTTATACGGACGTTTTACTATGTCATGCCAGGTTCTTATTTGTTTTTCTATAGGAATTCCTTTTTCTTTTAAAACATTCATATATTTTCCTTTCTATAAACAAAGAGCGTGAGCAAAAAGCTCTGCTACTTTGCGGTTATATAATCTGCCGTCATCTTTTGCAAACAAATTTTCCCAGTGGCTTTCAGGCGTACCGTCATGCGAATATGAAGGATTTGTCATCATAATATGATGAGTATTGGTATCATATCGAAGCGGAAAAATATCGTTTGTTTGCATAAAGCTTGGTAATTTATCACTTGCCTGATAATAGGCAAAAAGTGCGGTATTTATTCTGTTTAATCTTTGTTCGTAACTTATGCCGCCTTCATAGTTATCATTTTCTATTTCTACTCCGGGAGCATAAATTCTGTTATATTTAAGTTTTTCGGATAATTCTCTTACAGCGTAAAAATCATCACCGGTTATAAAATCAGTACCTGTATTTAAACCCATATTTTGGTATCTTTCAAAATCGTCAGTACTTTTCTCACCGGCAAAACTTATTGTTGTTTTACCGCTTCTTTTACGGATTTCATTTAAAATATATTGCATTTGGAAATATTCGGGCAAAGCTCCGACTCCGGTATAATTTTCGCAATCGTATCCGCCTATGTGTTTTGCGGAATCTATAAACATTGCTTCAAAACCCAAGTTCATTAGTTTTACACTTTCATTTATATATATTTCCACATGTTCGGGATTACACCAGTTAAACGTTTCATCTTGCTTATCAGGATAGGCAACTTTAATTTGATCTGCACTAATTACAGTTCTAAATCCTGTTTTTATTCCGCGAAAATGAGCAAGGTCATTAAATGACTTTAATTGTTCTTCAGGAGAAATCTTATCTGCAATTGAATAGGAAACTATATTTGCGCTATACCCCGCATTTAATCTTATTCCATATATCGAATTTTCTTCAAACGGACCTTTATTATAGCTATCACCATATATATTAGGAAATATCTGAGAGATAATTACGCAATTCGCCCAGCTTTTTGCCGACGGCGGAATTGCCGGAAGAAGCTTGATACAGCTTAAAATTCCGCAGCATGTTCTATCCATATTCATTTGAGCTATTGCCCTATTATTAAGTTCTATATAATTTGCAAGTCTTCCCCAGTTATCGCCGTAATTCGGCGTATCTATCATATCAGGAAAATATTCATAAAATATATCGCTTTCACTTAATGTGGCAATAGAATTTACAGCATCTTTTATGCTTCTGTTTAAAAGTTCGTAAGGAATTATATCCGCTATCCATTTCTTTGATTTATAGCAGCCTATAGAATAATAAGTTCGCTCTTGAGTCCATATATCTTTGCTTAATTTTATATCTTCTCCAAAAGCTTTTAATAATTTATTTGTACAATTATTTTTCATAATAAACATTAATTGTACTTTTTAATAAATTTAACATTCTACTATTGGATTTATTGTTTGATAATTAATTTCGTTTTTATAATTAAAAATAAATAAGGTATTGTATTTTTTTTTTGAGCATAATAATATATTATATAGCTTTTTGGCTGGGTAGCTCAGTTGGCGAGAGCGCACGGCTCATACCCGTGAGGTCGAGAGTTCGAATCTCTCCCCAGCTATTTTATTTTAAGCTATTTTTTAAATTATTCTGTTAAAACATTTGTATTTTTATGTCCTATTCTTTGTATAGAAAATAAAAAGTCGATCGAGCATACTTGCCTGGCAACACTATATGTTATCCGTCGGAAACTGTTTAATATTATATTCTTAAACTGGCTTAAATCGAACTTTATCAGAAGACAAAATTACAAAGAATATTTTTAAATTATGCTAAAAATTAACAAAAAAATAAGGAGGCGGGTATTTGCGCCTCCTTATCCGTTTAGTCCTTAATCGGAACGGAAATTATAAGTTTATTATCATCTTTTACTTTTGAAATATTTGCTATATCTGCGTTCTCGGGGAGAATAAAATCTTGAGAAAAAGCTATATCTTGAACATAATCTTTATCTTTAACCTGAGATTTACCAAATACAGTCAATTTTCTGCCTTCCACATTATAGTTAACTTTATTTTCATCATTTTGAAATGGCTTTAAACTGACAATGACATTAAATTTGTTATCTTCAAACTCTGTTTTAACTTTTACCGGGTCAGAGAAAAAGGCAGGCATTACCATATCATCATGTCTAAATTTTGGCATTTTAGATTGATTTTTTTCAAAATTTTTATCAAATTTATCAAAAGCTTTATCAAATGCTTTCATATCATTTTTGTACATTTTATCCATGTCATTGTAGAATTTCTTTTCAAATCTATCAGGTTTAAATGGATATACATGATGTTTTGCGTATGTTTTTTCCATAATTTGGTCTGCAACAAAATATGTTGCAAGAAATCCGCCTATAAATGCCGCAGCAAGCAGAGCTAAGCATTTTTTCCAACAATGTTTTTCATGGGTATGTTTTTCTTCAACAGATACCGTATTGTTTTCATATTGATTGTTATTTTCTTCCATATTGCTTCCTTTCTTTTTAGTCAATTATATAATTTGAATCTATTTTTGACAATAATACAGTTGTTTAGTCATTAATACAATTATTAAGGTACTCTATTGTATCAAGTTTATTATCATAAAGAAATTTTAAAAAATATAAATAATTTACATCGTGAGAAGAAATAGTAATATTAATTTCAAAGCCATCAGAACAAAATGGCTCATAATCATAAATAACATAACTATTATATTTACTTTTCCATTCTTTTTTGTCGATTAAACAATTGTTTTCCAGCGCGGTTTTTTCCAGCCAGGGAATAATATCTTTAGAAATATTTTTAAATTCAATTTGGCTTCTTTGATTTAAACCGTTAATAAATTTTTCAACTAGCATTTTTATACCCCTAATAACTTTCTTTATTTCACACACTTCCATATCCCAATTAGTCTTGGATATATTCAGTTTAAATTTATTTTAAAGGTAATAAAATATACCAACGTATAATATTGTAACTATATTTTCGGACTATTTTTTTGTAATGAATAATATAAATTAAAATTATAAATATAATCAAATGTATTGTTATTATTGAGTTTTGAGTTTCATATAAAGAATATATTAAAAAAAGAGAAAATCGATTTTTTTCATTTATAATAAAATAGAAATTTGAAAGTAAGATGAAGAGGCAAAAAAATGAATACAGTTTTATTACCGATAGATGAATATTTAACAAAGTTAGAAAATGCAGATAACAATGCTAAAAATGCAATAGAAAACGAATTGGTAAATATCGGCAAGGAAGCTGTACCGTCATTAGTTGATTCACTGCAAGTAGTTAAAGGTAAAACAAGAGGCATAGTAGCTATGGTCCTAATAAGAATAGGTGAATCATCAATAGATTATTTACAAAAAGCCGCACAAACAAACAGTGATTTTGAGTGGATTGCGAATTATTTAATAACAGAAATTAAAGGTGCTGCAGCATAGTAAATTTCACTCAATCTTTTCATGTATTCGCATTTTCTGTTTTCTATTTTACTTAAAAACGGGTTAATTTTTGCTGGATAAAGTTGAATCCAACTAGAACCCTATCGCTGCGCTAAAAATAAGTTGAGCAAGGTCGAAAACGAGTTAATCAAGTTAGAAGCCGGCCCTGCCGGAAAATAAGTTGAGCAAGGTCGAAAACAAGTTAATCAAGTTAGAAGCCGGCCCTGCCGGAAAATAAGTTGAGTAAGGTTGAAAATAAGTTAATCAAGTTAGAAGCCGGCCCTGCCGGAAAATAAGTTGAGTAAGGTTGAAAATAAGTTAAGCTAGTTAGAGCCCCGCCGCTGCGGGCGCAAATCCGCTCCTCAGGATGACAATTTAAGTATGTGTGACATTTAGCCCTTTGTCTCGTTCGGCTTTCGCCTCAACTTAAACAATAAGTAGGATGCGGTAAATCGTTGATTTACCGCATCAATAATGTATTTGTTTCGGTAATCAAAGATTACCAAAACCTACTTTTTTAATACTGTTCGTTTTGTAATAAAAAGTTAATCACACCCTTCGGGCTGCTTCTTGGATTTCCATTTCGGCTCAATCTTGTATCTCCGCTTTCAGAAACCTTTCGGTTTTTTGCATTCGGTCGGGTTATTGCTCCCTCGGGCTCGTTCGGCGTTCCGCTTCGCTAAAAATAAGTTGGATAATGTCGAAAATAAGTTAAGCCAGTTAGGATCCCGCCGCTGCGGGCGGAAAATCCGCTTCTTGGGATGACATTTTTATTATTAAATTGCGTAATATACATAATTCATTTTACGTCATTCTGAAAAGTCTAAAAATCAAGCAATTTATTGCGTAGATTTTGACTTGTTCAGAATCTTACCAATAGAGAATTACAATTTAATCTAGTTAGAAGCCGGCTCTGACGGTTCAGAATCTTACCGATAGTGAATCTCACATTGATTTTACAAGATTCTTTATAGTACTCATGCTTTTATCCCATGCCGGTAAGATCCTGAGCTCGCTCCGCTCCTCAGGATGACAATTGAAGTATGTGTGACATTTAGCCCTCGGGCTCGCTCGGCTTTCGCTTTCCGGAACTTCGTCCGTCCGCAAATCCGCTATTTCTTTTTGTCTTGTTTTTCTTTTATGTCTAAAACCGCGTTATGAGCTAGAATATATACAGAACATGTTTTATAATTCTTCATATACCAGGCACAATTTTCTTGTACACAAACTAAGTTTATATCACTTCCGGCGCTCATTAAAGGGCAAATAGGTATTTTACTCACAACTCTCTCCTTATTTTACGGTTTGGGCCTGTTTTAAAAGATTACAGTTTTCACTTCTTCTTCTTTCTTCATCTTTATAAATTTTTGTTCTGTTTATTACTTCATCAAAATCTATTTTATGAGCATCAAAGTCAGGTCCATCTATACATGCAAACTTAACTTCGCCGCCAACCGTTACTCTGCAAGCTCCACACATGCCTGTTCCGTCTATCATAATAGGATTCATACTTGCTTCTGTTTTTATTTGTTTATCTCTTGTTAAATTTGCAACTGCGCGCATCATGGGCATTGGGCCTACAGCTATTACATAATCGACTTTTTCTTTGTTCATAATATCTGAAAGTATATCAGTTACAAAACCTTTATGCCCCATTGTACCGTCATCAGTTGTTATAAATAACTCTTCACAAGCTGTTGCCATTTTATCTTTCCAAAATATTAAATCTTTGTTTCTTGCACCCATAATTGTATATACTTTATTTCCTGCATCTTTAAATGCTTTTGAAATAAGATAACATGGTGCTGCACCATAACCTCCGGCAACACATACTACAGTACCGTACTTTTCAATTTCAGTGGGTTTACCTAATGGGCCTACGACATCAATAATTTCTTCTCCAACTCCTAATTGAGCAAGTTTTTTTGTTGAATAGCCTACCGCCATAAATACTACCGTAAGTATTCCCTTTTCTCTGTCAACATCAGCTATTGTAATCGGAACTCTTTCTCCGTTTTCTTCAACTCTAAATATAATAAACTGCCCTGCCTGCGCATTTCTTGTTACATAAGGCGCTTCTATTTTTAGTTCATATTGATTCGGGCACAATTCTATTTTGTCAAGTATTTTATAACCCACGTGATTAACCTCCTTTTTGTCGTTTGTATATATTATAGCATAAAATGTCAACAAGAAGTTTGCGAACATTTTATTTTACATTCTATAACAGTTTATATGTCAAAAAAATTTTTCAGGTGTTTTATTACAAATGTTTATAATACAATGTTTATGTAATTTACACGAATAATTAGGGAAACATTAATAATGGATAATACAAAAATAAGGAATGTGGCAATAATTGCGCATGTTGACCATGGCAAAACAACACTTGTTGATAGTATTTTAAAACAAACAGGTGTTTTCAGAGATAATCAAAAAGTACAGGAAAGAGTGTTAGATTCCAATGATTTGGAACGTGAGCGCGGGATTACCATTCTTTCAAAAAATGTATCTGTAAATTATAAAGGATATAAAATTAATATTGTAGATACACCGGGGCACGCGGATTTTGGCGGCGAAGTCGAACGTGTATTAGGGATGGTTGACGGTGCATTATTGATTGTTGATGCGGCAGAAGGCCCCATGCCTCAAACAAGATTTGTTCTTTCGAAGGCATTAGAACTTGGCATAAGAATTATTGTAGTAATAAATAAAATTGATAAAACGGGCGCTGATCCTGACGGTGCTGTAGATAAAGTTTTTGATTTATTTACGGAATTAACGGATAACGAAGATTTGATTGATTTTCCATATGTATATGCAAACGGCCTTTTAGGATTTGCGAAAAAAGATATGAATGACAATTCTACAACACTTGAACCGCTTCTTGATTGTATAATTGAAAAAATCAAACATCCGTCGGGTGATAAAACAAAGCCTCTTCAATTCCGGGCAACAACTCTTGACTATAATGATTATGTAGGCAGAATAGCAATAGGCAGAGTTCAAAACGGAGTTATAAAATCTCAGCAGCAGGTTAATTTAATAAAAGCTGACGGAACAATTAAAAGAGGAAAAATTGTAAAATTATATGTTTTTGAGGACCTTGGCAAAGTTGAAGTTCAAAGTGCTGTTGCAGGAGATATAGTCGCAATCACCGGTTTTGATGATATACATATAGGTGAAACAATTACAGAAATTGATTGTACAGAGGCACTTCCGCTAATAAAAGTTGATGAACCTACACTGCAGATGATATTTTCTGTTAATGACAGTCCGTTTGCCGGACAGGAGGGTAAGTTCGTCACTTCAAGACAGGTAAGAAAAAGACTTTATGATGAACTTGAAAAGAACGTAAGTTTGAGAGTTGAAGATACAGATACTACCGAAAGTTTTAGGGTTTCAGGAAGAGGCGAGCTGCATTTAAGTATTTTAATTGAAACAATGAGAAGAGAAGGTTATGAATTTCAAGTTTCCAAACCCGAAGTTATCACAAAAAAGATTGACGGAGTATTAATGGAACCTTATGAAAACCTTCTGATAGATGTACCTGAAAATTGTGCAGGTGCCTGCATAGAAAAGCTTTCTAACCGTAAAGGTGAAATGCTTCACATGCAAAACTCAAAAGGCAGAACATTATTAAACTTCTCAATACCCGCAAGAGGTTTAATCGGGTTTAGAGGGGAATTTATAAGAATGACAAGAGGCGAAGGTATAATGAACCATACTTTTGATTCTTATAAACCTTTTGCAGGTGATATATCAAAACAAAGAAACGGCTCTTTGGTTTCACATGAACAAGGAGAGGCTATTCCTTATGCTTTGGCTCAGTTTGAGGATAGAGGCGTATTTTTCCTTACTCCAAAAACAAAGGTATATAGAGGCATGGTTGTAGGTGAACATAACAGACCCCAAGATATTGAAATAAATGTATGTAAAACCAAAAAACTTACCAATATGAGAAGCGCAACCGCAGATGTTATGGTTACTCTGCAAGCAGCAAGAAAAATGTCGCTTGAAGATTGTATGGAGTACATTTCTGATGACGAATTGCTTGAAATCACACCTCAAAATATCAGAATAAGAAAAGCCGATTTGACTAGAGTCAGATTTAACTAGATAATAAAAAATTTAATCAATGGTTTATTTTAACGATAAGTCAGAGTTTAATCCGACTTATCGTTAATTAATTTTTTGCAGAATATACAATAAAAAACTGAATAATCTGTACAAAAAAAGGGAAATATGTCTTAATACCCCTAAATTGTGCTCTGCATTATTAATGCTTAATAATTTGGAATTTAAATATGACTATCCATAGAGGCCGTAGATATTAATATCCCATTTCAACAATGTGAAAATGATTGAATAGCTCATTAATGTCTAATTCAAATTCCTGAGAAGTATTATGAGGATTTCTAACTATATATTTAATCTCATTATCTTTTTCAACAGGGTGCATAGAATGGGCATGCATTGCGGAAACATTAATTATATCATCTTTTTTATCAGTAAGCGAAGTTACAGTAAAGACTTTATTTTCAAGATTTTTTTTATCTTTTAAAATATCTTTAATTTCATATAAATATAAAAATCCATCGATTTTGAACCCAAATTGTTTAAAAATTTCAGAACAATGACCACCTACATCTGTATAGGGTAACTTAGAATTATAGTTTTTATCAAGTAAAACTTTAATTACATCCTCAGGAACAACATCTATAAAAGGTTTTTCTTGTTTTTCTGTTCTTTCAAAATAGTCAATATATCTATTAACCATCTTCTCTATAAAGTGTTTTGTTTTAGGATTAACAATGTCATCAGTATCCATCTGTTTCTGTTCTGAGGCTTTAAAGAAAAAAGGAGCATACATAGAGGGCAAAGCAATTACCATATTTTTTTCAGGATTTTGTTTATAATTGTCTATCATTTTTATAATACTTTCAGCATCTGATTTAGAATATTTTAAACCATTGATAAAAGTATAATCGTTTGAAAATTTTGCAGATTTGAATAATGAATAATAATTATCTATGTATTTTTCAGCATTTGTCTGTGCATTTTTTTCAAAATATTCTTCTAAAAATTTTACACCGGGACAACTGCTGGAAAACTCTTCTACATAATTATCAAGATGTTCAAAAGTAGTATTATATACAAAAGCATCATCATTTTGAGGTTTAATAACACCATTTTCATTTTTAAACCCGCCTGAGGCAATACTTAAAGTATTATCATCATTTTCTTTAAACATTTCAAGTATTTTATATCTATAATTCGGGTTTGAATATATAGAATCCAAAGCAGCTATAATAAAACAATGTCCGGCATTGCCCTGTGTATAACAATTTCTTTCTACCGGCGGGAATAAATAGTTATAAAGTTCAGGAGAAATAAATAGCTCTTTTAATGAATTATCTTGCATTTTTATACGAAGATATTTTTCATCTTGAATTTGACATATTTCTCCGATTGTTAATTCTTTTTGTGCTTCTTGTTCATTTTTATATTTTGGTATACATTTATTTGGTTCTTCATCAATTATAACTTGATATAATCTATCTAAATCAGATGAAACAGATTTTGATACTCTGCTATTTTTTTGAACATTTAAAAATAAATTGCCCGGCAAAACATCTTTACTGACAAGGTCGGCCAGCATCTCAAGATTGCTTGAGTCTACATTTCCATTATTTAGTTTATTCAGTAATAATGATTTCAATCTTGTTTTATAATCTACATCTTTGATTTTTAAACCGTCAACAAAATCAAATATACATGCTGCTGAATAATTCTCATAAAGTTCATCTATAGATAAATCTCCTTGAGCATATTCTTTTATATCATTCTCTAAAGACATATACTCTTCATCTTGACTCAGTAGATATATTTCATATACACTACCCTTAATGGATTCCCACTTATCATCATCTATAGAAGAAAACAATTTAATTTCATTAAAATCAACAAGTTTGTTGTTTAAAATATCTCGCTTTAAAATATTTTGAATCTGCTCATCTGATAATTCTTCTTCTGATTGAAATACTTCAATAACATCTTTTATTGGAAAATAAAAATTACCTCTTGCATCTTTTACGGATAAAGCTTGTAAGCATGCTTGTTTTCGTTCATCAGAGGTGTTTAATTGTTCAATTTTGGTTTTATATCTTTCTTCTAAACATTTAATTTTGTATGCTCTATTACTTTTGAATGATATAGAATATTTTAGAGTTTGAGCTAACTGAAAACTAACAGGATTATATAATTGCGGCTGTAAAGTTTTATTGCTCTGCTTAATTTGTTTATCCGAATTAATAAAATTTGATTTATTTAATAGTATAGGAGTGTTTATTTTCATATTTTTTACAAAAACCTAAAAATAAATATTTTTGATAGTTAAAAAATTTTTATTTATATTTATACGTTTATTTTTAAGTATTAATAGTTCTTAAAAATGTGCATTTTTAGAACTATAAAGCTCGCAAAACATATTTTTAAACTCTTTGTCAAAAAATTTAGACCTTTGTAATTCCTTATATATAAATCGGCAAATAAGTAAAATGAATTATAGAGGTTTTGTATGGACAAATATGAAATAAAAAAACTTACAGGATTGAGAATAAAAGAATTAAGAAAGTTAAAGGGTTATACTCAAGAACAACTGGCAGAATTAACAGATATTGGTGAAAGAAATCTAAGCAAAATAGAATGTGGCAAGAATTTTATTAGTGCGGAAACTCTTGTAAAACTATCTAACGCACTTAACGTTCAACCATATGAAATTTTTAAATTTGAACATTTAGAGGAAGAAGAAGTTTTGCAGGAAAAATTAATCAGAAAAATTAAAAACAAAGAAATTGATATAAAATTTTTATTTAAAATATTATGAAAACATAAAATAAAACGGGAAAATATGTTAGCCTCAACTAACTTATAATGTTGTAATATAAAAAATAACTTGGAACATTGAATAACTTCGGAGGTAGAAATAATGCCGTACTTTAATATAAGTGACAAAAATGTACTTCTTAAAATTACGGATGAAGAAAACAGCAAAGATAACTTTATAGAAATTAAAATTAATATAAATTATTTAAAAAGTAAAATTGAAGAATTTAAAAATATTACAATAAACGAAATACCCTGTGAAATTGAAATGACTGAAAGAGAACTTGAAGTTTTAAAATACATTTCTGAAGGTAAAAATAATAAAGAAATTGCTCAATTGTTAAATATAAGTATGCATACAGTAAAAGGGCATATTCATAATATTTTTTCAAAATTATCATCAAATGATAGAACAGATGCTGTTATCAAGGCAATAAAAGCAAAAATTTTAGTTATTGAATAAATGTTAGTCCGTTATTTTAACATTTACACTATTGCTGTTAAAATTCTCAATTAAATCATCAGCAGGCATACGTTTTGAATTTACATATCTCAACACGGGCTCAAGATATTTTTCTTCTTCAAGTCCGTTTGATTTTAAACTTTCATATGAAATATCAAAAAATTCTTTTATATAATCTATTATGACGGTATCACCGATTTTTGTATTTATACCTAATATTGGAGTATTTTTTCTTAAATTTATAAAATCTTCATAACTAAACTTATTTAAAATGTTTGTTATTTCTTCCATAGCCTTAGAATTATACATAATTCCTTTCCAAAACGCCGGAACGGAAAGTGTCAAAAGCATATTTTGCGCATCATGATTTCTTATTTCAATGTAACTTTTTAATCTTACATCGGGGAAATATAAACTTATATGGTTTTCCCAATCTGATATTTCTGCCCTGAGGCCCATATAGCCGTTATTCATAAATTCTCTGAATGTTTGTGTTGTACCGTAATATTCTTCTTCGCGCTTTATAAATATCATAGGAACATCCAAAAGAATTTCGGCATAATCTGAAAAAGAGAAATTTAAGTTTTTTTCAAATAATTTTGGACTTATAATGCCGCATCTATTCTCATCCACATTAAGCCATGAATTAGCTCTATAAGATTTATAACCTGTATTTTTTGAATTTCTGACAGGCGAATTTGAATAGATTGCACTTATAAAAGGGCTCATTTTAAGCGCAAGTGAAAGTTTATTTATTGCATCTTCTTCACTTTTGTAATCAAAATTTGCCTGAATTCCGGCCGTTTCTCTCATCATTACATATGGAGTCAATTTTCTTAAAGGCAGATATTTTGTCATATATTCATACCTTTTTTTAGGTATTACATATATATTTTCAAATGTAGATACAGGTTGAATTCCCGAATCCAAAATCATTGCACCTTGATTATTAGCATATATATTCAGTTCATTATAAAACTCATTAAGTTTTTCACTTATTTCATCTAAAGATTTTAAAGGGGTTAAACTTAACTCAATTTGGCTGCCGGGTTCTAAAGAAATTACTCCGTTTTTTCCTTTTAAACCTATGAGATTACCACCCTCATATATTTTTTGCCAATCATTGTTACTAAAACATTCCAAAATTTTAACAACATCTTCATATACTACTGCCCTTAAATTATGTTTATATACAAGCAATTTTTCGTACTCAACACCTGTTTTTTCATCAGTTTTACATCCGTTTTGAAAAACTTGTATAAGCTGTTTTTTATTTGTTATTACATTTTGATTATTATTTGTTAAAAGCATAAACCTTATCCTTTAAGAAATGTTGTTCAATCATTTCTTCCAAACATGCCATTATTTTATCCTCAAACTTTATATTATAATGTTGGTTTATTTCTCGTATAAAATAACATGGACTTGTTATATTTATTTCTGTAATCTTTTCATTTATAACATCAAGACCGATAAGATATAAGCCCCTTTTAGCCAATTGACATCCAACTTTTTGAGCCATATACCTTTCTCTGTCTGACAATTTAGTACTTTTAAAAAATTTATCCTGATGAATTGAAAACTTAAAATTGTGTTCTCCGGGCAGTTTTTGTATACATTCTTCAAATACTGTTTCTCCGATTATTAAAACCCTTTTATCTCCGTCTTTTGCACCTTCAAGATACTCTTGAACCATAACTTGAGTTTTGCCTTCTTCTGTCATTGAATTTATTATTGTAATTAAATTTTTATCATCATTTTTTAAATAATAAACTCCGCTTCCGAAACATCTGTTTAATGGTTTTAATATAGCCTCTTTATTTTCTTCAACAAAGTCCATAATTAATTGAATATTACTGGTAACAATGTTTTTAGGTGTAAATTCAGGAAAATTATTAACATGCAGTTTTTCGTTAAAATCTCTTATGGCGCAAGGGTCATTGATAAGTAATGTTTTTTGTTTATCAACATAGTCAAAAACATTGCATGCATTCAAATAATTTATATCTACCGGCGGGTCGGGACGGAAAAATACTACATCAAAATCATTTATTAAATTTTTATGCATTTTTTTTTCATAATAAATATTCTCATTTCTTATGTATGAGTTCCTTGAAAAAACACAACCTTGGGAATTTGCAACAAATAAATCACCTTTTAGTGCTACTGAAACTTTATAATCGCGTTTCAAAAATTCTTTAATTAACCAAAAATCAGTTACCAAATCATTAAACTCAAAATATTTTAACTCTATATCATCAATAATAAACAATAAACTTTTTATCATATATGCCCCTTTTCATATTTTTAGGGTATCACTTAAAGCATTTTTTTCAAATAGATATAAGATTAATGTTTATAAATATATTGGTTAGATTTTTTAATGTTTTTATAAAAGAAATGCTAATTAGCAGCATAAAAATTTTTTAAGAGTATTCCATATACCTTTTGGAGTTTTAGTATCGGGAATTAAAGCCTCTTTATGAAAAGGATAATACGATTTTATTATATTTTCGGGCAAAGCTATGCCTTTTGATAATGTATTGGCAATAAATTCAAGATATTCGTCCTGAACCTCTTTATACATAATGTCATCTGAGCGCAAATCTTCATCCGCTTCCAAATGACAAAGTGCATGCCAGCTTGCAATAACTGTTTTATCTTTACAATTTTTCGGAAATTTTACAAGCGCTTCTCTCACTTTAAGTTTCTCTGACAATACATCATAAAAGAGTTTTGATACTCTTTTTCTATCTTGTTCATATTTTATACTTTCAGATTTGCGCATTGTTTTTCCAAAACCTTTATTAATGAATGTAAATCGTTATTAAAATATTGATGTGCCAATTTGTTTATTGCAGTTTTTGCCATTTCTTCTCTTGATTCAACAGACTGATAGCAAAACTTTTTACCGCTCTTTTGCCTTTCTAACAAATTCTTATCTACTAATCTGTCCATTACAGTTTTTACTGTTGTATATGCTCTTATATTGCCGTTGCTATTTATTTCTGTCAAAACTTCATTTACTGAAATATCTTCAATCTCTTTGCCTTTTTCTTCCATGGTCCAAACGGCATTTAAGATTTCACTTTCAAGTGTTCCATGAGTGTAATTCATCTATTATTCCTTTAATATTTCTTGATTTATTATAAAATTAAAAATTATAAACAACTAATTACTACCATTATAGCATTTGTTTCATTTTAATTCATTAGTATATGAAATATTATTAATAAAATAATATTAATTTTCAAGCAGCAAGCTTTCAAAATTATACTTTAGATTAATAATTTTGTTATTATCGTAAACAATTTCAGACTGTGTAAATTCCTTAAAAACATTGATTATTTCATTTGTATCCGGGTTTATATTCAAATAATTTAAATTAAAATCTTTTGCAAGTTGTTCAACTTTTATATCGTAATTTATAGGAAGCAGTTTGACATTGCTTTTTATTGCAATAAGACAGGCATGAAAGCGCATTGCTATAAGTTCATCTAAAGAAGCAGTATCTTCAATAATTTTTTGATTTGACGTATTTTCAATAACTTTAACATTCATATCGGAGTCAAACATATTTATGTATTTTTTTAATTTATTACAAATTTCAAAGTCAAGACTGTTTTGAAAAGACAAAATATTAATTTCTTTATTTTTGTAATATGTACAAATTTGACTTGCAAGCAGTGATAAAAAATTTTCATTAATTGATTTGCAGCTTCTTAACTGAATTCCTATTTTATTTGTTTGTTGATTTTTAGGTTTAATATTAAGGTTCCATACGGGGTCAGGGCATTTTTTTGCTTTTATTCCCCAGGAATTAAGCAAATTTAAACTATTTTCATCTCGCACAGTAATATTTTTGACTCTTTTTAGTATAAATACCGTAATATTTTCAAGAAATTTATTATTAACCGGTCCTATTCCCTGTGCAAATATTATTACCTTTTTTTTGAATAACAAAGCTATAAATATAATAGCTAAATAATATATTAAACTTTTTTTACTTGTTACATCCTGAAGCAAGCTGCCGCCGCCTGAAATAAGGAAATCACATTTAAATAATGAACTGATAACTTTAAAAATATTAAAAGATTTAACACTGTTAACATTATACAGACTTGAAGTTTTTTCGGGATTTGAAGAAAAAACTGTAATTTCAATACTTTTTGAGTTTTTCTTTAAATTTTCAATAAGAATTCTTAAAATAGTTTCATCACCGAAATTATCAAAACCGTAATATCCTGAAATGCAAATTTTAGTTTTCATTTTGACCTTTAAAAATCTTATAAATTTCTTCTTTATAAGGAATAGATTTAATAGCGCCGAATTTTTGGACTTGAAGTCCTGCCATAACTGCAGCAAAACTTACAGCTTTAAATGGAGACATTCCTGATGTTACAGCATGTAATACTCCGCCGTTAAAGGTATCACCGGCTCCGGTATCATCTATAACTTTAGATTCAAAATATTTTATAAACTCAATACGACCTTGAAACCCTACATAGTAACCTTTTTCTACTGAAGAACGTATTATTACAACGCAAACACCTTTATCCCACAAATATTTAATTGTATTGTCAATGGAATTTGTATCTATAACAACTTTAGAATCATATTGGACATTTAAAAATATTATGTCTGTATATTCGATAATATCATTAAAAGCTTCTTTTGCTTCTTCACTTGACCATATTTTTGAACTGTAATTAGGGTCATATGCGGTTGTAACATTATTTTCTTTTGCAATTTTAAACGCATATTTTACGGCTTCCGCAGCCGATATTGATAATGATTGTGTTATTCCCGTAGAATAAAGAATTGAGGCATTTTTTATATATTCTTCCGATATATCGTCTATTGATAAATTTGCAGCGGCTGTTTTTTTTCTGTAAAAAGAATACTCTTTTGAATTTGAATCTTTTATACCCGATATAATATAAATGCCGTTTATTCCTTGAACAGGTTTAACATGAGATATATCAAGTCCTTCATTTTGCCAACTTTCAAGCAGATAATTTTTAAAACAGTCAAGCCCTATTCTTGAAATAAAGCCAACTTTAGAACCTGCTCTTAAAGCGGCTACAGCCGTCGTGAGAGTATCTCCGCCATAATATTTACTAAGGCATTCTGCCTCCGCTAAATCTTCATTAGCAGATAGTTCAATTAAACTTTCCCCTATTGTTATTATATCCAATTTTTCATTCATAATTCAGACTCTGTGTATAACTTATACAATTACTTTTAAATTATATATCTTTTTGTTTTCTTTTTGTCCTAATTCTTTAATTCTTTTTACAACATCTTTATAATTATTATAATCTCTGCAAATATTTATATACTTCTTATAATATCTTCTAGCGGCAGAATAATTGCCGATTTTATCGTAACATATTGCAATAGCTAAATATGCTCTAAAATAATCAGAATTTAATTTCAATACTTTTTTAAATAATTTTGCACAGTTTATATAATCCTCAAGGTGCATATATAAAGTTGCTTTTTGTATGTAAGCTCTTAAATAGTCGGGGTATGTTTCAATAATTCTTTGATATACCATAAGCGCCATTTCTTCTTCTTCAATCATTTCATGAACAAGCGCTAATTGCATTTGACTTTCAACATTATCGGGCTCTAATTTTATTGAGTTAATAATATAATTAATACCTTTATCAAAATCTCCAAGAATCACACTGCATAATGCAAGTTCTTTTTGAATTTTTACATCTGCCGGATTTAATTTATCTGCTTTTTCAAAGTTTTTTAATGCCTTATCGTAGTTTTTTAAATTTTTATAAGCCATTGCAAGTCCAAAATATGAGGTGTAATTGTTTCTATCTATAAAAATTGAATTAAGATAATTTTTTACTGATTCTTCATACTTAAATTCTAAGCGTAATTTTTCTGCATGTGCAAAATATTTTTGTGCAGCCGTAACAATATTATTTTCGTTTTTTTGTGCTTGTTTTATTTTTGAATGCATGCTCAAAATAATACCCCTTT
This sequence comes from Candidatus Gastranaerophilales bacterium, assembly GCA_944323625.1. Classification (GTDB taxonomy): domain Bacteria; phylum Cyanobacteriota; class Vampirovibrionia; order Gastranaerophilales; family Gastranaerophilaceae; genus Avigastranaerophilus. Next base: position 19,403 of record CALUTD010000023.1, read on the forward strand.
TCCCTTTATTCAATTTTATTTAATGATTTGAAAAGAGAATATAGTCTAAAGATGTAAATTTATACTCCTAAAGATTAATAAACATTTAACTCATTTTTTAACTATAAATTGTTGATTTTGGCTTATATTCAGGATAGTATTATATTTGTCCGAGCAAAAAGTTACGATAGCGGATTTGCGGACGGACGAAGTTCCGGAAAGCGAAAGCCGAAATGAGGACAGCCAAAGGCGAACGAATGACAGGCTTGAGTGCAAAGCAAATCAAAGAAACAGCCCGAAGGGTGTGAGTAACTTTTTGTTACAAAACGAACAGCAGAGCCAAAGGCGATGCTTGTGAGCTTGTATCCGACGCAGCGTAGCTGCTAGGTGAGGACGCTTCAAAAGGTGAGCCCCAATTTTTCGGCGTGGATGAGCGAATTTTCGGACGGGCGCAGCCCGGTAAGCGACAAGTAAGAGCCGGCAGAGGCAAAGCCTCAGAGGCGATACGCTTGGAGCGTAAAGAAAATTCAAGGCACACGGCGAAAAATGTGGGCGACACTAGATTAGGTATAAGAATAGAGTGTTGCTTTGGAGGAAAAGATGTCTAAAAGACGAGTTGTTGTTACCGGCATGGGCTGTGTTACTCCTTATGGAATAGGGGTTGATACAATGTGGCAAAATTTAATAAAAGGTAAAAGCGGTATAAAAGAGCACAATTTGGATAAGGAAAAACATCTTGTAAAGGTAGCCGGGCAAGTTCCGGTAGATATTGATATTGATTCATATGTAGACCCTAAAGAAGCAAAAAGACTCGATAAAAGTATAGTATATGCTTTAATAGCCTCAGAAGAAGCATTTAAAGATTCAGGGCTTAATTTAGAAGAAGAAGATTTAACAAGAATAGGCACAATAGTCTCTACTGCAGCCGGAGGTTTAGTTGTTGTAACTACAAGCTATAAAGACATGATGAACAGAGGTTTTCATAAATGTTCTCCGTTTACTGTACCTATGATGATAGCTAATATGGCGGCAGGAAAAGTTTCGATAAAATACGGTTTAAGAGGACCGAGTAAAGCTGTTTTATCGGCCTGCGCAACAGGAGCACACTCAATAGGTGATTCATACAGAACAATTCAGTTCGGGGATGCGGATATAATGTTTGCAGGTGGTGCGGAATCAAGCGTATGCGATTTTGGAATAGGAGCCTTTACAAGTGCAAGAACGCTTTCAAAAAGCACAAGACCACCTGAAGAAGTTTCAAGACCTTATGATAAAGACCGTGATGGATTTGTATTATCAGAAGGCGGTGCAGTTGTTATTTTGGAAGAAAGAGAACATGCTTTAAAAAGAGGTGCAAGAATTTATGCAGAAATAACCGGTTACGGTCAAAGTTCAGATGCTTATGATATGGTTGCACCTGACCCTGAAGGAAGAGGAGCAGAACTTGCAATAAGAAACTGTTTGAAAGAAGCGGATAAAAAACCTGAAGATATTGATTATATAAACATGCACGGAACAAGCACTCATCTTGGAGATTTAGCCGAATCAAACACTGTTGCTAGAGTTTTTGGTGATAGAAAAACCAATAAAAACCTAGTTGTAAGTTCTACTAAATCAATGACAGGACATATGTTGGGCGCTGCAGGAAGCTCGGAAGCAATTATTACAATAAAAACAATCACGGATGGAATTGTTGCTCCAACAATAAATATAGTTAATCTTGACCCCGAAGTCGCCGACCTTGACTATACAGCTAATGTAGCAAGAGAAAAAAATGTAAAAACAGCACTGTCAAACTCGTTCGGCTTTGGCGGACATAATGCAGTTCTTATGTTTGAGAAATATATTTAGTCCTATATTGTTTGTTATAAAATAACTTAACATAAAAAGAAAGTACGTTTGCCAGTTACAGTTCACCGGTTTTATAAACAAAATAACCTTCGTAACTGTAACAGGCATCAATACCTTTCATATAAACATCCCTATTATTTACATCAGAAGTTAATGCTTGTTTTAAATACATAACAGTCGTAAATCAAAAATTTCCTTTTGCAAGATTTACAGTTCTAATCTCACCTGCAAAATCATATATATCTTCAAAAAGATACTTGTGTATCTTTGATAAAGAATCAAACTTTCCAACATCTAATGATGTCCAAAATTCCTTTTTCAAAAAGTTCTAAAGCTTTTTTACTAATTCTCTCTTCTTCTCTTGCAAGATACGCTGCTTCAGTTATACCAAGTTTATTTTCTAAAACCATATAAACCTCTTTTACCTGATTATAACTTAAAACTAAGGTCTTGGTTTTATAATTACTGCATAGTAACAGGTTAACTGATATAAAGGAAACGCAAGATATACAAATATCCAATGCTGAACTTGTAAAAAAAGAACTATTATCAAAATTTCTGAAAGATGATAAATTAAAAAAATTAAATAGTATAAAAATTCGTATTACTAATATTCAGCTTGCGGATTATATTATAAAAAATTATCCTGAATTTGAAATATATGTTTCAACGTCGACGGAATATACAAAGATTCAGCAGTTTCAAAATTTATTTAAGTTTTTCCCTAATATTGTAGAGATAATTCCAAGTTTGGAAAATACCAGAAATTTTCATCTGCTTTCAAGTCTTAGAAAACAGTTTCCTAAAATAAGTATTGAACTTATTGTAAATGAAGTGTGTACGAATGGTTGTCCTTTTAGAACACAGCATCATTTATCTTGTACAAAAGATTTAGACATATTATCATTTGATGTTGGGGTTGAAAGGAGACAAAAAATCACTTCTTTTTTATATCTCTGTTCTTTAGGCGGATGGAAAGAGATAACTCCTCATAATTATATTGAATATATTTGTACCTATAATACAATTTATCCTTGGGATATAAAATATTATGCAAAATACGGAATTAATAAATTTAAGTTTGTAGGTCGAGATTATCCAAAACAAATGTCAAAATCCCTTTTAAAAAATTATGAATTTTATTTTATGGGAATAGAAGATGAATCATCTATAGATAATATTCCGATAAAAAATTTATTTTCAAAATATATGTTTAATGAAATGATACCTGATTATCTAATTAAAGATATAAAACCATATTTGCCATCTATTAAATATTTTATAAAGAATGGCAAAGATTGTATTTATAAATGTCGTTCACAATGTAAATACTGTTATTCAAAAATACAATTAATCGAGAAAAAATTAAGGGTATAACAATCTTTGATTTTTATATCTTTTTGAATATACATCTAGTACCAAAACATATATACTGTTGTTGTTCATCTGTTAGAGAGTTACAAAAAGATTACTGAATTGCAGAACTGAAGGATATCTCATTAATATCTTTTATTTTCATTTCGGCAAATTCGGATTTTGCTTCTTCTGAGAGAAATTTGAACCAATCCGCTAATAACCATTTTAATGTATATAAAGATGAAAATTTTCTAGAACATATTGTTTCTTTAATGTGAGCAAATTATCAAATAATAATTTTGCACCAGCTGGTGTAATATTAAAATAATGATCGGGGTATGCATGTAATGGTTGTAAAAAACAAACATCAAATAGCAGTATACCATTAGGTTTTAAAACTCTAGCTATTTCTTATGGACATTTTTGCGGATTTGTAACGTGTTCAAAAACAGCAAAAGAGAATACTGCATCAAAAGAGTTATCTTTGAACGGTAGGTCTTGACCAACACCTATTACATCAGTTGTTATATAATCACAAACTTCGAAATTTATAACATTTTCATAATAATATTTTCTTAAACCTGCTCCACAGTCTAAAATTAATCCGTTATTTAACTTCTCAATTATATCTTTTGCTTCATCACAATATTCTCTCGCTGAGACATTGTCTGTTGCTTTTATTCCGTACTTTTCTTTAATTTCTTCATTTAGAAAGTCATATTTCCCATTTTCGTTTAATTTGTCAGATATAATTATATCTTTAATTTTTTTGTATTTTCTTTCCCTTATTGCAGAAATTGTAGTGTAATTCTCAATATTATATTAACTCAGAATATTACTTGTATTTTTCTTATATCTTATTTTATTAATTAGTTTTCTAAGCAATTAAAAAACTCACATTCTATGTTTATTGGATTTTATGTATAAGATTTCTATATTATCTTTACCCCATAGTATAAGTTAATAGAAATATAGGTGTCAATAAATGTATCCAAAAAACACAGCTTGATGATTAATTTAAAGAATATTTATTATTTAAGTTTATAAATTTATTTGAATGTAAATTTTTGTTACAAAAAATTTTTTTAACAAAATATATATCAATAATATATAAAACAAAGTTTTAATATATATATATTAGATATACAGGAGTTTTTATATGACAATAGGAATTGTAACGACAAATCATTTATTGCAGAAATCAGTTAATGAGAGATTAAGTGAAGTTAATAATAAAGAGAAAGATGAAGAAATAAGAGAATATAATTCTATACTAAATGGAGTAGAAGCTGATGAGATAGCTAATACTGAAAATGAAGATGGCTATAAAGAATATTATTCTGTTCAGGGAAAATGTTCAGACCAGGTAAGCTCAGGCTTTTTTGGCACTGTATCACGAATATTTTCAAGTGTAGGTACTTTTTGTAACGGTGTTTTCTCTGGAATTTCAGAATTTTTCGGAAATATTTTTTCAAATAATTCAAACGTGAAGGAAGAGACAGAAAACAGTCTTGTTGAAGAAGATGATTTAAGTGAAAGCACAGAAGAAAATAACTCTGAAATATCCACAGATTATAGTTCTAGCGAATGGGATGGAACTTTTGTTGTAAATGATGGTCACTCTATTAATACAATTATATCTACAGGCCGAAATCATGGATCTGATGAAACAAAAAGTCAATATTTGACTGAAAATGAAGATGGAACATTTACTATTACAACTTATTATAAAAATGAAGATGGTTGTGATGATATTCCTGATGAAGTAGAAACAGTAGAAATAGTGCAAGAAACTATAGAAGGTATAGATTTTTCAATACCAAAAGTTGTTACAACTGATATAGAGTATAATATAGATTCTAAAATTGATTATGTTAAACAAGGTTCAGAAGGTGATTGTTGGTTATTAAGTGCACTTAATTCATTTAGTTATAGTGAAAAAGGGCAAGAATTTATAGAGAATGCTATTACGAACAATGGAGATGGTTCATATTCTGTAACTTTTGATGGAATAGGACAAACATATACTGTTACATCTGAAGAATTACAGCAAGCTAGAGAAAACGAAGTGTATTCAACAGGAGATAATACAGCTTTGCTATTTGAAGTAGCTGTAGAAAAGGCACTGAACTATTGTATAAACGAATACGAATATGATTTAATGGGCATAACACCATCTTCTGAAACTACAAACATTCTTTTAATAAAAGGAGAATATGCTAAAAGAAGGGAAGAAGAAAAAAGTGAAAGCTTATTATATGGTGGAAATCTTGCTACTATTGACAGACTCTTTGTTTTAACAGATTTTAGTATAGAAGCATATAATTCAGCTGAACATAGTTCAAGTAACATTGAAAGTGTATTAGATAATATTGATATTGAGAATTCTGTGACATCAGTAAGTTTTTCAACTAACAAAAATTTAACATCTGATAGTGGAAATGAATTTACAATTACAGATCATCATGCATATACTATAAAATCATATGATAAGGACGCAGGAAAAATAACAATTGTTAATCCTTGGAATAATTCAGAAACTTTAACTACAAGTATTGATACTTTAAGAAATGATATTGGTAATATTTCCTATTTAGTATTAGAGTAAAAATTAAATAAAAATTATTTATAACAATCAAAGGGCATTGCAAATATGTCCTTTAATTTTCTATTGATATTCATATAAGTTAATCTATTTTTGACTGAATAAAATCAAATTTTCTAAAAATATTTTTGCACATTTAGATTTTGGCTGATTTTTCTTCCAGGCAACAAGAATACCTGCTTCAAGTGATGGGTTTAATGGTTTAAAACAAAGTTTAGAATCCCCGGTTAAATTAATTAATCTATCAATACAAAGAGCATAACCAAGACCTTCTTCAATCATTATTGAAGCATTATACAGAAGATTATATGAACCAATTATATTAAGTTGTTCAAAATCATATCCGAGCCAGCCTGAAATTAAATTTTTTACCAAATATTGTCTTGAAGTTAATATTGGAATATTTTTCATATCATTTGGCTCAATATATTCTTTAACGGATAAATAAGAGTCTTTTCTCATTAAAAGTCCCCACTTGTCTTTTTCATTTAGTTGAATAAAACCATATTCTTTTTTATCAATAGGTTCAATAAAAAGCCCAAAATCTAAAAGTCCTTTATCAAGTTTTTCTCTTACATCTTCGCCATTTCCGCTATAAAGATGATATTTAATATTCGGATATATTTCAGATAATTTTTTAACTGTTCTTGCAATTATACGCATTGCTTCAGTTTCGCCGCCGCCAATGTATATATCTCCTGCCAAATTCTTTTCATCAAATAAAAATTCAGACTCTGTTTTATTTGTCAATTCAACAATTTCTTGTGCTCTTGCTTTTAGAAGTTTTCCATCATCTGTAAGTGTAATTTTTTATTTCTTTTACCTCTAACCAATAGCTTTGTTTTTAATTCATTTTCAAGATCCATTAATTGTCTTGACAAAGTTGGTTGAGTTATATTCAAAACCTCAGCTGCTTTTGAAATGCTTTCCTCTTTCGCTACAGCAAGAAAATATTTTAAAACTCTTATTTCCATACAATAATTTTAACTTTTTATTATATGCTCGTCAAACATATAAAACTATACAATATAAGTATTTGCTATTTATAAATAGAGGATAAATAATGAAAATAAAGATGAGGTTGTATTTATGAATAAAATGCTTTTTTCAATTTTTATTTTTTTATTTTTATTTCAATTTAATAATCTGGAAGCACTTTCTATAGAAAAGGAATCAATAACTATGAAAGAAAAAACAAGAGAAGAAGTTTGTAAAAATAATTTCGAAAGTTTATTTAGGACTAATTGGAACCCCAATATAGGTTCAGACCCTGAAATGATGAGTATTTTACAGAAATATATTTTTGGCGACATTTTCACAATTGGAAACTTAGATAATAAAACAAGAGAAATGTAACAGTAACATCTCTTATAGTACAACAAACACTTCCGCAATTAAAAGCACACATAAATGCACTTTTAAATACAGGCGCAACACCACTTGAAGTGAGAGAAATAATTTATCAATGTGCACCATTTATTGGGTTTCCAAAGACTCTCAATGCTATAGAGATTATGAACCAAGTTTTTATAGAAAAGGGAATTAATTTACCTCTTGAAAGTGCAGCTACAACCAATGAAACAAACAGATACAATCTAGGTAAAAATATACAAAATCCAATGTATGGAGATGAAATAGAACAAGCACTTGACTCTGTTCCTAAGAAAATGGGAAAAGATGTCAGTAATTTACTTACAGAAGTTTGCTTCGGGGATTTTTACACAAGAAAGGGATTAGATATTAAAACAAGAGAATTGCTTGTTATTGCGATATTAACAACAACTGGCGACACAGATACTTTGAAAAGTCATATTAAAGGAAATTTAAAAATTGGAAATTTAAAAGAAAAAATTGCAGCAGTTATAATTCAATGTATGCCATACACCGGTTTTCCAAATGCAATAAAGGCACTTAAAATTTTACAAGATGATGATACAAAAGAATTAAATCAGCCATTCAAAAAAGGAGAAATAAATCCATACAATCAATTTTTCACAGGTACAACGCACCTTTATATGATTGTAGAGAAAGATGGAATATGGAATTCATCAATTGGAAACGTAACTTTCAACAAAGGAAGTCGAACTAATTGGCATAAACACTCAGGAGGACAAATACTTTTAGTAACAGCAGGAGAAGGCAGATATCAGGAAAAAGGGAAACCTATCCAAATACTAAAGCAAGGTGATGTTGTAAAAATTCCAATAGATGTAGTTCATTGGCACGGAGCAGCACCAAACAGTGATTTCGCACATATTTCAATTGAAACAAACATTCCAAACAATCAAACAACATGGCTGGAACATGTAAAAGATAATGAATATAAATAGAGGTAAATATGGATTTAAATGAATTTCTAACTTATTTAAACAGCGGAAAATGAACTGTACCCGAAAAAGTGGACAATTAACTAACGAGTAAAAAGTTTTTGTATTCAATTGGTGTCATTTTATTCTTAGACCATTGCTTTCTTGTATAGTTGTAATTATACATGTAATCATCTACTAATGCGGATAATTCATCAAAAGTTTTACATTTTTTGTAATCAAGTTCATCTTTCAAATGTCCGAAGAAGGATTCAATCGGCGCATTATCTCTCGGGTAGCTGGTGCTGACATTGATTGCTGAATGTTGTTACTTTTTAACAACATTTGGTAAACATTATTCGTATAATGTACGCCTCTGTCAGAATGTATTATCAAATTATCTAAAGGATATTTTCTTATTCCGGAATTTATTGTATAAATTATAAATCCCATCTGAAGATTATCAGATAGGCTGTATGAAATAATTTCACTTGTTTTTACATCTAACATTACACTTAAAAAAGCTGTATTACCTGAATATTTTAAGTATGTAATATCAGTAGAATAGACAGTATTAGGTTCTTGTTCCTTAAATTTCCTATTTACCAGATTCGGACAAACAATATTATCCTGCCGTATTCTTGCTGCCAATTTATATGGATTCGTTCTTCTGATTTTTGTTGTCATTCCATATTTTTTCATTATTCTGATTATCTTTTTGTGATTCATAATTATTCCATAATCTGTTAAAAGTTTCATTTTTATTGTTCTGAATCCTGCTTTTTGTTTGCTTTTAAAGAACATTTCTGCAATTAACAATATGTCAAATTCATCTTTTACTTTATCCAGATTCTTCCACCATTTGTAATATCCGCTTTTTGATACTCCTGCTATTTTACATAGTAAAGATATCGGATAATCTTTCATAGTAGAGATTATTTGAAACTTAATTACCGGCTTTACTCTGCAAGTTCCTGCAGAGCTTGTAACTTTTTTAGAAATTCGTTCTCCGCCTTCAAGTATCTGTTTTCTTCCAAAATACTTTTCAAAGCATTGTTTTTCTTAATTTCTTTTGCTAAGTACTTATTGTTGTTTTTATTAAGATGTCTTACTTTGTAGCGCCAGTTTCTTAAGCAAGTTGTTGGAATATTCTTGCCAAGAACTTTTAAATCAAACCCTGCTTCCTTAAAAATTTGAGAAGCCGTAAACCCTTCACTATCCTTTTTTAAAACTAATTCTTTGAACTCAGATGTAAATTTGATGGTATTGGAATTAATACTCTCTACATTCGGATTTTTGAACAATATTGATATCTGCTCTTGGGTGAATTGGATTTGTCTTTTTGCCATTTTCTGTACCTCTTTCTATTAAACAATTTATTGAAATAAACTATCATTATAAGATTCAAAACACAAGAAAATGAGATTGATTTAAAAAAGCCCAAATTTACCGCACGGTAAATTTTATAGTAAAAATTGTTTCTGAGTACGTGATTTTTACCGCTCGGTAAAAATCATTGATTTTTAGATAAAAATAATGTAAAATTTTACCGATAGGTAAAAAATGAATATAACAGATACTAAAAAACTGGGAACATATATTAAAAATGCCCGTAAGGAACAACATCTTACACAAGCAGATTTGGCGATTGCGGCTAATGTTGGTGTAAGGTTTCTTGTTGACCTGGAAAACGGGAAAGAAACTGCACAAATTGGGAAAGTCATAAATGTTTGTCATGCATTGGGGATTACAATAGATGTAAAATCTCCTTATGAAAAAATTTAAGAGGTAAATGTTGAGTAATTCTTTGAATGTATTTTTGAATGATAAACATATCGGAATATTAGAAAAAGATGATAACGGCGGCATAATTTTTCAATATTCGATCAATGCTGATAGAATCTTATCTTTGAGTTTGCCAATTCAAAAAGCCCCTTTTGATAATAAACAATGCAGAGGATTCTTTAACGGATTGCTGCCGGAAAGCGAACATACAAGAATTGCTATCGGGAAAAAATACGGGATTAATCCCAAAAACGATTTTTCAATTTTGCAAGCAATAGGTTATGACTGTGCGGGAGCTGTTTCATTTTTTGATAGTTATGATGAACAAACACCTTCAAAATACTTGCAAGAGACCTATGAAATTGATTATACGCCATTAGAAGAAAATGCACTTGAAAAATTTATAAACGAACTCCCCCAAAAACCACTTGCAACAGCAATTGATGATATGCGATTATCTTTAGCAGGCGCACAGGATAAAGCCTCTGTAATAGTTGTTGACGGGCAAATAGGAATTCCCAAAAGTAATGTGCCGACAAGCCATATTTTGAAACCGGCAATAAATGGCTTTAATGAAACTATTGAAAATGAATTTATTTGTATAAAAACAGCTGAAAAATTAGGGATAAAAGTTCCCAATGTCAAAATCGGTTATGCAAATAAGACAAAATACTTTTTAATTCAAAGATATGATAGAGAAATAAATAATAACCAAATCAAAAGAATTCATCAAGAGGATTTTTGTCAGGCCTCCAACATGCCAAGTGCATACAAATACCAATCTGAAGGCGGTGTTGATTTTAAGAGATGTTTTGAAATTTTAAGAGCTACATCCCAGCCTGCAGTCGCAATTAACCAATTTATTCAATTAATGATTTTTAATTACCTGATAGGAAATAATGATGCCCATGGCAAGAATTTTTCTATACTGCATTATGAAAATGGAAAAATAAACTTTGCACCTGCATACGATATTTTATGCTCGCAAGTTTATCCTGAATTATTAAATAAAATGGCGATGAAAATCGGCGGACATTATAAACATGATGAGATTTTATTAAGGCATTTTGAAAAATTAGCAAATGAAAATGATATCAGTTTTACTCAGTTAAAAAAAGTTATAAAAAATCAATGTGAAAATCTTCCAATTATTGTTGAGGATGTGATAAACAGCTTTGACAATAAAATCGGAAAAGATATTTTAGCTGTAGTACAAAAAAATTGCACTAAATTGTTAAAAGAATTTTAGTTTGAATACAAATTTTTGCAGTGTTCTTGAATATCTAATGTTATCTCTTTGACAGCTTTTTCCTTAAGCCCTATATTTTTTGCAACCGATAAAATATCATCCAAACTCGGATTTTTACCTTCTCCGTTAATCGTTGTCGCATGTTCTCCATTAAAAGAAGAACTGTAAGTCAGATCATACGCAGGAGACAGGTGCCATTCTTTTTTATTGTCATCATAAAGATAAGAAAAATTCTTTGAATGGTCATCTCGATTATGTGAAAAAACATTGAAGCACATCAGCCTGAATAGTTGTTCAATATCCTGATAATTTCTTGTAAGTTCAAGCGTAAGTTTCATCAATATATTATAATCAAGGTTAGGAAGCCTGTGGCTTGTTTCTAATAGCCCGCTTGCCGATACCATATGGACTTTTT
>CALUTD010000024.1 GCA_944323625.1 Candidatus Gastranaerophilales bacterium
GTCGCAAATATTACCGATACGGATTTCATAAACAATGAATCAGATTATGGTGCAATTATAAACGGTGGAACAATGTCGATTGTTGCACAAGGTAAAGATGTTTTATTTAGCGGAAATAATGCAACTACTACAGGCGGTGCTATTTATAATACCAAGGGCAATTGGTCTTTAGCAGAACTCGGTGTTCTTAACCTTAACGCTAAAAACGGTTACAAAATAACTTTTGAAGCAGCAACAGATTCTGCAAATAATGATATATATAATGACGCCACACTAAACCTTAACGAGGGTAATATTGAAATTTTAAGCGCAATAACAGACGCTACTACTCCAAAAGGTACAACAAATATAGGTACTGCAGTTACAACTGCAACAGTTGTAGCTAACGCAATTACTCAAAAAGCGCTTAATATTAATAACGGTTCAAGTTTAGCAATCAACGCTGACGGGTTAAAAATAGCTGATACTATTAATAATCTGGGCTCAATTGCACTAGGGGATGGAACACTAACCTCTGCAATTGACGGCGTGGGCGGAACAACTGTTATAGACGGTAACGTAACTTTAGCAAATAATCTTACAAACCAAAATATTGAAATCACAAACGGAAGTTTGATTGCAAATTCAACAACTGATTATATTGGTTCAACTAATAATTTGACAATCAAAAATGACGGTATTTTAGACCTTTCAAGTAATGATAAAACAATTAATACAGTTGCTGTAAATGATTTCACTGTTGATAGCACAGCAACCAACGCTTCCGGTATCAAATTTGACGTTAACTTTGATGGAGCAAACGTTTCAAACGACAAGGTTTCTGTAGCAGGCACAGCAACAGGTAACTTAAATATTCAATCAGTTAACGTTAAAGGCGATTTAGAGGGTGATATTGACACAACTACCAAGACATTTAATCTTGTTGAAGGTTCTAACATTTCAGGTCTAAATCTAATTTCAGATAGTATTAGAACTGTAACGGGTCAATATGCTTATGATTTCACAGCAGGGGCAAACGACGGCGAACTTATCGTAACAAAAACAAACGGTATGACTCTGCAAGAAGCAATAGGTCAAAAGGGCGTTGATTATAACGTAACATCTTATTCACTATCTAAAGATTATACAGCTGATACCTCTTTAGGAGATCTTGCAGGTGATAACAGAAACTTCACAATCTATGGTAATAAAAATGATATTATTGCAAGCGGCAGTGTTGCAGGTATAACAGTTAATGAAGGTCAAACGCTAACAATAGATAAAGTCGGAGATATTAACAATCCTAATTCTAAAGGCTTTAGCGGATTTAGTGTTGGATATGTCGGTGAGATTTTTAATTGGTCAGATGGTACATTAAATATTTCAGATTCAGTCTTTAGTGATAATAGCCATAGTTTGTATAGCGCAGTAGTTTATAATATCGGCGAAGCAAATATAACTAATTCTATTTTTAGAGATAACGGTGTTGCAATATTAAATACCGTAGTAACTAGTTCAGATGAGTCATCTGTCGAATATTTGGGTGTTGCAAATATTATTGATACGAATTTCATAAATAACGTATCAGATTATGGTGCAATCGGCAACGTTGGAACAATGTCGATTGTTGCACAGGATAAAAATGTTTTATTTAGCGGAAATAATAGTACTACTACTACAGGCGGCGCTATTTATAATACCAACAACAATTTGCCTTTAGCAGGACTCGGTGTTCTTAACATTAACGCTAAAAACGGACACAAAATAACTTTTGCAGCAGCAACAGATACTGCAAATAATAATATATATAATGACGCTACAATAAACCTTAACGAGGGTAATATTGAAATTTTAAGCGCAATAACCGACGCTGCTACTCCAAAAGGTACAACAAATATCGGTACAACTACTACAAGTGCAACAGTTGTAGCTAACGCAATTACTCAAAAGGCGCTTAATATTAATAACGGTTCAAGTTTAGCAATCAACGCTGACAACTTAAAAATAGCGGATACTATTAATAACTCAGGCACAATTACACTTGCTGGCGGTGAATTAACTTCTGCAATCGGCGGAGAAAAGGGAACAACTGTTATAAATGGTGATGTAATAGCTAATTCTGCTATATCTCAAGCAATAACAGTTAATACAGGCAAAACATTAACAGCTCGCGCTGATAACATCGCAGGAGCCATTGCAAACAGCGGTACTGTTAATTTAAACTCAGGTACTTTAGCTCAAACTATTACAGGCGGTAATATTTATATCTTGGCTTCTCAAGAGGTTACTTCCGATTTATCAAAATTGGCAGGTAATTTTGAAAACCAAGGTACTCTAAATCTTCAAGGTGGATTAACCAGTGATATTAAAGGAAACGGTACAACCGTTCTTCAAAATGATATTGTTCTTGCAGATAACAGAACAATCAAGGGAACATTAAATGCAAACGATAAAAATATCAATATGCAAGATTCTTCGAAAAATTATACAACTTTAACTGTTAATAATTTGGAAGGAATTGCTAACTTGCAAATTGATTCAAGCCTTTCAGATGGTTCGACAGATAAAATCTCAACATTGGCTGATTCCCTTTCAGGTGCAATTCTTAACCTTACATCAGTTAATGTTACATCTGATGGCGGAAATACAGGCGAGAATAGTAATATACTCACTTATTTAAGCGGCAATACAAATAATATACAATTCCAATTAAACGGAGCCAATGACGGAACACTTATAACATACACAGGTAATTATGAATATGTATTCAATTTAGGTGATTTAGGCAAGTTAGATGTTACAAAAACGGCTTCAACCGTTGGTCTGTCTAAATTCATTAACGGTACGGACGGAATAACGGGTAACACTTTCTCACTAACAGAAAATACTTTTGTAACTCAAGACGGTGCAATAGGTACAACTAATAGAGTAGCCGGTGCAACAACTTTAAATTTAAATATTAACGAACATACTTTAAGCGGTAAAGGTGCAAATGACTTTGACGGTATTACCGTTGCAAAAGACTATACATTGAATGTCAGCGGTAAAGATGAAGCAAATCAAGGTACAATTACAAACTTTGATACCGCATTAACCAACAACGGAACATTAAATGTTTCAAATATTGAATTTAAAAATAACAACAAAGATATAGTAAACTCAGGAACTTTAAACCTTGCAGGAGTAAACACTCTTGAAAAAGGTATTGAAGGAAACGGCTCAACAAATATAGTATCAGGAACAACCACAAATAGCGGTGCGATTGCACAAAATACAGTATCAATTTCAGACAGTGCAACACTTAGCACCAATGCAAGCAAATTAATCACAAGTGCAGGTGTTACAAACGCCGGTACTTTACAATTTACAGGCGGAGAAAATGCTAACGCTATAACAGGTGGTGGTACAACTCAAATTTTAGGCGATGTTATAAATAATGCTTTAATTTCTCAAACAATTTATATTACAAGCGGTTCATCGCTAAAAACCTCAGCCGATAATATTGGCGGTGCTGTTCAAAACGCAGCAGAACTTGAAATTACAGGCGGAACACTTGCTCATAACGTTACAGGTGCAGGCGATGTAATTGTAAGCGGTGAATTAACAAATAATGCAGCGCTTGCAGCAAATACAATTGCCTTAAATAGTAATATTTTGGGAACGGGTGATTTGAGCATAAGCGGTACAAACGATATTTCCGCAAGCACAAATACAATTTCGCAAAATTCGATAACAAATACAGGTGATCTAACTGCAAATGTCGGTCAAATTAATGCGACAAACGGTATGACAAATGACAGTAACTTGAACTTAAAAGGCGGAGTTGATTCTGCGCTTGAAAACAAATTGGCAATTTCAGGCTCAGGAACTACAACATTTACCGATAAAGTTAACAACACTGGAAAAATTGAACAAGCAGTTGTTAATAACGGTGAATTAACTTCTTCTGCCGATAATATTACAGGTAATGTAGATAATACAGGTACTTACAATATTCAAGGCGGAACAATAGCAGGAATAATCTCAGGAAACGGTACTGTTAATATTTCTGATGCAGTTACATCAAATGCTCAAAATACTTTAACAGGCGAGGTTAATATTCTTGAAAATGCAACATTGGCTCTTGGCAGCGGTCAAACAGAATTGTTTGCGAGTGCAAGCAGTGTAATTGCTCAAGACGGTTCAACAATAAGCTTAATTAACGACTCATCAGATTCAATAAATATGAATAATTTAGCAATGGCTGAGGGTGATAACGTTAATTTGCAAATTGATTGGAAAGACCGTTTTGATTCAACTTCAAAAAATGTAAATGGTAATTTGAACCTCACCAAAGTTGATTTAACCTCAACAAACGGTACGGCTGATAATTATACTTTAACAAGCAATTTGAAGGATAAACTCAGCTTAAGTCAAAATATTGAACTTGCAGCAAATGAAAACTCAAATAATTATATTGCTTATGATTCAACAACCGGCGCTTTACATTCAAGTAAAGAAACTCTTGTAAGCGCAGTTTCAACAAAAAATGAAACAAACAGAGTATATCAAATGATAAAAGATGAAGAGGTTTTATCTGATCTTGGTACAATGGCAGGTACTGATTCAACCCTTATCGTAAATGGCAGCGGAAACGAAATTAAAGGGAATGATAATGCAGGTGCTACAATTGACACAGGTAATACGCTCACATTTAATAACATAAAAAACATTGACGGATTTAAATATGACTTGTTTGCAACAAACGATGGAACAATTAATCTGTCTAATGTAACATTAAACGATAAAGTAACAGGTAATGGCGTTGTTAATATTAATGGTAATTCAACGATTAATAATTCAATCACAAATGCAATTAACCTGAATTCAGGAGATTTAACTCTCGGACAAACTGGAGATTTATCTCAAGCAGCTTTATTAGTTGCAAATGGCGGAGGTTTGAACCTGCAAAACGGAGCAATCCAAAATACAGACCTTGGAAATGTTTCTCTAAATCAGGATATGAACCTGAAACTTGAAGGTAACTTTGCAAATCAAACACTCGATACAATTACCGCAAACACCTTTGAAGCAAACGGAAACAATATTAATGTATCAAATATATTAATAACGGAACCGACAACGGTAACATCTTTCTCTATCTCGCCGCTTGGCGAAGGTATGGATAGTGCGGTAAAAGATGCTCTTGCCGGTGCAATTCAATACACGGGCGGAGATATTACATACTCTCCAATCTATAAATATACTGCAAGTTATGACCCGACAACAGCTATGTTTAACTTTGGGCTTGTTGGCGGAGGCGGCTATGACAGCTTTAACCCTTCTGTATTGGCAGCTCCTGTTGCAGCACAACTCGGCGGATACTTAAATCAATTAAATGCTTATGATAACGCTTTCAGAAACATGGATATGTACATGTTAATGACAAAAGAACAACGTCAGGCAATGAAATACCGCAACAAATATGCCTCTATTGCAAACAATAACATAGTATTTGACCCGACGGTTAACCAATACGAAAATAAAGCAGGCTGGTTCAGACCTTATGGTACATTTGAAAATGTATCTTTGAATAACGGACCTAAAGTATCAAATGTTGCATATGGTACATACTTCGGTGCAGAATCAGAACTCTATGAGCTTGGTCATGGCTGGGACGGTATGTGGGGATTATACGGTGGTTATAACGGTTCCCACCAGGCATATAACGGTGTTGGTATATATCAAAACGGAGGTACATTTGGTGCAGTTGGTATGGCATATAAAGACAATTTCTTTACAGGTTTAACGGCAAACATTGGTGCAAGTGTTGGTGATACAAGCACTATGTTTGGCAGTGAAGACTTTGCAATGCTAATGACAGGTATCGCATCAAAAACAGGTTATAATTATGAACTTGCTGACGGTAAATTCATTATTCAGCCTAATTTCTTGATGTCATACTCTTTAGTTAATACATTTGACTATAGAAATGCAGCCGGTGTAAAAATTGATTCTGATCCTTTGCATGCTATACAGTTAGAACCCGGTATTAAATTCATAGGTAACCTTCCAAACGGCTGGCAGCCTTATGCAGGTGTAAGTGTTATTTGGAATATTATGGATAAAACTCACTTCACTGCAAACGAAGTATCACTTCCAAACCTTTCAGTTGATCCGTTTGTTAAATACGGCGTTGGTGTAAGAAAATCTTGGGGTGAAAGATTTACAGGGTTCTTCCAAACATATATCACTAACGGCGGCAGAAACGGTGTTGGCTTGCAATGTGGTTTCAGATGGGCATTAGGTAAAGTTAAATCAAATCCTATAAAAGCTAGTGGTAGTATTCCTGAGTTACCAAAAGCTCAAGTAACATTAAATAATATAAAATAGTATAGTAGCAGAGAGGTTAGTTCCTACTTTGTATTTAACAAGGAGAAAAAAATGAAAAAACAAATTACAACATTGACAATCGCCATAGCAGCATTTGCAATTGGTATGGGATTCAACAACATCGCTATGTCTGATATCCCCGCAAATTACAAGGTCGCAGTAGTAGATGTAAACGCTGTTGTTTCAAAGTCCGCTCAGGTACAAGCGTTAAAAAAGGAACAGCAACAAAAAATGCAAGAACTGCAAAAATGGCTTGAAACCGTAAGAGCTGATGTACAAAAGCAATCAACCAAAGAAGGCAAAGAAAAGCTTGTTAAAAAATATGATGCTGAATTTGCAAAAAAACAAGAAGCAATCAAAAAGAATTACGCAGGTAAACTTCAAGCCATTGATAAAAGCATAAGTGCAACAATAGCTGCTGAAGCCAAAGCTAAAAGCTATAATTTAGTGCTTTCCAAGGGCGTGGTTTTATACGGAGGAGAGGATATAACTGCAAGTATTTCAAAAATTGTGAAATAATTGCTTTATATTGGATAAAAAGAGTCTCGATAATAGAGGCTCTTTTTGTATAAAATAATTAAGATTTGTACCAAAATAATCATACTAACCGTACACCATAATCAAACCATGTGTTCCTTTACATTGTATTTATGTATTTTAACAACCAGTTTGAGAATAACAGTCAGTTTGATATTTTCGGCGGATAGCTGTAATAAAGTGAGTGCTTTGCGTAGGGCAGATGGTGCGATTATTTTGGGCAATCGGCTTGTGTTGCGGTTTTTGGGGGTCGGAAATAATCAAACCATGTGAACCGTAATTACTCTTTTTACTCTTTTTCTACTCGGTGCAGATGGTGTGATTATTATTTAATCATTCGAGTCCGCAGATAACCTTAAGATATATCGGAATTGAACAAGACCAGATAGACTACAGTTATAATAACTTTATTTTATAAGCGCAAATCCTCTCTGTAAAAGACTTTACTTTACATTTTATTTGCCTTACAAATTATCCATTTTGTAAGACGTTTCAAATTAAATCAGCTTAAAATTTAATAATAATCTATTTTTTAGCCTTTTTAATTTATTTCTTAGAATGTAATGTATCATATAAATATTAAAAAACAAATAGCCGGTTGGGCTAATTTTGCAAGCAAAAAAAATTGCCTTACAAAATGGACAAAATGTATGATACGACTGGCATAAAGGAATATTAAAAATGACAAATTATACTGTAATTTTACTTGAAAATGACAAACAAACAGGCAAATACAACTTAAATTAAAGAACATTTTTACATCAGGGTCGCTGTCCAAACTTTGTGCAAATCTATTTTCAACTCCGCTGTCATAAATTATATAATCATAAACACTATGTTCAACTTGAACAGCATTCTTATCAAGGTTTGCTTGGAGTTCAGAACTGTCAAATATTTGCTGTACATAATATTCCTGCCCTGCAAGTTTCACATACTTTATGCCGTCTATTGCTAATTCATGCAGGTTTTGTTTGATTATTTCAAGAACTTGTTCATAAAAGGATTGAGGATTATTAAAGAAATCTTGACAGCGGTTAGAACTTTCAATAATTTCTATCACATCTTCAAATTTTAAATATGTTTCAGAAGCAATAAGTCTTATTATATCAATCATAACGCTATAGGTTGTGTCTATTTCCTGTGACCTTGAATGTTTTTCAGTTGTATATATTCCCTCTTTTTCAAGTTGAAGTTCTGCATTTTGAGAAATTATTTTTGCCTTTGGAATAAATGGCATTTCTTTTATTTCTTTTACACATTTATCAATTAAGGTTTCTGTGTCAAAATCAATTCTATATGCGGTTTTGTGCTTAATCTTATTCCACAATTCCATAAATTCAGGTGATACAATTGCCTGTTTTTTGAGTTTAACCGTAACCTCTTTACTTGCATCACGCAATACAGGACGGTTGTCAGCTCTTTCGAGAGCTTGCAGTACTGCTCTTTTTGCAGCATTAGAATATCTTTGAGCTAAATCAAGTTTACCTGCTGCAAGTTGAGCTTTCATTGTGTCTTTGATTTTACCGTCTTTTGTGATTATTTTCTTTTCTTTGAGTTCTTCAATAATATCTTCAGCTTCTTCGTGGGTAAAAGATTTTTCTTAAATTAATACTTTTTCGTCATTATTTTCTATTGGTGTACTATCCCATTTCGCAAGGTTGGAAGTGTCCAGTTTAAATACTTTAAAGCCAATATCTAAACTTGTTTTATGGTTTATAGAATCAGGAGTTACTGGATTCCCCTCCTTTGGAGGGGTGCTCGTAAGAGCGGGGTGGTTATTTAAATTCTTGATTACACCATCTAAATTTTTATAAACATCAATATCGAGAATATGTATTACTTCAAGTCCTAAACTTTTTAAATAATTATCTCTTGTTTCATCATATTTTTGCTTTTCATCATGAGAAATACCATCAATTTCAATAACAA
Organism: Candidatus Gastranaerophilales bacterium; assembly: GCA_944323625.1. GTDB lineage: Bacteria > Cyanobacteriota > Vampirovibrionia > Gastranaerophilales > Gastranaerophilaceae > Avigastranaerophilus. The sequence goes on from CALUTD010000024.1 coordinate 8,818, forward strand.
TATTTTTACTGGCACAGTAAAAATAAACAATATAATTTCCTATTATTTTTTGTCTGTCAAAATCAAGGTTATTAAACTGTTTATTTTTAATTTGCTGCCATAATAAGACTTCTGATAAATTACCGGCTTTCCTTAATTCTCTTGATTTTTCTTTTAATGTTGGATTATATGGTAATTCCATATAGTTTTTGGTATTACGAACCACCCCGCCGCTATCGCGGCACCCCTCCAAAGGAGGGGAATTAACTTCAACATTGCAAACCGATTGATTATTGCAGTTACCAAGTATCTTTTTACCTGCCCTTCTTATTCTTTCTTTTCCTATTTCGCAAATGTTTTTGTATCCGGCTTTGAATGCTTCTGATTTTTCACTGCATAATTCAGGCAATTGAACACAAATAAATTGTCTGTTTCCGCCATCTTCTGCATTCAATTGCATTACTGCGTGGGCGGTTGTTGCGCTGCCTGAGAAAAAGTCGAGGATTATGTCGTCATTTTGCACATTTGCTAAAGTTAATAGACGATTTAATAATCTAATTGGCTTTGGTCCGTCAAAATAGCCTTTATCATCAAAAAGTTTTTTTAATTCCTGCCGTCCTTCTTGGCTATGACCTACATCTTTATAAAAAAGTATTGATGTTGGCGACATTCCATCATACTTTAATTCAGATAAAAATGTTTTTATTCTAGGTGCACCATCACCATTAGCTCCAAAACTAATTCGGTTGTCTTTCAATTTTTCTTCAAAAGTACTGCGTGATAAACTCCAACAACGACCAGCAGGTGGATAAACAACATTACCAGTTGGAGTAGTTATTGGATAGTTGCCGCTTTCTGAAAATGTTTTTACAGACATGTCAGTTGATTTCCATTCCCCACGAGGGTCGTTATCGGGATTACTGTATCTCGCATTTGCTTCTTCTGTTCTTGGTAATCGCCCAATTTTAAAATCTTCTAATTTTTTTGCATACATTAAAACATAATCATGACTGTTTGAGATATATTTTGCATCATTTTTAGGTGAATATGCTCGTTCCCAAATTAATTGCGCAATAAAATTCTCTTCCCCAAACACCTCATTGCAGAGCTTTTTCAGGTTATCAATCTCATTATCATCAATGGAAATAAAAATCACTCCGTCGTCACGCAAAAGGTTTGCCGCTAACCTTAAACGGGGGAACATCATATTTAACCAATTTGTATGAAACCGCCCCATTGTTTCAGGGTTTGATTTTGTTGTTTGGCTTGTTACTTCTTTATATCTTTCAAGCGGGTCTTTAAAATCATCTTCATATACAAAATCATTGCCTGTGTTGTAGGGAGGGTCAATATATCATCTTGATTTTGCCATAATATGAAGTTTGAAGGAGCTTTAAAACTTCTAAATTGTCACCCTCTATATAGATATTATTTGTATTATCAAAATTAACGCTTTCTTCAACGCATGGGCGCAAGGTTCCCAGTGACCTTTGCCCCGCTATTTTGTAGCAGTCTGATTTACCTTTCCACTCAAACTTATATTTTTCAAAATCGTTATCAATATACTCACCGCAAAGGTTGAGCAATTTATCAATATCAAGTTTACCCTCTGAAAAACATTGCGGAAAAACGCTTTTCAGCTTCTCCATATCCGCCTGCTCAATATCCATACTCTTTGATGATACTCTAGTTATTTCTTCACTCATAAATCTACCACAAACCTGCTATTTTATGCTAAAATAGCTCTATGATTAAGTCATTTAAATGCAAAGAAACTGAAAAAATTTGGAATGAAGAATTTTCTAAAAAACTGCCTTGCAATATTCAAAATCGGGCATTAAAAAAGTTAATGATGTTAAATTCTGCTAATACATTAGAAGATTTAAAAATCCCGCCCAATAATCGATTGGAAAGTTTAAGCGGAGATAGACAAGGTCAGTACTCTATAAGAATAAATGACCAGTTTCGTATTTGCTTCAGGTGGCTGGATAATCATTCTTTTGATGTCGAAATTGTTGATTATCATAGTTAGATTTTAAATTATGTAAAAAATTTACTAGTATACAATTGATTTTACGTGATACGTAATATATAATATAAATATATGTTATACAAATGGAAAATTTTTATATGAATAAATATATTGAACTGACTCCAACAGGTGAAATGCTTAAAGAAGAATTTATTGATGCATTTAATATTACACAAAATGCTCTAGCAAATGCCATTTTTGTACCTGCTAACAGAATACATCAAATTGTTAAAGGAACAAGAAGAATAACCGCCGATACTGATTTGAGATTAACAAAATACTTTGGTCTTTCACAAGGCTATTTTTTACGTTATCAGGAAAATTATGAATTACGTATCGCAAAACGTAAAATAGAAGATGATATAAGCCGCATTCAGCCGATAAAAGCAATGTGTGCGGGTAATTCTCTCATTCCTGATACATAGAAATCGGATAAACAAATACATGAAATATTAAATCGGGGCGCACAATATAATTTGATATATCCAATATCTTCTGTATTTCTTTTTCTGTTTCAACATCTATTTTCTGTTTTTCAAAAAAGATATTTTCCTCTTTTTTGAAAAAATCATCTTCAATCATTGCAATTTCTTTTTGTATTTTTAATTTTTCAAAAGTGCTGTATTTTGTATTTTCTTTTTCCTTTTTTAGTTCATCAATCTTTGCTTTCAAATCTTTTATATCTTTATCAACATTCATCTTTTTTTGGTGAGCTATAAGCTGTGATTTTTTTATCGCATAATCAAATGAAGTTTTTTTCTCGCTCATATAATTTTGCAAAATTTCTTCACAAGGAATATGTTTTTCTAAAACGTCTACATTGCTAAAATCGATTTTAAAAGGTTCCATTGCTTTTTCTTCTGAAATTGTTTTCGGTTGTATTTTTTTTACAGGCGCTAAATTTAACAGATTTCTGCATTCATCTTCTGAAAGTATCTTGCCTGATATTGTCTGCCCCGTTAAAAAAGACGGACTGCCTTTTCTTGTTTTGTTTGAATAAATATCTAATTTATAAAATTTAATTTGGCAGGGTTCAATGTCTTCTTTAACAAACATTACGCCTTCTATGTGGTTGTAAAAAACTGAATACTTTTCTAATATTGATTTAACAAGGGGTGAAGTGAATGTAAGCCGTTCATAATAAGGCAAATCCTTAGACATACCGTATTTATTGCGCCCGATATGATATTTTGACTGTCCGCCTGTATAATAACGGAACTCATATTTTGACATTGGTTCTTCATTTTCTTCAAGTTCTTTTTTTGTTAGAGTTCTTTCTTTTTCATCAACAATATAATGGTGGTTTTCGACGGTAAAATAGTATTTTACAAGCTCCCACAAGTCGTTATTGAGTTCTTCTGTCTGTTCTTCAACATACTTTGGAGATATGCTCACATTGTTTGAAATATCTTCATTAAATGTAGTGAACAAAATATCTTCTGTCTGCTGTGCAAGCTGTTCATTTTCACTGCGGTGAATTGTGAGATTTTCTTTAAAATCCTGCGCAACTTCATCATGATGGCGGAAATTTTTTAAAACTTCTTTTATCTTCACATCAAAATTGCCGACAATATCGTCACTCATTCCAAATATGCCGTTAAATTGAAGTGTTCTTTTATTTATCAATTCAAGAATGCGGACATCCGCTAAATTTTCTTTACTTAACAGATTTATAACAAGAACATCAGAGTTTTGACCTTGTCTGTGGCAGCGGCAAATTCTCTGTTCTATTTTTATGGCATCATAAGGTAAATCGTAATTTATAACAACGGGGCAAAACTCTAAATCCAAGCCTTTTGCAGCTTCATCAGTTGCTATTAAAATTTGATTTTCGCTATTATCCACATAACTAAATTCATCAATTGAACCTGCATTATTATAATGGATTGTTTGATATCCGTTTGCATACAAAGTATTATGCAAAATGGTCTGCGTTGATTGGTTATCGACAAAAATAACAGCTTTTCTATTGACCTTCATTGTTTTTAAGTGGCTAAAAACAGTTTTTAAAATTTTTAAAAGCTGTGCTGTTTTTGAGTTTACATAAATTTCAGAAGCAAGTTTTTGTATTTCCAAAAGAGTTTGTTTTTCTATTCCGTATGCACGCTCTATCGGTGCTTTTAGCATATTTGAAAAAGCATAAGCTGAAGATGATAATGTCTTAAAAAACAATAAATTCAGATTGTAATTATCCATTTCAGGATATGCAGCTTTATTGTCTGAAATAATATAAGCAGATACCAGTTTATATAATAGTTTTTCTTCTTTTGACAGTTCATAATCAACTGTTATCGGCAGTCTTCTGCTAAAATTTACATAATTGGTTGTTTGGCATTTTAAGGTTCTGAAACAAAATTGCGACACCCATTCTGTTAATTCATGGTAGTTTTCAGGACGGCGAAAATATCTTTTATAAAACCAATCAGAATCAGGCAAAACACTTTCATCTATAAAATGAATAAGACCGTAAATATCCATTATGCTTAATGTTATTGGAGTTGGAGTTAACAATAGTTTGAATGCTTCACCTGCTATCTCTTTTAATGTAATAACAGATTTATTTTCAGGTTTTGAAATTGTATCTGCTTCATCAAAAATTACTAAATCCCACTGCCTTGTCTTGGCAATATCAGAATATCTTACGGCAGTATCATAAGTTGTAATTATTATGCCTTTTTCGTCCGGCAATTTTTTTGTGTTATTCCAAAATAAATAAGGAATTGAAAAATCATTTTTAATTTTTCTAATCCATTGAGTTACAAGAGAAGATGGAACAACAATTAAAATATTTTCTTTCCCTTCATACCATTTTTGACCTGCAACTAAAAGTGCTTCATAGGTTTTACCCAGTGAAGCTTCATCACAAAGAATACAGCCTTTGAGATAGTCAGAGCGAAGTGCAAACCTTGCAGCTGCTATTTGATATGGAAACACTTTTGCATTAGATGAAGCATATACAGGTATAATACTCTCTTTTATATGAGCTAATCTCTCACCCCTCAACATAAGCAGCGTATCTGTTGTTTATTTTCATACTCTATCTATCCGTATAAGATTTTATTATAGATTGAAAGTTATTAGAGTTTTTATTAATACTTTTAATCTCAATTTTTTTCAATTAAAGTCAAAAATATTAAAAATTGTAAACAATCAGACTATAAAAAAGTTAAAATTTAGAAAAATTAGCAAAAAAAGTTTTGTTTAGAGTTTAATACTATCAATTGCAGTGAATTCGCATTGTAAAAGGAATCATATGATTATTAATTCAATAAATAGCAGTAGATATGCTAACTTTTTTACCTGTAAAAATATAAGTTATCCTTCGTTTAAAGGACAGCTTGAAGATCGTTTCTGGGAGGATACTCATGACGGAAATATTCAAGGGCAGATTAAATGTATTTCCAATATTAAATTTGATATTTATGAGAAAGATATACAAAACGGCGATAATTTTTTACATGCAGTTTTTAAGAGTAAAAATAATCAGCTAATTAATAAAGCCTTAATTCTTCTTGGTCAAAGAATCAATAGCAATAGAGAGCAAACTATATCTCTTTTATCTGATGTAAATAATGAAAATAAAACTCCGGCAGAATATATAACAGACAGCACAACTATATCACGACTTCAAAGACTTACAGGTAAGAGTATAAAAGGATTAACTCAAGAAAGTATAAAGACGGTTCCAAACATTCCGGCTCAAGAAACAAAAAATAAATTAAATGAATTGCCTTCCGGAACAAAACTGCAAATTCCTGATATAGATGAAGATTTTGATGATGAAGATACTATTGAAACAAATATCGTTCAACAGGATTTTAGCAATATAAAACAAATAGAAACATTTGTTCCTCTTGAAGAAGCAGCCGGCGCACAAAAAGCTAAAAAATTATTGTTGGATAAAATTGTAAATCCCATGAAAGAAGGACAACAAGTTAAAGACAGCGGTTTTCTGCTATATGGTAACACAGGCTGCGGAAAAAGTTTTCTTCTAAATTCTTTAGCAAAATCATTAAATAAAGAAATTATAAACAGCAGAAAATTTGAAGAAATGCTCAATTCAGAAGCAAAATCCGATTCTGATTTACAAACTATATTTGATAATTATATAGTTCAAGTAGAAGATGTGCAGCAGTTGGAAACTGTTATTGATTGTGCAAAAGAAAATTATCGCAATAATCAGAAGCAGGCTGTTATTTATATAGATGAAATAAAAGGAATTTTGCCTGATGTCAATGCTGCTGTTTCAAACTCCGTTACTAAAGCAGAGCAATTAATTGAAAACTCAGCCTCTAAAGGTATTATTTTGGTTGCCACAACAAGAGATAAAAATTCATTATCAGTTGATTCAATCCGTGCCGGAAGGTTTGATAATCATATCGAATTAAAATTACCAGATCAAAAAGAAAGAGAAGAACTTTTAAACAAATATAATACACATGAAAATATACAAACTGCAAATATTGATTTAATACTCAAAAAGACGACAGGTTTTTCTTATGTTGATATGTTTAAAACTATAGAACGACTTAATGTGCTAAAAACATTAAATACAAACAATATTGACAGCACCATTCAAAATTATGCAAGGGAAAATAATTTAGGTGAGATAAGTGAAAATGGTACTACTTATAATTATGACACTGTAATTAAAAGAGAAAGAATTAAACATCCGGCAAATTTCAGCGAAGCAGCTGGAATGGAAGATGTAAAAACAAAATTCAAAAAATTATTAATAGATAGATTGAAACCTGAAGCATTAGAAAGATTTAAGAAAAATGGTTCACGTGCTCCTATAAAATCAGGATTTTTATTATATGGTTCACCGGGAACAGGAAAAACCTATATTGTTGAATCATTAGCAGGAGAAATGAATATTCCTTTATATAAATTAGATTCATCTAGGTTTGAAGATAAATATGTTGGTGAAACGGAAAAGAATTTGAAAAAAATTTTTGACCAACTTGAAACTAAATTTAAAGAAACTGGTGAATACAGTATATTGTTTATCGATGAAGCAGATTCAATACTTTCAAATCGTGAAAACAGCGGTGAATATAAATCAGGTATCGTTAATCAGTTGCTGCAATATATAAATAACTCGGCACAAAGAGGTATTATTACAATTACGGCAACAAACTATAAAGATAAAATAGATAAAGCTGTGTTAAGCAGATTAGGTGAACAAATTGCCGTATCTCAGCCGGATATTGAGTCAATAAAATCAATAATAGATTTAGCAATAAAAAATCTAAAAATTGCCGATAATATTTCAAATGATGATATAGCTGAAATTGCAGCAAGATTAAATGGTTTTAGTGCAAGAGATATTGATACAATTTTGTCAAATACAATTGATACACAATTATCATATACAGATGAGCAGTTAACAGTTGAAGATTTTAAACGTGAAATTAATAATTTTGCAATCACTCATGAATTGCCGGAAATAAATGACAGAAATAAAACATCAAGCTATGATACATTTATAAAACGTTTAAAAATATCTTCTGATGATCCTCAAAACCTTGATGATTTAGGCGGAATGAAAGATGTAAAAGAAAAATTACTCCAAGTTGTCGGTTTTGATATGTTAAATCCTGATATAGTAGAAAGATATAAGTTAAATAAAGTTAAAGAACAAGGCGGAGCTTTACTATATGGTGAACCCGGCTGCGGTAAAACATATATAATGAAAGCATTGGCTTCACATCTTGGATTACCGATATATGAATATAAACTGAGTGAACAGGGAAGTTCTTATCTTCATCAAACAACTTCAAATATAGGTAAGATTTTTAATCAATTAAAAGAAAAATATGAAAAAACAGGTGAAAAAAGTATTTTAATGATAGATGAATTTGAAGATGTTTCACCAAGACGTGATACATCTTTAAATGAACATAAGCAGGAAGAAACAGATGCATTGCTTAAAGAAATTCAGAATGCACGCCAAAATGGTATTATTGTTGTAGCGGCAACAAATTATTATGATAAAGTTGATGATGCAATGAAACGCCCCGGCAGGTTTAAAGCTATTGAAGTACCGCTTCCTGATTTTGATTCAAGAAAAGATATTATTAAGAAATCACTTCAAGGTCGTGAAATTGTTCAAGGTATATCAAATAATGATGATACGATAAATAAATTAGCTCAATGCAGCGATGGATTTTCCATAGTTGATATTACAGAGACCATTAATTTATTAATAAAGACCTCTATTGATAATAGAGTTGATAAACTTACAGAAAACGACTTGAAAAATGCATTTAATGAAAGAACATTGGAAAAAGCAAAAGAAAAAAGAAAGGTAAGTAATTGATGAGAATACAAACTTGCCAGCCAATTTTATATAATAAAGGCAATATTTCTGCTTTAAGAATAAACAAATCTGCTGTAAACAATCAGAATATTAATAATAAAGTTGTTTCAACATTATCTTTTTATGGACTGCATCCAAATTCTTATCTTGTAAATATGGGATATAAACCTGCGAAAGTTGAAAACAATAAAATAACAAATAATGAGAATGAAATAATTATTACATCCCCTGAGCAATTTATAGCTTTAAACAATACTTCAAACATAACAAACAAAAAAATTGTACTTGGATGTAATATTGATTTACAAAATAAGGAAATTAATCCGATAGGAAATATGGCAAATCCATTTAAAGGTGAGTTTGACGGTAATGGATACAATATAAGTAATTTTAAAATCAGTAAGCTAAAAGGAAGAAATGTCGGACTTTTCGGAACTTGCGACAAGGCAAAAATTTCTAATTTGTCAGTAAAAAATGCAATTATACAAGGTAAACAGCAAATTGGTGGATTAATTGGTTATGCAACAAACTGTGTAGTAGACAATTGCGAATTTAGCGGTCTTGTTCAAGGTGAAAAGAAAATTGGTGGTTTAATAGGTTATAGCAATAATAACAAAATTAAACATTCATATACAGACGGAACAATAGAAATAGATGAACAATTATCAAAAGGAAAAGATGACTTCTCTATAACCGGAATTGCAGGCGGAATTATAGGTACTGACGAAAAAAGCGAATTGTCCGAATTATACTCAAATGCTGCAATTTATTCCAATAATCAAGCAGGCGGCATAATAGGATATTCAAATGGAAGCAATATTAAAGATTCTAATTTTAAAGGAAAAATATATTGCGATTCAAAATCAGGAGGTTTGATTGGATGGGCTGAAAGTTCAATAATTCAAGATTCTTATGCTCTTTCAAACAAAAACAATGTTGTCGGTATAAGTCAAAACAGCGATTGTGAAACCGCATACAGCGATATTAAAAATATTACTCTAAAACCATTTTATAGCTGGGATAACAATACTTGGAATATATCAAAAGGCAGACTTCCAAGACTAAAATTCCAAACAGAAAATATGACACCCGAAGAGATATTTCTTGAAGATATTAACATTGGTGTTCTAAGCGGAGAAATCAAAAATATTGATTCTGAAATTATTACTAACTTTGTAGTTAATATAAAACCGCCAAAACATTACGAAAGTAATAATAAAACATTAGAAAAGATTAAAAATTGCAATAACACAGATAAATTGCGTAAACTTTTTGGTTCTGTTGTGATAGAAGCTAAAGATATGATTAATAATGGATTGGACAATAGTATACTTGATGAAGTTTTACTTGAATTTATAAAAAATCCAAAGATGGATTTAAATACTAGATTAACCAGTGATGACGGCGGTTTTTATAACGTATGGTGTACTCCTTTATTTATTTTAACTTGTCTTAATAAGGCTTATGTGCTTCAAGAAGCATTAAAAAGGGATGATGCGGATATTAATGCCGGTTCCGGATACTCTTCAAATAAAACAATATTAAAACAAGCTCTTGAAAATCATATTGATAATTGCACATATGTTCTTTTGAGTTCACCTAAAATGCAAGAAGAAATTAATAAAAATATGAATGAAATAAGATCATTATCCCTTTCAAATTTTGCAAAAACTTTATTAATGTTATATCCTAATATCCCAAAATTAGAAAATAACAGCATAATATTAGAGCCAACCATTGATGTTCCTCAAGAAATAATAGAAGAATTAAAAGAATTTACTAATTTAAAGCAAATACAAAGTTCTATTTTAATCGATGATGATTACAAAGATTCTCAAGGTAATAATATTGTAAACATTCTTACAACTATTGATGATGAAGTTAAAGCACTGGAAATTTATCTTGCTGCCAAAACACTCGGCTGTAATATTGATAATTATAATAATAAATCCGAAACTCCTATAGGACATGCAATATATACAAAAAAACCGCATTTGACGGCACAAATATTAGAATGTACTCAATATCCATATATGCGTTTGGCAGATGGCACTGATTCTATGCTTTTATTTAGTAAAATGTCCGAAGAAGAATATTCCATAAATTATATGGAAACTGCAAGACAAAAAGGATTAAGTGTTAATTCATCTGATAACAACGGCTTCACTCCATTAATTAATGCTGCCAATTTAAAGCATAGCAAAGCAATAAAATATTTATTAAAAAATGGTGCCAATCCTAATCTACCTGATAATAGTAACCAAACACCGCTTCATTACGCTTGTATGAATCAGGATGAAGAATCAATAATTGTCTTATTGGACAGTTATGCATACCCTAATACCAAAGATGATGCTGGATTTTTACCTATTGATTATTTAAATGATGAATTAAAGAATAAACTTTCCGATAAATTTAATGATGTAATTAATTTATATAAAATAAGCGGAATTAATTCAGAAAATCTTAATTTCTCTAAATACAACGAAGATGAATATTCGTCGTATGTAAACTATGAATACTTAGATGAACAAATTTCTAATAATAATGAAACGGATAAACATATTTTACAGCTTGCAAAAAATGCAATGATAAACAGCGAATTTAAATATACAAGAGGTCTAAATGACAATAATATTCTGCATCTCGCCGCAATGTCAAAAAGTTCGTATGCAAAAGAATGCACATCAATTGCAATTAACAAAGGAATGAATATTAATCTTGTTAATGATGATAATGAAACACCGTTATTAACAGCATTAAATACTTATTTATGCTGCAATAGTGATGAAGAACGTCTTAATACTTTACAGATAATTAAATTATTATTAGATAATAATCCTGATATAGATTTCACTGACAATAATAAACAAAGTGCATTACATAAAGTTTGCCAAAGCGGCAATGTAATATTATTAAATGAAATCTTGAAATTAAATCCTAAAATAAATCAAGTAGATATTCTTGGAAATACACCATTTGAATATATCCCTACAGGAGCTGATAAACCAATGTACTTAATCGCAGAAAAATACTTGAAAGATAATAAAATTTTGAAATAAGGAGTAATCAATGAAAATAACAGCATCAACACCATTAATCTACAAATCACAAAATAATCAACCCAATTTACGTAATAATGATAATTCACAATCTGTGAACACAACGAAGTTATCAGGTTTTAATAATCCCATGAAAAATTATGTTTCTTTTGGATGGTGTGATGCCCATTATCAAGCAATGTATGAAATTGATGTAAAAATCAGTGATAAAATAAATCAAAAATTACAAGAAATCGAACAATTAAAAGATAGAAAAAGAACAAAATATTCAGTGTCAGACAATGCATCATTTATGGCTGCAAAATTATTGGCTCAATATGCAAATATGCAATGTGTTGTTGCAGAAGTGCCGCCATCTTATGCTGTAGTGAGCGGAAGTAAATTAAAAGAAGCAATGGATAATTCAAATACTTTTACTGATCCTGTAAACTCACTCACTGCTATAAATTATATTAATAAGATGAATGCGAAAAATGATAAATTAGATAAAAAACATCTTGAAAGAGGTAAAGGTGCAGCCCAATTGTATGCAGTATCTATTTTATTAAATCAAATAGATGAAAATAAAAATAAACCTGAATTTAGTAATAATTTATCCAAAATTGATGAATTAACTTCTATTGTAAAACAATCTTGTCAAAAGATATATGGTGATGATATCTTTGAACGGCTTGAATACTTTTCTGAAATAGGGAAAAAACCTTCAGATAAGGATAAAGCAGATGCATTAGATTTTCTTATTGAGACTGATGCAAATGCAAAAGCACTCAATCTGCCTAATAATTTTGAAGAACAGCTGCAAATATTAATTAATGCTCAAAATACTCAGGAACAAAGAACACAAGATAATATAAGCAGCGTAAAAGAGTCTTTTTCCGTAAATATAAATTATCCTGATCACGATCATAGTGTTATGCACGCACACGGAATTCCACACTCGCACTCCCATTCTCATACACATCCAAATATAGAACATTCTCATCAGAATAAACAAACTGTTTTTCAAGAAGATTCAAATAAAAAATTAATTACTCAATAAGATAGAAAAGGAATAAGAAAATGAAAATTACATTACAGACTATTAATTTAAATTCACCTGTATACAAAACATCAAAATATACAGAGTCAAATCAAGTAAAAAAATCAAATGACAGAGGAATGGAATTACCAAATTTTGATACAAACGGCAGAAGTCTTGTAACATTTAAAGGTGATATAAAAACTTCTGATAATAATCATGATTTGACAGATAAGACAATAGAACAACTTGAAGAATTGAAAAGCAGTTATACGGCAGATATTGATGAAAGAGAGATAAAAAGACAACAAGCACAGGCGAACTTAGATAAAATAAAAGCCTGGAACTATGATACAGAATATGAAAAACAGGCTGCCAAAACTGATGCCGAAATTCGCAGAAGAGGTTTAAGCCGTTTTTGGAATCCGTTTCAATGCAGTGATATAAAATCTAGAAATTATAATCAATTTCTTAGAGAAAAATCTGAAATAGACGAATTAAAAGCTCGAAAAGAGATTGACGAAACTATTATAAGTTATACTCCATTGAGTAAAAAAGATGTAGATAAACTCGTAGAACAAATTGATATGGCAATTGCACAAAAAAAACAGCTGGAACAGCAAAGAATAAGACTTGACGGTATAGATGGTGTACAGCGAACATTAAATTCAATGGAAAATGCTCAAGGCGGACTTAAAGAAAGAATTGCCGGATATGAAACACAAAAAGATGAACTGAAAAGAAAATTTTTAAATCCTTTAGCAAAATCAAAAGATGAACCTTCAACACCTGTTCCGGCATGTGTAATGCTTCATGGTGCAACAGGAACGGGTAAGACTGCAATTATTAATGCAATCGGTCATGAGTCAAGACAAGGTGCTTTTGCTGAAGTTATAGATTTATCATCTGATGTTGATACAGAAGATTTTTTAAATGAGTTAAAAAGGCAAAAAGAGGATGCAGTAAGACGTTATTTTGAAGAAGATAACGGAGAAAAGAAGCATGTCCGTACAATTCTTTTAATAAATGAGGCAGAAAAATTTTTGGCAATCGCTCTAGAAGCTGCTGTAGAAGAATACGGCAACTTAATTGATGAAACTGATAAAAGAAGATTAGAAAAATATAATAGTAATCCTGATATTATAAACAGATTCAAAACCGAATTGGATTTATGTTCTGAGGCTCCAAAACATGATAAAGACAGTTCTGGAAGATCTGCTTTAACTTTCTTTTTAACAACAAATTATCCTCATTTAATCGACCGTGATGTTTTAAGAAAAATAAATTATATAGCAATAAATCCTGCAAAAAATGATGATTTACAAGCAGTTGTTAAACATTATGCTAAAATATGTTCGGATACTTTAACTCAAATGCAAAAACTCTCAGAATTAAATGATTTTCAGCTTTCAGATATCGATTCTTTATCAACGGAGCTATCGGTTAAAGCACGTTCAAATGTTAAAAAAATGATTCAAGAAGGTACTTTTAATAAATTAAAAATAGATTATGAAAAAATTCCGTATGAAAATCTTCCGGCAGATTTTAATCCCAACAGAAGACAGGGGGCTATAAATAATCAACAGTTCAGAGATTCGGCAATTAATGCATTTAATAAATATCTAGAAGAACCTGAATCTTCATATTACAGTCATCTATATGAAACTCTATATAATTTGCCTAGAGAAATAAGTCCTGCAAGATATAAAAAATTTGTTGATATATATAATGCACTTGCACCTTTGAACCAGCAGGAATATGATGAAGAAATAGATACAAAAGAAAAAGAACAATTACTTAAGATGGAAAGAGCAGGTGCTCTTGACGGAAGGTTTAAAGTAAGACTGGAACAAATAAGAGCAAAAGAAGCATCAGAGCTTGCAGGTCTTGAAGAAAAAGAAAAAAATGGGACTTTGTCAGAACTTGACAGGCAAAAATTGGAAGAAATCAGAAAATCAACGGAGGTTGAAGAAGACCCGACAGATGATGATGAATATTGGGAATAGCAATAAAAAATCTTTGCATGTTTTATATTGAAAGTGAAGGTAATAATGTCAAATTTATTAGAAACCTATATACAAAATAAACCAATAACGGAGAATAAGCCGGTGAATACAATTACTCAAGGAAATACTGTTTCGGTGCAAAAACCTGTTAATAATGTTGTACCAAATCAAAGCATTAATAAAGAATTACCAAACGATTCTTTTGAAAAGCAGGATAAAAAAGAAAAGATAAAAAAAGCTGCAAAATATACTGCAATCGGTGCCGGAATAGCCGCCATAGCATACAGTGCTTTTGCTCTGGTTAAATACGGCAAAGGCTCTCAATCACTTGGAGAAGCCTTAGCAGAACCTATTAAAATCTTAAAAGCACGAATGAACCCTAACGGGTTTAAGCCTAAAGCTGATATTTTAGAATATGAGCATCAATATTTGCGAGAAGTTCTTGGTCATACTAAAAGATTAACTAAAAATCAAGAAGCGCAATATTTAAATCATTTATATCAAACGAGTTCTTTTTCAGAAGAAGCACAACAAATATATAGCAAACATTTTAGTGAGTTTATAAATTAATAAAATAAGGATGTAGAAATGAAAATTTTATTTTTTAACCAAAATTATGACAGTAATTATTGCAACAAAGGATATCTTAAAAATGATTTTAATAGCCAAAATAGACTAATTCAAGATACTATAAGTTTCGCTGGTATAAAATCCAATAATACAAACCGAAATATATTTCAAAAAGGTTGGGATTATTTCATGCAAAAAGATAGTTACAGTAGTCTAAAAGATTTTAACCCTTCTTGTAGCATAATGGAAGACGAACATGAATATTTGAGACAAATATTAGATTTTGAAAAGAATATTAAACCAAATGAAATAAAACAATTTTATTTAAAAACATATAATGATTTATCTTCAAATAAGGCAAAATCAATTTTTAGAAAACATTTTTTTGAATACTTAGATGAAGAACAATCGAAGAGCAATCAAACAGCAACACATAACAGAACAACAAATCCTGTCAATTCACCATATAATAGTAGTGCAAGAATGCAAACAGGTTCGCAAAGTTCAGATATTAATTGTACCTGTCAAAATCCCAATAAATTACCAACAAGAGTAAGAACAGCTGATGAATTGATAACTCAAATTAACTCAATGAAAAAAGAAGATATTCCGTCTTTGGTTACTCAAATATCAAAAAGTACAAGAGAAGAACAAGATAGTTTATTATCTGCATATAACTCATTATATAAAAAACATTCTGAATTAGTGGAGAATGATCCTTTGACTCAATTAAGAAAAAATTACGGACCGATTTTATACGATGAAGTTGCTTCAAAACCTGAAAATAAGGATAAGAGTTTAGCAGAACTTGTAAAACTTAATGAATTGGAATTAGAAAAAATAAAAAAAGAAAAAGGTATAGAAAATATACAACCCGAAACAATCGAACTTGGGGAAAAAGTATCTGTATTACAAAAACAAATGCGGGAACAAAATATATCATTTATACCGCTTCACAAAGGAGAATTCAAATCAGAAGAAGAAAAAACACAATATCTTAAAGGCAGCTTTATGATGTCAACAAATAATAAAGCTTCTGCCTTGGATGCTATTAACATATATGACAAATATGGCTCAAGAAATGAGTATGCACCTTCTTCTACACTGCTTGATGACTTTATGACAAGCATGTGTAGTGCTATTGACAAAATAAAAGATACAAAAGACAAACAGGATGTCATTACAGGGACACTTGAAAATTTTGGAAAATATGCAATAAGAACAGATGATTCAAATGATATAAACTTATTGAGTTGGTTTTTTGAATCTCATCTTAAATCATTGTCTAAAGAAAATGTTTTAAAAATAATAAACATCCTGCCAAATATTGCAAATAACGAAGAGAATATTCGCTCAATCGGTATAACAATTGAAAGATATGCACATCAAATGGAAAGCGTTCCCAAAGAAGATATCCCCGAAATACAACAAAAATGGAATGATATGAAAAAAATCATTGCAGGAAATAATGAAGAATAAGACAGGAACAAATGACTGTTTAAAAAAACACCAACTTGGACAGTAAAAAGATATATTATGCAAAATCAATTTACAAAAAGGTCATCGGAAGAGTTATCGAGAATTGCTGTCCATTTTAGAGAACTTGAAGATATTACAAAAGATATGCAAATGATTGATAAATCAAAACCAAATGGTTAATTTTACGTTATAAAATTAAAAATAAATAGTGAAATTTAGTACAAGAAATTCTGTACTAAATTTGACACTTTTTTCTTAAATTTTTTTGAAAATTTTTAAATTTTCATTATCGGAAAATATCAAACTGTCTGTTAAAAAATATCAAACTGAGTGTTCATTTACAATTTATTTAGATTGTATTTTTATGTCAGATTCGTTGTGTAGAAAATAAAAAGTTGAATTGGCATACTTGCCCGACAACACTAAATGTTGGCCGTCGGAAACTGTTTGATATTGTATTCTTAAACTGGCTTAAATCGGTCTTTATCAGAACACAAAATTACAAAGAATATTTTTAAATTAGGCTAAAAACTTCCAAAATCCAAGAAAATTCCTGGTCCGATTAATGTCCAATTTTATTGTTGGGCTGAATGAAGTGTACCCACAAAAACGTAATCAATCAGTAGGCAAGTTTCACATATAATAATAAAAAATAAA
>CALUTD010000025.1 GCA_944323625.1 Candidatus Gastranaerophilales bacterium
TATCGCTGCCGCAAACTTTTGTCCTCACATATTCGGGCTGGGGCACTTTGTGCCACGGCGCCCTACGCAAAAACGCTTCGACCGATTTTCGCCTCTTCGGGCTCGCACGCTTCCGCGTGACTCCGCCCTACGGGAAATCCGCTTCTTGGATTTCCCTCATGGCTCAATCTTGTATCTCCGCTTTCAGAAACCTTTCGGTTTCTTGCTGCTGTCTTGTTTTTGCTTCCTCTCGGACAAGTGTTTGCTTCGCTATCGCTGCCGCAAACTTTTGTCCTCACATATTCGGGCTGGGGCACTTTGTGCCACGGCGTTCTACGCAAAAACGCTTCTTGGATTTGCTTTACGCTCAAGCCTGTCATTCGTTCGCCTTCGGCTGTCCTCATTTCGGCTTTCGCTTTCCGGAACTTCGTCCGTCCGCAAATCCGCTATCGTAACTTTTTGCTCGGACATTTTTTAAGTCTCTTATAGCCGGTTCTGCAAGTTTGACCGGGTCTTCAAATTTTGTAGTGCATTTGATTGAATAAATTTAAAAATTTTTACATATAAATTAATTTATCTCTCCTAAATCCATAATCGGCATTTTTTTATTTTTCTTGAATCTGTTTGCAAATATTTTACTTTTATAAGCTCTTTTCTTCCGTTTGGAACTCTTGTATAAATAGTTTCAAAATAACCAAAATATGGCAAAAGTTTTTTTATTAGTATTTCAATATTTGACTTTTTATTCCCTATTATTTCCGGTACGAAATAGTATTGTTCACTTTTGAATATATTTTCCGGCATAGTATATTTCTTTTGATAAAAAGAAAATATAAAATTAAAAATCTTAAAATATTTTTTATTTTGTTCATGTGCAAAAGAATAATCTCCGCATTTCTTCATTATATATCTTGCATTTTCATTGAAAGTAAAAATTTCATTGAAGGATTTCACAAAAATATTTCTTTCATAATTTGTACAATTTAAAAGAGTTATTGATACAGCGGTTAAATCAGTTTTAATTTCGACTTTTACTTTTGCAAGAGGGTTATTAATAATTTCACACTCTGACAATACAGAATAAAGTATCTCACCCAAATATTGATATTCTTGATGAATAATGTTTAAGTATTTATTTTTAATTTTAGAATTAAAAAAGCATTTAAATTTAGAATTTACAATATCAGTGTAAACAGCAGGCACAGATGTATTTTCAGTTTGAGCAACGTCATAAACCTGTTTTATCATATTTTTCTCAGTTATTTCACTCTTTTCAAAAGCTTGATTCCATAATGTTTTCAGATTTTTTCTTTTTTTTGCTCTTGATAACATGATATTATTTAAATCATTAATATTTGTATTAATGTTTTGGAGTTCTAAAGTATTTTCTGATTCATAATCAGAATTAAATATATAAGAAGGTAAACCGAGTCTTTCTATACCGTTTTGAATTTTATCGTCAATAAAACTAATACCTTCAAAAGTATTGAAACGTTTGATTATTGTATCAATATCCGAATTGGATTTATTATTATGAATTGCTGCTATATGCCAAATATCCGCGTTTTTATCAGGATTATCTTTATCAATTCTTAGTGCTCTTCCTCTCATTTGATTCGATGTCATGAAAGAACCTATTGTACTTGCGATTATAAGTGTGTTTGTACAAGGGGAATCCCAACCTTCACCTAAAAGAGCCTGTGTACCTATTAGAATTTTTACAGAGCCGATTCTGAATAATTCAGTTATAGCAGGCACTAAATCAACATTTCCGTATGCTTCAACTCTTAAATATTCACTTTTAAAACTAGCAGTAAGAACATTTTTGGAATCTATATTAAATTTATTCAATATTTCATACAACTTTTCTTTAGCCGATTCGGGTATTACAATTAATGAACCTGTTAAAATAGCCATTTCAATGTTTATTACTTTTAATTTTTCAAATACCGAAAAAATATTTAAGCCCAAGCTATCACCTTTTCCAATGTAGTCAAGCAGTATAACTTCTCTTAAATTGTCATTTAGAACATTATATTCGCATTGAGTTATTTCAACTATTGCTTTAAGTTTATTTTTACTTCTTGTATATACATTTTTTAAAATATTATTTCCGGAAAAATCGACTTTTTTAGGAGCACTTAATAGTTTTAATTTTTTTAGCTTATCTTTTATTTGAAAAGTTCTTTCAAAATATTTTTCAAATTTACCCAAAATACCGTTAATTAATATTTCTGCTTGAATATAATCAAATTTAGGAACTAAACTTATATCCAGGGCTAAAAATTCAGCAAGAAAAAATGCATTGGGGTTCATAGAATCATTAAATAATAAATAAGAAATTAAAGAAACACTAAAATTTATATCTTCGTATATTAGTTCAATATTTTTTTCAAAAGCATTTAAAAAAGTGCTTGTTTCAACCGAAGAAGCGAAATCAGGATCTTTTTTAAGGTCGTTAAAAAAAGATTCTCTGTTTTTTTCATACTCCAAAACTGCTGCCGATTCTTCTTTACTCAAATCACAGAAATAAATTAAATCCTGATGAGGACATAAATCAGAATTTTTTACAAGTTCCGGAATTGAAATTTCAGCATCAGTACATCCGCATAAACTATTATAATTTCTCCATTCATTTATAGAAACATCATAAGGAGGTGTTGCGGTTAATGATACAACCGTAAATTGTTTACAATCCATTTTTTCGGTTAGTTTAGAAAGAGTCTTGTACCATTCAGTTCTTAAATGATGAGCTTCATCCAAAACAAGTGTTTTTACGTTTTGTTTTTTTAAATCTGACAAAAATTTATCAAACTCTTTATCCTTTTTAAAAACAGAATGAAGTGACTGATAAGTTGTAATTGTTATTTTTTTTATATTATTTATATCCGTGCTTATAAAATCACTCTTTGTTTCATTTTCTAAAAAACCCGATTTAATTCTTAAGGCCCATTGATTTCTAATAGTTATTGTCGGTGCTAATATCAAGGCAGGAAAATTAAGCCTTCTTACAACTTCTATACCCAATGTTGTTTTCCCTGCACCCGGTGCTGCGACTACATTTAATTTTTTATCATTAAGATGTTTATTGAGTTCATCTAGAACTCTTTTTTGATAAGAACGCCAAGTTCCTTTAAATTTAAGTTCAGATAAATTTTGAATTGATTCTTGTATATCAGACTGCATAAAAAATATTTTAATATATTAATGTTATTGAACAACATACATATAAATGATAGTTCTTTCTGCCAGCGAATTTCGTAACATATATAATTCTAAAAAATAAAACAGTTTTTGGCAAAAAAATATTTTATAAGTTTTTTAACCTTTGTAAATAAAAAGGAGATTGTTTATGCAAATTAATTCAGTAAATCCGGTATCTTTTAAGGGATTAATAGTTATTAAAGGATTAGAGAATAGCAATTCGAACCATTTACTTATTCACAAAACAACACGTGAGGAAGATAAGTATTTAAAAGGTTTAGCTGATATGGCAGCACCAAACGGTGTTATAGGACAAAAAATAAATTCACAGAATGCAAAAACTTTTGTTTCTGCGGTACAAGAGATTATAGGTAAACCTATAAATATGAAATCACAACTAACAAGAATGACTAACGGATATAAAGAGCATGTTAATCTTTTTTCTGAAGATGCTAAATCTGACATAGATATTATTTTTTAATATATAATGTTATATAATTTACACAAAAGAGAACTTTTTTAAGTTCTCTTTTCTTAATATTTCGGGATGACACGATACGCACAACAAACAAGGCGAATAATGAGCCGTAGTTTGATGGGCCGGGTGAGATAATTTTCTTTGCGTAGCTTAGAAAATTACGAAACGCGGGACGTGCGAGCACGTGAGAAATCTCCATAAAAAAAGAGAACTTTTTTAAGTTCTCTTTTATAAATATTTCGGGATGACACGATTCGCACAACAAACAAGGCGAATAATGAGCCGTAGTTTGATGGGCCGGGTGAGATAATTTTCTTTGCGTAGCTTAGAAAATTACGAAACGCGGGACGTGCGAGCACGTGAGAAA
Source organism: Candidatus Gastranaerophilales bacterium (assembly GCA_944323625.1). Classification (GTDB taxonomy): domain Bacteria; phylum Cyanobacteriota; class Vampirovibrionia; order Gastranaerophilales; family Gastranaerophilaceae; genus Avigastranaerophilus. The sequence continues at coordinate 4,029 of CALUTD010000025.1, forward strand.
TCTCCACAAAAAAAAGAGAACTTTTTTAAGTTCTCTTTTCTTAATATTTCGGGATGACACGATTCGAACGTGCGACCCCTTCGTCCCAAGCGAAGTGCGCTACCAAGCTGCGCTACATCCCGTATTATAATTAAATTATTTAGGCTTGAAGCGCACTACGAAATCTTACCGTCTTGGATTTTTCTTACGACTCAGGCAATCCATTCCATTTCGTAAAAACTTTTCAGTTTTTACTGCACTTCATCTGCCTTTCGTCTATTCGGCGTTTCGCTTTGCTTCAGCCTACGAAAAATCCGTTCTCAAAAAACGATACTTAATCGTTTTTCTCGGCAGAGTCAAGCTGCGCTACATCCTATATTATGTTTCAATGTTCAAAACTTGTGTCTAATAATTAACTTTATCAACAACATTAATTATAGTCAAGTTCTAATATTGTTTTTAAAAACAAAAAAGGAGAAATAATTCTCCTTCTTTACTATTGTGCCGGTTGGTCGTTTGTTTGTTTATTTTTTTTAATAAATTTTGCAACACCTAAACCTATACCTACCATTGCACCAAGCATTAATAATTTATACATTATATTCCCTCCATTTCAAGTCCTTAATATATTAACTAAATAATTAAAACTTTACTATATATTAATGTTAAGCTTAATGATTAATTTAGGTATATATATCAATTTGAAATAAAAACTGAATATTCATGTTACAATTTGTTTTATGATAACAAAAGAATTAAAAACAATATTGGGTGATGTTTTAGGAGGTATTAATGCTGCAATTGTAGCATTACCGCAAGCTCTTGCTTTTGGAGTGGCAGCAGGTGTTACTGCTATGGCAGGGATTTGGGGAACAATTATTTTATGCTTTACAGCAGCAATTTTTTCGGGAAGAGTACCTTTGATTTCAGGTATAACAGGTCCTGTAACAATTGTTGTTGCTTCTGTGCTGCAATCTGTTAATGCAGATATTTCTATTTTGTTTTTAATAATTCTTTTTGCAGGAATTATTCAGATGATTTTAGCTTTTACTCCATTTTCTTCTGTAATTAAATATATTCCTTATCCGGTAATTTCAGGTTTTTTAAACGGAATAGGTGTAATCATCATATTAATGCAATTAAATCCTATAATAGGACATCCTGTTGTATCTAATATATTTTTAAGTATAGGTACATTTATTAACAATCTGCACAATATAAATTCAGAAGCATTATTTATAGGATTATTAACTCTTATAATAGTATTTGCGCTGCCTAAAAAATTTAATAAAATTATTCCTTCACAGGCAATAGCGCTAGTTGTTTGCACAATTGTTTCAATAAAATTTAATTTTAATATTGAAAGAATTTCGGATATTACGTTTATGTTTCCTTCAATTGAAATCCCTCAATTTAATTTGAGGCAAATTATAACATACGCTCATTATTCGGTAATTTTAGCTATAGTATTATCTGCAGAAAGCTTATTGACTCTTTTAGTTTCTGATTCATTATTAAAAACAAAATCATCATCTAAAAAAATGTTATTTTCTCAAGGTATCGGGAATATTTTTTGTTCGCTGACAGGTTCATTACCAGGAGCTTGTGCAACATTAAGAACGGTAGCGGCAATAAATTCAGGAGCAAAAACAAATATTTCCGCAATCGTATGCTCTTTAATATTACTGATTCTCCTTTATAAATTTTCAGGTTTTGCTGCACAAATTCCTCTTGCAGTTTTATCGGGAATATTAATAAAGGTCGGTTATGATATTATAGATACAAAACTTTTAAAAGTTATCAAATATGCGCCGCGTGATGATTTATATGTTTTATGGTTGGTATTTATTCTGACGGTTTTTTACAATTTAATAGTTGCAGTTGGTGCAGGGATAGTTGCAGCAGCTATTTTATATGCTAAAAGGGTCGCAGATGAAACTAAATTAGTGCATAAAACCGTATATGATGAAGATATTATTAAGCTTGAAAAAGAATTGGATGAAAATTACAAACATAAAATACGTGTAGTACATATTGACGGACAGTTCTTTTTTGGCTCTGCCACTCAACTGGTATCACAGTTTGAAGAAATTTGGGGTACTAAGTATTTAATTTTAGACTACTCTGCAGGTAAATTGCTTGACATTTCCGCTATATTCGCATTGGAAGATATAATAATAAGACTCAAAGCCCAAAAAATTAATATTTTCTTGGTTATTACCAACGATTATGTTATGAAACAGCTAAAAGAACATGGAATTATCTCTCAAATCGGAGAAAAAAATGTATTCTTTTCAGAACTTGAGGCTATTAATTATATAAAAAATAATTGTAACTTAAGGTCTTAGCGGATAATCATCTTTGAACTCCCATCCGTCCATTTCCAAAAGCAAAGTACATGAACTTGTTGTTCTGCACTTTTCAATTATAGCTTCTCTCGTACAATTACCATCTATACAAAAATCAGTATAAACATGCTTGGGTTCTATGTTACTATACCTAAATTCACTTTCCATTAGCGGAGTTAAAAGATGAAAATCAAAAATATCTCTTCCATAACGGTTTGGACCTTTTTCACCGTTAACATCAAAACCCAAATTATCCTTTCCATCAAAACATACAGATGTACCGTCATTTAATATTATGGCAAAACCGCAGGCTAATGTACTATGAGTATATTCAAAACCATATGAATCAAATTCACTGGGAGTTATATATTTGTTATAAGGAATATATTTATATAAATATTTATCCCATATATCTTTTACTTGGGTTATTTCTTCATCTTCCATCCATTCAACAACGGAAGTTCCGTTTTCTATTTCGGCCATTTTTACAGCATTTGATAAATTTGCATAAAACTTTTTTAATCTTGTAGCAGTTTCTGTTTTTTTGTGATTTGCCATAACAACAGGAACAGTTACTGCTGCAATTATACCAATGACAACAAGTGTTATGAGTACTTCTGCCAACGTAAATGATTTTATCTTTTTCATACTATATTCTCCTATATAATAATAATTATATATCAATATATATCAATATTTAAACAAAATAAAATCAATATTTCTTTTGAAATATTGATTTAAAGTTATATTAATAAAAAGTATTAAAACTCTATTTTTATGATTTAATTTTCCCCCCCCCGTGGCGGCTTAATGATTTATACATGATTTTATCCTCTTTTTTACTTATATTACCATATATTTCTTAAAATTTACAAATGATAATATTGTTCAGATTAAAAGTCTGCAGAATTTCAACATTATAAATTGTATTACATTAAAGATAACTGCTCAGCCTTTTGAAAATGTTTTTCAAAAAATTTTTTTCTGTGCCATTTTGTAAGTCCGTATTTATCAACCGCTTCAAGATGTGCTTTTGTCATATAACCTTTATTTTTTGCCCATTCATACATAGGAAATTCTTTATCAAGTTCTTTCATTACTTTGTCTCTTGAGACCTTTGCCAGGATACTTGCAGCTGCAATTGAAGCACTTTTGGAGTCACCTTTTACTATTGTTTGTTGATGAAAAGGGAAATCTATAATTCTTTTATTCCCGTCAACAAGTACCAATATTTTTTTTGTGTCTAATTTCTTTATTATTTCATTGCATGATTTATTCATCATAAACAATGAAGTCCTTAATATGTTTAATCGTTCGATTTCTTCAACGCTGCCTTGATAAATTGAATATATAGAATTTTGAATAATTATTTCGTATAGCTCTTCTCTTAATTTTTCGGTTAGTTGTTTTGAATCATTTAATTTTGAGAGTTTATCAATTAATTCATAATTAACCGATGTAAAACAAACCGCAGCAGCAAAAACAGGCCCTGCCCCGGGGCCTCTTCCGGCTTCATCAGTGCCGATTATATATTCGTATCCTTGTTTCTTTTCTATATCAAAATTAAACAGATTATTCATTTTTATCTAATGTTAACTTCCCAATTCTTCCTGATCTAAAATCATTTAAAATATTTTGTGCACATCTTTTTGTATCAGCTTTTGAGCCCTGTAGTATCCAATTCCTTTTCAAAGCTATATTCTCAATACTCAATTCTTCACTATCAAGTTTATAATAATTTTTTAATAACTCAGGATAAAACTCATCAACAGTTTTAATAAAAACAGATGCAACTGCTTCTACATCATAGGAATTTTCCCCTATAGAATCAACAAATGCTAATTTATAAGCTTTAATCTGATTTTCTTGTTTTAAAGGAATAATACCTGGTGTATCAAGTAAATCTACTTTAGGGTTAATTCTTACCCACTGTTGTTCTCTTGTAACTCCTGCTTTTGCACCAGTTTTGGCTTTTGCTTTTTTTATTAATTTATTAATAATACTCGATTTCCCTACATTTGGCATACCGACAACCATAACTCTTACAGGTCGCGGAAGTAATCCTTTTTTTACCAGAGATATTATTTTTGGTTGCCCAAGTTCTATAATTTTATTTAATATTTTTGATAAATCTTTATTGTCATTTGCACTTGTAGGGATTATAAAACAACCTGTTTTTTCTTTTATAGCCTTTTGCCATTGCTGTGTTTTAACAAAATCTGCCAAATCTGACTTATTCATAAGAATTAAACGCGGTTTATCCTTAAGTAGTTTTTCAATATCAGGGTATGAAGAACTTTCGGGAATTCTTGCATCTATTACTTCAATTACAACATCAACGATATTTATTTGTTCTTTTAGTTTTTTTTCCGCTTTTGCGATATGACCCGGATACCATTGAATATGTTCCATTTGAACCCTTTCGTATACATTAAAAGCCATACTCATAAAATATGACTATGGCTTTTAATATAAGAATATACCTAATCTATTTTTTTTCAATTTTTTCTCTAATACGAGTTGCTTTACCTGAGCGTTCTCTCAAATAATACAACTTAGCTCGGTTAACGTCACCACGTCTTACGACTGTAATTTTTTCAACACGAGGAGAATAAACAGGGAAAACACGTTCCACTCCAACACCCTGAAAAATCTTTCTTACAGTAATGGTCTTTCCGATACCGCTGCCGCGTTTTTTAAGTATTGTACCTTCAAAAGCCTGTGTTCTTTCTTTGTTTCCTTCTACGATTCTGACGGAAACTCTTACAGTATCTCCGGGATTTAACTGGGGTAATTCTTTATTTAAATATTCTTTTCCTAAACTTTCTACTATAGGGTTCATGACTACATTCCTTTTCATTATATATTATTCATTCTTTTATGATATTTAAAACATAATTTTTCTTCAAGTCCTTTTTACTATTTTTATAATATTTTTTATCATACATGTTAACAAATATTAATATAACTGGTTTTAAAACTAAAGATTTAAAATATATATGCCGATAAATAAATTATCAGTTATTTGAGAAAAGGCAAAAAAATGGGATTAAATGTGGGTTCTTTATATTCTTATAGTGCGCCAAAATCTATCATAGATACACAGGCGCTCACAGAAGTTACCCAAAGAATATTAAATCCGAATAATGAAAATACAGTTGACGTATCACAGCTTGATTTATCTAAATTTAACAGGATAAATTTAGGAACTGACTTATATGCAAAACGGACAAGCTCGGAAGCGGCATTAGAAATTTCTCGTTCCAAAGTAGATTTTGATGTCAATCTTAGCAAAGATTTTCAGGCAAATGTTCAATATTTAAATTCTCAGGCTGCTCAAAGTCTTTTTACTTCCAAAGAAAATGGTACTAAAGTTGTCATTTCGATTGATTCTCTTCAAAATGTTAATGAACAGCAAATAATTGTTGCATCTTCTCAAGTATCCGAAACACAAAATATGAATAAAGATAAAAGAGGCTCTAATCCGTTTTCATTTTATGCAAAAGTCGATAAAGACGAGGAAAATACTGAAGATTCGGATTATAAACTAAATTCATTAAACATTTTTGCCTAATACATTGTTACTTTTTTAAACTTGACGAAATTTAAATTTCGTCTTTTTTTTACAAAAAAAAGGGAACTTATGTTCCCTGTAATTTGGAATGTAAATTATTTTTACTATCCGTCGTGTTTAGTAAGTGTGTAAGTAAGGTAGTTATAATATGTTCTTTAATGATTTTTTATAAAAAGTCAGTACGCGTACTACTCATGTTTCCATCTCATTTGTGTAGCCGTTTTATTTTTTAATTTTGTTTTTTCTCTCTTAATATCTTTTGTTTATTTGTGTTTTATATCTCTCGTATATATATAAAGTATTTTTTAATTAAAAGATTGCCTATAGTGTATACTTTTTATATATTTTTGTAACATTTCTTAATAAAAATAGTAAACTAATCTAGTGTCGCCCACATTTTTCGCCGTGTGTCTTGAATTTTCTTTACGCTCCAAGCGTATCGCCTCTGAGGCTTTGCCTCTGCCAGCTTTTGCTTGTCGCTTACCGGGCTGCGCCCGTCCGAAAATTCGCTCATCCACGCCGAAAAATTGGGGCTCACCTTCTTGGTTGCTCGCATGAAACGGCATTACGGTCAGGGCTTCTTCATCCCTGCCCTTCAGCCTCTGCTCGCAATCCGCTTTTAAAGCGCCACTCACAAAAAGTTACTCACACCCTTCGGGCTTATCGTAACTTTTTGCTCGGACAAACTATTGTCTTGGTTTTCTTAAAACAACTTCAAGAAACATAGGAAAATCTTCCATAGTTAAATTATTTCCGTTAGAATCTTTTAATTCGAACTCCCCATCTTTTATAGCATATATATTATTAGAATCAGGAATTGAAATATTTTCAACTTTAATAACATTGAAGCCGGTTTTTTGAGCAAAATTGTTCATTTCATCAGGGCGAAGAGTACCATAATTTTCTTTTATTTCATACGCCCAGTTTTCAGGAGTAGCAAGCCACTTTCTATGGCGTGCAAATTCAGTAATAAGCCATCTTGGCATAACACATTCGTCATTTTGATTGAATTCTGTCTGCCCCTTTGCCGGATAGAAATCCATACAGAAACGTTTTAATTTATCGTATGTGCACAATTTTGTAATATCTGCGTTTTTTAATTCTTCTTCATTTTCAATAGGAGGATATTCACCGTCTGTTTTATTTGCATTACATATTCTAATTGGTTCATAAGCATCTGCGGCTGCGGTTGCAGGGTCCTTTATTATTAGTATGCCTCCCGGTTTTAATGAATCATATGCCTGTTGCATAAAATGCAGAATTGAATCTTTTGAATATGCTTCTTCGTTGTATTCTTCGTTTGCATAGCTGTATAATTCATGCATAATGCTGGAAGCAATTATAGCATCCATTTTATTTTCTTTGTATGGCAAATCAAAAGCATTACCCAGTGTATATGTTGAATCTAATTTAGATTGTAAATCTTTTGTTTCTGCCTGTTTTAGCATATCTTCAGATAAATCAAGACCAAAATACTTTGTATTTTTTGGCAGAAATTCGCTTAATGTTCTGCATAATGCACCGTCACAGCAGCCAATATCCGCTATCTTTACCGGCAAATGTTTTCTTTTTTCGTCAGTATCTATACTGCTTAGACCCTTTAAAAAAAACTTTATGTTATCGTTAACTTTCATTTTATTTTCCATTAATGGAATATATGTAACAAGATTGGGTTCTGTAGTTCTTGTTGCAGCTTCATTTTTTACATCATTATTTGAATTAACATTATTTTTTTGTTTGAATGACATTGTATTATTTATTTTAAAAAAGCTCACAGGTGATATTTTCATATTTTTTATTTCTCCTTTACTATATAAAATCCCATAAAAATAATTTTTGTTAGGATGAATTTTTTATTTGACTTTTAAAAATAAATTATTAAATAAATAATATGCTGATAGATTTTTTTAAACAAAAACATGAATGTCATCATACAAAAGTACCGGTTGATGTTGAAGAAGCGTATTGCCCCGATTGCGGAGAACTTATAAAGAACTCATGGTTTCTTGTAAGATGTTGTTGCTGCAATATAAAACGTAATGCACATTGTGAATACAATCAAATAAAACCGAACTCAAAATATTGTCCTAATTGCGGTTCTACGGATTATTACATAGAAGAACTCGACAATATTAATTTTGTTGATATACATTATGCAGTCTTTAAACAAATAATAATTCCCCAAAAACATTTTACTATGCGGCAAGTATGGATAGAAAAGGAAGAAAATCTATTGCCGCTTAAGAATCTTCTAATTTCAAAAGCCCCTTCTTAAAGGGGCTTTATTTTAAGATAGTTAAATTTTATTATATTTTCCCAATTACCCAGGCATGAATATCATTATAAATAATTACAATCATAAGGGCTATTAAAAGATAAAAGAAAAACATACTTACCTTTTCAACAACTGATTTATTTACGGGTTTACCCGTAATTTTTTCGATTAATAGAAATAACAAATGACCGCCATCAAGCGCCGGAACGGGTAAAATATTTAAAATAGCTAGATTTAAAGATATTATAGCCGTAAGTAGAATTCCGTTAAAAAGCCCGCTATATGCTATCATTTCGGTACCTATTTTGGTTATGGCAATAATTCCGTTCATTTCACTTACGGGAATTTTACCGGTAAATAATTTGCCGAGCGAATATACCATTAAACCCATATTATAGTTTACATAGTTAAATACCGCAGGTACAAGCTGTTTTAAAGTTTTTGTTTCTCTATACTGTTCAATAAATTTTTGACTTATTCCCAGTTTTCCGTCTTTACCCGAATAAACAGTATTCAATTCAACTTGTTCATTATTTCTTAAAACAACAATACTTACGGGTTTTTTAGTGTCTGATATTGCTGAAGCTATATCAATTAACTTTGTATCTTCATCAAGTTTTATTTCATTTTGATAATTTATTTTATCTCTCAATTTTATTTGGACATCAGAGAGTTGAGTTTCCTCTGCTTTATATTTTTCAAGCCCGACAATATTATCAAAAGACAGGTTTACAGGGGCTTCATCCGTAAATTCGGGTAATTTTACAACTGTTCCTGCTTTAATTATTTTATCCTGAGATAATTGAGGGTTAAGAGTCTGTAATTCTTTATATTTTGTTTCTATAATATCTTGTTTTGCGAATCCGTCAAACTCTTTTGAAACTTCTAAATATTTGTTTAAAATTAAAGGATAACTGACAACCGAACCATTAACCGAATATAAAATATCGCCCTTTTGAATCCCCGAATTTTTAACCGATTCAACAGCACTCGGTGCAAATTCTTCAAAAGATACAATATATTTATTATCAGGCAGTTTTTGCCAAATAAATCCGGCCATAAATATTAAAAAATAGGCAAGTATTACGTTAAATATTACTCCCATAGAAATGATTAAAGCTCTTTGGCCTATCGGTTTATTTGAATAACGTTTGGGTGAATCCATGGGAAGATCACAATCTTCCTCATCATCAGGAAATGAAACATACCCGCCAAATAAAAAAGCATGAATCAAAAATTCTGTTTCACCGATTTTTTTACTAAATAATGTAGGGCCGACAGGCAGTCCGAAACCAAACTTATCTACCCTTACCCCTGTTAATTTTGCAGCTAAAAAATGACCTGCTTCATGAACAATTATTAATAAGCTTATTAACAGAATCATTATAATTGCACTGGAAAATAAATGTAAAAAATTCATTTTAATATTCTCTTTTATCTAATATAATAACTATTATATGATAAACCTTTTGGAAAAACTACTAAGTATAATTTATATCCAACCCTGCTATTTTTGCGGTTCGACAAAAGAAGATACGCTAATGTGTTCAAAGTGTTATGCAGAAATAAAATTTCTGCCGCCCGCCGTTTTAACAAAAATCAAAGGAATTGATATATATTCCGCTGCTCTTTATGACGGAGTTATAAAAAAACTCATTAAGAGTTTAAAATATTATAATAAGAAAAAGCTTGCATTTTATCAGGCAAAAATAATGTTTGATTACTGGCAAAAATTGAATATAAAGGGAGATTTTATTATTCTGCCCGTTCCTATTCATAAAAATCGGCTTAAAGAAAGAAAATATAACCACATGGATTTAACAGCCGAGGAATTTGCTAAATTAAGCAATTATAAGATTAATAAAAAATTTTTAGTAAGAATAAAAGATACAAAAAAGCAATATAACCTTCATAAATCCGAAAGAATACAAAATATCAAAAATGCGTTTAATACGGATGATAATTATGCACCCGAAAAAACAACCGGTCTTTTAATTTTGGATGATATAACATCTACAGGGATAACCCTTGAAGAAATTATAAAAGTATTAAAACAAACAGGATATAATAATATAACGGCATTAACACTTGCAACACCCGATATTTGGAATTAAAAAATTGAAAATATGTTTTTACTTTTAACTTTTGGTAAAAAATGATATAATAACAAAACAGTTGAGAGATTTAAGGCATGGAAGACGAAACAATAAAACAAATATGGGGTGAAGTTCTTTCTTTATTGAAGGATGAAATTCCTGAAATAACCTATGAAACATGGATACACCCTTTGGTTCCTCATTCTTTTGAGGATAATTGTTTTTGTGCGCTTACCGGTCAAAATCTTGCTGTTCAGATATTACAAAAAAATCAAAAAGATATAGCTAAGGTGCTTTCAAAAGTTTGTAAGAAAGATGTTTATTTTAAAGTGATTTATGATGAAAATCTGCATAAACAAATAGAAAAAGAAAAACAAAAAGCTAAAAAAGAAGAAGAAAAAGAGTTTATCAAGAACCTGGAAAAGCGCATTACTTCGTCAAAATATGACGGATTAAAACAAATGCATTCCGATTGTAATTTGAATCTTAAATATAAATTTGATAATTTTGTTGTCGGTGCAAATAATAAATTTGCACATGCCGTTGCAGTTGCCGTTGCAAAAGATCCCGGGAAACAGTATAATCCTCTTTTCATATACGGGGGTTCGGGTTTAGGAAAAACTCATTTACTTCAAGCAATAGGACATGATATTTTATTTCATAAGCCAAAACTTAAAGTTAAATATATTAAAGCGGAAGAGTTTATTAATGACCTTGTTAATTCACTTGCAAAAGGCATGGATAAGGCAGGCGACAAAAATAAAAAAATGAATGAATTTCGTAATAAATATAGAAATGCGGATGTTTTATTAATTGATGATGTTCAGCTTATAGAAGGAAAAGCAAGAACGGAAGAAGAGATGTTTAATACATTTGAAAGTCTGCATAATGCTGGCAAACAGATTGTTTTTACATCTGACCGTTCGCCCGATAAATTTGAAAATACCCCTGACCGGCTTAAAACAAGATTCCAAATGGGGCTTTTGGCAGATATTCAAGTTCCTGATATTGAAACAAGAATGGCAATCTTAACTAAACTGGCAAATGATAATAACATAAAAATGCCGTCTGACGTTATTGAATTTCTTGCAACTGTGTATAATAAAAACGTAAGAGAGCTTGAAGGTGCATTTAACACGGTAAGTGCTTATGCTTCAATAAATGAAGTACCTGTTACTGTTGAACTTACAAAAAAAATTATTGGTTATAGTGAAAAGCGAAAAACATTAACAATGGATGGAATTATTGATATAGTTGCAGGATATTATAATGTTTCCGTTGAAGATATAAAAAGTACAAACAGAGCTGCCAAAACAGCATACGCAAGACAGGTTGCAATTTATTTGGCAAAAGAATTGACAGGGGAAAGTTTCCCTTCCGTCGGGGCTTGTTTTAACAGAAAACACACAACTATAATGTATTCACATCAAAAAGTAAAAAACGATTTAGTCATCGATAGACACCTAGCTGCAGATATAAAAGAATTAACCGAACAAATTAATGCTTAATTGATAATCTTATCAACAATATATTTTAGAGCTATTTTAACATGAGCATAGTTTAAGCCGCCCTGCATATAAGCAGCATAAGGAGGTCTTAACGGCCCGTCGGCCGATAGTTCTATTGTTGAGCCTTCTATAAATGAGCCGCCTGCCATAATTAATTTATTATCATATCCGGGAACATCATCAGGTATAGGGGTCAAATATGATTCAACCGGAGAGCAGCTTTGAAGTGTTTTACAGAACTCTAATAACGGTTCGGGTTTTCCAAATTTTATAGTCTGTATTAAATCTGTTCTTATTTCATCAGGTTTTGGAGTTGATATAAATCCAATATCTTCAAAGACCTGAGAAGCCAATATTGCCCCTTTTATAGCTTCAGATACGATTGAAGGTGCCATAAACAGCCCCTGAAATATCAATCTTAACTGATTGAGCATTGCACCGCCTTCCGCACCTATGCCGGGGGCTGTCAATCTGCATGCTGCCTGATATACATATTCTTCTTTTCCTGCAATATAGCCACCGGCTTCCACTATTCCGCCGCCGGGGTTTTTTATTAGCGACCCCGCAATTAAATCCGCTCCGACTTCCAATGGCTCAAGCTTTTCAACAAACTCACCGTAGCAATTATCTACAAAACATATACAATCAGGGTTATTTGTTTTGACAATATCAATTATTTCCCTTATTGTTTCTATGTTTAATGATTTTCTTAATGAATATCCCCTTGAGCGTTGTATCAAAACCATATTAACTGATTTATCGATTTTCTTTTTTATTCCTTCAAAATCCACATCAGTTTCATTTATTAACGGAACTTCATCATACATTACTCCGTGCCCTATTAAAGATGCACGCTTATTTCCCCGTTTTCCTATAACTTCTTCCATTGTATCATAAGGAGAACCCGCAACAGAAACAAGTTTTTCCCCGTTTCTCAAGTTCCCGAATAAACAACAGGCCAAAGTATGTGTTCCTGATACAAAATGGTTTCTGACTATAGCTTTTTCAGCTTTGAATACTTGCGCAAAAACCTTATCGAGTGCTTCTCTTCCCATGTCGTCATGGCCATAGCCCGATACGCTTGCAAAATGTTCAAGCCCTATTTTGTTATCACAAAATGCTTTTAAAACTTTTTCCTGATTATATTCTTTTACTTCGTCAACAAATTCAAAATATTTTTTTACTTTTTGTTCGGCTTTATTTATTATATCTTTCTTTTCCATAATTTTATAAAATCACAAAAAAATATTATGTTCAATTTTTTATTATAATAAATAATGTGTAAATGTTACATAATTCAGTAACAAAATTATTTTGTTTTGACAAACTTTATTCTTTTACATTATTTGAAACTGTTAAAACAGCATTTACATCAAGTGCTTCAGGCAATATATAATCAGGTGAAAGTTCTTCTTCTTTGATAGAGCTTGCAAGCGCAAATGCACAATTGAGTTTTATTTCTTTTGTTATTTTTTTTATGTTATTTTTTAAAACTCCGTTAAAAAGCCCCGGGAATACAAGTGAATTATTTATTTGATTCGGAAAATCACTTCTGCCTGATGCAGCTATAAATGCACCGTATTCTTTTGCCTTGTCAGGCATGATTTCAGGAGTCGGATTAGCAAGAGCAAAAACTATCGCTTTTTTGTTCATTGATTTAATCATTTCTCTATCCAAAATATTCGGCGCCGAAAGCCCGATAAAAACATCTGCCCCCTTGATACCTTCTTTTAAATCACCCTTAAAATCATTTAAATTTGTATATTTTAAAATTTCTTCGTGAGCAAAATTATTTTGAGGTCGGCCTTTATAAACTGCTCCGTCAATATCAAACATTATTATATTTTTTAAACCTACAGCCAAAATTAGTTTGCAAACAGCAATTGCCGCAGCACCTGCTCCCGAGAATACTATTTTTATGTCTTCAGGGCTTTTTTTAGCAAGATGAAGAGCATTCAAAAGTGCGGCAAGCACAACAATTGCAGTACCGTGCTGATCATCATGGAATATCGGAATATTTGACTTCTCTATCAGTGTATTTTCAACTTCAAAACATTTTGGCGCTTTTATATCTTCAAGATTTATACCCGAAAATGAATTTTCAAGTAAAAGTACAATTTCAATAATTTCATCAGAATTTTGGGTTTTTAAACACAATGGCATTGCACTTACCTGAGCAAGTTCCGAAAATAAAACAGCCTTACCCTCCATAACCGGAATCCCTGCTAGAGCACCAATATCTCCAAGTCCAAGCACCGCACTGCCATCCGATACTATTCCTACAGGTTTTACATGTTCTTCTTGTGTTAATTCGGTTTCAATTACGCCGCCTGCCATCTTCCTTAATTGAAGTGATTTTTCATTCAATGTTCCTTTTAATTCTTCATAACTAAACATAAATAAGTTTTTTGAAACACATAAAAAGAACTTTTTCAAATCTTCAACCGGAGAAACCAAAACAGGAACAGAAATATCAAATTTTATATCTTTTGAGTAATCTTCAATTAAACTTAAATCAAATGCTCCGAAAGAAGGTTCCAAATTATCAACAACAAGTTTTATTTTTTCAGGAAGCTTTGATGATATTTCAAAAGGATAAGCATCAATATTAAGTGTACTCTTTAAGAATATTGCGCGCTCAAGTGATTTTTTATAATCAAAAGATATTACTGCAAGCGAATTTTCCCTGTTTGTATAATCATAAGACGTTTGAGGATTATTTTTTATTTCAATGCAAGAAGCGGCAACTCCCGGAGTATAAATTAATGCAAGCGAATTTTTATCCTCGACTTTTACTTTTGATACTATTTTTATTCCGTTATACTCTGACATTATTTTCTGACTTTATTTTCTCTGCCTGACATAAGCCTTTTTATGTTTGACTGGTGGAGGAATATTACATAAACAGCACACGCTGCAGAATAAATAATATAATATACACTTTGATTAAAGAAGTTCATTAACAAAGGAACAAGGCACAAAGCAATAACCGAGCCTAAAGAAACATACTTGCTTGTGTAAGTAATAATCCCCCAAATTGCAGCTGCAATCAAACCTATTATGGGATTAAGAGCTATAATTGTACCAATACTTGTAGCAACCGATTTTCCTCCTGTAAAATTTAAAAATAATGATTTACTATGTCCGATTACGGCTGCCGCTGCGGCCAAAACAGGTGATAAATCATAGCAAACATAGAAATTAAACCATTTGTGGGCGATAAATACAGGTATTGCGCCTTTTATTGCATCTATAAGCATAACAACATAAAACCACTTGGTACCTAAAATCCTTTTTACATTGGTTGCGCCTGTAGAACCCGAGCCGGTTTTTCTTATATCAATACCTTTTAATTTCTTTACTATCAAATATCCTGTAGGTATTGACCCGATTATATATGAAACTACCACTATTAATATTAACTTTATAATTATCATTGTCATTGTTTTTCCCCTTTTTCTTTTGCCGATATTTTTATGGGTGTACCTTTAAAGCCAAAAGCTTCTCTGAGTTTGTTTTCTAAATATTTTAAATAATTATCTTTTAATAAGTCTTCATTGTTTATAAAAAGAACAAACGCAGGAGGCTGAACTTTTACCTGTGTTGCATAAAATAATTTGAGTCTTTTACCTTTTATACTTACAGGCGGATTCATAGATACCGCATCCATTATAACTCTATTCAAAATACTTGTTGTTACGCGTTTTGTACATTGTTCAAATACTTCATCCGAAAGCTTGTATATATTTACTAATCTTTGCTTTGTTTTTGCGCTAATAAATATTTTTGGTACAAAACTTAAAAATGGCATTTCCTGCTCTACTTCTTTAGAATATTTATTTAAAGTATCAGATTTTTTATCTTCTATTAAATCCCATTTATTTATGGCAAGAATCATGCCTTTTCCGGCTTCAAGAATTGTTGAAGCTATTTTCTTATCTTGATCTGAAATCCCTTCAACTGCATCAATGACTAAAACAGCTATATCACAATTTCTTATTGCCCGTATTGACCTATCTACAGCAAATTTTTCAATACCCCAATCAACTTTTGATTTTTTTCTTATTCCTGCCGTATCGACTAAAATATATTCTTTGCCCTCATATTTAACCAAAGAATCAATAGCATCCCGTGTCGTTCCCGATACATCAGAAACAATTACTCTTTCTTTATTTAAAAGAGCATTTACGATTGAGGACTTACCAACATTAGGCTTACCTACAATTGCAATACGAATATTTTCTGATTTTTCATTTTCTTCAATATAATCGAAATCTTTTGTAACCGCATCCAGTAAATCGCCGACTCCGCCCGAACCGTGAAGTGCCGATATCGGATAAGGCTCTCCGACTGCAAGTGCGTAAAACTCTGATGTATTAATAAATTTATCAGGCGAATCCAATTTATTTACAGCCAGGAATATTTCTTTACCGCTTTGCCTTAAAATATTGGCTATATCATAGTCTATAGGATTAATTCCGTCTTTTCCGTCAACTAAAAAAATTATTTTATCTGCTTCATCGCATGCTACCTTTGCTTGCGTAAATATATTGAGCATAATTTCATCTTCGTCACCAGGGATAATACCGCCTGTATCAATAATGGTAAATTGTTTATCCATCCATTCAACATCAAAGTATATACGGTCACGGGTAACTCCCGCTTTATCATCAACAATAGAATGTCTTGCACCCAAAAGTCTGTTTACAAATGTGGATTTCCCTACATTCGGACGGCCGACTATTGCTACTATTGGTTTATTTGACACTATTTATTTCCCTGTTTTTTCATATTTTAATACAAACAGTATTATAATTCCAGTATTTTAAAGTTTTTTAATCTTTTTTCAAGAAATATTATAGAAAAAATATCGAGCGGAAAATTTTATTTTTTAGTTTCCAGAATAAACACTCCTCTTTTTGTCAACCGGCACCGGCAGAGCCGGTTTCTAATTAGATTAACTATTTTCGACTTTACTCAACTTGTTTTCTAGCAGAGCCGGTTTCTAATTAGATAAACTATTTTCGACTTTACTCAACTTATTTTTAATGCAGAGCCGGTTTCTAACTTGCTTAACTTGTAATTCTCAGTTGGTAAGATTCTGAACAGTGCGAAAAATTAACAGATTTAGATGAATTAATTTTTCTGCACTTTCAGAATGACAGTATGATTTTTTCTTTTTGTCAATGAATTGTGTAACATATATACGGATGAAAATCTATAGTATTATTTTTAAGCAGTTAACAAGAAGCTTCCATTTCGTCAACCTGAACTTGTTTCAGGTTCTTACCAGCTTGGGAGAATAACATGAAGCTATAAATATAAAACCCCGCAAAATACATGTGTAATTTCAGGCCGGTAAGATCCTGAGGAGTTTAAAATAAATAAAAAAAAGAGGACTTTTAAGGGTCCCCCTGAAATCTGTTTCAATTTCCTCGTGTGTTAGTAAAGGTTAGTAAGTAAGGTTAAGTATGAATATAAAAATAAAAAATTATCTCTTATTCAGTCCTCGTATATATATAAAGTATTTTATTCTGCAAAAATTGCTTTAAAACAAAAGATATTTACATTTATTTACATTCTATAAACAGCATAAATATACATAAAAAATCACATCAAGCAAAAAAGAACGATACATAATGTATCGTTCTTTTAAAAGCTAACTGATAAATAAACTAGTTAGTAGAAACTTGTTTATCAAACATAACTTCTTGAGCTGCATTGCCGAAAGGAACAACTTTTTGAGAATAAATTAAAGCAGGGTAAATATCTTTCGGTCTGTTTGCAGATGATGTAACTGTATTCGGTTTTCTGTCACCGTTTACGTCAATAAACAAGTTCGGAGTATTATCACTTGACCAACAAGGAACTGTGTTGTATGAATTACATTTAGAATTTTGAGCATCTGAATTAGCACTTGAATAGTTGGTTACACAGAACTTCATACCATCAGCAGTTGTAAATACCCTAGTGGGTGCAGCAGTTGTATTTGCTGGATTCGAACAAGCACTTGCATTAATCGCTCCATTATTAGCACCACCAGTCTGAACTGATGCAGTTTGCATTTCAGAAAATCTAGAACTATCTACAGTAGACATTCTTACTTTAAACACATTCTCAACAATTAAACCGGCTGTAGAATAATCAGAAGCAGTTGAACCTTCAAGTGCATAGTGCAATGTCAAAGCCTGGTTAAGACCAGAAATAGCTTTCTTTAATGCAGATCTATACTCTTGAGCATTTGTATTATTCATAAGAGTAGGAACGGTCATTGCCGCAATAACGCCGATGATAACGAGAGTTATCAAAACTTCGGCGAGAGTGAAACCTAAATTTTTCATAATATTTGTTTACCTTTCGTTTTTTGTCGAAACCTGTACATATACGTGATAATTATATAATTTTGTCGTCAATTAGTCAATAGTGTAAACAATTGAAACATTTTACTAAATAATCTTATTGACAATACGATACCGGCAGCCCCGATTATATCGCCGCTTGTGCAAGCAATTATTTAATAATATATATAATATCTAATATGTATATAAGTTTCTATTTATTAACTTTGTTTATTTTTGGCTAATACTACAAAATAATGTAAAGTCGAACAAGTTATAAATTAAAAACAAAACAACTCTATCAAATTCTTATTTTTACTTAATACCGTGCGAACATCCGGCCATTTTCCCGTACGATTTGACGTTTGCCATGTCTATAAAATTTATTGAATCTTATTCCTTATTACATTTATTTTTTACGTATATATTCTCAATATTCCCACTGAAGCCGAATTTTAAACTAAAACAGACTAAATTATTTAATAATAATTAAATAAAAATAACAAATTAGAAAAATTTTATGAAAAATCAATGGTTTCAGATTGACAGTATGATTTTTTCTTTTTGTCACTGGATTGTGTAACATATAATTATCTTGCCGTCATCCTGAAAGCGGATTTTCCGTAGGGCGGAGTCACGCGGAAGCGTGCGAGCCCGAAGAGGCGAAAATCGGTCGAAGCGTTTTTGCGTAGGGCGCCGTGGCACAGAGTGCCCCAGCCCGAATATGTGAG
>CALUTD010000026.1 GCA_944323625.1 Candidatus Gastranaerophilales bacterium
CCGAATTTTCGAAGAAAATTTGCGGTTCAATTCCCATCTTTTATTGTATATTTTATTTTTTATAATTACGCCCGATGACTCTGCCGAACAAAACGATTAAATATCGTTTTGTGAGAGGGGCGAACCCCGAATTTTCGAAGAAAATTTGCGGTTCAATTCCCATCTTTTATTGTATATTTTATTTTTTATAATTACGCCCGATGGGAATTGAACCCACATCTAAAGACTTCGGAGATCTTTGCTCTATCCAATTAAGCTACGGACGCACAACTTTATTATAAAATTAAAATATTAAATTCTCAATCCGTTTGATTGAGATTTATTCAATGTTTTAAAAGTGTCAAATGTATTTGTTCTATTTGTTGCAGTTTCAACTTTCAATTTATTCTCCGAAATATTAGATATTGAATTGTCAGATTTTGAGAACACATTAAAAACTGGGCTATCATTTTCATCAATTATAGGGGATTTGTTGTAAGCGAATCTTTTTTTTCTTTTAATACTTTCAGGGGTTTCACCTTTTTTCTTAAGCTGTTTGTTATATGAATAATTTGATAGTTTATTCTTCAAAATAGGCATAATAATGTTACTTGCAATAACAGTATACCCAATAGTAGCAAGAATAAGAAGTCCATTTCTTTGTCCGCTTATTTCATCAAACGCTTTACCGTTTCGGAAACCTCTGTATTGTCCTTTTCTTATAACATCGAAATCTGTGGTAATATCTTCCATTCTAACCATAGGAATTTTGCGCAAAAATCTTTTTCTTGGCATTTTAAGTCTTTCATCTATAAATTTAGGAAGTTTACCCGATTTTTTTATAGCTTTAATTGTGTCGTCACGCATATCATATAATGTTTGTTTTAAAGTTTTAATATGATCTGTATTGTAAAGTTCATCTCTTGTAGCACCTACGGTTGGTGCAATAATGTCAATAAGATTATCTCTAGATTTTTTAGTTGTCCAAACGCCGGAATCAAGCTTTCTCATAAGGAAATTATTTAACAAAAACGGAGGAATAATCGTTAATATTAAATCAAGTCCAAGTTCTTTATATTCTTGATTAATCAAGTAATCTTTATTTTCACGGTTTCTTTTTTTAAGTCCGCCAATTTGTGCAATATGACTTGAAACAATAGAAATAGCGTTAAATACAAGCATAATAACAGCAGTTTCTTTACTTCTGTCAAATACAAAATTTGCGATATTTTTACAGGCGTTTTGGAATCCTGCTCTGCATAAATATTTATGTCTTAAAGTATAAACAGGATTTGCGACAAATTTTTGAAATAAAGCCTTAGGATAGTTTAAGTTCATTTGACTTCTCCTTGCGGCTTACTTCTGTCTCCGGCTTTTCTCTAATGATTTTGACTATTCTGACTAGTTTGTTTTTAATGTTAATACAAGCATCTTTTTTATGTTTAAACCAATTTTTAATTTTATTACATCTACTATTTGTTACATCATTTAACGACTGTAAAAAAGATTTGTTATCTTTTGCAATTCCTGATATAAAATCTTGTAAATCACTGGTGAGAGGAACATCAACTTTTGAATTGGAGAAAAATATCATAAATGCAATAGCAAACAAAGTTCCAAGCGTTTTTGTATACTGTTTCATATATAAGTCTGCCATTTGAGGCCTATTTCTCTTTATAACAGAAGCATTATCAGGGAAAAATAGTCTATTCAACTTATTAAATTTTTCAAATCCTATGAAATGATCCGTAATTGCAGCAAACAGAGCCCTGATAGCAACACCGGTAAAACCACCGGCTATTGCCTTTGATGCTGATTTTATTGCAGCATCTTGCTTTTGCTCGTCGTTAGCAAATTTTAAATCTATCAGAGGTGTAAACATCAATGCAGTCAAAGCAAGAAACAATTTCTGCTCCGGCATACTTATATATTCTCCTGCAACTTTACCTATATGTCCTAAAGCTTCGGGATAATACTTCGGATTCGAGGGTATGCCTTTAAATGATTGATATTTTTCCTTGTTATTAACATTATTGAAAGATGAACTTATTTTCATATAATTTAATGCCGGACTTTCTTTCAATGTTTTAAAATCTAAAAATTTACAATGTTGATACTATGTAAACAAATATTAAAAATTCGTTACATGTTTTAATTAAAAAGCAAAAATTAAATTGTTTGTACATTGAAAATAAAAAAGGAGAAAATATTAGTAATGAGAATTTCCGCTTTGTCCGCTAATACAACAGTACACAAATTAAATCCCGAGAAAAAGAATAAAACAAATCCTTCTTTTAAGGAGGTATATATTGATGCTTTAGTGGAATTGGGCAGAGCGGGGCTAACATCCAAAAATCCTGCAAGATTCAGAACAAGTGATGCACTTTTAATAAACAGAATTGCTCAGCAATATCCAAACCAGGATTGTTTTATAAGAAAGGGGCTACATGGGCTTCCAAGGTTGGAATACAGAGAAAGACCCGTAAGAGTTCAATATTATGAACCTCTGCTTGCAGATATATTTAGATTGGATATAGATCCTAATGATAAAGAATACCCAAGTGAACCCCTTATTTTATATCCTGAATCCGAATTAAGCAGGTTTATTGGTGTTCCATCTTTTATATCAATAAATCCGTCTTTATCGTTCACAATAAAAGCCGGTTATGAAGTACATAAAAAATTAATGGAAAAGAAATATAAAATTCAAGAACAAATAGGTAAAAACGATTTTATAAACCTTGGTGACAAAAATATAGTTCAACTTGCTCACGAAGAAATAAAAGAAATAGAAACTGCAGTTACAAGATACTTGATGGAGTCTGCATATAGTGCATTAACAGATAAGGCTTCGGGTGAACAAATTTATCATGAAAACTTTCCAAAACTTCAAACAAGGCTT
Organism: Candidatus Gastranaerophilales bacterium; assembly: GCA_944323625.1. GTDB lineage: Bacteria > Cyanobacteriota > Vampirovibrionia > Gastranaerophilales > Gastranaerophilaceae > Avigastranaerophilus. The sequence continues at coordinate 2,882 of CALUTD010000026.1, forward strand.
GAAGCAGAAAGACAAATGGACATAACAACAAGCAGTGCCAATCTTCCTGATGTTGCGCTTCAGAAAAATACTAGAGAAGAAGCTGATATATGTACATTTGCTACAGAAAAATATCCCGATTATGAAGAAAATAAAAAACGAATAAAAGAACTTGAAAAAATAATGCTAAAGAAAGGTATTTCTTTGTTATAAAAAGAGCAGTTCGTAAGCCGGATTCTGTTTCTAGGTAATCATCTGTCTCGACAATAAGTTACCTTATTGCTCAAGCGATTTTTTTAAAGATGGCGGGTCACCTTAGCCTTTATTTCAATCTTGCACCCGAACGGAGTTTACCCGGCGGGTATTTCACAATACCCCCTGTAGTCTTTTACACTACCGTTGCACCTGAACCTGAAAAACAGGTTGTTTACTTTTCTGTGGCACTGGTCCTGAGGTTGCCCCCGGCGGACGTTATCCGTCGTTCTGCCCTTGGGTGTCCGGACTTTCCTCATATAAGTTTTCTTATACGCGATTACCCGGCTGCTCTTTTGTTTATTATTACATAAAACTACATTTTTTTAAACTTATCGGCAATTTCTTTAGGTAATTTAACGTTTTGAATAGACATTTGAAACTTTTTAATTTGAGCCAGCTTATCTTGTTCATCTTCCAAATCTCTTGTTTTTACTTTAACGCTTGAAAGAGTTTTTTGAAACTGAGATTCTGCTCCGCCCGATTCAATATGAAGAATAATGTCATCAATGTTGTTATAATTAGTAGAATATGCATTATTAAGGCTTTCGACCGATGTGCCGTAAGGTAAGTCATATAACCATTGTACCGAATTAATATCCCTTTGAGATAAGTTAACTACACCGTAGCGGTGAGGAGTATACATAATATCATTTTCATTTTTTGAATGCCCAAGTCCGAGAGCATGCCCTATTTCGTGGAGGATTGTGTGATAGACTTCATTTTCATCCATATATTGCTTATGGATAATACCGTCAGAAATACCAATTGATACTTCGGCGGAATATAATCTTGATTCATTATCAAAATTAAAAGTACAATTTCCCAAAGATTTTCTGTCTACACGCCGCCATTCAACATTGAGTTGTGATTCATTAAGAGAATTAACAACATTAAAGGAGAATCTGCCGCCGCCGGCTCTTTCCCATTCATTTAAGGCGGCAATAACCATATTCATATAAGCATATCTGTCGGCCGACGAAAGTGAATACCAGCTGCAAGGTGAAATATATACAGGCAAAGGAAAACATTGAGAAGGCCATCTTATCAACTTTCCTTTCTTTAAATGATTGTTTAAATATGTCAATCTTTGCATATTAATTATTTTCTCTTTTTTCCTGTTGTTTTATGAATTCACACATTTCTTGAAGTCTTGTATCTTCCATAGCTTTAACAAGTTCATCAATATTTTTAAATTTTCCTATTGCCAACCCTGTCTCAGCAAGAAGTACACAATCGTTACAAAGCCTGTATTTACCATATTGAATAGAGCCTGCAAGCATTTTTGTTTTACCGCAGCATGAACATTCAAAAAGTTCTTCGGCCGTTTCAGGGTCTTCTTCTATATCATCAAGCCGCATTTGTTCAACGACTTTTTGCATATCTTCTATTAATTTTATTTGTTCTTCTTTATTCATAATTATTCCCATTTTTATAAAAAGTATATCATATTGCTCATGATATAATAAATAAGAGGGGGAAATATGTTAAAAAAAGTTATTTTTACGTTTATTACAATGTTGTGCATATCTGCGGCGGTATTAGCAGAAAATACTAATGAAGAAAAAAATTTAAGAGAAATGTTTCAGAATAATGAAGCAGTTATATATGCAATTAATATAAGAACATTTAACGCAGACGATAAAAACGGAAACGGAATAATTGATTTTGCGCTTGGCGAAACTTCTGGTTCATTTATAAATGCAATAGAACGCCTTGATGAATTGAAGTCGCTCGGAGTTAATACAATACATTTGCTGCCTATTACGCCGGTCGGAAAAATTAAATCACTTGGTACAGCCGGGTCTTTATATGCAATGTCAGATTTTACTTCAATTAACATGCAGCTTTCAGATGAATTGAGTGATTTATCTATAAAAAATCAAGCAAAGAAATTTTTTGAAGAATGTCACAAAAGAGGTATAAAAGTAATTGTGGATTTGCCAAGCTGTGGAGCTTATGATTTGTTTATTAACAGACCCGACCTTTTTGTAACAGATGATACCGGATTACCTGCAACACCTTCTGATTGGACTGATGTAAGGCTTTTCAAGGTTCCTGATGATAATTCTCTTTTTAAAACAGATATTTTTATACTCCATAAACAGTTTATAAATTATATGATAAGTTTAGGCGCAGATGGTATCCGTGCAGATGTTGCAACAATCAAACCGTATATTTTTTGGAAAGAACTTATAAAATATGCAAGAAGTAAAAAAAGCGACTTAATGTTTTTAGCTGAAGCATCAGAATCATGGAAAGAGCCTGCATCAGATAAAGCATATTTTACGGATTATAAAAAACTTTTGGAAGCAGGATTTGACGGGTATTACGGTGATTATTTCGAATTAAATAATCGAAAGAGTGCCGAAGAATTTATGACTTCTATAGAAGAAAGAAACAAAATATTAAGTAAATATAATGAAAAAAAATCTACAATAGGAAGTTTTGAAACACATGATGTGATAAGTCCGCTTTTAGTGGGAGGAGAAAATTACTCTAAAATTATAATATGGCTTAATGCAACTCTTCCGTTAAATCCTTACTATATTGACGGTTTTTTGCAAGCAGATGATTATATATATGAATATTCAAATAAAAAAGCCGATACAACATATACTGACGATGATTATTATTATGTTCATCAAGGGCAAATAGACATATTTAATTTTTCAAGAAAACCGGGAAGTGACACTAATATACTAAGTGATGAACATAAAATTGCAATGAATTTAAGAAACAAATATATTGACCAAATAACTAAGGGAGATTTTATATCTCTTAAAACAGATAATGATAAAGTTTTTGCATATCAACGTGCATATAATAACAAATTTGTTAATGTAATTATTAACAGAAACCTTGCGGAATCAGAAGATGTTAAAGTAAAAATAAAAAAATTAACAAAAAAATCGAAAGTAAATTTTATTAAAGATTCTGAAGATAAAAAACTTGTAAAGTCAACAATGACAATGAAATTAAAACCTGCTCAAATTGTAATTTTTACTTTTGAGAACTAAAAAAATACTATAAACTGCGTATTTTAAATAATTTTTTTGTTAAAACTATTGCCAAAACTTGAAATATAAGTATAATTAATCTTGTAATACAAGAGGAGGTTCATATGAACAAAGAAGAATTAGTAAAAGAAGTTGCAAAGAAAGCAAAAGTTTCTCAAAAAGCAGCTGCAGATGTTTTGAGTGCTACAATTGATACAGTACAAAAAACAGTTGCAAAAGGTAAAAAAGTTACTTTAGTAGGCTTTGGTACTTTTGAAGCTCGCAAAAGAAAAGCAAGAACAGGTCGCAACCCTCAAACAGGCGCTGCAATCAAAATTGCTGCAAAAACTGTTCCTGCATTCTCTGCCGGCAAAAAATTCAAAGATGCTGTAAAATAGTTTTTGAATACTTTAAAAAGGCTGTTTATCATAATGATAAGCAGTCTTTTTTAATTTTAGATTTTTTATAGAAATTTTTTCTCTTTTCCTCATCCTTTCTAGATTGTGAATAATACAAAAACTACTGAATTATATAAAACAATCATTAATTTTGTTTAATATAGACGTGACAATTTGTTATGTTTTTATTATGATTTTAGACAAGACAATAAATGAAAACAGTTAAGGAGATATAAAAATGGAAGTTATCTTAAAAAAAGATGTACAAAATATCGGTGAAGCAGGTGATATAGTTAACGTTAAAGATGGGTATGCAAGAAATTTTTTGCTTCCTCAAAATTTTGCTGAAATAGCAACAAAAGGCGCTAAAGAAAATAGAGAAAAAAATCTTGCAAGAATAAAGGCTAAGCAAGAAAAATTGCATGCAGAAGCTTTAGAAACTGCGAAGAAAATTGAAGAATTGGGTACTATTGAATTTTCTGCTAAAGCAGGCGAAAGTGGTAAATTGTTTGGTGCTATTACTACTAAAAAACTTGCTGAAGAAATTAAGGCTAAAACCGGTATTGAAATTGACAGAAAAACGATTTCTTTGGATGCACCTATCAACAAATTGGGAAGTTTTAATATGCAAATTAAATTAACTTCAAAAGTAAAAGCTTCTTTAGGTGTTAATGTTTCTGCATCGGAAGTATTAAAAGAAGAAGTTGTTGAAGTTGAAGAAACAGAAGAATAATACCATAAGGATATTTACAAAATATTATTCTATGATATTATTAGAGAAAAGGGAAAAAACACAATGAAACATATTCAAAATCGACGTTATATATTAAAGGGAGGCTTTACGATATAGTTCGTACACGGATTTTGATGTGTTATAAAATAATTAAAGCCTTCTAAACAAGAATTTAGAAGGCTTTTTTAGTATAAGGAGAAAAAATGAATAAAATGCGATGCACTACTTTGAATCAAAAAAAGGCAAATACCCCGTTTGTCAAATTAAGAAATTTAATTTGGGGCTTGTGATAGAAAAGTATATTAGAAAGAGAAACAATGGCAATACAAGCAATAACAACAAAAGTAATATCTACATTAGGAAATAAAGAATCATTAATACCGATAATGATAAAAGACGGAGTCGACTCATTAAGTTTAACTTGCAAATCGTTTAAAGAGGGCGGCACGGTTGAAGGAATTGACAGAGCAACAGATGAATTCGGAACTCAAGCTATTTGGATTGGCGGAATACCTTTTTTTAAAAAGCTTATTGATGTAACTGCATATAAAGCGGCAAAAATTAATCCTGCAGTTGACCCGAGAATACTTGCAGATAAAGAATACTCTTTTTGGGCTTTAAAAAATGCTAAGGGTATAATGTCTAACAGTAAGACTGAAACGGTGAAAACTGCACTATCAGATTGCTTAAAAGACGGTGGAAAAAAAGCTAAAAATTTATATAAAGGTAAGGTTGCAGTAGCTACAGCATTAACTTTAGGGGCTTTCTTTTTTCTAACTAAAACAAAACAAAAAAATACAAAAAATAATGTAAAAAAAGAAATGAATGATAATGTTATTTTAAAAAATAATATTAAAGAGACAGATTTAACGATGGATAAAAATACTCCTAAAATATTCGGAGAAATCAATAAATGCCATTTTGAAAAACAGCCGGCATTTAAAGGTTTGGGTAAAAATGTTGTTGATGCCGTTATGTTTAATCCCGTTCATAATATGAAAATTATTGATGCAGGAATAACTACAGAAAGGCTGGCATGTTCAAGAAATAAAGTAGAATTTTGCGAACATGCAATAAAAGAAGGCGGATTTTTATTCTTTATATACGGATTTGGAAATCTGATTGAAAAAGGTATAAATAAATTTTCTTCAAATGTTCTTAAAAAGCCTATTGATTTGGCAATTGATGTTATTATGGATAATGATTTATCAAAGGCACTGTCAAATAATACAATATTAAAAGATTTATCAAAAGCGCCGTTAAAAGATAAATCCTTAACAAAGAAGCTTGATTTTATAGTTAATAATCCTGATAACATACTTGTTAAAGCAGCAAAAAAATCAAATATTGTATCTACCGTAAAAGATAAATCAGGGAACATTTTTGTAGACACATCTAAATATATTGATATGAAACAGTTTGAGCAGCTTGCTGATAATTTGAAAAATTTAGATAAGAATTTTAAACTTTCAAATGAACCTGTTAAAAAATTCACAAATAAATTAAAAGGGCTGAAAGTTTCTTCGGTTGCAGCAAATGTAGGTATTTCATGCTTATTTCTTGGTGTTTTGATTCCGAAATTAATTTATAAATTCAGAAATGAAAAAACGGGTTCTACAAAATTTCATGTTGCGGAAGATATAAAAAATAATTCAAAATCCGTATCTTCAAAATAACATATTTTTATGTTAAATATAAATCTGTACAATCAGAATAAACTAAAGGCCGAAAATGAAAATAGTTATATATGAAGAACGTTCCTACGAAAATAAGGTAATTGAAGAATACAAAAAAAATCCCGAATTAGAGATTATCACAACAAGCGAAACGCTGAATGCAAATACCCTGAATTTATTAAAAGGTGCTGATGCTGTATCTACTTTAGGCTACAGTGTTTTAGATAAAAAGCTGCTTGATAAAATAAAAGAAAACGGAGTAAAATACCTTTCGACAAGAACAATAGGATATAATCATTATGATGTTAAATATGCAAAAGAAATTGGTTTAAAAGTAAGCAATGTTACTTATGCCCCTAACGGTGTTGCTGATTTTACAGTTATGCTTATGCTTATAGCAATAAGAAAATATAAGCCTGCGATGTGGCGTCAAAATGTCAATGATTATACTCTTAACGGTCTTATGGGTAAAGAAATGCGTCATTTAACCGTAGGTGTTATGGGGACGGGGAGAATAGGTGCTGCAGTTATTAAAAATTTATCGGGTTTTGGCTGCAAAATTTTAGCCTACGATGTATATAAAAATGATTCAATTAAAGAGCTTGTACAATATGTTGAACTTGATGAATTATTTAATAAATCTGATATTATAACTCTTCACATGCCTTTAAATAAGACGAATGAAAATATAATAAATAAATCTTCAATTGATAAAATGAAAGACGGGGTTGTTATAGTAAATACAGCCCGCGGTGAATTAATGAATATTGCAGATTTAACAGACGGAATTGAATCAAAAAAAATAGGAGCACTTGCTCTTGATGTTTTTGAAAACGAAAATGAAATATATCATCATTATTTTTCTACTGATATTATTAAGAATAAAGATATGGCATATTTAAGGCAGTTTCCGAATGTAATTTTAACTCAACACATGGCATTTTTTACAGATTCTGCAGTTGAAGAGATGATATCCCATAGTCTTAACTGCCTTATTAGCTTTTATAAAACAAATACCTGCGCAAATGAATTATAAAATTCTTTGTTCTTTAGTTTTTGGCGTTATTCTTATATCATAATCTATGTTATAAAGATATGTTCTAAACATTGCATCATAAGTTTGATTAAGTGAAACAAATTTATCTCTTATTTTTTTAGGCCACTCAATGTCGTCTTTAATTAGATATTTTTCTGCAAGAACAATCTTATACGATTCATCATTATCAATGGGGTCAAATTTTTTTGTAATAGGATTTCTGACTTTTATTGCATCTTTATATTCTTTATCTGATTCTCCTGAATATATCTGAGAAATCAAAGTTCTATTAACTTGAATATCTGACCAATGAATAATAGTGTTCCTTGTAGGTGCCTGCAAATTAGAAATTACATTTTCGGTAATTAAACCGGTTAATTCATCACCTTTTACACTTCCTATTTTTAAGTTTGATAAATCTTCACTGACACCATCAAAAATTTTCATTAAATCTAAATTATTAGCACCTTGTTTTATGCCTCCTCTTATAATGGAAGATTGAAGCCCTACGGCAAATACTTCAGGTTCTACAGCTCTTACACTCCTTTTTACTGCACTTGTCAAATAATTTGCCAAATAACTGTTAGAATATCTTATTTCATTTCCATAATCAAGCTCATCAATATCACCTGTCATGTCACGCAATGAAACAATAGGGGTCATATCATTTGTAAAACTTTCTTTTAAAAATTGTTGCAGAGGATGAGAATTTATATTATCTGTTAGCGTTAAATCCGTAAAATATGTATTCATATCTATAGACTCTAAATCACCGTTATCATTAAAATGCAGGTTCAAAGCCTTTACAAGTTCATTGTCTTTACCTAAAGAATTTATATTGGTTTTTCCTTTTAAAGAAGTTAAATTTTTGTGGTCATGCCCGTTTAGAATTACATTAATCTCGGGAACATTATCTCTAATTATTTTTGACAATCTGTTACCGGTATGGGCAGAAAGAACAACAGCGCCTTTTGGGTTTTCTTTTTTGAATTTATCTACTTCATTTTTTACGGATTTTATTGTACCTTGCAGAGTTTCCTCAGAAAGCTGCGTATCTTTAACATTTCCGTTATCTAAAAATTTCATTTTCTTTAGCAAACCCGGATTATAAAAATCCATAGTTGGTATTGTAACACCGAGGAATAGTATTTTATGTTTAAGTTTTGGATTTTTATCATCGGGTATTTCATATACTACAGAGGTTTTACATTTACTGTTCTCTTTGTTTTGTAATTTTCTTATACCCGAAGAATTTTCGATATCTACATTTGTTATAAGAGTTGTCATAGGGGCAGAATCTATAACTTTATATAAAAATGAGTCGCCGCCGTCAAGATCGTGATTTCCTGAAGTAAATACAGTTTTAAAATTGCTTTTATCTCCACCTGAAGCTTGTTTTACGAGTGTAATAACCTTCTTTAAAAAACCGAGTTGTATATCTCCGTTTGTCATTTCACTTTTTGTTATAAATCCTTTTTTAGAGGGATTTATGAACCAATCGCCCGCTATCGCAAAAACATTTAATGTATTTTCTTTCTGCCCTTTATTAAAAATTTCATCTTTATTAGATTCAATTGTTTTAACAAATTTAGGCAATGAATGTACATTGCCGTGATTATCTGATGTTGCAAGAATATTAACATTAGCACTTTTAAAGTTAACTCTGCCTCTTATATCGGATGCGGAATTGATTTTCATAATAAACACCACTTATAATATAACCGCTAAATTTATTTTTTGTTATTATGTAAATAAAATTTTACATATATTAATAGCGATGCATTTTTAATAAACCTAAAAAGCCTCTAAATTTAGAGGCTTTTTTATATGAAATTCCCTTCTTGGTGATTATGCTTTAATAAATATATTAATTTCAGATTTTATTTTCTTATGATGAAAAAGTCATTAATGCTCTTACAGAACGTGCTGTATTTCTAACATCTTCTTCAGAGTGCATTTTTATTGTGTCATCTAATATTTTTATTGCTTCAGATTTATCTTTTAAAGCTAAAAGTTCATTTATTGATGACATTGCAACTCTTGCACTTAAATCATTAATACCTTTTCCTTTTGAGATTAAAACAACTCTCAAAGAATCATGTGTATTTTTCCTGATTAAAGTTTGTGCAGTTAATTCACGAATTTCATCATCCGGAGAATTTGTACCGATTTCTGTCAATAATTCAATTGCATCTTTTGAGTCTTTATGCTCTCCTAATGCTTGTATTATGTTTTTTATTTTTTTGTTATTATCCATTATTTTCTCCTTTTACCCTATACTTATGCCTGTTGAGGTGTAAGATTTACCCATAAATCCTTAAGTTCGCCGACTGATTTATTTGTAAGATTTTTTACACTATACTGTCTGTCAGGGAAAAGTTTATTTTTTATTCCTTCCATATCGAATGTTATTTCTGTATTTCCTACTCTTTCAATAGTATCAAATACGTTTTTAGTAATTTTTTTACCGAATGAAACAACTGAATTCATTCTTGATTTAAAAGCTTCATTAAAATTGTTTATTCCTGAAACTACCGCACTTGCAAATAATTTACTTTTTTCCGCTATACCATTATTATTTGCGGATGCCTTTTTTGTGCTTTCAAACACATCTGCTTGAATTACATTTCCTTTAAAACTAACACCAAACGGATTTGTTGTAAGTTTATTTTCTGAAGCCTTATTTTGGCTGTTTACTTTCTGTGCACTGTTCGTTTTGTGCAGACTGATTTTTCCTATTTCCATATTGACCTTTCCTTCTTGTATCCTCCGGTACGTGTATTAAGGTTACCATATTTTAGATTATTTCTTATCATACTTTTGATGTAAAAAATAATTAAAATTTGAAAGTCAATTGAAATTATTTACTACTTTTAAATGACCAAAATTTCTTTTTTTTAGTTTTTATTTCAAAAGCTTGCTTATAAATATCAGGATATTTTGTTTTTATTAATTTGAGTTCGTCAAAATATCCGTTCTTACAATATGTATTAATTATCGGTTTTATGAAAGTATCAATCATAGAATTTATATATTCATCATTAGAACCGGAAATATTTTTATAAACATTATAGAAAAAATTAGTTTCTCTAAGTCCATATTTTAGATTGTGCATTTCGGGATTCTGCATTGTGCTCGTCCATATTCCGTTAATATGACGTCTATATACGGACATTACATCTTTTAAATATGCTATGCCGCCCTTTTGGGCATGAAGAAGGTGCAAATACCAGTCACCGGGAATTATATCTTCAGGAAATATCTCCGTTATGTTTTCTTCATTAAAACGCCAACGGTACATTATTGAATTTGTTTGTATGTAGTTATAATATAGCAATTCATCTAATTTTATTGTATTTTTCCATCTTATTTTTTTGCTTGACGGAAATATTGCTTCTTTTTTATCAAAGCCTTCATAAATTATTTTTACAGGATGAAAACAAGCCGAATACTGTTCATTTAAATCTAAAAAATCTGCTTGCTTTTGTAGTTTATTTTCATCAGTAAAATAATCATCACCCTCATTTACAATAACATATTTACTTTTTGCAAGAGATAGAGTTCCTACATAATTTTTCATTACTCCCATATTTGATTTATGGAAAACAGGTTTTATTATATTAGGATATTTATCTGCATATTCTTTTATTATATCGGGAGTTGAATCTGTTGAACAATCATCTGAAACTATTGCACAAAACGGGAAATCTGTTTTTTGCATTATAAAACTTTCTAAAGCCTGCTTAATAAATTTCTCATGATTATATGTTATACAAACAATTGTAACTTTATTTTCCATTTAATTCCTTTTCTAATTCCAATATTCTTTTGTTTCTGACTTTTATTTTTTTTGCAGGTATCCCTGCATAAATGCTCCATTCTTCCAAATTTTCTTTTATAAAAGAAAAAGCGCCTGCGACTGCTCCTTCTTCAAATGTCACTGAAGGCATTACTATTGAATTTGCACCTATTTGACAAAAATCTTTTAATATTATTTTTCCGCCTGTTACATTAGTATATTTTTCATCAACCATGGGCGAAATCATAAATTCTCCGCTAAAATCATCTGTAGCGCTAAATAATGTACATCTTGGAGATATGCCGCAATAATCGTAAATTTCTATTCCAAATTTTCCGTAAAGAGCATTAAATGCCGAAATATGTACATTATTTCCTATTTTTATTTTACCTGATAAAATGCAGAAATCATCAATTCTTACATTATTTCCTATCTGAATATTCTTAGGCGAGTAGATAGAACATTTTTTTGATATTAAAACATTTGTTCCATATGAATTAATTCCCAGCATTTTTAACTCTTTTTCGCTGTAAAAACTATTAATCATAATGCTTCCTTACAAATTTCTTAATTTTTTTAGTGTACTTAAAATTTAAATATTCATCAGTTTTTAAAAGTATTTCTTTTATTTTATCCTTATATTCTTTTGTCAGGTGATTTCTTGAAATTCCGTTTTCGTGTATATTGTATTGTGCCAATATATCAGGCATTAGTTTTATTTTTCCCTTTGAAGCATGAATTAAATTAAGCGGCAAATCAATTACAATATTATTTTTAAACCATTCGGGAATGTTATCTTTAATACTCCATCTCATCATAACAGTGCAGCTTGCAATAAAGGAACATTTTAATAAATCATTAAATTCGGCATATTTTTTCTTCCCTAACTGTTTTTTTGAATATTCAAATATGTTAAAAATATCATCTTTATCCGGTGTTTTAATAAAATGACGTTTAAAATTTGAACAGCATATTGTATAATCTTTGTTTGATTCAAGAAACTCATACTGTTTTTTTAATTTATCATTATCAATCCAAACATCATCACCATCTAAAATAGCCAAATATTTACCTCTAACTTTTGATAAAGCCTCATAGTAATTTATCCCTATTCCTACATTTTTAGTTCTTAAAATCGGTTTTATTGTTTTAGGATATTTAAGAGCATATTCTCTGATAATATCTTGAGTCCCGTCAGTTGAACAATCATCAGCTATTATTAACTCAATAGGAAAATAAACATTTTGACTCAATACACTCTCAATTGTATCTTTAATAAAATTCTTCTGATTATAACAGCAGCATAAAATACTGACTTCTACCGGATAAATTTCCTTCGGTTTCAATCTTTCAGCTTTTAAAGATATAACTTTATTCTTTATTTTAAAATTGCAAGAAAATAAATTTTTACTATCATATTTTGGAGAATTAAGTTTTATCCAATCATTGAAAAATGGAGTCTTAATAATATATTGAATCCATTTGTCAAAACCTTCAACAGATATATCGTTCCAGGGTTTTCTGTGCTGGGCATAATGAAATTGTATAGGATGTAAAAGTGCCTCTTTTATTTCTTTATCCGTATAGAATAAATCACAGTTATATTCCGGTTCTGTTTTATATAAGTCTTGAATATAATTACAAACCATCGATGATAAAGGAAGATTTTTAATTTTTGGATAACATACAAGATTTATAACATCCTGCTCGGGTGACATTAGTCTGTATGCATTTTCTTTTGCCGTTTTTATGAATTTTTCTTCAATATTATCTTCTCTCATTTTTTTGAGATTAAAAATTAAATAACCCGCACCGTATAGTAATTTTTTCTTTTCTTCTTGTGAAAAATAATTATCATATTTTTGATAATATTCTTCAATTCGACTATTCTTTTTTATAGCCGTTTTTACGGCAGCTAGATAAAAATCCTCGTTCACATTAAAATCAATAAATTCTTTTGAAATATCTCCCAAATAAATTACATCAACATCAGAGATTATTATTTTTTCGTACTGCATAAAAACGGAAGGTGCAATAAACTTTAAAAACATATCTTTAGTGAAATGACCTTTTGTAAAAGTTTCTAAAAATAAATCATCAAACTTTGTATTTATATTTATGAATTCTAAAGATGCATTATCAAAATTCTTTATTGTTTCTTGAAGTTTATTTTGGTTTTCAAGAGAAATATCAGAATTGAGTACATACAATTTATAAAAATAATTATTATTAGAATTTTCAAGCAAAGAATAAAATGCAGCAGCCGCCGGCAAAGCATAATTATTATCAAAGCAGTGCATTACGGGAATTATTTCTTTTGTCATTTACCTCTCCTTGAAAAATCATTTTTAATATATTTTTTAAACCGTATTTGTTATAAATCAGAGAATAAATATTATTATATACTTTTTTTAATTCCGATTGTTTTTTATATCTCAATTTTTTTATTAATTTAAACATTAAAATATTCTCTTTAATCCGGACTGTAGAATTTTGCAACATTATCACCCTCATCGGGTTTTATGCCTTTTTTATACCAATCGTAATCTTTTGCAGCGTGTCCTAAATCTATGGCTTGATAACCTTCTTTTGCAAGTTCGTAAGCTAAAACAGTTGCCGCAGGACCTAAAATTAATATTATTAATTTCTCCTTAGATTCTTTTTTTATTTCTTCATATATTTTATTGTAATCTTCAAATGCATTCTTGTTTGGAGCTTCTACTTTTACAATTGATGAAACATTATCAAAAATATTATACTGTATATTATTAAATATTCCTTTACCATGTACAAGTACAATATCTCTTTTGTCCCATATTTTTCTTAAATTATTAAAATGTTCTTCATAATTATATGTATTATCCATAATTGCATACATTGAAGTAAATTCAGAACTATAATATGTTTTACCTTTCTTTAACATAGATTTTATTATATCGATATTATTTTTAATATAATGTTTTGTCCAAAAAGCATTTATATTTCGCATTTCCAGTAAAGGATAAAACAAATGATAGTTAATACCTACAAGTATATTATCATTATTTGAATGTAAAATATTTTTTAGTGCTTGTTCAATTTTTTCTGAATATATTTCAAAATCCAAATCTTTTCCCAGTAATAACCTGAACTCTCCATCACCGAATCTGCATATAGAAGTTTTATCTTTTATAATTTTTTCAATAGTTTTTTCGGGAGATATAACTTTAATATTTGATAATGGATTATTTACACAATATTCATGTGCGCTATCAGACCAAATTATGTTTTTCTTTTTTATTACCGCAGGGTTGCCGGCAATAATTATATTACCTTCATTAAAACTTTTTGTAACAATGGCACCCGCCCCTACAACCGTGTTATCTTGTAAAATTATGTTCTTTAATACAATAGAATTTGTCCCTAACCAGCAGTGGTTACCTATTTTTAAATCTTGTGCATAATTTATAATTTGTTTTGTTTCATTATCGTATATCGGATGAAAATCAGAATTAATAAGCTTTGTATCAAAAGAGAACATACACTTTTCACCTATTTCAATTTTTGTTCCGAAATTAACACCTGATATATAGGTTAATTCAAATGTTGTATATTTACCGATTTTTATTTCTATATCTTTTGAATCTATATAGTTATAATGTGAATTTCCTATGTTTATATTTAAACCTGTACTTACGCAAACATTTTCATCAATAAAAATTTTATTATTACTTCCGGTTATGTTTATATTTATAATCCCTTTTGAAAAATTCGAAAGTTTTTTAATAATTACTGAATTATTTTCTCCGCAGATATTTAAATTAACATAACATAAGTCATTTTTATCAATATTAATTATGTTATTCTTTTTAACTAATTTATCTATCTTTTTATATTTTTTTGATAATTTTATTTTATTTCTTATTTTCTTTATAAAAGAAACCATTAAAATGCCTTCCTATTTTTAAAGGCAAATATCATGCCTACTTTTACATCTTTATTATATTCAGGATTATAAATAACCGTAAAATTATTTTTTAATAATATTTCTTCTAAAAACTTGGGGCTTTTATAGTGATATTCAAGCATTATTATATCGACTTTACTAAATAAACTTTCTTTTTCGAGCGATTCAAAAATATTAAATTCACTGCCTTCTGTATCAATTTTTAATATAATTTGTTCTTTATTGTAGTGTTTGTTAATAATAGGCGCCAATATTTCAGCAGAATCACAAATTTTCAGTTTTTGTGTTGATTCAACTTTTTTACATATTTGTTTATTAAATTCAAACGGATTATAAATACTTGACATACAGCCTGATTGACTAATATTATAAGGCATTTCAATTTCTTTATTTTCCTTATCCAAGCCAATATTGAATGTTTCTATTTTTTTTGCCAATTCAGGATTCAAATTTATGTTAATCATTGCATCATTATAAGTAGGAGTAAAAGGTTCAAAAGCATATACTTTCTTTACTTTTTCCAGCGAGGCAAAGTACAATGAAGTTGTTGCTATATTTAATCCTACATCGATAAAGATTGAATCCGAATCAAATATAATTCCATATTCTTTTTTATAAAAATCTTCATATATTGTGTAGATTAGTGCATCTTTTGTATTTGAATTATACTTAAATTTGACATTATTTGAGGTAATAAAAATACTTTCTTTCTCATTAATAATATATCCGTTGTTAAGCAGTTCATTTATTACATTATGCATTATTTCTTCTACGGATACAGTTTTGTTTTTTTTCCTTAATTTATCAATAAATTTTTGTACGAACTTTAGCCTCATTGTTTAATACCTCACAAATTTCATTAAGAACAGATTCTTCCAAGCTTCCGTAAAAAGGAAGACATAATACTTTATTCTTTAAATCATTAACTACAGATAAATCAGACAATTTAACATCTAAGTTATTTTTGTAACATTCATAATCACTGCAGGCAGGATAAAAATATTTTCTTGTCATTATATTTATTAATTTAAATTTGTCGTACAATTCATTTCTTGAAATCGGATAATCATCTTCTATTATTATTGGGTAGTATTGATAAGAATTTGTTGTATTTTCAGGCATTTTAGGAATTCTTATACCTTTAATTGAAGATAAATTTTTGTCATAAAATGCTTTAACTCTTTTTCGTTTTAGTTGTTCTTCTTTATATAACTCTAAATTTAAAAGACCCATACAAGCCTGAAGCTCATTCATTTTACCGTTTATACCAACTTCTTCAACCAACTCTTCCGATTGAATTCCAAAATTTCTTAAATTATAAATTTTTCTGACCAAATTGGGATTATTATATGTAAGACAGCCGCCCTCAATAGTATTAAACAGTTTTGTTGCATGGAATGAAAACATGGTTATATCGCCAAAATTACCGATACTTTTTCCGTTAATTTCTGTTGAAAATACATGTGCACCATCATAAATAACTTTTAAATTATATTTTTTTGCTATTTTATCTATTTTTTCAACATGACATGGGAAACCGTAAACATGCACACCCAAAATAGCAGAAGTATTCGGAGTTATCATTCTTTCAATTTTATCTGCATCTATTGTCATTGTATCAGGTTCTATATCACAAAATACAGGTTTCAGGCCATTCCAGGAAATACAATGAGGAGTCGCGGCAAATGTAAAAGGAGTTGTTATAACTTCACTTCCGTATGGTAATTCCAATGCCTTAATAGCAACCAAAAGTGCAATTGTTCCATTATTAAAAAGAGAAACATTGTTTACTTTTAAAACTTCTTTAAGTCTGTTTTCGAGCAAATTATGTTTATCTCCCATATTTGTAATCCATTTAGAATCCCAAATATCTTTTAAATAGACGTTAAAATCTTCTAAATTCGGAAGAAGTGGTTCAGTAACATATATTTTCTTTTTAATGGACATTAAGCACCTCATTGAAATAAATAAGGTCGTTAAACAAATCTCCTTCAAACTAACCTTATTATTTAAACATAGTATAGTAACTATCGACAATTCTATATCAATCATACAATTTTTTCAAGGAATATATTGTTCAAGAGAAAAGTATCCGAGCAAAAAGTTATGATAGCGGATTTGCGGACGGACAAAGTTCCGGAAAGCGAAAGCCGAAATGAGGACAGCCGAAGGCGAACGAATGACAGGCTTGAGCGCAAAGCAAATCCAAGAAGCGGATTTTCCGTAGGGCGGAGTCACGCGGAAGCGTGCGAGCCCGAAGAGGCGAAAGGCAGGTGAAATGAAGTAAAAAACCGAAAGTTTTTTACGAAATGGAACAGATTGCCTGAGCCGAAAGGAAAATTCAAGACGCGGATTTTCCGCCCGCAGCGGCGGGCTCCTAACTGGCTTAACTTATTTTCGACATTGTTCAAATTATTATTACCGTAGTATTAAAAAAGTAGGTTTTGGTAATCTTTGATTACCGAAACAAATACATTATTGATGCGGTAAATCAACGATTTACCGCATCCTACTAACTATATCAATCATACAATTTTTTCAAGGAATATATTGTCCGAGAGAAAAGTATCCGAGCAAAAAGTTATGATAGCGGATTTGCGGACGGACAAAGTTCCGGAAAGCGAAAGCCGAAATGAGGACAGCCGAAGGCGAACGAATGACAGGCTTGAGCGCAAAGCAAATCCA
>CALUTD010000027.1 GCA_944323625.1 Candidatus Gastranaerophilales bacterium
AATTTAGACAGTATTTACAATCATCCTACTGATTGATTACGTTTTTGTGGGTACACTTCAGAAAGCCCAACCTACAGACTACAAATAAATTTTAAAAAAGTGACAAAAAGAATTGAGAAAAATTTGTTCATTTATTTAATATTTTAAATTTATGTTGCCCAAAATAATCAAACCATCTGTAACAAGAAATCAAACCATGTGTTCTTTTACAAATGCAAAAAAGGAAAAACTATGTTACAAATAAATTGCAACAAAACCAATAATACAAGTTTTTTGCATAATAAAAGTAATACGTCTTCAGTTTATAATAAAGATTGTTTATTTAAATCTCGATTTAACTCAAATTCAAAAGCTTTAGAATTAAGTTCAAATTATGCAAAGACAAATGTAAATTTTTGTGGAAGTACGAAATTTAAAATTTCAGAAGATACACAATTTGGAACAATAAATCATCAAACTGCATTTTTTAGAGAATTTAATACCGATGAATTTATACAAAATTATATAAGAGAAAATTTTTCTTCAAATCCCCGTATAAGAATTGTTTCCGGAGCTTGTTCAAATGGCGATGAAGCAAAAAGTTATTCCATGATGTTGGATGATATGAAAGATAAAATTGATATTTCAGGTTTTGACATAGACAGGGATATTATTGATGAAGCAAATAATTTAAAAGCTGCTCAAATTATTAAATATTCGGATGATATAATAACATCCTTAAGTGCCGAAGATATTTTTTTTGAAGATGACTCATTTTTAATTCCTTACCAACGAGAATGCAAAAAGAAGTTTAATAAATATTATTCAATGAATGAAGGAATTCGAACATATGTATATCCTGAAGCAAAAAAACAACTGCAAGAATTAGAAAATAATCTATTAGATGAAGATAAAATAAAATAAAAGAAATGAAACAAGCATACGAAAATATAAAGAATATTCAACCTGCACTGGAGATTTTTGATACCTCTTTTGAAGAAATGATTGATATGCAAGTTGAAACTTTAAAATACCAAGCTAAAGTGTATAATACTATTTTTAATTGCCACGAAAAAAAACAAATAAAAAATTGCAATTTTAAACAAGGTGATATAATGAATTTATCTGAAATGTACTCACCTGATAGTGTAGACATTCTTTTGTACAGAAATGCATTGTATCATACTTTATGTGAAGGTAATAGTCTATATAGAATTATGCGGGAAGACTCAACAGAGAATATGAATAAAATTGCTTCTCAAATGAACAAAGTTGTTAAAATGAATGGACTTGTAGTTTTTGGAGAAAATGAATTTTTGCAAGGTATTGATACAAATAAAGTAGCTGATGTTATGAGAGAAAATGGTTTTGAACCTGTTATAAATCCAAAAACAGATTCACAAAATATGTGGAAAAAAGTACAAAATATTAATGTGTAAATTATAGTAATTATGTCGGATTATTAAATCCGACATAATTTTAACTTCCCACTTTACTATTTGATTTAAAATTTGAGAAAATATGTTGAATAGAACAGAAAATTTTCTAATATAATATATAAAAAACAATAGCTATTGCACTAAAGAAAGTGAGGAAATTTGTGAGAAGAAAAATAACAGGGGCTTTATATGGTGCATTTGCTTCTGCATGTTACGGAACTAATCCTTTATTTGCACTTCCTTTATATTCTCAAGGACTTAGTGTTAATACCGTATTATTGTATAGATATTTGCTTGCTGTTGTAATTTTTTATATTTGGCTTAAATTTTTTAAAAAAATTTCTTTAAAAATTACGAAACAAGAAATATTTCCGCTTTTTGTAATGGGAATTATGTTTTCATTATCTTCATTAACATTATTTGAAAGTTTTAAATATATTGATGCCGGAATTGCTTGCACAATGTTATTTATCTATCCTATTTTAGTTGCTTTAATTATGAGAATCTTTTTTGGAGAAAAACTTTCCCCAAAAGCAGTTTTTGCTATTATATTAACCTTTTTTGGAATACTTTTACTATACAAAGGTAAATCCAATGAAAGCTTGAATCTAACAGGTATAATTTTTGTAATGGGTTCTGCCTTATCTTATGCTCTTTATATAGTCGGAGTAAAAAATATAAAAATAATAAAACATATAAACCCTTCTAAAATGTGTTTTTATGTTATGTTATTCGGATTATTCGTTTATTTATTTAACATTATATTTAATAATGAACCTCCCAAATCTATAAATGGCCTATTTCAATGGATAATGCTGCTTGGGATAGCCATTTTCCCAACAATATTATCAATAGAAACGATAAATATATCAATAAAACTTATCGGTTCGACTACAGCTGCCGTATTGGGTGCTCTTGAACCTTTAACGGCAATATTTTTTGGAGTATTACTGTTTCATGAACAACTAACTATAAGAATATGTACAGGTATAATTTTAATCTTGTGCGGTGTAATAATTATGGTTTTATCTAAAAATAAAAAAGCTTGCATACAAAACTAAAACCCAATATAATAAATATTATTAATTACATACAGGAGATAAGTATGATAACAAAACGAGATTATGCCACGGGGGGGGGTATTTTTAAGTAAAAAATCCTTTACATTATCTGAAGTTTTAATAACATTAGTTGTTATAGGAATAGCTGCAGCAATAACAATACCCCAAATCATAGTATCTTACAGAAATAAAACCCTGGAAAGCCAATTTAAAAAAAGTTATGCAAATATTGAAAATGCAATAAATTTTGTAAATGCACAAAATGGAACCCCTTATGAATGTTACACTGTAGGCTATGGAAATTATTATCCATCCGAATGTAACAGTTTTTGGAGTGAAGTTTTAAGCAGATTTAATATAACCAAAATTTGTGAATCCAATGACAGAACTTGTCATCCTTTATATAAAACAAAAGAACAAGTTTTGGCTCAAGGCGGTAAGGTTATAAATAATTCTTGTACTCATCCAATAAACACAATGAAAGGAATTGTTTTAAATGACGGTTCAATAATTTATTTGCATTACTACGGAAATGTAATATCAGGTTCCATGGCTCTTTATTTCGGGTTGGATGTAAACGGAGTAAAAGGTCCGAATAAGTGGGGATATGATTTATTTTATTTAAACCTTCATAAAAAAAAGAATTCATCAGTTGTAGCTATGACAGCCGTTTGTGAGCTAATTGAAAAAGGGGGACAATCGGCAGAAAGCATTCTGACAAAATAAATAATTGAAAAATAATAAAATTATCAGATTGTTTGGTATTTTGAATGTTTACATTTTTTTAATTTACAGATTGAAATCCTGTTTCCAATGCTTTAATGTTACCTTCGAGCATTAATGCTTTCTTACCTGTCAATTTTTGTTGCATAATAGAAACTAAGCTTTCTTTTTTTACCACAGGAAATACTTTAATAAAAGCCCCCAAAGAAACAATATTCGCCATTTTTTCGTTTCCTGCATCATGAGCAATATCAGTCATAGGTACAAATTTGTATGTAATATCTTTTCTTGAAGGTTCAGACTTAACAAGTGAAGAATTAACAACCATAATTCCGCCGGATTTAATTTTACTTTCAAATCTTTCAAAAGAAGGACCATTGAGAGCAATAACATTTTCAGGTTTATCAACAAAAGAACAGGCCACTTCATCATCAGACATACAGACAGTGCAATTAACGGTTCCGCCTCTCATTTCTGCACCGTATGCAGGTGACCAGGTAACATTTAGCCCTTCATTCATGCAAGCATTTGCTAAAAGTTGGCCTATAAACAACACTCCCTGACCGCCAAAACCGGCTATTAAAACGTTAGAATCCATTATATAACCTCGCTGACCTTATCTTTGTATACTCCGGGCTTAAATACTTCTGACATTTCGCCCCTGACTCTTGCATGAGCTTCTTGAGGTGTCATTTTCCAGTTTGTCGGGCATGTTGCTAAAATTTCTACAAACCCTGTTCCTAAACCTTTTAATTGTGCTTCAAATGCTTTTTTTATACATCTTTTGGCATTCATAATTGCTTGAGGGCTATCTAAAGTAACTCTTGCAACATAAGCAGTTCCATCAACCTCTTTTAAAATTTCTGATATTTTTAAGGGGAAACCTGATAATTCAGGATTTCTGCCTTTTGTAGTAGTAGTTGTAACTTGCCCGATTAGAGTTGTAGGCCCGGCTTGTCCGCCTGTCATTCCGTATGTTGTGTTATTAATACATATTGCGGTAACCTTTTCGCCTCTTGTCATTGCGTGAATAGTTTCCGCTATTCCTATAGAAGCTAAATCTCCGTCACCTTGATAAGTAAATACAACTTTATCAGGTTTTGAGCGCTTAACTCCGGTTGCAACTGCCAATGAACGGCCATGAGCTGCTTCTACTATATCAATATTAAAGAAATCATAAGAAAATACGCTGCAACCGACAGAGGCTATACCTATTGTATTTTCTCTGACACCAAGCTCATCCAATACTTCGGCAACAAGCCTTACAGCTACCCCGTGGTCGCAACCGGGGCAAAATGTTATTTTGAAATCATCTCTAATTGAATCAGGTTTCTTATATACAAGCTGTTCCATATTTTTTCTCTACTATTTCTTTGTATACATTTTCTATTTGTTTATATATTTCTTCAACTGTCATCATAACGCCTGCGGGTCTGCCATAAAACTTAATAGGTATGTTTGCGGCACCGGCAATTGAAGCTTTAATATCCTGAAGCATTTGACCGCAGTTAAGTTCTATATCCAAAATACAATCAACTTTTTGTGCAATTTCCGCAACAATTTTTTCAGGGAACGGGTTTAACATTATCGGTCTGAATAAACCAACCTTTAAACCGTTCTTTCTTGCTTTTTTAACTGCAGCCTTAGCTATTCTTGCAATGCTGCCAAAGGCTGTAATAACAAGTTTTGCACTTTCAATTTCGTACTTCTCAAATATATTTTCATTTTCTAAAATACGATTATATTTTTCAAATAATTTTTCAACTCGTTTTCTGAGTGTTTCCTGATCTCTTTCAATTGAAGCAATATGCCTTGGCGCTCTACCTTTAGCACCGTCAAGTGCCCAATCAGACTGGTCAATTTCTTCATAAGGATAACTGCCTACAACTGCAGGTTCCATCATTTGCCCGAGCATACCATCAGCCAAAAGGCAAACAGGCGTTCTGTATTTTTGTGATACATAAAAACTTTTATAAGTTAAATCAACACATTCCTGAACACTTGCAGGCGCAAAAGTAACTATTTTGTAATCTCCGTTTCCGCCGCCTTTTGTTGTTTGGAAGTAGTCGCCCTGAGAAGGATATATATATCCCAAACCCGGCCCGGCTCTCATAACACTCACAAGTACACAAGGTATTTCATCTCCTGCAATAAACGACAGCCCTTCTTGCATTAAAGATACCGCACATGAGGAAGATGACGTCATAGCTTTTACTCCGGTTGCACCGGCTCCAAGCAGCATATTTATAGCTGCAACTTCACTTTCAGATGCAACAAAAGCTCTGTTAAGTTCAGGCATTTTTGTACTTAAATATTCGCCTATTTCACTTTGCGGAGTAATAGGATATCCGAAATAACTTTGACAACCTGCCTCTATAGCAGCCTGTGCAATTGCATAATTTCCCTTTAATAATTGTTTTTTGTCTTTATTATTCATTTATACACCTTTTCAATAGCCATATCAGGACAAACCCTTGCACAAATGGCACAACCTATGCATTCTTTTTCATCTTTAACCTTAGCCGGATAATACCCGAGTTCGTTAACAGAGGAATCAGGCTCCAAGATTTTTTTCGGGCATGCGTTTATACATAAATAACAAGCTTTACATCTGTCACGGTTTAAAACTATTCTTCCCATATTAAGACCCATTTTTTATCTGTTACTTGTACCTCTCATTATATGTTACCACTGACATGTTAATTTTCATACTACTTAATCGTTTAATATTAAAATATTATAATTTGTTCGAAAAGAATCTTTATGATATCATAAAAACAAAGAGGGGAGAAATTAAGGCAGTGCCGAGGAAAAAATGTATTGAAATTGTATTGGACGTTGAAACAACGGGTTTAGACTATACTAAAGAAAAAATGGTTGAATTTGCCGCAATAAGACTTGAAAACGGTAAAATGAAAGATAGGTTTGAAACATTAATTAATCCGGAACAGCATATTCGGAAATCAAGTGTTGCTGTTCACGGTATAACAGAAGAAGATGTAAAAGATGCTCCGACCGAAAAAGAGGTTATGCCTTTAATTTTAGATTTTATCGGAGATTATCCTATAGTAGCTCATAATGTTATTTTTGATTATTCGTTCATTAATGCAGCCAGTATCCGACAAACAGGAAACCCTATTACAAATCCGAGAATTGATTCTCAAATGATGTTTAAAGAAATTTATCCGGATTTGGAATCTTGCGGACTTGAAAGTTTAATGAACAAATTTAACGTTGAATTTTCCACAAGACACAGAGCCATGGCAGATACAGAAGGCCTGGCCAAAGCCTATCCCGAGCTTAAAAAACTTTACGAAAAAAAATACTCATGGCAAATTCAACAAATAGATAATATTGACTACTTATTCGAAAGATATTTAAGAATACAACAGGCCGTCCAAACTATGCAATCTGAAATGCAGGATTTAAAGTCTGTATTCAGGTTATATTTTGAAAAAGGCGGTGAAAGTATTCAATCACATACTGGCGAAATACTTTCTTATCAGTCTAAACAGGCTTATGCTTATGATTTTATGGAAATAAAAGATATTTTGGATGAGATAGGGGCATTACCAAAGGCGGTTAAACTTAATAATAACTTTATTGACAGACTTATTGCATCGGGAAGTGTCAGTAAAGAAGTAAAAGAAAAACTTTCTGCAGCACGTCAGCAGCTATCAGAAACCAGGAATATTCACATTTCAAAACCTGACAGGAAACTTGAACACGTTTGATTTTAATTTGACCGAACAAAATTTCTAGATATTTAATCATAATTTATATGGATAATCATCTTTAAATTCCCAGCCGTCAAGCTCAAGAAGTTTTGTGCAACATCTTTGGTCCTTGCAGGCTTCTATTAAATCAGTTCTTGAATATACTCCCATACCTGCTTCATCAAATGTGTCATTATCTTCACCACAAACTCCCCAATCAGAAATCAGTCTTTTATTATATAATCCCGTTTCAAAAACAAAAATATCTCTGCCATAAGTGTTTGGACCTTTATCACCATTTAAATCAAATATTACTACGGAGGGTGCATCAAACCCAAATAAAGTACCGTCATTTAAATAAACAGACCCACTCCAAGCATTATATTTTGCGTTAATTTCTCTGTATTCATCTTTTTCAAATTTTGCAATTGAAAAATATTTACTTAAATATTTTTCAAATGTAGAAGTTCCATTACCTGAATAATTCCATTCATTCACCGGAGTACCATTTTCTATTTCTGCTAATCGAATAGCATTATCAAGTGTTGCATAGAATTTTTTTAACTTAGATGAGGCTTCTGTCTTTTTATGATTTGCCATAATAACAGGCACTGTTATTGCTGCAATTATTCCTATAACTACTAGTGTTATAAGTACTTCTGAAAGTGTAAAACTTTTGTTATTTTTTAAATGTTTGCATTTCATAACATGTTCCTTTTTAAAACTATATAATTCTTGACAGGTTTATTATTTATTTATGGCATAATTTGCATATATTGTCAATATTTATATGCAAAATTTGCCATTATAGATTTTGTTCATACTCGCTATCCTATTTATAGGAGATAACAATTATGAATTCTATAAAAACTATGTTTGGAAAGCGTGTAAGAGAATTGAGAAAAACAATGAAGCTTACACAGGAACAAATGGCGGAAATGATAGAAATGGATACACAAAATTTATCCAAAATGGAGAATGGAAGCCATTTTCCGCAAACTAAAAATCTCGAAAAAATAGCAAAGGTTTTAAATGTAGAAGTTAAAGATTTATTTGAATTTAACCATTTTAAATCAAAAGAAGATTTGATTGATGAAATTAATGAATATTTAAGCCAAAATTCAATAGAAGAAGTTGAACTTATATACAAATTTATAAAGAACTTGCAGGAATATAAAAAATAAAATCTGATGGTTGCAGAGAAAAACAATCATGGCAAAAAAGGATTCTTATGGTAAAATTTAACTATACCCGGAGGAAATAAAATGATAAGTAAAGAAGACGTTAAACACGTTGCGAAGCTTGCAAGACTTGAATTAACGGAAGAAGAAACAGAGAAATATTCAAAGCAGCTTGGTGAAATTTTGAAATATGTAGAACAGATGAATGAGGTTGATACAACAGGTATTGAGCCAATGCCTCATGCTATACCCGTATATAATGTAATGCGTGAAGATATAATAAAATACGACAATACAAAAGAAGAAATGATGGCAAATGCTCCGTTTGAAGAGGACGGATTTTTCAGAGTGCCTAAAATTAATTAAAGAATAGAGGATTTAATGAGTACAAAATACATTTTTGTTACGGGTGGTGTTGTTTCTTCACTCGGGAAGGGAATAGTTGCAGCTTCTTTAGGACGGCTGTTAAAAGCAAGAGGATTTAGTGTTGTTATTCAAAAGTTTGACCCTTACATAAATGTTGACCCCGGGACTATGAGTCCTTTTCAGCACGGTGAAGTATTTGTTACGGATGACGGTGCAGAAACAGATTTGGATTTGGGACATTATGAGAGGTTTACGGATACTAATCTCGGTAAAATTAATAATGTTACATCGGGAAGTATTTATCAAACGGTAATTAATAAAGAACGAAGAGGTGATTACCTTGGTGCAACCGTTCAAACCATTCCTCATATAACAAATGAAATAAAATCCAGAATTAAAAAGGCGACTCAACAATTTAAACCTGATTTTATAATTGCGGAAATCGGGGGTACAATAGGCGACATTGAGAGTTTACCATTTATAGAAGCAATAAGACAGTTTCGTTCCGAAATAGGCTTCGGCAACAGTCTTTCTATACATGTTACACTGCTTCCATATCTTCCCACTTCGGGAGAGTTAAAAACAAAACCTTCACAACACAGTGTCACTAATTTAAGAAGTTATGGTATTCAACCTGAAATACTTGTTTGCAGAACTTCAAAACCGATTCCTAAGAAAGAAAAAGAAAAACTGGCGTTATTTTGCTCTGTTCATAAAGATGCGGTTATTGAATGCAGAGATATGAAAAGTATATATGAAGTTCCGCTCGCACTTGAAGAACAAAATCTTGCGGGTGTTGTACTTCAAAGATTATTTATGCAGGATGTCAAGCCTGATTTGGAATCATGGAAAAATCTTGTTTATAAAATCAAAAATCCCGAAAAAACCTTTAGAGTTGCTATTGCAGGTAAATATACCAAGTTATCCGATGCATATATATCTGTTGTAGAGTCATTAAAACATGCCGGATATGTAAATAATGCTCAAATTGAAATAAAATGGATAAACTCTGAAGAATGTCTTGATTATGAGAAAGCAAAAGAATCGTTAGCAGATGTTGATGCGCTTGTAGTTCCGGGTGGATTCGGAATAAGAGGCATTGAAGGAAAACTTAATGTTATCCGTTATGCAAGAGAAAACAATTTGCCTTTCTTAGGACTTTGCCTTGGCATGCAATGTGCGGTCATTGAATATGCCAGGAATGTTGCGGGCATGAAAGATGCAAATTCAATGGAATTTAATGAAAATACACCTTATCCTGTAATCGATTTAATGATTGAGCAAAAACATGTTGAAGGATATGGCGGTACAATGCGTTTGGGTAAATATGAGTGCAGGCTTAAAAAAGGTACAAAAGCATACAGTGCCTATGGAGCCAATGTTATATATGAACGTCACAGACACAGGTATGAAGTAAATAACGAATATAAACAGCAAATAGAAGATAAAGGACTCGTATTTTCAGGGCTTTCACCTGACGGCATGTTATGTGAAATTGTAGAATTACCTGAAAACGATTGGTTTGTCGCATGCCAGTTCCATCCTGAATTTAAGTCAAGACCCGAACATCCTCATCCTTTATTTGCAGGATTAATAAATGCAGTTAATAAAAGATATGAAGCTAAAAATCTTGTAAGTGCTGCAGAATAAGAAATTCTGCATTATTTTACCCATTTGAAGCTTTGTACATATCCTGTTTTATTATTGATGTTACCGTTAATAATTGCCTGAAATGTTCTTGAATCGTAGTCACCATTTGTAAATGACGGTATTTTTTCCACATTTTCAATAAAATCTTTTCTGCCGAAATCCAATAAAGAAATACCTGGTATAAGTTTAAAGAATGTATTTAAAGAAGTATTTCCTATTGCCCCAAATACGGTTGAAATCTTTTTCGAAAGTTTTCCTAAAATTTCCATATCGGCATGAGTATGTGCTATATCGTAACTTCCATTTATATAAAGACTTAAATTTTCGCCGGTTGAAAATATTTCGATATCCTTTGCTATTCCGTTTTCTATAATGCAGCTTCCGTTTATATTTGAAAAATATCCTGTTTTTACAAGGTTTAATATCTCTAAAATACTGTTTAAAGTTAAACCGGTAAGTCCGCTTTTTACAATATTACTTGCTCTTAAAAGATATTCCAAAGAACCGAGTTTTGGCATTCTGCCATCCGATATATCAAAATAAACAAATCCTGACAAATTATTTAATATTTCTTCGTTTGTTAGACCCTGTGTATACAAAATTAATTTTCCGTTTGCGTTACCGTATATTTGGTTTTCACCGTCGAACAGAGTTTCTGCTATATAATCAGAGTCTACATTATGCAGTTCAAAATTGCCTTCAGCTTTTGTATTATTCAAATCATAAGAAAAATTACCCTGTATGTTACCTTGTCCTACTTCAACATTAAGATTATCGGCATAAAATATTCCGTTTTTATCAATAGAGAAATTAGCAGTAAAATTATTTGCAGTCATTGACTTTATTGTCATTTTATCTATTTGAAGATAACCATTTTCTATTTCTAATTCTGCAGGAAGTGTATAATTATTTTGTTTCGCTTCTGTTGTTATTGCCTGTCTTGTTTTATAAAATTCTTCAAGAAGTTTATTATTATCTATTTCTTCCGCAAAAATGTTTATTGATTTCATTTTTGGCATTTGCGCTATATTATTCTCAAGTTTAGAATCTATAACAATTCTGCCATCTGTTATAAATCCGAAAATATTTACATTAATATCTTCGTCATCTGCATTTATTTTTATATGTTTTACAACTGTATCAAACAAAGGAATATTAATACTTCTGCATTCTATTGACCCTAAAAGTTTTGCCCTTTGCTCATTTTCATCAAACTTATATTTTAAATCAAAACTTAATGTTCCCTGATTCAATAATTGATTTGGTAAGAACCAGTTTAAAACCTTTGCGGATAAATTTTTATATGTTTTTATTTCAAAATCTTCAGGAATTACCATTTTATCATCATTTAAATGTAATCTTCCATTCATTGAAGTAAAAACTATCGGATAAATCTTATTATTTTGGGAAGAAATATATTTTATATATTCAAGATTTTTTATAGATATTATTTTATTATTTATATTTATTTTTCCGTTAACTTCTCTTTCATCCGACGTTTCGCCGATATTCGTTCCGTTAATAAATAAATCCGCTTCTTTATGAAATGTAATTTTCGGGGTTATATTAATATTGTTGACATCCCCTTCAATGTTTGAAGATACATGTATATCACCTGTTATGTCTATTTTTTTAGCAATATTTTCAGGAAGATAATTCTTTATAAAATTATTGGTCAATTTTGATGTAAAATAACCTTTTATGTATGGTTTATTATATATATCTGTTACATAAAAATCAGCATATACCGGCATGTCACTTAATAATGCTGTCATATTTTCAACCGATATTTTATTATTTTTCATTCCTACTTGAAAATTATCAAATTTTAAAGGCAGAGAGCTTTGTACATATTCCATCTGCGGGTTATAAAATTGTATTTTACCTTCCGGGATATTTTTTACAAGACTTACTTCAATATCTGCAAGTCCTTTATAGTTTTTAAATTGATTGAAGATATTTTTTATATTGTCCGGTATAATTTCAAGATTATCAGTATTGTTAAGGTTTTCGAGATTAAACCCTTCTGATTTTAATGATAAATTATATATAGGATTTAAAGTATCAACCTTTTCAACATTGCCTGAAATATGAAAACTTGAATCATTATAATCTGCCTTAACATTTTCAACTTTTACCGTTGATTTATCAAGAACAACTTTACCCGATTCAGCTTTTAAATCACTTTTTGTTTCATCATCTTTTATAAAATTCATAACAGCATATGCATTATCAGTAATAAAATCAATAGATTTTGCTTTATATTTAAAATATAAGTCATGTTTAGAACCGATATTATACAATATGGATAAATCGGGATAATTTTCAGGGTAAAGATATGATTGAGTCAAAAATTTAATTGTATCTTTTAGATTTACGGATTCGCTTGTAATTGTTATATCAACATCCGGTACTTTTGTTTTAATATCCGTTATAATTTTACCGTCAATTTTTAACGGCGAAGTACCCGATATACCGTTTATATCTATTAAGTCAACAACAGTTTCAGTAAATTCTGTCCTGCCGTAAATATTTTCAATAGGAGTTCTAAAACCTTCAATATAAACAGTATTGTCAAGAAGGTTTAAATAACCTTTAACTTTCATATCATAAAAAGCTTCCTCAGGCGGCAACGGCGGTTGCCCGAACGGCACCGGAACTATTTTAGATTTTATATTTACAAATAATTCGCAGAATCCCGAAGCATCATTTATTACGGCTATTCCGTCTTTTACGTCTTTTAAAAGTTTACTTTTATTGATTATTTCAATTAAATCTTTTGCTTCAGCTTTTTCGGAGAAAATATTAAAGTCAAGATTATCATTTATTTTTACTTTACCGTAAACGGAAAGCGGGTTATTTTTTACAAAAGCTTTTTCCGATTTAAACGAAACAACATCTCCTTTGAAATCGAGTCTGCCTTTACCGTCATATACTTCACCGTATAATCCGTTATAAGTAAGTTTTGCCCTGTCAAATTTCGCAAAACCGTCAAGATTTATGAAATCTAATGACCCTTGAATATTTATATCAATTATCCCTTTTCCTGAAGTTATATTCATATCGGGTATGGGACCAAGCTGGAAATTAAATACTTTACTTACCGGAACAACGATTTTTTGTGCCAGCGGAAAATCTACATTATTGGTTGTTTTTACTTTTACATTGTTTATTCCGTCTCTGAACATATAAACATAGCCGTTAATTTCAGCTTTTTGATTATTTGCCATTTCAACGAGTATATTCATGTTTAATATTCTTTTATCGAAGGTTATATCAACAGTTCCTTTATGTTTTTTGTGTAAAGATTTATCCAAAACATGAACATTTCTTCCCTTAACATAGCCTGTAATATCAGGCTGCGGAATTTTACCTTTTGCATGAATTTTTGCTTCTAAATCACCATAAACTCCGTATGTTTTTACTTTTTCTATTGTCATATATTGAGGTACTAAAGTTGGAGGCAAAACAGAGGCTATATTTTCAGCTTTTGAGTCTTTAACAGTTCCGTTTATATCTATTTCCGGCTTGTCTGAGGTTTTAATTGTTCCGTCTGCTTTTATGTTTATATTTTCCGCTTTATAGTTAAAAGAATTTATTTTAACAAAGTTTGAATCGAGTTCAATATTAGCATCTACTTTATTATTTCCGGGTGCATAAATTTTATTTTTCCAATTTGTTTTATTAAATTTTAAGTCCTTAAAACTTGTATTTAGTATTATATTGTTGTTTGAAGCGGAAATTTGGATATACTCTGCAAAACCTTCAAATTCAGAAATCTTTTCATCTATAAATTTTTGAAGATAAGGCTTTATAAGACTTAAGTCAATTCTATATAAGAAACATTCGCCTTTTGCAATATTTTTATCAATTTTTTTAAAGTTAACAGGATATTTGTACTCCAAGTTAACTTCAAACGGACTTACGAAATTATCCTGATTAAGTTCTCCTTTTGTATTTATATATGTTATTTTCTTTTTAGTTTTTAAAACAAAAGGACTTCCTGTTATGTTAAATTGTTTATCTAAATTGCTGTCTTTAACAGTGATATTGTAATTATTAACTTTTGTTTTTAATTTTTTATAAGAAACTTTAAACGATTGTTTTTCTTTTTGTTTAAACAGTTTTTGAAAATTAAAAATACCTTCTTTATCTCTTTCAAGGTTAATATTTATATAGTCTGCATTTATGTTTTGAAATATTAATTTTTTAAATAAAATAGGCAATATTGAAACTTTAATATCGGCATTTGAAGCTTCTAAAATAATATTTTCATTATCTTTCAACTGAACATTTTTAGTTGAAAAAGTAAGATATGGTAAAATATGAGTTTTAAATTTTGGCTCAATTATTGAAATTTGAGCATTTGTTTGAGATGAAACCAGTTTATTTATATATCCTTTTTCTGTTAATTTGTTTAGAGATAATGGCAGTACAAAAAGATATATACATTCAAGTATAGAAATTATTATAAATATTTTGAATAATAGTTTTATAAAATTAGTATTTATTTTCATATAATATATTCACAAAATCCCATAGTAACAATTATATAATTTACCTATCAAAAGTTCAAATTGTTTTTTTTAAATTTGCAAAATAAGTGAATTGATGTAAAATTATTGGATAAGAGGACAAATATGGTTTTGTAAAATGAAAAAATTTATAAACAGGCATTTTGGCGGATTAAAATCCCCAAAAGTTATAATGAATATAACGTTAGTTTTATTGTTTGCAGTTGTATTTACAGGAATACTTGTATCAAAATATTTCTTTATACAAAATATAGTGGGAAATGATAATACAAGTAAGGTAAAAGTTACGGCGCCTAAAGATATAATAGTTGTGGACAGCATAAAAACGGAAAAAAGAAAAAGAGAAGTATCACAAAAGGTAAATCCTATATATTCTCCGGTTGACGAAGTTTATATCGGTAATAATTTAAAAGAGTTAATTGAAGAAATTAAAACTTTTAGAAGTGATTCAAGTATGAGCCGAAAAGAAAAACAAAAAAATCTCGAATTTTTGTTTGATATTGCGGATTCGTATATAAAACCATTTGTTGTTTCCTATTTTATTAATGCTTCAGATGAAGTAGTAAATGAAGTTTTCACTGCTGCACAGACGGCACTTCCGTTAATATTATCAGAAGGTATAACAGAAAAAGATTTAGAAGAAAAAGCACTTGAAAATATTGTAAAAAGAAACGTTTCTCCTAAAATTACAACTAATCAGTTAAAAGTAATAACAGCATTAATGGAACAGGTAATAGTTCCTAATATGATACTGGACGAAGAGGCAACGGCGCTTGCAAAAAAGAATGCAAGAGATATGATTTCTCCAATTATGGTTAAATTTAATAAAGGAGATACAATAGTAAATGAAGGCGAACCTATTACTCAGGTAAAAAAAGAAGCTTTAAGCCAAGCGGGTTATAACATATTAAGGATTAATTACCTTGGAATGGCGGGTATTTTTTGTTTGGTTTGTATAGGTATATTGTCTGTATATTTTTACCTTAAGTTTTTTGAACCTAGATTTTTAAACAGAAGATATATTTTTATCATAGCGTCATTATCAATATTTATGGCCTTATTATCAATATTGCTGCCGTCAACCTGGTCTGTATTTTTACTTCCGTTCCCATTTTTCTCTATAATATTATCCGTATTTTTAAATCCCAGAACATCATTTTTTATTACGGTAACATTATTAACTATAACAACTTTATCGCTTCAGTTTTCGGCGCTTGCAATGTCTGTATTTATAGTATCGGTTGCCGTTTCATCTATCGGTATGACTACAATAAAATATTCAAGAAGATTTGATTTAATAAAAGTAGGTGTCTACACTTCAATAGCAATGGCATTAATTATATTGTGCGTATATTATGATTTAAGATTTGCAAAACTTATACAGGATATAGGCGCAGGAGTTTTAAACGGATTTTTCTCAGGGATATTGGCACTTGGAATGATTCCGATACTGGAAAATGTTTATAAAGTAATAACTATGTTTGGATTGGCGGAACTGGGGGATTATAACCAGCCATTGTTAAAGAAATTACATGAGGCAGCTCCGGGTACATTTGAACATAGTTTAAGAGTATCAAACCTGGCAGAATCTGCGGCGGAAGCAATAGGGGCTAATCCTATTCTTGCAAGAGTCGGGGCTTTATATCATGATGTCGGCAAAATGAAAAGACCTCTATTCTTTGTTGAAAACCAAACATATTCAGGAATTGAAAATCCGCATGAAAAACTTCCTCCAAGTTCAAGTAAAATGATTATTACTTCTCACACAAAAGATGGAATATGCTATGCAAAAGAATACCACATTCCCGAAATAATACAGGATTTTATGGTACAGCACCATGGTGATTCTCTTGCAAGTTATTTTTATAATCAGGCGGTAGCACAAGAAGGTGCGGAAAATGTGAAAGAAGAGCAATTCAGATATACAGGCCCAAAACCTCAAACTAAGGAAACAGCTATTTTAATGATAGCGGATGCGGTTGAATCTGCTTCAAGGACTTTGAAAGACCATACTCAAGAAGAAATTGATACCCTGATTAATAAAATTATTCAAGACAGATTGAATGATAATCAATTATCTGAAAGCCCGCTTACATTAAAGGATTTAAAAGTAATTGCGGCAACTCTTTCTAGAGTTTTGCGCTCCGTATTTCATAAAAGAATCAAATATCAGGAAACTATAGAAGATATGCAGGCAAAAGGCGCTTTTAAACAGGAGAATAATGACAAACTTTAATATTTTTATAGAAAATACATATTCGAACTTTGATATAGACGAAGTAAAAATTTATAATGATACGATTAAAATAACTAAATTTATTTTTCAGGATGAAAGTATTATAAATAAATCCTGCTTAAACTCATTTAAATATGATTCAATAAGTTTTGATATTGTTCTTACTAATAATGAGGATATACATAGAATAAACAAACAATACAGAAATAAAGATTGTCCGACCGATGTTATAACTTTTGCAATTTTTGCAGATTCTCCTTCCGGTGAAAAATTTATAATAGATAACGATATAAATCTTGGAGAAATGATTATTTCACTGGATAAGATTATTGAACAGTCTAAAGAAAATAATATTTCTTTTAATGAGGAATTATATTTTATAATTTCTCATGGAATATTGCATTTACTGGGGTTTGACCATCAAACAGAAGAAGATTATAATTTTATGGTTCAAACACAGAATAAAACTAAGGCGCAGGTTCTATGACAAAATTTAAATCAACAAGTATAGCGGAAAGTATATTCCACGCAATAAGAGGCTTAAAACTTGCATTTTCATCCCAAAGAAATTTTGTTATTGAAATTATTATATCTTGTATTGTTATAATAGCTGCTTTGTTTTTAAAATTTTCTTTAACTGATTTAGTGCTGGTAATTATTATATGTTCGTTGGTTTTAATATGTGAATTGTTCAACTCTGTTATAGAATTCACACTTGATGCAGTATATAAAAATAATTATTCAAAACTTGTAGAAATGGCAAAAGATATTTCTGCGGGAGTTGTTTTATTTATTATAAGTGTAAGTGCAATTGCAGGTTTGTTGTTATTTGGTTCTTATATTCTTTAATTTAATAAATAAAAAAATAAAAAATAAAATTACAGTCCTAAAGCTTCGGACAGATTACCTCTAAAGTTCGGTAAAGGTTCGCAAACTCGTGTCTTAACAGACACTCAGACAGTGCTCAC
>CALUTD010000028.1 GCA_944323625.1 Candidatus Gastranaerophilales bacterium
TTTTCCATTTTTGTACCCTCTCTTTTTATATACCATACTCGCGAATTTTTGGTGTCCACTTTTTGGGGGACAGTTCACTCCCGCTCCCGCAGCCGGTAACCAAGAAGTGCGTGCGATACTGGATTAAATTTTGTAAAGATTTTTTATTATTTTGGAATTTTCCGCTGTTAATCTTTTTTATATAAGAAGTAGCAGTTTTGTGTAGTGAATTATGGAAAATTTAACTGAATTAGAAACAGATATTCAAAATATAAAAATATTTTTAGATAAATGTTCACAATATTATAAGAAATCATTATTTGAATTTAGTAAGGCGGATAAAATACTTTCTGTAAGAAAAGAATTCATTGTTATGCAATTTAAAAATGTATTTACAGATTATTACAGATTATAGAAATTAATATCCCATAGACCAATTATAATTAACAGGGATATCCTGAAGTTTAACATCTGAATTCATTGCTACGGCAGGAATTTCCATAACTTTTCTTGCTGTATCTAAAGAAGTATTGTTGTATATAACTGAGTCAATTTTTTTAAATGAATTTAAATTGTCCAATTTATTTTGTAGTTCAATATTTTCATTAGCAAGTGCAACAATTTCTCTGCCTAAAATATTCATTGTTTTTTCACGTTCAGAAACCAAATAATAACTAACCAAAGAAAGAACAACAAAACATAAAAGTACAATATTTAAAAATTTGTTAATTTTTTCACAAGCTGATTTTTTATGTGAATATTTAGGGAACGGAGCATAAATAACAGGGCTGGTTACAGGCGCAGTCTGCACGGAATTTTGCGTATATATATAAGTACTTTCAATATATCTTATTGAACTTCTGCCCAACGATGTCTCTCCTGAATGATTATTTGTTTATTCTTTTTGCTACTCTGAGTTTTGCCGACCTTGACGGCGGATTAATTCTAACCTCTTCTTCGCTTGCCGTAATTGGTTTTTTGTTTACCAATTCAAGCAAAGGAGCATTATAATCAAACACGTTCTGTTCCCCAACCCATTCTTTAGAATAGTGTTTAAAAAATTGTTTAACTATTCTGTCCTCCAAAGAATGGAAAGTTACTATAGATAGTATAGCATTATTTGCCAATAATGTAAGCACATCATTTAATGTATTTTTTATATTGTCAAGTTCATGATTTACTTCTATTCTTATTGCTTGAAAAACTCTTGTCGCGGGATGGATTTTTGATTTTATTCTTGGAGTTGCCTCAAATATAATATCTACAAGCTCTTTCGTAGTTTCGATTTTTTTTATTCTTCTTTTTTCGATTATTTTTTTAGCAATCCTCTTTGAAAACCGTTCTTCCCCGTATTCACTGAATATACGGACAAGTTCCTCTTCTTTATAATCATTAACTACATCATAAGCAGAGAAATCGCCGAACCGGTTAAACCGCATGTCCAATTTTGAATCACTCAAGAAGCTGAAACCCCTCTCTTTTGAGGTTAACTGGGGAATTGAAGCGCCAAGGTCAAATACAACTCCGCCCGTTATTTCATTTATATTATTTGCTTGTAAATATTTCTTAATATTAGTATAAGAATCATTAACAATCGTTAAATTTTCGTAATCTTTCAGATATTCTCTTGAAGCATTTACGGCATCAATATCGACATCAAAAGAAATAAGCCGGCCGTTTGGTGAGATTTTTTCAAGGATAAGCCTGCTATAGCCACCGCCGCCCAGTGTGGCATCAATATAGAGCAAGCCGCTTTGGCAATTTAGTGCCTCCGTAGCTTCTTTTGCCATTACAGGATAGTGTTTATATTCTTGCATAAATCCCCTTTTTTCTCTATACAAATTTTAAATCAAAAACAAGTTTTTATTTGTAAAAATCTTGTAAAAAAATATTACAATTCTTTTTGATAAGAACTTTTTTCTGTCAATTTTTTTATTTACAAGTCTTAATCTAATTATAATAGAAAGAAAAGAAGGTAAAGTATGTCATTAATTTTTCCGGGAATTGATAAACAGCATATTATTAAGCAGGCATTAAACAGTAAATCATTGCAAAAATTGGGCAAAGAACATGATGCTTATATTGCCTCATTACATCCTAAAAAAGCTGATAAAGATATGCAAGGATATATAGAATCGGCCAAAAGATATTACTATAACAGTCCGAGGATTTTAACAAAAGAAGATTTAGTTGAATTTCGCGAAAGCTGTAAAAATAAAACTCCCGATGAAATATTCAAAAAATTGGGTTTTGAAGTTGCATACACAAAAGACGGTTCAAAAGTTTTGAGCGAGTATTACTGGCCTTTCAAAACATATTCTTTTAAAACTGCCGGTATAGATGAAGAAAAACTTTTAAAAGATGTAAAACGCATTGAAAGAAATTGTGATTTAACCGGATCTTCTTTAAAAAGCCTAGGCGAAGTTGAATCAATAGGTAAAGATTTGATAATTCCAATTTTTGGGCCTTTGGAAGATGCAAGTTCTGTTAAATATATAGGCAGAAATATAATATGTGAATCGGAATCAGGAGAAGAAGTATTAAAGAAATTAGAAGCTATTAATTTAAATCCTGAACACTTCAAAGGCGTGATAAACTCTTATAATCCTTCACGTCCCGGATATTGTCCGGCACTTCCTTCTAAAATGACGGACGAATTAAAAAAGATGATGGCATATTATAATAAATAAATGTACTAAGGCTGCCAAAGAACCGGGTATCTATTGTAAAACAAATATATTTGTTTATGATATTATTTTAATATAAAGAGGAGGGATATGTAATGCAAGTAAACAACATTAGTCCGGTTAACACAAATACAGGCGTAAAACCTGTTATTCAACAACCGGTTATTGAACAACCCGTTAAGGCATGTAAATGCGATGGCTGTAACTGTGAAAATAAGCAGTCAGTATCGGCAGAGGTGAAATTCGAC
The DNA here is from genome assembly GCA_944323625.1 of Candidatus Gastranaerophilales bacterium. Taxonomy (GTDB): domain Bacteria; phylum Cyanobacteriota; class Vampirovibrionia; order Gastranaerophilales; family Gastranaerophilaceae; genus Avigastranaerophilus. The sequence goes on from CALUTD010000028.1 coordinate 2,915, forward strand.
AACACTAATAGTGCTTTTAAACTTACATTGCCTAAAAAAGATTCATTGGATTCAGGAAGCTGGTATACACTTGATAAAGAAGGAAAAGCTACCTGCCAAAACTGTTGGAATTCGGGGAACGTAGAACGTCAGAGTGATGATTTAAAAGAACTATACAATGAATTATTAACAAAAACTCAAAACGGAACACAACAATTAAATTCAGATGACGTCAAGGAAGTTAAAGAAGAACTTGATGAAGCTTTTAATCAAAAAAAATAAATAAATAATTAATTAATAAAAAAGAAGTTCGAATAAATGAGAAATTTTTATTTGAACTTTTTTTGTATATAATATTTTTTATTTTAATACTTGATATAGCATAAAAAAGTTATTATAATAAAATATAATTTATATAAAAAGGAGGAGATAAATGATTAATAAAAAGAAATTCACTACGGGGGGGGGGTATTTTTAGATAAAAAATCCTTTACTCTTTCTGAAGTATTAATAACACTTGCTATTATTGGTATTATTGCAGCTATAACTATACCGGTAATTATTGCAAATTATCAGGAGAAATCAAGAATTTCTAAAATAAGAAAAACATATTCAACACTTGCAAATGCAATGACATACGTTAAAATTAATAACGGTGATTTAATTTTTGAAGAAGATATAAAAGACAGTCAAGAAACAGTCAATAGTTGGTTTAACGAATATCTAAAACCCTATATAGCCACAACAAAAATTTGTTATGATGAAGAAGGTTGTTGGGCACAAGAACAAGTAAAATATCTAAACGGTTCATATAATCCAAACAGCCGAAAAGGCATAGGAATTGGAACTAAAGTAGTTACAGCTGTATTAAATGATGGAACATTTATTGAAGTTAATTCTGCACTATATAGTTTTTGCGATCTTTTAAAAGTCAACTGTAAAACAAATAAAGGAATTTCTATTTATTTTGATATAAACGGCGACAAAGGTCCTAATACAATAGGAAAAGACATATTTGTAGCAGTTTTTACCGATAATGGTCTTAAACCGGCATACAGTGAAGCCTTGGATGAAGTAGAAACAGAATGCTCTTCAAAAGGTCGTGGCTATTCGTGCCTTATAAAATATCTAGGCTTATAGAATTGCAGGAGAAACAATTCTACCTTCTACAGCACTTGCTGCAGCAACATAAGGAGATGACAAATAGACCTCGCTTTCTACATGTCCCATTCTGCCTACAAAATTTCTGTTTGTTGTCGAAATTGCACGCTCTCCGGCTGCAAGTATTCCGGCATGTCCACCTAAACAAGGACCGCATGTAGGAGTTGAAACAGCACCTCCTGCTTCAATTATTGTTTCTATATATCCTGCTCTTATAGCCTCCAAATATATTTGCTGCGTTGCGGGGAATACTATTAATCTGACATCTTTGTGAACTTTTCTTCCCTTTAATACTTCCGCAGCAGCTTTAATATCGGATAACCTGCCGTTTGTGCAGCTTCCGATTACCGCCTGATCTATCTTTATATTTCCTGCTTGAGATACAGGTTTTGTATTCCCCGGAAGATGAGGGAATGCAACTACAGGCTCAATTTCTTCCGTATTATAAACAATTATTTTTTCATATTCCGCATCTTTATCACTTGAATAGAATTTATATGGTCTTATGCTTCTATTTTCAAGATATTTTCTTGTAATATCATCCGGCTCAATAATACCATTTTTAGCGCCAGCCTCAATTGCCATATTGCAGATAGTAAATCTGCCGTCCATAGGTAATTCACGAATTGTTGACCCGCCGATTTCAAGAGTTTTATATAAAGCGCCATCTACTCCTATATCACCGATTAGGTACAAAATTAAATCTTTAGCAGTAACCCATTTGTTAAGTTTTCCGTTGAATTCAACTTTTATTGCAGAAGGAACTTTTAGCCACGTTTCCCCTGAAGCCATGGCACAAGCTATGTCAGTCGAGCCCATACCTGTTGAGAATGCTCCGAGAGCTCCGTATGTACAAGTATGTGAATCTGCACCTATAACTATATCACCTGCAGTGACAATTCCGTTATCAGGCAAAAGAGCATGTTCTATACCCATTCTTCCTACTTCAAAAAAATGCTTAAGTCCATGTTCACGAGCAAATTCTCTTACTTGTTTTACTTGCTGAGCTGATTTTATATCACGATTTGGAACAAAATGATCAGGAACAAAAACAACTCTATCTCTGTCAAAAACTTTATCAACGCCGATTTTTTTGAACTCATTAATAGCAACAGGTCCCGTAATATCATTAGCAAGAGTAATATCCACTTTTGCACTGATTAATTGACCGGCTTCAACTTCTTTAAGTCCGGCATGGTCTGCTAATATTTTTTTTGTAATATCCATAGGTTTTGACATATTTGATTTCCTTCTTTATATTTAAATGATATTATAAAACTAATAAAAAGCCAAAATTTTTTATTAATATTTAACATTGCCGCAAAAGATTGGAGAATTTATGCCTGTTAAAGAATTTAAAACAATAATTACGGATAAATCTGTTTTAATAGGGCCTGACAGCGAACAAGATAACATAATATTCGCACTTGAATCAAGCTGTGATGAAACGGCAGCTGCAATTGTAAAAAACGGCAGAGAAGTACTGGCGAACGTAGTAGCTTCTCAAATTAAAACACATATTGAATTTGGCGGAGTAGTTCCTGAAGTTGCGGCACGAGAACACTTAGAAGCAATAAATCTTGTAATATCACAAGCTTTTGAACAGGCAAACATAAAAGGTGAAGAGATTACGGCATTTGCTGCAACAGTCGGCCCCGGGCTTGTCGGCTCACTTCTTGTAGGATTAAACGCGGGTAAATCACTTGCACTTGCTTATGACAAACCTTTTATCGGAGTCAACCATTTAAATGCACATGTATGTGCAAATTATTTAAATACCGATTTAAAACCGCCATTTGTAGCTCTGCTAATAAGTGGAGGCCATACTCAAATAATAGAAGTAAAAAGTTATTCCGAACAAACTATTATCGGTGAAACTATTGATGACGCAATAGGAGAAGCCTACGATAAAGTTGCAAGACTAATAGGACTGCCATATCCGGGAGGTGTTAACCTGGATAAGCTTGCTCAAACAGGTAATCCTTTTGCCTTTAAACTTCCGGAAGCAAAATTGAAAAATGAATACGATTTCAGTTTCTCGGGACTAAAAACAGCTTCACTCCAATTAATACAAAAACTGAAAAAAGAATATACTGAGCTGCCTAAAGCAGATATTGCAGCAAGCTTTCAAGAGAATGTAACATCAACATTGTTTAAGAAAACAAAAAAAGCTGCAGATAACATAAACGCAAAAACAATTGCCCTGGCAGGCGGTGTGGCGGCAAACTCCGAAATAAGAAGAAAATTTTTTGAACTTCAAAATCAAGGATTTAAAATATACGCCCCTGAAATAAAATACTGCACGGATAATGCTGCAATGATTGCCTCAAGTGCTTATTTTCTTGCTAATACTACAGATTCAATTTCCGTTGAAGTATTTTCTAGAATGCATTAAATTTTAATAATTGTTTTTTTAAAATAGAAATATTTTGTAACAAAATAGTGAAAAATCAATAAAAACATGATATAATAACGGTGAAAAGGGGTGGCATCGTTATGATAAATTCAATAGGGGTTTCAAACAGTCTTTATTATCAAAGAGCACAACAAAAACAACAAAATCGAGCACAAGATGAAGCCATAAAAGAGCAATATAATGAAATTTATGCACACGAACAAGCACATAAAAGTGCGGCAGGTTCTCTCGGCGGTCCGATTGTAATAGAAAAGAACTATCAGGGTATTCCGATAGGCGGACATGTTAATATTAAAATGCCGGCATTGAATAAAGAAAATCCTGAAGAAACAATAAAACAAGCAGATACAGTAATAAAATCCGCTATGGCACCATCAGATCCTTCGAATCAAGATTATAAAGTAGCATCGGAAGCAAGAACAATACGAGCTGAAGCTAAAAATATTGAGTCAAAAAATGAACAATCAAATGATCAAAATTCTCAAGCAGGTTTAAAACTTAATCTTATTGCATAAATTCATATTATAATTTATAAGGATAATCATCCTTAAATTCCCAACCATCAATTTCCAATAAATGCGAACACCAAAAACCAGACTCTTTGCATGTTTCTAAAACATAGTTCCTTTTTTGATAATTCTTATAGTTATTTGGATAAAATCCGTCAGTACTGGTTCCACTTACATAGGTATTAACATGTGGAATTTTTTCTACAATATTTTCATAACCATCTTCATATATATCTGTAAATATGTTGAATTGAAATATATCCCTACCCATTTTATTTGGTCCCTTTTCTCCATTAACGTCATATGTTATTTCCATAGGGCACTCAGCACCAAAAAATAAAGAACCATCATTTAAATATACAATAGGAGAATTCATAATTAAATCTTTATATTTATAATCTATTTGATTGTAATATGGCTCATTATCAGACATTTTAACAATATTTATATAACTTATATTGTTAAGAAGATAAGTATAGTAATATGTTTTCATTGCATCATAATCAGCACAGGTATTATATTCCCATTCATAGGATCTGTTACCAGTTTCTATTTCAGAAAGTTTTACAGCATTTGAAAGAGTTGAATAAAACTTTTTTAATTTTGCAGCCGTTTCAACTTTTTTATGACTTGCCATTATAACAGGAACAGTTATAGCAGCTATAATACCAATAACAACAAGAGTAATTAACACTTCAGCCAATGTAAAAGAAGACTTCTTCTTTAAGAAAGAGTCCCCATATTTTAACCAGTTTATCCCCCCCCCCCGCGTGGCGATTATTTAATATATTCATAAGTATTCTCCTTTTCTTTATTTATAGTATCATATATTCTATGTTTTTTGTAAATAAAATAAAAAACTAACAAAAAGTGCAAAACATACTTAGAAAATAATTATTTGTTATAGTATTTAATGAAAAATTTTATTTCTATATACAAAGATGCAGCTGAAAGTGTAGAAAGTGATTGTTCTGTAACCGGAACGGGATATTCTTGTCTAATGAAATATTTGGGCTCCTTTGGTTAATTCTATTATAATTTGTTAAAAACTTATTATTTTAAAGGCAGAGAAAAAGTTATTTCAGTACCGTTATGTTGTGCATTTTTCGCAGATATTATTCCGTTATGTGCTTCTACAATCTTTCTGCAATTATAAAGTTCTAAACTGAAACCGACTCTTCTGAATTTATTTGAACAAGCGACATATTCTTCAAAAATATCGTTTAATTTTCCTAAAGATTCACCATGTCCGTAATCAGTAAAAGATACATCAATATTGTCTTTATTATTTTCAATTTTTATAACTATTTTTGAATTAACGCTGCTTTGCTCTGAGGCATTTATAATAAGACTGTTTACTACTTTGCCTATTTCATTGACATCTATTTCAATATCTTTGACATTTCCTTTAACTATAAGCTCTATAGTTTGTTTTTTTCTGTCCAAAAGATTCATTAATTTTTCGCAGCGTTCTTTTATGAGTTTTACAATCGAATAGTTTTGTTTCTGAAGCTCATACATGTTAAATTCGTTTTTATATTTAATTAAAAGATTATCGGTCATATAATTCATAAATCTGCAAGAATTTAAAACTTCATCCAAAATAGATTTGATATTACTATCAAGCTTTCCGAATTTATTGTTTAATATAAGCTCCAGTATTTGAATATTAGCTCTTATCGGAGTTTTTAAGTCATGGGATAATATATCAATAAAGGTTTCTTTTTGTATTTTATTGGTTATTTCTTGAGTAATATCTTGTAATATAACATAATACCCTGTTACTTTATTACGTTTGTTTCTGATTTTGCATATATGAACTTCCATGGGTATATTTTGAATATTATTATCATTGAAAATTAGTTTTAAAAACAGATGATTTTTTTGTGAATTTCTAAAATTTTCTATATTTATTCTTATATTATTATTTAAAAAATTAGAAGTAATATCATATAAAGTGAGCTTTTTGCCCTTATCAACAGTTTTAAGATTATGATAAACAATATTAAATTTATCGTCTGTTATAATTAAATCACCCGTAGAATATTTGGCAATATTAATAAGTACATTTTGAAGTATTTCACTGTCTTTATTAAATACCGAAGTCATGAAATTCATAATAACCCTATCTAAATTCAACTTATAATTTAAATTTAAATAAACATATTAAATATTTTAATTGCCTGACAGGTTAGATTTATATATACTACTTACCAAAGTCAATTTAAAATATGTTATAATAAAGAGAGGATTATACAAGAGAGCAAGACTGTTTTGATTTTCTCTTAGTTTAAAATATGTTCTAAAGGAGTAAGGTTACATCTCTTCCATAAATCATAAAACCACTGTTCTCTTTTTTTGTGTGAATCAAGTGTTTTACTTATCCTTCTTCTATTGCGGTTATCGGTGATTGAAGAGTGATCTTTTTCAATAATCAAAGACCCTATATCTTTTATTTCATTATCTTCTCTTACACAATAGCCTATACTGGCTTTACCCATATCAAAAGCGAATACTTTTGTCAAAATATACTCCCTTCATAAACTTTATATTGCAGTTTAACATTTTTCCTCATATTTCACAATAATTGCATTATTTCTTCGTATATTTTCTAACATATATATTTTCATCATTTTGAAGAACTGATAATATTTCATTATATTTTGGGTTTGTTTTGGAGAATATTGAAGCAGCTTTTGCGGCTTTTTCTCTGATTGTATAATCATTTGACAGGGATATTTTTTGTATAATTTCAAATAATTGCTCATCAGAATTTATATTTTCAGCTATACATATTAAAGCTTCAAGATTCCAATAAAGATTAAAATTCTTTTTATTTTGAACATAAGAACGATTTTTACAGTCGATATCAATATTTGAAAGGGTTTTATTGATTTCTTTTAAAATATTTTCATATAAATATTGGCTGTTTTTAACATATTTTATTATTTCTACCGCATTTCTTGATACGGAAGGATTTATATCCGTTATTGATTTTACAAAGGTATTTGAAATGTTATCGGATTGAAAAAATTTGTTATATTTTGGAGAACTAATTAATTCTAAAATCTTATAAGAAGTTGTTTCTCTAACAGGCCCCGAATGACCTGTCAAATTAAAAACAAGAATATCTGCCTCTTGTTGTGTATTAATTTGGGAAAGCTCTATAAGACACAGTTGTTTTTTTAAGTCATCATCACCTTTAAGTTCGTTTATAATTTCATCATGCGAAAAATTTTCACTGCAATATTTTATAGCCAGTGCTAACATTTTCATGTTGTTTTCATAATTAATCTCGATATAATTCATAATATAACTTAATATAGCATAATTGGAGGTTAAAAATGAACTAAAATGAGTATAAAGTAGTTATATAATATGAAATGAGTTTGTGAGAGGTAAGGAATAAATGGACGCAATAATTAATTTTTTAAAAGAAATATTCATGCTTGAGACAAAAGAAAAAATGCCCATAGGCTTATGTGCTTTTGAATATGTGCCGGAACAATCTCCCGTACAACCAAAAGTTAAAAGAAAAAGAGAAATGCGACTTTCTGAATTAATGGATAAATAAAACTATGTGATGCCAAAGAATGAAGGCATCATGTAGAAAATGTAATTAATTAAGTTTAATTAATTCAATCGGAACTCATAATAAATTTTCACGTCAATGTTTTTAATGAAACACAGACGAGAGGGTTTATTATGAGTATTCAGTATGTTGATGATTATTGTCTTGAAGAAAATTATATAAATTTGACAGAAGAAGAGGAAATAGAAGATATAGTATCTTTTAATAACATTGTCTATAAAGATGATATATTACAAATGTATTTGAAAGATATAGGCAAAACAAAATTGTTAAAGCGAACAGAAGAGCAGCAGTTGGGGAAAGATATATTAGAAGGGGATGAGAAAAAATCAATCAATGCCAAAAAGAAGCTCATTCAGGCAAATTTAAGGCTCGTTGTAAGCATTGCCAAAAAGTATACGGGGCAGGGAGTCTTATTTATGGATTTAGTACAGGAAGGCTCGTTGGGGCTTATAAAAGCTGCTAACAGATTTGATTATTCAAAAGGATTCAAGTTTTCAACCTATGCTACCTGGTGGATTAGGCAGACTATAGTACGAGCTATTGCAAATAATTCAAAAGTAATAAGGATTCCCGTTCATATGACGGATAAAATAAGAATGGTTAAAAGAGCAATATTTGATTTATCATATACTTTAGGCCATGAACCGACGGTAGAAGAACTTTCAACTAAGCTAAAAATGCCCGAAAAACAGATTGAAGCGGTAATCAATACAATGAAACTTGAACCTGTAAGCTTAGATACACCTATAGCGGAAAATCTTTCTCTTGAAGATTATATATCTGATGATAATTATAAATCGCCTGAACATAATACTCAAAATTCTATGTTAAAAATGCATATTAATTCAGTATTGAAACAATTAACACCAAAAGAAAGAAAAATAATAATAGAACGCTTCGGCCTTGATGGTAAAAAACCAAAAACTTTGGAAGAACTCGGGCGTGATATGGGTTTTTCAAAAGAAAGAATAAGACAAATTGAAAGTATAGCTCTGAAAAAACTCAGAAATGTTACCAATATTAAATATTTAAAAGACTATCTAAGCTAATTTATAGTATCATATTAATATGAGATTAGATAAATTTTTAAAAGTATCAAGACTTATAAAACGCCGCACAGTTGCCAATAAAGTGTCGGATCAGGGAAGAATTTACGTAAACGGAGTAATTGCAAAACCTGCAAAACGGCTTAAAGAAGGAGATATTATTACTATTGTTCAGGCAGATACTCAAATAAAAGTAAAAATAGTTAAAATTCCGCAAAATAACGTGAGCGTTCAGGAAGCTTCTTCACTTTATGAAAGTATAAATTAGCGTTTTTTTATATACTTGTCAGTAGATTCTTTATAGTGATATACTAAACTTTGTATTAAATTATTTATGGAATTAAATAGTGATATCACAAATTTTAACGGCAAGCGTTATAGGTCTTGATGTATATAAAATATTTGTAGAAGCAGATATAAATAATTCGCTTCCTTCAATATCAATAGTCGGACTGCCTGATACGGCAATAAACGAAGCAAAAGAAAGAGTACGCTCTGCAATAAAAAATTCCGGGTATGATTTTCCAAATAAGAAAGTAGTTGTGAATTTAGCACCGGCCGATATAAAAAAAGTGGGAAGTTATTATGATTTGCCCATTGCAATTGGTATACTTGCTAAAATGGGAGTTTTAGAACAAACAGAATTTAAAGATACGGCATTTATAGGTGAGTTATCACTCGATGGGTCGATAAGATCCGTGGCAGGAGTTCTTCCTATTGCGGCAGGACTTAAAGAACATGGCATTAAAACCCTTGTAGTTCCTTTTGATAATGCGAAAGAAGCGGCAATAATTTCAGGATTGACAATTATCGGCGCAAAAAATCTTGTTGAAATTGTAAATCATTTTAATGAAAATTCACCCGAACATGAAAAAATAAAACCTACAGTTTCAAATATAAATGATTATATGCAGGAAGAAAATATTGCAAACAAATACGATTTTAAAGATGTTAAAGGTCAATTAAAAGCTAAAAAAGCAATGGAAATAGCTGCAGCAGGTGCACATAATATATTAATGTCAGGGCCGCCGGGGTCAGGGAAAACATTATTGGCAAAATGTTTTCCTTCTATTCTGCCTCCTCTGACTTTTGAAGAATCATTGGAACTTACTAAAATATACAGTATAAGCGCAATGGTAGACCCGAATAAACCTTTAATAATAAATAGACCCTTTAGAAGCGTACATCATACTGCTTCTGCTGTCGGGATTATAGGAGGAGGAACAAATCCTAAACCCGGCGAAATAACACTTGCACACCGCGGAGTATTGTTTTTGGATGAATTTACTGAATTTCCGCGAAATGTTCTTGAAGTTTTAAGGCAGCCGTTGGAAGACGGAAAAATTGTAATAGCAAGAGCAAAAAACAGACTGGAATTCCCGTCTGATTTTATACTTCTCGGAGCTATGAATCCTTGTCCTTGCGGTTATTTGGGAGATTCAGAAAAGAAATGCACCTGCAGTGAATTTCAAATAAAACAATATCGTTCAAAATTATCCGGTCCTCTCCTTGATAGAATAGATATTGTTATAGATGTTCCAAGGTTGAAAGTTAATGAATTGATGGAACAGAATCTTGAACCTGCAGAAACTTCCGAAAAAATAAGACAAAGAGTTGTTAAAGCAAGAAATATTCAACTTGAAAGATATAAGGGGCTTGGAATATATACAAATTCAGAATTAACACCAAAGTTAATAAAAAAATTCTGCAAACCCGATGAACAAAGCCTATTAATGCTTAAAAACGCCGTGAAAAAATTTAATCTGTCCGCAAGGGCATATGATAGACTGCTAAAACTTTCAAGAACAATTGCAGACTTGGATGAATCGGAAAATATTCAATTAACACATATTGCACAGGCAATTCAGTATCGTTCTTACTTATAGAAATACGTAAGTTTATATTTGCAAAAAATAGGGAATATATGCTAATATAAATTAAACAAGGAGCAAAAACTATGAATAAATTGATTAATTGCCACGGGGGGGGGTAAAAGCAGACAAATTTTTAAAAACTCTTTCTCTCTGAAAAAACTTTCATTTACACTTGCTGAAGTATTAATTACTCTTGTTGTTATAGGTATTATTGCGGCTATAACCGTGCCTGTTGTAATGGCAAATCATAAAAGAACAGAAACTGCTTCAAAATTGAAAAAATTTTATTCAACTATGTCGGAAGCAATAAGGTTATCTGAAATTGAAAACGGACTTCAAACTTATGAATGGCCTGCAGGTGTTTTTTATCAGGATAGCTATGAAACCAACCTATTAGAACAATATATATTAAGATTCATAAATTATTCAAAAGTTGAAAAATTAAGCGATAATGTAAGTTACTATGAAAATGTTGAATTTGAATATAAAGATTTGAGTCAGAATGTTCCCGTTGTATATTTAAATGATGGTTCCATGTTTTATGCAAATGAATTTCTTGAAGATATGTTATACGATACTAACGGCGAAAAAGGCCCAAACCAAGTAGGTCGAGATATATTTCGTTTTGCAATATTAACGGGTGGGGATCACAGTCAAAATGGAGATGATGAAATAGAAAATCTTAATAAGTATCCTCATTTTAATACTTATCCGTCGGGTTTTAATTTAACAGGTATTTATAGTAGTGCAACATGGGATAGAGAAAGAATAAAAGAAAATTGCGCGAAATTTGGCGCCGGTTCCTGTACATATTTAATCCACATGGACGGCTGGGAAATTAAAAATGACTATCCTTTGAAGTTATAATATGAAACTATGAATATCAAATCTTATGTAATCATTGTGTAATTCCCTATTGGTAAGATTCTGAACCGGCAGAGCCGGTTTCTAATTAGATTAACTATTTTCGACTTTACTCAACTTATTTTTAATGCAGAGCCGGCTTCTAACTTGCTTAACTTATAGTTCTCAGTTGGTAAGATTCTGAACAGTGCGAAAAATTAACAGATATGGATAAATTAATTTTTCTGCACTTTCAGAATGACAGTATGATTTTTTCTTTTTGTCAATGAATTGTGTAACATATATACGGA
>CALUTD010000029.1 GCA_944323625.1 Candidatus Gastranaerophilales bacterium
ATCCTGAGCTCGCTTCGCTCCTCAGGATGACGATTAAAGTGTTATCTTTTAAGCAGTTAACAAGAAGCACCCTCTCCTTTGTCAACCTGAACTTGTTTCAGGTTCTTACCGGTGTGGAATAACGGGCATGAGGCTATAAATATTAAACCTTGCAAAATCCAGGTGAGATTTCTCTATTGGTAAGATCCTGACCGGCAGAGCCGGTTCCCAACTTGCTTAACTCGTTTTTGACATTATCCAACCTATTTTTAGGCAAAGCCGGTTAGAAAACCTGCCGCTGCTATAAAAATAACTTGAGTAAGGTTGAAAATAAGTTAAGCTAGTTAGAGACCCGCCGCTGCGGGCGGGAAATCCGCTTCTTGGATTTCCCTCTCGGCTCAGGCATTCTGCTTCTTTTCGCAAAAATCTTACGATTTTTTCTTCATTCCGCCTGCCTTTCGCCTCTTCGGCATTCCGCTTCGCTTCAGCCTACGGGAAATCCGCTTCTTGGATTTCCCTCTAGGCTCAGGCATTCTGTTCCATTTCGTAAAAATCTTACGATTTTTACTGCTGTCTTGTTTTTGCTTCCTCTCGGACAAGTGTTTGCTTCGCTATCGCTGCCGCAAACTTTTGTCCTCACATATTCGGGCTGGGGCACTTTGTGCCACGGCGCCCTACGCAAAAACGCTCCGCCTGCCTTTCGCCTCTTCGGCGTTCCGCTTCGCTGCAGCCTACGGAAAATCCGCTTTCAGGATGACGGGAATTGAATTATATATGCCACATATACAATAATTTGGTATCCAATATATCAAGGAAATAAATGTACTGAAAAATTTTTTTATATTACAATATTGTGTATAACGAGATTTTTAAGGTGGATATTATGACAGAAACTACAAAAAAGGATTATAAAGACAGTATAAATTTACCAAAAACTACATTGGAGATGAGAGCAAATGCAGCACAAAAAGAGCCTTTGACTCAAAAATTTTGGGAAGATAATAAGATTTATGAACAAAATCTTGAGCAGAGAGATAAAACAAATAAGTTTATTCTCCACGATGGACCTCCTTATTTAAGTTCTGATAAAATCCATATCGGTACTGCTTTAAACAAAATATTAAAAGACATTATAATAAAATATAAATCACAAAGAGGCTATTACGCTCCATACGTTCCGGGATATGATGCTCACGGTCTGCCTATAGAAAATGCTGTTGTAAAAACAATAAAAGGCGGCAGACAAGCAGTAACTCCCGGTGAATTAAGAGCAAAATGCCGTGAATTTGCACTTAAAAACCTTAAAGGTCAAGAGGCTAATTTTAAAAGACTCGGCGTTTGGGGCAATTGGGAACATCCTTATCTTACAATTGCGCCTGATTTTGAAGCTGAACAAATCAGAGTTTTCGGCGAAATGTACAAAAAAGGCTACATTCAAAAAGGGTTAAAACCCGTATATTGGTGTGCTTCTTGTGAAACCGCTCTTGCCGAAGCCGAAGTTGAATATTTAGACCACACATCAACAAGTATTTATGTTCGCTTTAAGTTTAATGAAAATGATAAAAATAAAGTATATAATCTTATAAATGAAAAATCAGATAGAGATTTATACGTTGTTATATGGACAACAACCCCGTGGACAATTCCTTCAAATCTTGCGGTTTGTTTAAATGCCAGGCTTGAATATACGATTTTTGAATATAAAAATGACAGATATGCGGTTGCAACAGAACTTTTAGGTTCCTTCTTAAAAGATGTAAATTGGGAAGAAACTGATATAAAAGTAATAGGTACTTTAAAAGGTGCTGAAATGGAAAACTTGAATGTATTCCATCCTTTATACAACCGCGAAAGCAAAATAATTCTTGGCGATCACGTTACGCTTGATGCAGGTACAGGATGTGTACATACGGCACCGGGGCATGGTCTTGAGGACTGGGAAGTATGCCAAAAATACGGCATTGAAACGCTTTCACCTTTGGATTCAAAAGGTATTTGGCGTAAAAGCGACAAATTTAACGACGAAGATCTTGAAGGTATACCTTATTTTAAAGGTAACGAAATTGTTATACAAAAACTTGAAGCAAATAAAGCATTGCTTGCAAAACAGGATATTACCCATAGTTATCCTCACTGTTGGAGATGTAAAAATCCTGTTATATACAGAGCTACCGACCAATGGTTTGTTAAGGTAGATATGTTTAAAGAACAAACATTAGACGAAATTAAAAAAGTACAATGGATTCCTGCTGCAGGTGAAACAAGAATATCAAATATGGTAGAAAATCGTTCAGACTGGTGCATTTCGCGTCAAAGAGCCTGGGGTGTACCTATTCCGGTATTCTACTGTGACGACTGCGGCGAAGTTATCGTTACGGATGAAACAATTAACAATGTTGCAGAAATATTTGAAAAAGAAAGCTCTGATGCATGGGTAAACCGTACAACTGAAGAATTACTGCCGAAAGGGTTCAAATGCCCGAAATGCGGCGGTGTCCATTTCAGAAAAGAATCTGATATTATGGATGTTTGGTTTGATTCTGGCTGTACACACAGAGCAGTTGTTCAGAAAAGACAGGATGAACTCGGTTCTCTTCCGGTTGAAATGTATTTAGAAGGTTCTGACCAGCATAGAGGCTGGTTCCAATCATCTCTTTTAACTTCTGTTGCAACAACAGGTAAAGCTCCTTATAAGACTGTTTTAACTCATGGTTTTGTTCTTGACGGTGAAGGCAGGAAAATGAGCAAATCACTTGGAAATGTTGTTCTCCCGCAAGAAGTTATAAAAGTGTATGGAACTGATGTTCTAAGACTTTGGGCCGCTTCAATAGATTACAGAAATGATGTTAAAATCGGTGATACAATAATAAAACAACTCGTTGAAATATTTAAGAAAACAAGAAATACTGCAAGATTCCTCCTGGGTAATTTATATGATTTTGACCCAAAAACTGATTATGTAAAATATGAAGACTTAAAAGCAATAGACAAATTTGCGCTCCATAAATTAAATTCACTTATCAATAATGTAACGGAAGCTTTTGAAGCTTATGAATTTTACAGATATTTTCAATACCTGCAAAACTTTGCGGCAGTTGATTTGAGTTCTTTCTATTTGGATATTGTAAAAGACAGATTATATACAAGCGGAAAAAAATCACTTTCAAGACGTGCATGTCAAACGGTTTTATATGAAATATCACAAGCTTTAACAAGAATATTAGTTCCTGTTATGCCTCATCAGGCCGAAGACATTTGGCAAAATACTACCGAATGTCAAAGAAATGGTTTAAAAAGTATTCTTCTTTCAGATTGGCCATCAGTTAAAAATGAATGGCATAATCCTGAATTAGAAGAAGAGTTTACTCAAATTCTTAAAGTCCGTGAAATAGTTACAAAGGCAATTGAACCTCTAAGAGCCGATAAAAAAATAGGTAGCTCTCTTGAAACTGCAGTTTACATAGTTTCGGATAGTTCAGAACTTTTAAAGAAATATGAAAAAGAGTTATGTAACATATTTATAACTTCTCAAGCATTTATTATAGATGAAAAACCTGAAAATACATTAAATGAATATGAAGAAGATGGTTATAGGGTATATGTTACAAAAGCGCTTGGTGAAAAATGCGAACGCTGCTGGAAGTACCGTCCGTTGGGACTTCATGAAGGCTATGAAACTATCTGTGAAGAATGTTATGAAGCTATCAAAGGTTAAAAACAATAAAGCCGGTAAAAAAATACCGGCTTTGTTAAACTTATTTTAATTGGGCTTAACGTAAATTCCTGGGTAGATCGGGCTTAGGATTTTATTGGTCTGTAGTTTGTGCAAAAATTTGCACACTTCAAATTTTTTATCTGATTATATATTGACTGAAGCACTTGATGTTAACACTATTAATATTATATTTTCTTAAAACTATATAATAAAAAACACCCTTTTACACGGGTGTTTAAATTGCCGAAGGCCGGACTCGAACCGGCACGCAGGGTGAGCTGCGTCAGATTTTGAGTCTGATGCGTCTACCAATTTCGCCACTCCGGCATTTGCATCATTATTGTTTATATTATATTAAATATATTTTTTTTTCAATTATTTTTTAGAGCTTTTTCTATAGATATTTTAAAATCGGGCTTTAATATTCCTTTTTCTGTTATAATACCCGTTATCAGTTCATTTGGTGTTACATCAAAACCCGGATTTATAATATTAACATCTTTTGAACAAATCCAGTTCCCGTTAATATGTGTAACCTCTTCCGATGAGCGCTCTTCTATCGGTATTTCACTTCCTGATTTAATAGAAATATCAATTGTAGACAGGGGGGCGGCTATATAAAAAGGAATATTATGATATTTCGCGGCAATTGCAACTGTATAAGTCCCAATTTTATTTGCGGTATCGCCGTTAGCGGCAATTCTGTCCGCCCCGGTTATTACCATATTAATCATACCTTTTGACATAAAATATGAACACATACCGTCTGTAATAAGTGTTACGGGAATACCGTCCTGAGTAAGTTCCCATGTTGTAAGCCTTGCGCCTTGCTGCCTGGGGCGGGTTTCATCCGCAAAAACTTTTATCGAGGAATCTTTTGCGAATGCACTTCTTATAACACCGAGAGCTGTTCCGTAGCCTACAGTTGCAAGTGCCCCGGCATTACAGTGTGTTAAAATTCCGGCTCCTTTTGGAACAACGTCTGCTCCATATTCTCCGAGTCTTTTATTTATTTCGATATCGTCATTTTCGAGTTTTTTCCCATTCTCTTTTAATATATCTACAATTTCTTTAATATCTCCTTTAACAGATTGTGCAATTTCAAGCTGTTTTGTTATTGCCCAATTTAAATTAACTGCAGTAGGCCGTGAAGAATTTAAATAATCTGCCTGTTTTTTAAGTTCCTTTAAAAATGTATCTTTATCTTTGGTTGTTTTAGCTATTTCAATTGCTGCCAATGTAACACCGTGAGCACCCGCAATACCTATTGCCGGCGCCCCTCTTATTATCATATCCTTTATTGCAAAATACATTTCTTCTACATTTTTTATATCAACCGTTTCAAATTTATAAGGTAATACCGTTTGATTGATTATTCTTGAAACTTCACCTATCCACTCGATTGTTTTTATTTTTGATTCAAATACCATAATATTCCTTTATTTTGTTTTTCCAAAATACGCATAAAAATACATTGTTAAAAAGCCCGAAAACATATTTAATAGCGAGCTTAAAAGTGCGGTAAAAATTATCATCGGTATTACAAAACCAAAATTATTAAAAAGAACTTTTATCCATAAAAAAGAATCGGTTTTGAATATTAAATTAATAATAAATGCCAACGGGAAAAATACAAGCGAAAATCCCAAAAAAGAAACTCCGCCTGATATTGCTCCGATAGACAAACATTTACCCATATCTATATTTTCAATTAATTTAAGCCTATTCATATAAATAATCATAAAAGGAGCAACAAGAAACATTTCAATTAAAAAAGCAGTCCAAAATAATACGGGAATAAGAGGAATTATTCCCAAAATTGCGCCTGTAATAAAAGAACAGATACATATTATTTTTATAAAAGTTTTATCAAGCATTGATTTTTTCCCTTATGATTCCGCCTCTTGAGAAACAAAGTGCAATTGCAATAGAATCGACAGTATCATCAAGTTTTGGAAGTTTTTTATATTTTACAGACATTTCAACAATTTTAGCAACCTCATTTTTTGTTGCTCTTCCATAGCCTGTTACAACCTGTTTAACTTCGATAGGTGTAAATTCAAAAATCGGTATTGAATTTCGTTCTAATACAGACATTATTACTCCTCTTGCTTCTGCTACAGGAATAATTGTTTTTTGATTTTTAAAATAAAAAAGTTTTTCAATACTTGCGCAATCGGGTTTATATTTATCTATAATAGTTTGCATATCACATTCTATTTCATAAAGTCTTTTTGAGTCAGGCTTACTCTTATCCGTCTGTATTGACCCAGACGCAAAAAGTATATTTTCTTCATTATTTTTATCTAATACCGCATAACCGACAATTGCCAGTCCCGGATCTATTCCTATTATCCTCATTCTTTAATTATAATTGAGAAAAAAACAAAAACCAATTTTTAAGATATGTAACATATAAATATATGTTAGCAAAATTATTTTTTTAAGCGTTTTTGTCCAACAGAGTGGATATAAAAGGGAAAGTAATGAAAATATATTCTTTAACCGTCAATACAGGTATTAGAAATAATAATATTACAAATAATATAAATTTAAAACCAAAGCTCAACATCGGATTAAAACAACCTTTAAAAAAAGATACGGTATCTTTCAGCGGCAAAAATTATTTGATTGGCGCTGTGAATGATAATGTAAAACAAGCTGTTTCTTTAGGAGAACAACTGATTGAACAAGGTAAAAACCAAAATTTAACAATAGATTCAATTCAAGATATAATTTCTCAAAATTCAGATGATTTAAAAGTAAAACCCGTTTCTGAACTAAAACAGGTTATGCCGGAATCAAATATTTATAATGCTTATTATTCTTATGATATAAAGCCTGATTTTACAATTTTTGACAGGATATTATATACAAGGGTTGAAGATACCAATATTGAAGGATTAGATTTAATTGAAACAGTAATGAATACAACTCACGAATATACTCATTACCGGCAAACAAAAAAAGAAGCAGATTTATTAAATGATTTGTCAAATGAAAATTATAATCAAGCTAAACTCATTTCTTATATAGGGCAGTCTATGTTTTTAAGTATTTTTGACAGTGAAATGCAAAAAGAAGTTCTTTTACCCTCTTTAAAAAAATCAAATGTCATACAAAAATTTATGATGCCAAAAAGCAATGAAAACTCAAATTTTGTTATTGTACCGAAAGAGCAAAAAGTGACACCTCAAACTGTACTTAAAGCCGCAGGATTTAAAAATGTTAATGAATTTAGGAAATATGTAAATTCAAATTTTAATAAAGGATATAACGTTATAGCAAAATACTTTGCCGAAAATCATCCTTTGGCAGAAAATTTTCCCGATAAAAATAATCCGAGAAGTTTATATAAACAGGTTAAAAAATTATGTGCTTATAAAGCTGCATCGGAAAAAGAAGCATATCTTACGGAAAGTATACTCGCAAAGAAGTTTTTAAACACTGAAAACAGTTTGAATATCGATGTTTTCCCAATCTACTATGAAATGATTGAACAGGCTTTATCATAGATTTTATAAAACTATTGTACGCAAAATTTAATGATGATTATTTTGCGTACAATATAACAAGATATTAATAAAACTAAGGTCTTATTCTGTCCATTAGTCTTGGGAATGGAATAGTTTCTCTTACATGAGGTAAACCACAAATCCAGGCAACAGTTCTTTCTACTCCCAAACCAAATCCGGCATGCGGAACAGAGCCGTATCTTCTCAAATCCAAATACCAGTCAAAAACTTCTTCACTCAAACCTTGTTCATTAATTTTTGCCTTTAATTTTTCAAGGTCATCTTCTCTTTGTCCGCCGCCTATCATCTCGCCATATCCTTCAGGAGCAATAACATCCACACAAGCGGCTTTATCTCCGTCTTGTTTCATATAAAATGCTTTTACAGCCATCGGATAATGATGAATCATAACAGGCTTATCAAATTCTTCCGAAATCAATGTTTCTTCATCACCGCCAAAATCTTCACCCCAGGGAGTATCATTTCCTTTTTTATGAAGTATTTCTATAGCTTCATCATAAGATATTCTCGGGAACGGACGTTTAATATTTTCAAGTTTGGAGATATCTCGCTCCAACACTTCTAAATCCGACCTGTTGTGCTCTACAACCTGTCCTACAATATATTCAATAAATTCTTCGGCTAAATCCATATCATCATAAATATCGGCAAACGCCATTTCGGGTTCAACCATCCAAAATTCTGTCAGATGGCGTCTTGTTTTTGATTTTTCAGCTCTGAATGTCGGTCCGAAACAGTATGCTTTACCGACAGCCATTGCTGCCGCCTCCATATATAATTGTCCTGATTGGGTCAAATATGCTTTTGTATCAAAATAATCGGTTTCAAATAAATTTGTTGTACCTTCACACGCATTTGGAGTAAAAATAGGCGCATCTACAAGTGTAAATCCGTGAGAGTCAAAAAAGTCACGGATTGATTTTATAATACGGTGCCGTATATTTAAAATTGCACGCTGCCTTGAAGAACGAAGCCACAAATGACGGTGCTCCATTAAAAAGTGAGTTCCGTGTTCTTTTGGAGTTATAGGATAATCAACTGAAGGTGATAAGACTTTAACATCAAGTGTATCAATTTCAAATCCTATCTTTGAGCGTTCATGTTTTTTTACAATTCCTCTGATTTCAACTGAGCTTTCCTGTGTAATTTTATCTGCCAATTCAAAAACTTCAGGACTGACATTCCCTTTAAATACAACTGCCTGAATTTCTGCTGTTCCATCTCTTAACTGCAAAAAATGAAGCTTTCCGCTTGAACGTTTGTTATAAAGCCAACCTTGAAGAACTACTTCTTTTCCTTCATAATCTTTGATATCGCGAATCCAAATTTTCTTCATTATTAACCCCTTTTTTCTACATCTTGCGGGTTAATAATACCACATTTATACGCCGGCCGCAAATAATTATTTTGCGGTTAAAATTATAAATTCTTTATTATTTTTTGAATTTCATTTGAAGTATCTTCGCAAACCGTAGAATTTAATATCCTGTTTATTGAAGCTGCAGGTTCTTCTTCACCTTCTATATAATTTTTTTGAACTTTATTATTGCTGTTAATAAATTTTTGAATGGATTGAATCGTTGCTTGTGCATCGCCAAAAATACTTTTATATTTCGCCAGTGAATTAAGTTTATTGAGTTCAGACATATCGCAATTCCCCTTATATACTACAATAAAATTAATCGGCATTTTTTTATAAAACTTTAGTATTTTTTTAGTAAATTTACATTTTCTTAATAAAAAATAAGTCAAAGTATAAAACTTTGACTTATATCGGGCAATAAAATATTATTCTTATGAGGCAAATGAATGAATTCTGTCATTGCCTATCTTATAAGCGCCGCTGCAAGCGCTATTTGCAACAATATCTTTTTTCGTTGCATTTTCAACTATTCCTGAGGTGTTTTTTACCATTCCACCTGAATTTAATTTGCCCGTATAGCGCAGCATTCCGTTTGCGGAACCTATTACACCACCTACAACAGCTGTACAAGCTGCGTTTTGTGCTGCAGATTTTATCATATCACCTGCATTAAAATCCATATTATCATCAAACGCACAATCAATTGTATAGTTTGCAGAACCTGATATTGCGCCTGTTATTGCACCGGTTTTAGCACTTCTCAATCCGCTTTTTGCCGCAGAAGAAGCTAAAGTTGATGATGCAGAACCTGTACCCATTGTAGCTGCTGCAACAGAACCAGTTACGGCGCCTGATATACCGTCTTTTAAAAGCTGTTTGCCGTCAAGTGCATCGCCTTCCACTTCATTGGTTGCTCTGTCCGTCATTTTAAAACCTGCTTTTGTAACAGCCCCTGTTCCTGCTCCTACCAATGCAAGTACCGGCAATGTTGCAGCGCCTCCCGTAGCTATAATTGCTGCTCCTGCTGCCGTTGCTGCCGCTATTGCCGCAAAACTCGTAGCTATATTTGAAAACAGATTTAAGCTGCCATCTTGTTTTGTTTTAAATTCTTCTATTTTCTGTGATGCTTCTTCATACGATATTTCACCATTTTTATATTTTTCAATTGCTTCTTCACAATCTTCTGATGATACACCTAAATTTGTTGCATTTTTAAACCCATTCCATGCTTTTGAGAAAATTCCCTGATTTTCCTGTACAGAATCTAATTGCTCATTTAATAATTCTATATCAGATTCAGAAACACTATTTTCTTGTTCATTAACAGAATTAAAAATGCTTTCGTCATAATCATAATCTGCATTCTGATTTTTTATATCAGCTGCATATATTGGATATTCTTCTTTTTTATTAAAGCTTATACCTTCAACCATAACTTGACCAATTACTATACCTTACTATTATATAAAGTATTTTTATTTTCGAGAATTGCGCGTATTTTAACATTTGTTAACAAAAAAATACTCAACCTGTTGATTTGGTTGAGTATTTTTTTGTATTTGAATTTTTATTTATCCAATGCTTCTTTTAAGAGTCTATTTAAAAGTTGAGGGTTAGCACGTCCTTTTGTTTCTTTCATAACCTGACCTACAAAGAAACCGAAGAGTTTATCTCTACCACCTTTGTATAAATTAACCTGTTCGGGATTTGAGGCTATAACTCTATCAACAGCTGTTTTAAGAGCTCCTTCATCCGATATAACGCTTAAACCTTGTTTTTCAACAATTTCTTTCGGGTTGCCGCCTTCTTTAAGCAATGTTAGGATTATTTGTTTTCCTATATTATTAGATATAGCACCTGAAGTTACAAGTTTTATAAGTTCACTAAATGATTCGGGTGTTAATTTAGTTTCTTCAACCGGAACTTTTTCTTCTTTTAAGAAGGCTGCCACTTCTTTCATTAAGAAATTATTGGCAGTTTTCGGGTCTGCGCCTAATTTTACTGCTTTATCATAGAACAAAGCTATATCTTTTTGTTCTACAAGGACATTTGAATCATAAGGAGTAAGACCGTATGATATATAACGTTCTCTTCTTTGAGCCGGAAGTTCAGGCATTTTATCGGCAATTTCATCAATCCATTCTTTTGATATATGAAGCGGCATTAAATCAGGTTCGGGGAAATAACGGTAATCATGCGCATCTTCTTTACCCCTCATTGATTTTGTTATTCCCTGATTATCATCCCATAATCTTGTTTCCTGAATAACCTTTTCACCTGATTCAACTATATCAATTTGTCGGTCTATCTCGTATTCAATAGCTCTTTGAAGTGCTCTAAAACTGTTAACGTTTTTTATTTCAGCTCTTGTTCCGAATTCTTTTTGCCCCAAAGGTCTTACGGATATGTTTGCATCGCAGCGCATTGAACCTTCTTCAAGGTTTCCGTCACAAACACCTATGTATACCAAAATATTTCTCAATTCCTCCATATACGCTCTGGCTTCATCGGATGAGCGCATATCAGGTTCTGAAACTATTTCCAATAAAGGAGTACCTGCTCTGTTTAAATCAACCAAAGAATAACTTGAGCCTGCAATACCCGATGAACCCATATGAACTAACTTCCCTGCATCCTCTTCTAAATGTGCCCTTGTTATTCCTATTCTTTTGCCGTTTATATCTATATGTCCGTTAACACATATCGGTTTATCATATTGTGAAATTTGATAACCTTTAGGTAAATCAGGGTAGAAATACTGTTTTCTGTCAAATTTACAATATTCGGGGATAGTACAATTTAGTGCCAAGCCCGTTAAAATTGCCATATTAACCGCTTCTTTATTTAGGACCGGTAAAACTCCCGGCATGCCAAGTGTTACCGGACTTACATGAGTATTTTGTTCGGACCCGAATTCTGTTGAATCACACGCAAAAATTTTAGATTTTGTTTTTAACTGGGCATGTACTTCCAGCCCTATTACAACTTCATATTTCTTTCTTAGTTCTTCAATTGTTGATGACGACATCTTAAATCCTCTGTTAAAAATAATTATTCATAAAAATAATACCACGAATATGAAATATTTGAAAAAGACATACTATGTAGTAAAATGGTAATAAGCGAGGGATTATGAAAAAAAAGTTAATTGCAGTTTTAATACTAACGGGAATGTGTATATCTAACATATTAGCTCCTGTATATGCTTCGGGCAGTCCGTATCAGGGTCATATTGAAGAAACGCAAACGCAGCCGCAGCAAAAAGATAAAATGTTTACTAATGAAGTAAAAAAGCTTGATGATGTGGAATTTATAGAGTTAACTGTATCGCAGGTTTTAGCGGGCACAACATCAACCGAAGGCGATGAATTTTTTGCGGAAGTATCGGAAGATGTACTTGCCGGTTCAGGAGTACTACTACCAAAAGGCACTGTAGCTCACGGTGCCATAAGAAATATAGTAGACCCAAAACGCCTTGGGCGTGACGGTTATATAGAACTTGAATTTGATTATCTAATAACTCCTGACGGAAGAGAAATCCCCATAGAAGGCGGAATGACGTCAAAATTAAGTCCTGCAAAATCCGTAGCAAAAGTTGCAGGCGAAAATATTGCACATACGGCAATCGGCGGAGTTTATGGTGCTGCTGCCGCAATAGAATTACTGGGGCTTGAAGGTGCAATCTTATCTCAAGGTTACAGTTTGCTCGGCGGTGCTGCATTGGGCGGTGTTATTGCTCTCGGTATAAGCTTATTTAGAAAAGGTAAAGATGTTCTTATTTCTCCCGGCGATGAAATAAAAATTAAGATAAAAAGCTCAGCTCAAATTCCTGTCATGACTTTTGAAGCAACAAGACAAAAAGAACTCGCTTATGAAGGGCTTGATGTGAAAATCACCGATATTTGCCTGGAAAAAGACCCGTTTGATAACCTAAACACCATTACACTTGATTTGATTATAAAAAATAACTCTAAATCTGATTTTTCTTCTTTTGATATAGAAATGGTTTCAGACCTTAATAACAGTTACAGACCTTCAATATTTACGGATTATAAAAATTCACTTGCAATGAAAACAATAAAAAGGGGAGAAAATGTTTCGGGCGTTTTATCATTCTCTGTTGACAACCCAAAAAGAGAGCACTGGCTTGTTTTTTATGACAGAAGAAATCATAAGCCGCTTGCCAAAATCTCCATTGATAATGCAAAAAAAGATTTAAATATTACTGATTTAACAAAGAAAAAGAAAAAAAGAAAATAAAATTATTTTATGCTTAATATAGATTTATTCGAGAATATCAATAATACTGAAGTACTGGATTTGCTTCAATGTATCGGCATAAAAACAAAAACTTTCTCCAAAAATGCAAAGATTGTTAAAGCCGATTCCAAAATAAATTTTTTAGGGATAATACTACAAGGAAATGCAATTATTTCCAAAACCGATTCTTTGGGCAGAATAACAGAAATTGAGCACTTAAAAACAAATGATATCTTCGGACATAATATTGTATGCTTAAACATAAAAACAAGTCCTGTTGATATAATTGCACAGAATAATTGTGAAGTATTATTTTTGCCTTTTGACAAACTTGTAACCCCTTGCGAAAAACTTTGCGGATATCATCTTCAGCTTATAAAAAATATTATGAAAATGATTTCCAAAAGAAATATATTACTAAACGACAAAATAGATATAATAGGTCAAAAAACAATTCGGGAGAAAGTTTTAAGTTTTTTAGAATCGTATAAAACAAACAAGGGAAGTTTTTCTGTGCCATATACAAGAGAGGAAATGGCGAGATTTCTTTGTGTTGACAGAAGTGCACTTTCAAGAGAACTTTGTAAAATGCGTGATGAAGGTATATTAAAATTTAACCGTAATATTTTTGAATTGATTATATAAAATGTTTTTCTTAGCAGCTTTGGACGAAAAATGCGGGCGGACCAAATTAATCCAGTGTCGCCCGCATTTTTCGCCGTGCGTCTTGAATTTTCTTTACGCTCCAAGCGTATCGCCTCTGAGGCTTTGCCTCTGCCGGCTTTTGCTTGTCGCTTACCGGGCTGCGCCCGTCCGAAAATTCGCTCATCCACGCCGAAAAATTGGGGCTCACCTTTTGAA
>CALUTD010000030.1 GCA_944323625.1 Candidatus Gastranaerophilales bacterium
CCAGGATCAAACTCTCCATTGTCAGAAAAGTTTATGTCCTATAGTCCATATCTCTATGAACCGCTCGACTTCATTCTATTTTGTCCGTCTCATCTTCTTCAAATCAACAGGCTTTTCGTCTTCAGCTATTCTATTGTCAAGGTCCAAACCTGAGTGCGTAAATTTCTTTAGGCTTTATATATTACCTTAAGTTATCTCGCATTCCTTTTAAGTTTTCAGTCGCTTAAATTTAATCTGTTTTAGCGACATTTCTTATGTTATCACCTCAATTTTTATTGTCAATAACTTTTTTAATTTTTTGAGGTTATTTTTTTGTTTCAGCTCTCATACCTTAATGGTGAACTTTTTCATAAATCAGGTTTCCGATAAAATCTGTCTTATGACCTTTTCCTCTTTCACCCTGTGGCAACTTCCACTCTATCTAATATACTTTAAACAAAAAAACATGTCACAAATATTTTTTTCTTATTATTTTAAAATTTATTTGTAAATCCTTAACCCTCAATAATTACAATGTTTTCAATTGCTTCACAAATTTTAATAATTTGCATTTTTTCTTAAATTAATATATTATACTTTACTGGTTTTATTATATTTTAGAAAGGAATTAATCATGGCAAGAATTGTCAGACCAACATGGGCTATAAGATGCGTTCAATCCAGCTGCAAATGTTTATTTGAAGTTGCTGTTTTAGAAGAGGGAAAGCAGCAAGAGGTTATATGCCCCAAATGTGGCGAACATTATGTTTACCCTGCTCCTGATGAATTACAGATTAACGAATAATGTTTTTTTACGATACAAACAAAAGATACAATCGTTTTAGCGATCATTTAAGAAATTTATACGGCGTCAAGGTTTATAAGGTTACTCTTGATGCCGGTTTTACATGCCCAAACAGAGATGGCACAATCTCATACGAAGGTTGTATTTTTTGTGATAACGGCGGTAGTTTTTCCCAATTATATCCAAACAACATTTCTGTCAAAGAACAGTTAGACTTAGGTATTTCTTTATGTATAGACAAGTATAAAGCAAAAAAGTTTCTTGCATATTTTCAAGCTTATTCAAATACTTATAAACCGGTTGAAGAACTAAAACGTATTTATGACCAGGCGCTTTCTCATGATGATGTTATAGGTATGTCAATAGGTACAAGACCCGATTGTGTTGATTCGGAAAAACTTGATTTAATTCAAAATTATGCCGAAAATTATTATGTTTGGCTTGAATACGGGCTTCAAAGTATTCATGAAAAATCTTTAAAATTTATAAATCGCGGACATTCTTTTGAAACTTTTTGTCATGCCTTAAAAGAAACTCAAAAAAGGAATATTAATGTATGTGCACATGTTATTTTAGGGCTTCCGAATGAAACTAGAGAAGACATGCTTGAAACTGCACGTGCACTCGGTGATTTAGGAGTTAACGGTGTAAAAATTCATCTTTTATGTGTTTTAAATAATACTCGCCTTACAAAGCTTTATTTTCAAGGAAAAATTCCAATGATGGAAGAAGATGAATATGTCGAAACGGTTTGTGATTTCCTTGAATTACTGCCTCCCGAAATGACAATTCACAGACTTGCAGGTAACGGTTTAAAGCCTAACATGCTTGCACCTGCTTGGCTTAGTAAAAAATTTGTTGTTTTAAATAAAATTGATAAATTACTTGAAGAAAGAAATTCTTTTCAAGGTGTTAAATTTCAAAAAGTTACCAAGGGTAATCATCTTTAATTTCCCAGTTGTCAGCCATGATAACGGCAGCGCACCATAGTCCCAAACCCTGTTCATTGCATTGATATCCATTGTTACTTGGTCCATTTAACAATTCATCTCTTGATCTTTTTTCTGTGTATGATTCATCGTCGTCATTATGTCCAGGGAAAACACCATCCGGAGTTATATTGAAGACAAAAACATCTCTTCCAAATCTATTTGGTTTGCCGGGGCCATTTAAATCAACTAAAAAGCTATATCTTGATTGTTTTTTCCAAATTTCCTCATTATATGCAACAGTTTTACTTGTTAATATTTGAACACCTGAACTTAATGTTGTAACATATGCATCATTATATAATGAAGTAACTTGAGTTGTTACTTGACCATTAACCTTATGATAACTTATTCCTTCTTGTCTAACTTCAGACATTTTTTTCTTTGAAATAGTTACAAAAGGAACCAAATATTTATTGAAAAAATCTGTATCCGATAATCCCACACCCCATTCCCAGGTTTCTTTGTTCCCAAATTGAACTTCTGCTAGTGCTACCGCTTGACAAATTTCAGAATAAGTTTTTTTCAATTTAATTGCCGTCTGTTTTTTCTGATAACTTACAATCAAGTTCGGAACAGTTATCGCAGCAATAACACCTATAATTACGAGAGTTATAAGTACTTCAGAAAGAGTAAATGATTTTATCTTTTTCATAATTTATGTTCCCCTATATACAATTATATACCAATATATATGAATATATAAACAAAATAAACCAATATTTAATAAAGAATATTAGTTTATTTTTGTCATTAATATAGTATGACATTAAGGTAATTTTTGTATTTAATTTACCCCCCCCCGTGACAGTTAATTGATTTTAACATAATTATCTCCTTATTTATATATATTATCATATAAATTAATAAATTATCAAATATTTTTTCAAAAAATATTGATAAATAAAAACAAAATAGTGAAATATTTGAAAAAGTTTAATATTACCAAGGATAATCATTTGGGATTTCCCAATTGTTCTTTATTATTATTGAACCACAACCACTTCCAGCCCATGTAGTGTGTGTACCTTTTTTACAAATATAACTTCCTCCAGAACCCCAAAAATAAAGCTTTTTCTTTTTGTATATTTCTAACATATATATATCTTTGCCTAATCTATTAGGAGGATTTGAGTTATTTATATCAAGAAAAAGCCATATATAATTCGTTTGTGTTGAACTTAAATTATAGAACAAAGTGAAAGATAAGCCGTCAGGCATTCTTACCCATGAAAAATTATGTATATTATCTCCATCAATATTTTTCATAACATAACTGACACTAGAATCCTTTTGGTTATTGCCATACTTATTAATTTCTGTAATATAAGGTTTAAAATATTTTATATAAAATTCTGATTCAATCCCGTTATAATCTCCTTTTTGTTCATATTCCCAACCACTCATAGGCCCATTATCAACTTCAGATAAACTTATTATGTTTGATAATGCAGAATAACCTTTTTTTAATTTAGTAGCTGTAACTTTTTTTTGATAATTTACAATTAAATTAGGGACAGTTATTGCTGCAATTATGCCTATTATAATAATTGTAATAAGAACTTCTGAAAGAGTGAATGCTTTTATCTTTTCCATAATTTATGTTCCCTTATATACAATTATATATCAATATATGAATATATAAACAAAATAAACCAATATTTAATAAAGAATATTAGTTTATTTTTGTCATTTATATAATATGACATTAAGGTAATTTTTGTATTTAATTTACCCCCCCCCCGTGGCGGCTAATTGATTTATTCATAATTTTCTCCTTTTTATATATATTATCATATATTAAATTAAATAACAAATATTAAAATAAAAAGAATTTATAATAATTTTACATTATTATCTTTAATTTCAAAGATTTCAACATCTTTTAAATATTGCTCTTTGAAATGCAAAGTATCTACTGAAGTAATTATGGTTTGTGTTTCCTCCCCTATTGCATCAAGCAGATAATTTTGCCTGTAATCGTCCAGTTCTGCCAATACATCATCTAAAAGCAAGATTGCATTTGTATTAATCTTTTCTTTTATTAACTCAAGTTCCGATAATTTTAAAGACAAAACAATAGTTCTTTGTTGTCCTTGAGAAGCAAATTTTCTTGCTTCAATTTCGTTAATAAAATAAGAAACATCATCCCTGTGAGGCCCAATTACGGATTGAGCTCTTATTATTTCTTCCTGTTTTTTTTGTTCCAGTTTTTGTTTGAACATTTCTAAAATGTATTCAATGGGGTGTTCAAATTTTTTCTCGGAAGAAATATCATCAAGAATAGTAGAATTATATTTTATTAATAAATTCTCATCTTTTGCTATTTTATTGTGTTTTACTTTTGCTATCTTTTGAAGTTCATATAAAAAAGAAAGTCTTATAAATGTAATGTTACTGCCGGTCAATGAAAGCTGTTCATTCCAAATGTCAAGCATTTGAGTATCAGCTTGAATATTTCCTTTAAGATTTTTAAGATAATTGTTCTTTTGGATTCTTATTTTATTATATTTACTTAATCGTTCCTGATAAGCGGGATAAATCTGCATTATTGCATTATCCAGCCATTTTCGTCTATCGTCGGGAGCACCCCGCAAAAGAAGCAAATCATTTGTAGTAAAACATACAGTTGAAATATTACTAATAAAATCCGATGATTTGTTTTTGTTTAATCCGTTTACTTTTAGTTTTTTTCTGTTAGGCGGATTAATATATATCTCTAAATCAGTATCAATATCAAATTTTTTTATTTCAGCTTTTATACTGCAATATTCTTGATTCCATTTGATTAGTTCGTTATCATTTTTCGCCCTTAAAGAATCAAGTGTTGAGAGATAATATATAGCCTCAAGCAAATTAGTTTTGCCTTGTGCATTTTTACCTACAAAAAGCACTTTAGAAGAGTTAAAATTTATTGTTAACTCATTATAATTTCTAAAATTCTTTAGTTCCAATTTGTTTATAAACATAAAAAAATTATATCAAAAATTTAATAAATAAAGTAAAAACAAAAAATCGGAATGACAGGATTCGAACCTGCGACCCCCGCGTCCCGAACACGGTGCGCTACCAAGCTGCGCTACATTCCGATTGACATTACAACCTTATTTTATTACATAAATATTTTTTTTCAAAGGCTTTTTTATAATAATAGACTTTTTATTACATTTATTTTATAATATCTTCGTTAGTTACTGACAAAACAAGGACAGAAATGATATCAGACAGTATTCCGCCTCAAGTGCAAAGTGACACGGCAGCAGTTGAGGATATCAAAAAACAAAGTATTAATCTTAAATTTAGAGCGGTAGTCAGAGCTTTTCTTGCAAATTTATTTATAACTTTAATAAAACTTTTGTCATGGTACTTTACTAAAAGCTCCGCTATGTTTGCAGAAGCCGTCCATTCAGGCGTGGATTCTTTCAACAGTATTTGTCTTATGGTAGGTTTAAAACGCGGTTCAAGACCTGCAGATGGTGTTCACCCCTTTGGGCACGGACTTGAAACAAATATTTGGACAATTATTGCCTGCATACTTATGTTTTTTGGTTCTGCAGTTTCTCTTTTAAGTGCTTATAATAAAATTTTTAACAATAATCATAAAGAAGTTTTAGAACTTATCAATAATTATGAAATTCTTGCCATAATCCTGATTTTAAGTATTTGTTTTGAATCATGGGCTGTCAACAGTGCAGTTAATGCAGTTATTGACGAAGCACGTATAAAACATGTTAATCCTTTTGTAGATTTTATTAAGTCAATTAAATATGTACACAAAATAAATACACCAACAACAAAATATGTTTGGTATGAAGATGTTGTGGCGCTGACAGGTGTAGTAGTTGCTTTTATAGCGGTTACAATATCAAAGTTTGTTCTACCGGTTAATCTTGCACATATACCTGATGGTGTTGCTTCAGGAATTATAGCATTAATGCTTTTATTTTTGGCCGGATATATGCTAAAAAACAATGTAAATCTTTTAACAGGTCTATCTGCAGAGCCGCAAGTTGAAGAAGTTATTAAACAAATAGCAGAAAACCTTCACTGCGTAAGTTGTGTAAAAGAATTGAAAACAATGAATATGGGGACATCGGGTTTAATAGTTAACATAAAAATTGAAGTTGACCCTGACATGCAAGTTAAAGAAGCCGATGATATTACAGAAATGGTAGAAAGAAAAATAAGAGAACATTTCAGTAATATATCTCATATTTCTGTAGAAATTGACTCTAATGATGCGGAAGAAAATTGGGAAGATAAGTTTGACAAAATTATTCAGGAAGGCGAAAAAATAGAAGTTATTGACGATAAAGAAGCTAATATGCTTTCAAATTTCTATTCATTTGCTCAAACCGTAGTTAAAGAAATAATGGTACCGCGTCCGAAAGTTGTTTTTATTGATGCGGAAGATAATCTTGATACGTTAATGGATTTAATAATTGATTCAGGGCACACAAGAATACCGATTTATGAAGGTACCGTTGATAATGTTATAGGTGTAATCAATGCAAAAGATGCACTTAAAGCATTAAGAGATAAAACTTATGAAAAAGAAGGTTTTGAAATAAAATCTCTTGCCCGTGAAATATTAATAATTCCTGAAAATAAATTTATAAGCGATTTATTGAGTGATTTTACGGCGACAAAAAATCAAATTGCCGCAGTTGTGGATGAACATGGCGGTATTGCAGGTATTGTAACCGTAGAAGATATTATTGAAGAAATCGTGGGTGAAATATATGATGAATTTGATGAAGCACCTACTCCCGAACTGATAAAAATAGACGATAATACTCTGAATGTATCATCACAAATGAATATTAGTGATATTAACGAAAGATTTGATTTAGATATACCCGATGAAGATTTTCAAACACTGGGCGGCT
This sequence comes from Candidatus Gastranaerophilales bacterium, assembly GCA_944323625.1. Taxonomy (GTDB): domain Bacteria; phylum Cyanobacteriota; class Vampirovibrionia; order Gastranaerophilales; family Gastranaerophilaceae; genus Avigastranaerophilus. Next base: position 6,663 of record CALUTD010000030.1, read on the forward strand.
ATGTTTTCGGTTTACTTGGCAGAGAGCCTGAAATAGGTGATAAAGTTGAAGACAGAAATCTTGACTTTGAAGTAATTGAACTTGACGGAATAAGAATTTCAAGAGTTATTATGAAAAAAGATACACCGTTTATTGATAAAACGGAACAACATACGGAAGATATAAAAAACAGCGATGAAACACTATAAATTCGGATATGTTTCAATAATAGGCAGACCTAACGTCGGAAAGTCAACAATTTTAAACCGGTTAATAGGTCAGAAAATAGCGATTACAACAAATAAAGCCCAAACTACACGACGGAGAATAAACGGAATCTTAACAACAGATGAAGCTCAAATTGTATTTGTTGACACTCCCGGAATTCATAAACCTATTGATAAATTGGGAGAATGTCTTGTAGACGAAGCAAAAAGCACACTTGGAGATGTAGATTTAATTCTGTTTGTCGTCGACGGTTCAACCTCGGCCGGAAGAGGTGATAAATGGATTGTTGATAACATACTTAAAAACTATAAAGGTCAAATTTTAATTATTGCAAATAAATATGATTTAATTAAAGATATAAAGCTACGAGAAGAAAATCTGCTAACTTATAAGACTCTATTTACTGATAACTATCCCTGCATAAAAGTTTCCGCTAAAACAGGAAGAAATTTTGATACACTTTTAAAAAATATAACAAGAAAATTGCCAAAGGGTGAAAAAGTATACGATGACGATACAATAACAGATGAAACAATGCGCAATATTGCACGTGAACTAATAAGAGAAAAAATACTTTTGTATACTCATGATGAAATTCCGCACAGCGTTGCAGTGATAATTGACAGTTATGAAGAAAAAGAAACCCTGGATAAAATAAGAGCTCAAATAATAGTTGAGCATGAAACGCAAAAAGGAATAATAATAGGCAAAAACGGTTCAATGTTAAAGAAAATCGGAACGGAAGCAAGAAAAGAAATCGAATTTACGGCAGATAAAAAAGTTTATTTGGAACTACAGGTTAAAGTAATAAAAGACTGGCGCAAAAAGTCTAAAGATTTAGATAAAATGTATTAATCAAAAATGAAAATATAGATTATTTAACAAAAGCAAAGTTATATATTGAAAAATAAATATTGAGATGATAAAATGAAATCGAAGTGTAAAAACTTCGTTGATTTCGGGACGTAGCGCAGCGAATTTGCGCAGGGCGGAGTTGAGGCAATAGCCGAACGAGCCCGAGGGAGCAATAACCCAACCGAATGCAAAAAACCGTAAGGTTTTTGAAGTGAG
>CALUTD010000031.1 GCA_944323625.1 Candidatus Gastranaerophilales bacterium
TTTGGTAATCTTTGATTACCGAAACAAATACATTATTGATGCGGTAAATCAACGATTTACCGCATCCTACTAACTCGTTTTCGACATTGCTTAACTTGTTTTTATCGCAGCGGAACGCCGAAGAGGTGAAAGGCAGGCGGAGCGGATTTGCTGTTCACAGCGACAAATTTCTAGTGAGTTGGTGTGGTAAAAAAGAGAAAGCAAAAGAGAGTGCGAAAATGGAAAGATTGAGCACAGAGAAAAATAAAATATACAACCTTAAAAAATGTGAATAATTTATCTATAAATTATTACTTTTTGTAACAAAATTATTTTCTGTTATAAAGTCTAAAAAAAATATACCGAATATTATAAAAAAGTCGCTATTTAATAAGAAAGAAGGAATTTTATGGACTACAGTGTTAACAATAAAACGGCTAACATTTTTAGAGAAGTTGCTAAAAATATTAATTCTGAAAATGCAAAAAATGAGGAGGAGGGAAATAATTCTTCTATAATGTCATATTCTATTACACAACAGAATGTAGGGGATGACAATTATGTAGATAGTTTTATTCTTACTGACTCAAATAATGAAAATTTAGAAGTAAATCTTAGTGAATATTTTGATTTAACATTATCATCGGATGAATTTGAAGAACTTTTAGATAAAACTTTTGTATTTAATCCGAATGATGAATATTCAAATATATACATTGCAACAGGTGAAACAGGATATACTGCGGGTACAGGTAAAACCGTAGTTGATATATTAAATGAAAGTGCCCCTGAAGGAGTCACTTATAAATCTGCCAATTCTGTATTAAGTGAAAATTTATTAAAAGGATTTTTTGCAGATAGCCAAGATCAGCAAAATTGGCAATTTGTTAATGTAGAAGGTTCAGAACCATATTATGTAAAAAATAATGAGGATGGTTCAACAGAATTTATTAAAGTTGTACAACAACTTACTGCAGGGGAAATAGATAATACTCCATACAAGATTGCACATACCAAATCTGTACCGGGAAGTAACGAATTATCTGTAGAAATCTATGATACAATTTCTACAACAAATGAACAGGGAATTAATGGTGAAATTGATTCCTCTTATTCCCAAGGTATGACCGGTGATTGCTGGTTATTGGCGACTCTAAACAGTTTAAATTCTACAGAGGCCGGTAAAGAAGTAATATCAAATTTAATAACAGTAAATGCAGAAGGTAATTATGCAGTTAAATTCCCGGGGACAGATGAACTTGTAATTGTGACTCAAGAAGAATTATCCAATACACTCAATTTATCAAGTGGCGATAGAGATGTAAAATTGTTAGAAATTGCCGTTTCTAAAACACAAAATAGATTGTTTAACAGTGACATGTCAGGTAAAAATGACACTTCCGGAAAATTATGGGGCGGCACTACTAAAGAGGTTGTAAACCTTTTATTTGGATCTAATGCCACAACTATTAGCATTCCTTTAAATAATTCTTCAATCGAAAATTGGGATGACTCCATATGGACTAATGGTTTACATACAATTTCATTTACAAATTCTACGAATATGGAAGTAGCATCTGCAGATGGTTCTACTAAAGAAATTTCGACCGGTGCTACAAGTAATGAGGGTCATATGTGGAGTATTACCGGATACGATAAGGAAAGTAATCTGCTATCAATTGTAAATCCATATTCAACTGGTGTTACCGAATATATAACTCCTGAAGAATTAAGAAAATTGAATGGATATATAGAATCATATACAATTGCATAATAATAACATTAAAAATTAACAAAATATAATAAATGACTTCCATAAAAACGGAGGTCATTTTGTTTTATCAAGTTTATTAAATTATACTTTTTCCCTGTCTGAAAACATTTTTTGTACTTCAGTTCGTTTTATTTTTCTTGATGGTGTTTTCTCAAACGCATCTTTTTTTATAACTATATTAGTAGGACGCTTAAATGAACACAATTTGGAAGACAGTGTTTTTACTTGTGATTTAACTATATTTTCCACTTCTGTACAAGAATATTTTTCATACATTTCACTTTTTGGCACAATTACGGCAGTAACTTCCTCATTTCCTTCTTTTGAGCCGAAAGCTTTTTTAGTTCCGACAACACAAACTTCTGAGATATAACTGCTTTGTTCCAGAACGGATTCAACTTCTTCAGGGAAAATCTTTTTTCCGCCCTGCAAAACTATCATATTTTTTATTCTTCCTGTTATATATATGTGGCCGTCTTTATCCAGTTTTGCTATATCACCGGTATGGAGCCATCCGTCAGAGTCTATTACTCTTGAAGTTAAAACAGGCTGATTATGATATCCCTTCATAACTGAAGGACCTTTCAAAAGCAGTTCTCCCGTTATTTTATCAGTTTTGGCTTTATAATGCTTCAAGGGCCGCCCTACCGAACATATAACTGACCGTTTATCAGTGTTGACTGATACAACAGGGCCTGTTTCAGTTAGTCCGTAACCTTGGTATATTTTAATTCCTATTCTTTCAAAAAATTTGCCTATATTTGTATCAAGCGCTGCACCGCCTGAAATACATCCTATAAATTCACCTCCGAATTTGTCATGTATCCTTTTAAACATTAATTTTTTTATTTTATATGACGGAATAAATTGTGATATAAAATATAATATTTTAAACATATATTGAGTAAATAACGGGCTCTTTTTTAATTCATTTTCTATAGAGCATTTGAACAACTTCAAAACTGCCGGAACCAAAATCATAAATTCAATATGTTTTTCGCTCATAACATCCATTATATCTTTTGGAGTTAAATTTTTTGGATAATATATTGAAAAGCCAAAAGACAAAAATGCCGAAAATCCAACAGTCATTTCAAAAAGATGATTTATAGGAAGAATTGACAGAGCTTTTATTGTTTTCTTATTGTTTGGTAAAATTTCTTTTAAAATATATTCAAGGTCATTAAGCTGAGTCATTATATTTTTGTATGAAATTTCTACCCCTTTTGGCTCACCGGTTGTGCCTGATGTGTATATTAAGAACACTGTTGAATTAGGATTAATTCTTATATCTATATAATTATAAGTTGTTTCAATTACTTTTTCTTTATAATTTAAATAGCTATCTATAATTATTATATGTTTTAATGAAGAAATTTTATTTTTTAGTTTTAATGCAATATCATAGTATTTTTTAGAAACCATAATTAAATCGGGCTTAGCATCATTAAGTATTGAAATTAATTCATATTCCGTCAATTTTATGTCAAGAGGAATAATACATGCACCGCATAAAATTGAAGCCAATATACATACACCGTATTCGGGTTTTGACTCTGACAATATTGTAATTTTACTGCCTTTTTTTATTTTTAACTCTTCAATAAGTTTTACTGCCATTCTTTTTGAAAGACGGTTTAAATCTTCATACTTAAATTCACGCCAAAAAGAACTGTCTTTTATCCCCAATGCAATTCTGTCCGCATAAATACAAGACTTATTTTCAAGCCAAGACAAAATATTATAATATTTTAATCCCACTTATTTCTCCATTAATAACTTACCAAAATTCTTAACTGTCAACATTATATTTATTTATAATTCATCGTCAAAAATTTGAAAGATTCCATAAAGGAGAAATATTAGTATAAATATATTTAATCCTGTGTCGCCCGCATTGCTTGGTTGCCGGCAATCCGCTTTTCGCCGTGTGTCTTGAATCTTCTTCTTAAAATTTGCTGTCTCGCGCCTGAGTTGCTCGTTCGGCTTTCGCCTCAACTCAAACAATAAGTAGGATGCGGTAAATCGTTGATTTACCGCATCAATAATGTATTTGTTTCGGTAATCAAAGATTACCAAAACCTACTTTTTTTATACTTACCAAAATTCTTAACTGTCAACATTATATTGATTTATAATTTATAGTCAAAAATTGTTCGAGCAAAAAGTTACGTTGAGCCCGCGGGGGGGGGGAAAAAAAATATGTTAAAATGTATTTACCAAATTAGCCATTTCAATAGCAGATTTTGCAGCATCAGAACCTTTATTCCCCGCCTTTGTTCCTGCTCGTTCAATAGCCTGTTCAATATTATCACAGGTAAGGACTCCGAATATAACAGGAACTTCCGTTTCTAATCCGACAGCTGCAACACCCTTTGATACTTCTGCGCATACATAATCATAATGAGATGTTGAACCTTTTATAACAGCGCCCAGTGTAATAATTGCATCATATCTATTTGTTTTTGCAGCTTTCTTTGCCATAAAAGGTATTTCAAAAGCTCCTGGAACCCAAATTACATCAATATTTTCTTCTCTGCAGCCATGTCTTATAAGTTCATCTATTGCACCTGAGAGAAGTTTTGAACTGATAAATTCGTTAAATCTTGAAGTTATTATACAAAACTTTTGATTATCAACAGTAAGCATTCCTTCTATAATATTTGTCATTGTATCTCCTTTTAAATTCATTTAATATTTAAATTTTATAATACATTCAAAAAATGTAAAAGTATTTGTAAATTTAGTTTGCATCATATAAGATTTAAAAAATAACTGCTTAGCCGATTGTTTATTTTTATTCTATAAGCGGTTGTTGCTTGTTTTGGACTTTAATAAACAGTGCTGAAATTTATTTTTATTTACAACATAACAATTATTATTTTAGAACTTCCTCTATTGTTTTAAAATGAAGTTTTGCAATTTCATTGAGTCTTTCAGGTGAATAAGTTTTTACAAATTCTTTTGCTTCTTCAATAACTTTTGATGAAGCACCTTTTGAAAAGTTAAGCTCATAACGGCGGGAAAGTTCATCCATTTTTTTTACAAATTCTGCACGTGCTAATACGGATGCGGCCGCCACGGCAATATCAGATTCCGCTCTTACCATTTGTTTAAGATTTATTGATTGACCTTTTTTCATTAGCGCATTTTTTATCAGGCTTTCATCTCCGAATTTATCCGCAAGCGCATAATTACATGATGATTTATCCAAAATATTTTCAATTGCCCGCGCATGCCCCCAGGCTAATAATTTGTTCAAATTTCTGAACCTTGAATAGAGTTCATTATATTTAACCGGATTTATAATGATAACTGAATGAACAGAATTTGCTTTTATTTTAGAAGCTAAACTCAAAATAACTTTATCCTGAAGTTTTTTACTGTCTTTAATTCCAAGCTCAATAAACTTTTGTTTATTAGAACTGTCAACCTGAACTCCCGCTATAATAAGGGGCCCGAAAAAATCTCCTTTCCCTGATTCATCAGTACCAATGTATTTTTCCTCTTTTGGTATAATTCCTGTTTCATCAGGAGAGATAATATTGTTTATGCCTAAAATATTATTAATTTCCTTTGTTATTTCAGTTACTTCTTTCCCCTGAACTAAGAGTTTGCCGCTTTCATAATATATAGCTTGAAATTTTGAAGTTTTTGCACGCCAAACAGAATACTGCACAGTATCAAAAACTGCACCTTTTTTTTCAAAAAAATTTTTTATTTCTTTTGCCTGTTCGCTGCTTATTTTTTCCGAATATGTATTCATAATTCAAAGATAGCACAATATCAAATTTTTATGAATATGCTATACTGAAAATATTATAAGGAGATAATATGAAACTTGATATAAGAGAAACAGGACCATTAAGTGTAAATACATATATTTTAAAAGATGATGAATCAAAAGAAGCTGTTATAATAGATATAGGCGGTGATTTTGAAGAAATATACAATGAATTAAAACAAGAAGGATATAGTTTAAAATTTATACTTAATACCCACGGCCATTTTGACCATGTTTTGGGCGAAACCGAAGTATCAGTAAAATATCCCGAAATACCAATATACATGCATAGAGATGATTTACCTCATCTTGAAAGATGCAGGCAGGAGATAAAGGCTTTCGGGTATGATATAGATGCACAACCGCCTAAAATAACAGACTTTATTGATGAAAATTCCGACTTAAAAATAGGAAAAAATCAAATACAAATATTTCATACCCCCGGACACTCAAAAGGCAGTTTAAGCTATTATATTGATAACAAATTATTTACAGGCGATGCTCTCTTCTTTCGCTCCATTGGCAGAACCGATTTTTATGATGGTGATTTTGACACCTTAATTAATTCTATAAAAACAAAACTTTTAACTCTTAACGAAAATACTCAGGTATTTCCCGGGCATGGGCCATCTACTTCCATAAGAGATGAAAAACTTTATAATGCTTGGCTTAAATAAGCAAACTGAAATAAGATAAAGTCATTACAAAAAATCGGAAGTTATGTTTTACATAACTTCCACAATTGAATTCGTTTTTAAATATTCTTGAATCCCCTTTACGACTTCATCTCTGAATTCCATTAAAAATGCAGCAAGGTTTTCTGAAAGCATTGTGTTCATTTCGTTCATATATACCCTTTTTCGTTCTCTATATTATTCTTTACGGAATAATTTATAAAAACTTTAGATAGTATATACAAATTTAAACAAAACTTTACAATTAATTTTATTTTGCTCAATTAATGTAATAAAAATTATAAAGATTATTATAAAAGAGTTGGGGGTAGAATGAAGTGTACCCACAAAAACGTAATCAATCAGTAGGCAAGTTTCACATATAATAATAAAAAATAAAGGAGAAAA
>CALUTD010000032.1 GCA_944323625.1 Candidatus Gastranaerophilales bacterium
TTATTTACATAAGAAATTATATTGGAAACAGATATTCTTTCTTTTACACAATCTACAATTTCAACAGAAATATTGTTAATCCTTTCCAAATATGTTGCTATATACCCTAGCCCTAATGGAGATAAATATTGTTCTTTTTCCTTTACAGAATCCCAAAAAATTGGAGAATTAATCAATATAAATTTTCTCATTTAAGCAGTCTCCCTTCCGCTAAATAGCACCAAAATGTGTCAAGGCATCTTTGATTGCTTCTACTTTTTCTGCCGTCGGATGTTTCCTCGGCTGTTTCAATTCTTCCACCACATTGGGAGCGTCGTACATCGGCAAGCCTAAATCTCTCTTTACCTCCGCAATATAAGCGGTATGTACTTTGAAGCCGTATTTTGCTTCTATGTACTCCTTTATCATCTTATAGGTAACACGTTCTTTCGGCTTGTAGGCTTCTGCTCTTTCAGAAATAGCATTTAGCGGCACTTTACCCTCTCCCTCGCCAAACTCGACTTTTACATTGATATGACTGTCGGGTTTTTTGTGGGAAAGCATTACTACTGTCTCGACATGAATACCAAATCAAAACATATCCCCACAAAATCACGGAAATATGGGCAATATTTCTGCAATACTAACATTGATCGTGCATCTCTTTTCCCACAAAAAACCGTCAATTTTGCATCACCCTGATGCAAAAATTTAATTAATTCTTTTTTCAATATCTTCAATAGATGGCAATTTGTCCTGTAATTCCTCCGAAATATGATTGGAAAGTTTATATTCACTTACTCCCATTGGTTTGTTTACATCTTTCAAAGCATATTCCGCTACCATTTTATCTTTACCCCTACATAGTAACAATCCAATCGTGGGATTATCATTCGGCGCTTTCAATTCTCCATCGACTGCCGATAAATAAAATGATAGCTTTCCTGCAAATTCTGGTTCAAATTCCACTGTTTTTAACTCTACCACAAAATAACAATGCAATTTTACATTATAAAATAGTAAATCAATGAAAAAATCCCTTTTCCCTACTTGAATTGGATATTGTCGCCCCATAAAAGCAAAACCTGATCCAAATTCCAATAACAACTTTGTTATTTGTTGAACAAGTGCATCCTCTAGCTCAATCTCTCTAAGTTTCTTAGCATTCGGTATAAAATCAAAAATATATGGGTCTTTAATAATCTCTTCTGCCTGCTCACTCAAGGGATTGACCAACTGTTTCTTAAAATTTGTTGTCTTATCTGCCAATGCTTGTCTATAATAAAGACCACTTTCTATCTGGTGCGAAAGTACTGCGCTAGACCATCCGTTTTCTAAACACTGTTGTGTATACCACATATGTTCTTCTAAATTATCCGTCTTATCTATCAGCAGTTTTATTGCTCGCCAACTAATTTTTGCACCACCTTGATGCAAAATTTCTTCAGATGGTATTCGGCGTGCAAATTGCTTCATATAATTAAGATTTCTAACAGAATATCCCTCTCTGCTCGGGTAAGTCATTCTCAAATCTTTTGATAATGTTTCAACAAATTTATTCCCCCACTGGCTGTATTGAAGAATGACGTTTCCTATATTCCAAAACAAAATATTTCGTTCAACATTTGCGGTTGTCATTACTTGATATTGTGCTTGTGTGATTCGCTCTTTTATTTTTTCTAACACATCAATATATTCATCCATAACTAACTCTGTATTCTTTGCCATTTCATCTACCTCCATAATTTATTCCACTTTCTATCATTACCACCACCTATTCGCAATCATTTGCTACTTTTATCTTCTCCATCTTTTCAAAACATCAATTAATGTGACTGGTTCACTCTTATCAATTTCTTTCCAATCTTCTTTCCAAGCATCATAAACATTGACATTTTTAGATTGAGGCTCTGGATTAGGTTTTTCTAACTGAATAATTGCCGGTATTGGGCTGGCATCTCCCACAATAAGACATTGCCCTGGTTGTAATGTAGGCAAAATATCGGCTACTGCACTAGTATTATTAGGTAATAAATTCTTTATATAAGACTGATCAGATGTATTGGTAAGTCGTAAAGCTATAAAATTATTACATTGTGCAAAAATTGTATCAGAAACTTCACTAGGTCTCTGACTAACTACCATCAAACTAATTCCGTATTTTCTTCCCTCCTTAGCAATTCGCTCAATAGACTTTTTAGATGCAACATAATCTACACTACCACTTTTAGGCACATAATTATGAGCTTCTTCACATACAATCATAAATGGAACATCATTCACTTCATTTCTCTCATGCTTCAATTTTGAAAAATGAAAACAAAAATCAAAAATAATACGTGAAATCAAACTAATTGTAATGGATAACACTTCAAATGGTACTCCACTCAAATCAATAATACTAACATTTGCTTTATTCAGGTATCCTAGAAATTGCTTTAATATTTCATCAAAATCATCTGAAGTATAAATATCTCCATTTTCTTTTTGCGGTTTCATTAGAAATTCTAATCTTCGGTCATTAATCTTGTTATCTAATCTGGAAATAAATCTATTAAATTCCCCATTAAACGGTCCATTAGAAGCCTTAGAGGCAGTAGCCGTTGAAGTTGGAATAAATGTATATCTTTTTTCAAAATATTGCTTTCTATCACGAATTGCTTCCTGTTCTTTATTTTCATTGATTATTTTCGGAACCTGTTCTTCATTAGCAATTTTACTTATAACTTCATCATTCATATTGCTAATATAATTATATACTTCTTCTATATTAAAATAAACAGGAGTATCATATGTAACTTTCGATAATGACGGATTATATTTCTCCTTATTCAAAATTACCGCTCGCCTAAATTGCGAAACCTGATTATATGAATTTGCTTCATTACTTTCAATGAAAATAGACTCCAATTCTTCACTATTCATCAACCAATAGGGCAATTTCAACTTTTCTACATCTAAATAGTTTAATGAAAATTTTTGTTCATCTGCTAATGTAAATGCGGATTTATATTCCGAATGAATATCGAAAATTATAATATGCGCATTTTTCTGCCGCATAATATTTATATTACCTGCATTTTGTATTCCCACCGCCTCCTGCAAAATTTTTGCAACAGTACATGACTTGCCAGACCCTGTGGAACCGACTATGCCTATATGTTTACTAAAAAAAGTATTCCCATCAACATTCAATTTAACTTCCCTATTTTGAACCAAATGTCCTAATGGAAAAGAATATTTTCTATTCTCTTGAAATATTTTGTCTAATACATTTTGCCCTGCAATATCAACAGGTTCTGTTGGTGATGGCAATAACGTACTACCCGGTACAAAACCATTATCATCAATTATTCCTATTGGTTCTGCTGTCATTAAATACTTCTCTTTATTATCATTATCTGCGATAGCTTTAATACCTTTTATAGAAGCAATCAAAGATTCATGGTTACCAATAGAAATTTGAAGATATTTTCCTATTTTCAAATTATCTTTATTCTTTTCAAAATCTTCAAATTCCATACGCGTCGTAATTTCTAATGCAGAACTTTCTAATACTTTACCAATCATATCTCCACCTCATCTTTTATTCTTAATAAATATTCTATTTGACTAAAACTATTTACATCTAAGATTTCCCGATTAACATCTCGTATAGAGAATGCTTCTGGTAAGTGCTCTGATACTTGAAATACATCATCTTGCTTATTTCTATTAATAGCCTCAATACATTCTTCACTATCAGAGCAAATCTTAATTTTAAACTGCAACCAATTTTCACCAATTTTTCTCTCTGGTTTTTTAACAAATGCTTCTGGATAAAAAACACTGCCTCGATATCCCGTCTCCGTTTCTATTCCCTTTTCATATAATCTACTTATTAGTCCGTCAATTTTTTCTTTGTTGTAACCTAATATACAAAAAATCGCAGGAATATGTAACTTTGGCTTACAGCAATATATATCAATATAATTTTTTATAAACAACACAATTTCTTGTTCAAAATTCTCTATTTGCGTAGGTTCAAAAATAAAACATCGTTTTCTGTAATTTACATTCAAATTTTTTCCCAATTGTTTTCTTCTGTTAGTTAAAAGTTCTTTATAATTTGACAACTCTCTTGTCCATCTAGAAATAGCTGTCTTTCTAATCCCCTTTAACTCTTCCAATAATTCTTTTTTTGTTGTATTTCTAGCCTGATTATCTTTTAAAATACTTAATGATGCTATCTTCTGTATCGCATTTGGAAAAACAATATCATTTACATCATCTTGTGAAAACCCATTCTGGCATAGTAATTTTTTGTTTTCTGCTTCCAATTCGTAATATTCTCTTCCCACAATAAAACAAAATCTATTATTTAGGAAATCATCAATATTACACAAAACTTCCATTTCATTAGCAATAAAATACTGTCTAATTTTTTCTTTTTCTTCTTTTGTTTTTCTTTCTTTACTTACAAGATTTTTAATTTCTAAATCCTCTATTTTCTTTATATGTGCAACATAATCACATATATATTCTATATTTCTAGTATTCAGCATGTCGTTTATTTCATTTTTTGAAACTACTTTCTCTCCTAATTGCTCTGATGGAAAAAACGCATACAAAATAAATGAGATATTGTTTCCATCAGAATTTGTATAAGTCTTTAACATTTGCAATATAGGCTTACTAACCTTTGACCATTGAAATTTTTCAGCTTCTTCATGATACTTACATTGAATAGCCGTAATATTTTCCTGATTAATCATATCAATATCTTCAATTATTCCCTCGATTTTTATAATCTCATTTGTTGATTTTAGTATTTCATTCAATGACAAATTAAACTGGTACATGAACCCTTTGATTGTTGAATCTGCTATTCTTCCCATCACTTCACCTTCTTTTTCAATGACTTTATCTAATAATTCCAAAATATTTCAGAGCATCTTTGATTGCTTCAACCTTTTCTGGCGTTGGATGTTTCCTCGGCTGTTTCAATTCCTCCACCGCATTAGGGGCATCGTACATCGGCAAATCTAAATCCCGTTTTACCTCTGCGATATATGCGGTATGTACCTTGAAGCCGTATTTAGCTTCTATGTACTCCTTAATCATCTTGTAGGTAACTCGCTCTTTCGGCTTGTACGCTTCGGCTCTTTTAGCGATATTATCAAGCGGCACTTTGCCTTCGCCAAACTCCACTTTTACGTTGATTACACTGTCAGGTTTTTTGTGGGAAAGCATTACTACCGTTTCTACGGTTATCTGTATCCTTATAACCGCGATCATTCGATTCATATCCCAGATGTGAATCCATTTCCCCCTGGAGCATTGCTTCAAACATAGGACCAAAAATATCTTTAATTGCGTCCTGCATATCCTCTTTGGTCTGTGGTTTGTACTGTTCTAAGATTGTCTGAGCAATGGCTGCTCCTTTGGTGTTTCTTTTCTTGCGTGATGCCATAAGTGCTGTACTCATCTTTCTTTTTATCCTTTCATCTAGTGTATCGCACTTATACATAAAAATAAAGTACGTAAGTTTTAGTTACCGGTAACTTACACACTTTATTGGACCTGTTGACAAACTCACTTTTTCAGTGTTTATTTCTACATGTTTTTATGAAATGACATAAAACGGCTGGTAAATTCGGTTATTCAAACCACTTTTACCAGCCGCTTTAGATTTAATGCCGTTGCCGATAAGAGGCATTCTTCTGTTGCTTTCTGAAGGCCTCTTTTCTGGATTTTATTCAATTTATGCTCTCGTTTTAAAACTGCGAATGTTCCTTCTGCCCATATCTTCCTAAGCCGCATGACTCTTAAATAATCACTGGTTCCTACTTTCCTGCTATTTCGATAAAAAGAGGGATAATAAGCACTCGCATTGATCCTGACTGTACCGAG
>CALUTD010000033.1 GCA_944323625.1 Candidatus Gastranaerophilales bacterium
GTTACAAAACGAACAGTATTAAAAAAGTAGGTTTTGGTAATCTTTGATTACCGAAACAAATACATTATTGATGCGGTAAATCAACGATTTACCGCATCCTACTTATTGTTTGAGTTGAGGCAGAGGCCGAAAAGAAACGAATAAGAGGCTTGAGCGCAAAGCGAAATTAGCGCAAGGGTGAAGCGTAGCAAACCCGAGTATGTGAGCCCGTAAGCGAATTGGAGGCATAAGCCGAATGAGCGACTCGGGCGCGAGACAGCAAATTTCAAGAAGCAAATCCAAGACACACGGCGAAAAGCGGATTACCGGCAGAGTGCGTAGGCTTGGCAGCGACAGCAGACAACCTAGGCACGTTTATGTGTGAATGAGTTGCGCCATAGCTACCGCTCCCACAGCCGGTAACCAAGAAGTGCGGGCGACACTAGATTAGATTATTTAACTTTTTTATGCTATTTTTTTACTTTGCTTTATAGTAGAGTATGTTATTTGTGTATATATTAATGCTTGTCAAAGACATGGAATATATGATAATATGAACAAAGAAAGGATAAGAATATGAATAAAACACCAAACCGCTACGGGGGGGGGGTAGAACTCAAGAAAAAAGCATAAAAATATCATCTTGTTATAAAAATAAATTGTTGTCAATATTTCATTAGAAATATTGATTTTATTTTGTTTAAATATTCAATAATATTAACATATAATTATTATTACATAGGAGAGTTTATAATATGAAAAAGATAAAATCATTTACTTTGGCGGAAGTACTTATAACTCTTGTTGTTATTGGAATAGTTGCTGCTATTACAATAGGAGCCTTGTACAAAATTAATCAAGAAAGAATAATGGTTACAAAACTTGCTGCTACATATTCCGTACTTTTAGACGGATTTAAAATTATGGTGCAACAAAACGGAACTATTGATACATACGGAAGCGGAACGGAGAGAGTAAATACTATAATAAAACTTCTGCCTCAATACATAAAAATGACAGAATGTAAAAAATGGCGGGATTGTTTATCTTCAGAATATAAGTTCAGAAATTCAACGGTAAACAGAAGTCCTGATGAATATTATCATTACAGTCTTTTAAACGGTGCAGTTATAAGTATAAAAAAATATAATAATTTAAAATGTGTACAGAATATGGCAATGAATCAAAAAGGAACAAATGAGTATAATACTCCGGGTAGTTCCATATATTACGGAACATATAATCACAGCTGTGGAGAACTTGAAGTGGATATAAACGGGCCTGCACCTCCGAATAAATCAGATGTAGATTTATTTAAATTTAAACTGGTGACAGACGGAATTGTACCTGCAGGTTCAAGTAAAGAAACAATTTGGACTGATACTTTTGACAGACAATGCAAAATTTCGGCACCTTTAGGAACAAGAACATACGGATATTGTACGGGATGGGTTCTTGCGAATAAGAATATGGACTATCTTCACTGTCCGGATGAACTCGGTTGGAACAAGAAAACAAGCTGCAAGTAGGCTGTTTATAAAAATTTGTTTGAAAGTCTGCAAAAAATGCAGGTTTTCAAATTTAATCTTATTTATATATACATTTAACATTATTTTAGACTAATTGCCAAAATTATATATATATTCTAAAATTAGCTTATGAATTTAGCAGGATATGTAATAAAAAGAATAATGCAGTCGATACCGTTATTATTTTTGGTTTCGATAATAAGTTTTTTTCTAATCAGATTGGCGCCTGTTGATCCGTTGGCAGAGCTTAGACTTAATCCGTCAATTACTCAGGAAACACTTGATTATGAAGTGCAAAGACTCGGACTGGATAAGCCTGTTATTGTTCAATATGGGCTTTGGTTAAAAAGCTTTATTAAGGGTGATTTAGGTTATTGCACAACAGGTGAAAGGGTTATAGATAAATTAAAGGAAAGAATTCCCAATACGCTGCTTTTAACAAGCGTAGTTATAATACTCACCTGGGCAGTTGGGATTCCACTCGGAATAATTGCTGCAATTCACTGGCGAAAGCCGATTGACAGACTTTTAACTATTTTATCAAGTATAGGAATGGCTATTCCTTCATTTTTCTTTTCTTTGCTTTTACTTCTATTTGCTGTAAAAACAGGATGGTTTCCGACGGGAGGGCTTACAAGTTATAATTTTTCCGAAATGAATTCAATTCAAAAAATAGGCGATATAATTCATCATTTGGTATTACCGGTTGTTGTTTTATTTACAATATCACTTTCGGGACTTCAAAGACAAATGAGAGGGAATTTACTTGACGTACTGCAAAGTGATTATGTTAAGTTTGCAAGGGCAAAAGGGCTTGATGAAAATAAGGTAATATATAAACACGCATTAAGAAATGCAATAAACCCTATGGTAACATTATTGGGATTTGAGTTTGCTTCTTTATTAAGCGGGGCAGCTTTAACTGAATATGTTTTTCAGTATCCCGGGCTCGGAAGACTTATTCTTGAAGCTGTAATGAAATCTGATATAAATCTTGTAATGGCATCTTTAATGATAGGTACAATAATGCTTGTTGCCGGTAATTTAATAGCGGATATTCTGTTAAAAATTGTTGACCCCAGAGTGGAGGCTGTTTAAATGGCTAAACTTTCCGGTTTCGATTATAATATTAAACAAGATTTAATTAAATCAATTTTAAAAGATAAATTTGCACGCTGCGCTTTTTTCTTATTATTAATTCTTTATTTAAGCGTATTCTTGGCTTCTTTTATAAGCCCTTATTCTAAAGAATATTCAAACCGTGATAAAGCATACTGTCCGCCATCTAAAATATATATTATTAACGAAAAAGGAAAATTGTCTTTTCCATATACATATAACTATAAAAGATATTTTGATAAAGAAAATTTTGATACAAAATATATTGAAGATAGAACTAAGAAATACAGGGTAAAATATTTTTCAAAAGGAGAAAAATATAAATTATTTGGATTTATTCCGTTTGACAGACATTTTTATGATGTTGAAAAGGGCGGAGAACTCTATCTTTTAGGTACTGATATAAACGGAAGAGATAATTTTTCGCGTCTTTTATACGGAGGTCAAATTTCTCTTACAATAGGGTTTTTAGCACTCTTGGTTTCGTTTCCTTTGGGAATGTTATATGGCGGTATATCGGGATATTTAGGCGGGAAAACTGATTTTATAATGATGAGGATAGCAGAAGCTATTATGTCTATTCCGAGTTTTTATTTATTGATAATACTTGCTTCTATTTTACCTGCGAATATGACAAGTATACAAAGGTTTTCTTTAATAGTTGTAATACTTGCGCTAATAGGCTGGGCAGGATTTTCAAGAGTTGTAAGGGGAATGGTTTTATCAATAAAAAAGAGGGAATTTGTAATAGCTTCAGAGGCAATCGGGGCTTCTAATTTAAGAACTATTGTACATCATATACTTCCTCAGACACTAAGTTATGTAATTGTTGCTATGACATTAAGCGTGCCGTCTTATATACTTTCGGAATCAGGATTAAGTTTTTTGGGTCTTGGAATACAACAACCTGATGCAAGCTGGGGGAATATGTTAAAAGAGGCACAGGAATTTATAAACATAATTTCACGCCCATGGCTTTTGACTCCCGGTTTTTTAATTTTTGTTGCAGTTTTATCTTTTAATGTAATTGGTGATACAATAAGAGATGTGCTGGATCCTAACAGTAAGGAAAGATAATAAATGCATGATTTTCTAAACTATTTTCAAATAGCAGATGCAGATATTTTAATAAGAATAATTGTATCGATTATTCTTGGTTCTGTTATAGGATTGGAAAGAGAACTTACAAATAAGTCTGCAGGATTAAGAACTCAAATAATGGTTTGTTTAGGTGCATGTTTATTTACAATTCTTTCTATTTACGGATTTTCAACGGCAGTAACATTGTATCCGCTTGGCGATCCTTCAAGAGTAGCTGCTCAAATTATTACCGGTATAGGTTTTATAGGGGCAGGTACGGTATTAAGACAAGGATTTACCGTAACGGGGCTTACAACAGCTTCTACTCTTTGGATTGTTGCTGCAATAGGTATGGCTTGCGGCTGCGGTAAATTGAGTATTGCTGTTGTTTCTACAATACTTGCAGTTGCTATTCTTGTTTTAATTAGAATTTTTGAAGTTAAAATAATGCCCAAAAATTCAAAACACTTAAGGAAGATTAAAATATCTTTTCTGTGCAAATATGAAGATTATAATAACATCTATCCGATACTTTCTGATAAGTTTCCGGATATAATCGAATTTAATCAAAAAACCGTAGATGATGATGCTGATATTATTAAAATAAATGCAAAAATAATCTCGGAAATCAAAAATCCGGTTATTCAAATATATCGCGAGCTGGAAGCTATAAAAAACGTATATTCCGTTAGCGTAAAAGAAATATTTGATTAAATAAAAAGAAAAGTGATATAATCTAATTGATTTTTGGAAAAAGTATGCAAAAGACAGAAAAATTATATTCAGATATACCGCCAACTAGACTGAGAAACAGAAAAGAAAAATTCAGAAAAGCTCAAAATCGTCCGTTTTGGACTTGGCTTGCGGACAGAATATTATTCAGAATGCTCAGTCATAGGTTTTATGCACTTCGGATAAAAAATCTTGAAGCATTTAAAGAAAAACGTAATAAAAATTTTCCGTGTATAATTTATGCTCCGCATATGAACTGGTGGGACGGTATTGTCGGATACAATCTTATGAGAAGAGCATTCAAAGTGCGTCCGAGAATGATGATTGAAGAAATGAACCGATTCCCTCTGTTCGCTTTAATAGGGGCATTTCCTGTAAATAAAGCTTCTGCACAAGAAGCTATGGTTTCGCTCAAATATATTGTTGATGATTTGAAAGAACCTGATATGGGATTTTGGATTTTCCCTCAAGGAATTGTAAGACCGCCAAACTACAGACCTATTGAATTTCAAACCGGATTGGCCTATGTTGCTCAAAATGTTGCAAAAAAGCACGGCGGAGTAAATCTGATTCCGCTTGCGGTTAATTATACTTTTCTTCGTGAGGATAGACCGGAATGTCTAGCAGAAGTCGGTGAGCCTATAATTATTACCCAGGAAAATGCAAAATTTGACAGGCATGAATTTACTAAAAAAATACAAAAAGAATTTGAACAGCTTTGTGATGATCAACTTCAAACATTCTCTAAAGGTGAAGTTACCGGTTATGAATATGTTTTCAGGCAAGATTTACCATGGAACAGAAAAATAGAGAAAAAACTCAAAAATGTTGCTATGGAGCATGTTCAAGATATCTAAATAATATGTAATTGTAGATAGTCCGAACAAAAAGTTTCGATAAGCGGATTTTTCGAAAGGGCGAAAGCCCGAGTATATGAGGGCAATAGTGAATGACAGCGATAGCGTAATGAACAACTTGCCCGAAAGACAGAAAAATCCAAGACGCCCGAAGTGTTATGAGTGAAATTTTGATACAAAACGAACAGCAGAACCGAAGGTGATGCTTGTGAGCTTGTATCCGACGCAGCGTAGCTGCTAGGTGAGTGGCGCCTTGAAAGCGGATTGCCGGCAGAGTGCGTAGGCTTGACTGCACCAGCAGACAACCGGAGTCACGTTTATGCGGGAATTGTATATGTTACGTAATTCGATGACAAATATATAAAAATAAGAGGAAAAACTATTAATATTTTACAAGTTATTTTAATTGTCATCCTGAAAGATTAGAAAAACGTGCTTTAGCACAGTTTTTCAATCTGTTCAGGATCTTAC
>CALUTD010000034.1 GCA_944323625.1 Candidatus Gastranaerophilales bacterium
GATGATAATGCATTACCAATTCCTTCAGATATACAAAGTTATAATTAATTTATATTCTCTCAATATACCAATTAGAATTTCCAAAGTGATTAAAATTCCATTGTAATTGGAAGTAGAAATTGTATTCCATAGAGTTGTCATCTTTAAAGTTATAAGAATACTTATTTAATTGTGTTCTACGATAACTTTCAAAAGCGGTTTTGATTTCTTTTGCAAACTTTTTTCTAAATTCAGGATATGTTATTTCTAAGGTTTCTCTTGTTAGTTTATTTTTCAAAATCATCTTCAAATCCTCGGATGTTATCAAGTTCTATATTGTATCTTTTGCCTTGTTTATCAACGCAAGTTGCGTAATCTACCTCTGCATCAGCAAACTTATTTTTCCATATACAAATCAGTAATCCGATTTCTTGTGTTTTTAAATTCAAAACCTTTGTACCAAAAAGTGCATAGTCTTTCTCTGTCATCATTCTTTCCTTTCAAATATCAAATCTGAATAGATATCATCAGGCTTTTGTGGGTCTATTAAAAACTCTTTCATAAATACAAATCTTTCACCGCAAGCGTTTTCACAAATTACAGTGTCGAAATTGTAGAAGCCAATTACTTTGTAATACTCATTATCAGAGTTTTCAAAACCTCTAATCTTTTTTAGTTTGTATTTCTTGCCTAATTCAATCATTGTTACCTCTTATCAGCAATGACATTCATCACTCTTAATGAGTAAAATATCAAGCAAACTCTTTCAAAATGTATCATTCAGACACAATCCATTTTTTGAACACTTTTTGAACGCTATTTAAACAGGAGTTAAATACCATTTAAAAATTCTTGTTGTCAGGATAATTTATAAAATAAGCGTTTACTGTATCAGTATCTCGCCTTAAATTTTCTACGATTGGGGCAAGATTATATAGCTCTTCAATTTCTTGTTGTGTCCTGCAAAAATAATCAATTACAGTGACTGTGTTGTAAATCCGCTCAGCTAATTTTTCTAACTTCCTAAAATCTTTTTGTTTAATCTTGTATTTCTTACTTTTACTCATACGACCTCCTTTTTTAGGTGTCGTATTCATCACTCTAGATATGTAATATTTCAACATTTTGTTACAATTCTTAACATTCTAAATTTTTATTCCATTTCCATAAAAGGCTCTAATATAAACCTTTTACGACAAAATTAAAAGAGAAGAAAACAATGAGTATATGCACTTACTACAAAATAAATATTGATAAAAAATAAAAATATGGTATAATATAATTGTGAGTATTATTACTTACTACAAAATAAATAAAGGTGTAACATGAAATATACATTAAACAGTATTTCAAATATTATAATAGGTCATGTATTTAGGAGCAAGATAGAATATTCTCCTCAAGGTGATGTTAATCTCCTAAATATGGACGCAATATCTACAACAGGATTAGTTTATCTTTACAAAGATGACTGTAAAAAAGTTGTAGCAAAAGACATGAAAGATGATGAAATTATCAAGCCCAATGATATTCTATTTAAAGCAAAAGGCTTAACTAACAATGCAGTCATTATTGGTAGTATTCCAGATAATACTACCGTTACATCATCCTGCCATATTATTCGAATCATTGATAACAGATATTTACCAGAATACATATGCACTTGGCTTAATAGTATTGCTGCAAAAAAATATTTTTCTATGAATTCTGGACAAATAACTGGCACAACTATTGCAAATGTTAGTAAAGCAACGCTAGAAGCTTTAACAGTCCCATTAATCCCTCTTAAACAACAAAAATTAATTGCTGATATAGAAGAATGCACAAAACAAATTAAAGAATTACATTTAATGATTGCTGAAAAACGGTCTATATTATCTCAGGCGATTATAAAACAAGAGTTACAAAAATATTAGGAGAATCAAATGACTACAATAAACCAAGATGAAATAAATAATATAGTATGGAAAGCATGCGACACTTTTAGAGGGGTGGTTGATCCTTCAGAATACAAAAACTACATTTTAGTATTCTTGTTTATCAAATATATCAGTGATGTATGGAAAGATAAGTATGAAGAATTAAAAAAAGAGTTTGGCAATAATAAAGAAAGAATTCAGCGTCGTTTGGAAAGAGAACGTTTTAAATTAGACGAAACCTGTACTTACGATTATCTATACGCACATAGAAATGACAAACAAATAGGCCAGATTATAAATCAAGCACTGGAAAAGATTGAAGAAGATAACAAGGCAAAACTAGAGGGCGTATTCCGTAATATTGACTTTAATTCTGACATGCAACTCGGAGAAACAAAGGAAAGAAATGTCCGACTCAAAAATTTGATAGAAGATTTTTCAAATCCGATGCTGGATTTAAGACCGTCTAAGGTTGGTAATGCTGATATTATCGGGAATGTTTATGAATACTTGATTGCTAAATTTGCGGCCGGGGCAGGCAAAAAGGGTGGAGAGTTTTATACACCTGCAGAGGTTTCAATCTTATTATCAAAACTTGTAGAGCCCAAAGCCGGCGATAGGATTTGTGACCCGGCGTGCGGTTCCGGTTCATTGTTGATTAAAGCAGCAAATGAAGTCGGTTCAGATAATTATTCTTTATACGGACAGGAAAGCAATGGCAGCACCTGGGCATTATGTAAAATGAATATGTTTTTGCACAGCAAGGATAATGCTCGAATTGAGTGGGGTGATACATTAAATAATCCTAAGCTAATTGAGGGCGATACAACGATGAAATTTGATGTTGTAGTTGCAAATCCACCGTTTTCACTTGATAAATGGGGTGCAGAAAATGCATCTTCTGATAAATTCAATCGTTTTTGGCGCGGCGTTCCTCCCAAAAACAGAGGCGACTATGCATTTATCTCACATATGATTGAAACAGCTGTTGCTGATGGGGGAAAAGTCGGAGTTGTTGTACCTCACGGAGTATTATTTAGGGAAGGTTCAGAAGGAAAAATAAGGCGGCATTTTATAGAACAAGACAACTGTCTGGATGCAGTTATCGGACTTCCTCAAAATTTATTTTTTGGCACCGGCATTCCTGCGGCAATATTGATTTTTAAGAAGAATAGAACAGCAAAAGACATTCTGTTTATAGATGCAAGCAGAGAATATGTGTCAGGCAAAAATCAAAATATTTTAAGAAACTGCGACATCGAAAAAATTGTTGATACCTATAAAAAACGTTCAACAATAGATAAATATTCTTATGTTGCTACTTTAGATGAAGTTAAGGAGAATGAATACAATTTAAATATTCCTCGCTATGTTGATACTTTTGAAGAAGAAGCGGAAATTGATATTCAAGCTACTCAAAAAGAAATTGAAAATCTGGAAAAACAGTTAGCTGACGTCCAATCGAAGATGAAAGGATACCTAAAGGAGCTTGGAATAAATGGATAAAGATAACGAAAAAAAATTACCGGAAGAAAAGAAAAATAATCTTATTAACGCTGAAAATTCACTTGGCGAATTCTTAATTTATACCACTCCGGATGGTGAAAAACAGATTCAAGTTAGATTAATAGATGAAACAGTATGGCTTTCGCAAAAATTAATGGCGGAACTTTTTCAAAAAGATGTTAGAACTATTAACGAACATATACTTAACGTATTTGCCGAAAATGAGTTGCCGCAGGACTTTTCAACTATCCGGAATTTCCGGATAGTTCAAAACGAAGGTGGGCGCGAGGTTTCTCGCGAAATATCTTTTTACAGCCTGGATGTGATTATCTCTGTCGGATACAGAGTAAAATCATTAAGAGGTACTCAATTCAGACAATGGGCAACTCAAAGAATCAAAGAATATTTGATTAAAGGTTTTGCAATTAATACAGAATATTTGAAAAATCCTGAAGGCAAGGATTATTTCGAAGAACTGTTAAAAGAAATCCGCGAAATTCGTGCGAGTGAAAAACGCTTTTATGCAAAGATTAAAGATATCTATGCAACAAGTGTTGATTATGATAAAACAGCGGACGTTACACGAGATTTCTTTGCAATGGTTCAGAATAAAATGCTTTGGGCAGTGACTGGACAAACAGCAGCAGAAATTATACATTCCAGGGCAAATGCTGATGAAATCAATATGGGCTTAACAACATGGAACGGTAAAAAATTACTTGCTCCGGATGTAGTTATTGCTAAAAATTATCTAAAAAAAGACGAGATGGAAAAGCTTGACCGATTGACAGTTATGTATCTTGATTATGCAGAATTACAAGCAGAACGCAGAATCCCTATGGCAATGGTTGATTGGGCAAAAAAACTTGATGGACTATTAAGTCTTAATGAAATGGAAATATTGACTCACAAAGGTAAAA
>CALUTD010000035.1 GCA_944323625.1 Candidatus Gastranaerophilales bacterium
AAAACAACACCCATTGCATCATAAGGCAAGCCAACAGAATCGCATAACGGTTTTATTATCTCTCTTTTGCCATGTTGGGTACAGGTTTTGAATAGGGTTATGCCGTTGTATTCCGTTCCTGCATCTTGTATAATCTCAACATTTGTAAATCCTCTTGAAATGACGTAATCTTTATCAACAGAAGATTGTACAAAAACTTTTATATTTTTATCCAGAGCTTTTTCTGCGAATTCATCCCAGTGGTCAGGGTGAATATGGGTAATAATAACTGCATCAACATCGACAATTTTTTCAATTTCAAAAGGCAACTCTACTCTTGGCTGACGAATTTCAGAATTTATTGCCATATCAAACCCGTGCATATAATCTTTGGGCATAAGCCAAGGGTCTATTAAAAATTTTGTATTATTATATTCAACTATAATTGTTGCATTTCTTACTTGTGTAATTTTCATTTAGGTTTCCTCCTTTAATAAAGCAATTTTATACATTTATTATTATTTTGACAAGAATGCACTTTTTTGTATAATACTTACTAAAAAGTAAATTAGGTATTTTAATTATGACAAAGCATAAAAAAGATGAATATAAATGTCCGCTTGAAGCAACAATGGAGATAATCGGCGGGAAATACAAAGGAGTTATAATCGGACACCTTATAAATAAAACATTGAGATATAACGAACTGCAAAAACTAATTTCTCACGCTACACCCAAAATGCTTATTCAGCAGTTAAAAGAACTTGAAGCAGACGGAATAATTAAACGGAAACTTTATCCGATAGTGCCGCCAAAGACTGAATATTCGCTAACAAAAAGAGGTGAAACACTTATTCCGGCAATTATTGAGTTGAACAAGTGGGGTATGAACTATTTAAAAGAAGAAAATATCCCCTGTGCCTACAAAGGTGATATGGATTAATACGTAATCAACCATAAAAAGACCACTTGACAATGGGTGAACGTTTTGAAATTTCAATTTGTTCATTTATTTAAAATTTTAAGTTTATGTTGCCCAAAATAATCAAACCATCTGTAACAAATAATCAAACCATGTGTTCTTTTACAGTAAGTATGCAAAAAAATTAGTAAAACATACCAAAATAAGTTATACTTTAAAAATTTGGCATTAACAATTCTTAATATTATATCAAATTTTACTGTTATGTATAAGTAATAGTAGACATTATTTACTGCCGCCTATTTAACAGCATTATCCAGGAGTAAATTAATACCGTCATATACCTGCTGAAACTCTCTTGATGGTGCTAATTTAGGACATCTGCGCATCTTATTTCCACGCCGGTAATCTTCTATTGCATCCTTTAGCTCAGCAAGCGGCAAAATTACAGTCTTGTGAAGAGTCTTCATGATTGCAAAACCTAAAACCCAGATAATTAAAGTTAAAAACACAATTACCCAAATTCCGACCGAACTAAGTTGTTTTACATCCATGCCGGCCTGATGCATCGCCACACGGTTAATTTTTGAAAGTTCAATTATATTATCAATAACACGTTCTTCCGCCGTTTTGTCTCCATCAAAAGCCTGTTTATAATCCTGCTTAATACTTTTTACCGCACTGGCCTCTCCTGATTCTGTAACGTTCTTTTCCGCATTATTCAAAGCTTCTTCAAATCCAGCTATGTTTCTGTTAACCGATATTGCCGAAAGCATCTGTTCTGAATAATAAAGGGAATTTGTATTGTGCTTGTTAATATATTCAATTGAAGGAGCAAGTCTCAAAAAACCCCGAATTCCAGCTATTGCCATAATAGTAGAAAAAATTAACAGTAAAACGAAAGAAAAGTGTATTGATTTAGAAAAATTCATTTATAAATTCTCCTTAAGCATTTTCTCTAGCGATTCATCAGTACAAACAAGAAGCAGGTTATCCTCCGCAGAAATAACCTCCGTAGGAAACGGTCTTGTTAATTTATCACCCTTTCTTATAGCTGCAACAATTATTCCGTAACGATTCGGCAAAGCAAGCTCAATCAGATTTTTCCCAACCATAAACGGCTGGACACTTATTTCTACAAGCTGAATATCATCAGATGATAAATCCGTAATTACATTATGAAAAAGAATTTTATAAGCGTATTTTTTTCCATATTCTTCATCAGGATTAATCACACGCTTTGCACCTACTGCTTTTAAAATTCTTTCGTGAATTTTCTCCGTAGCCCTTGCTATTACATTTTCACACCCCATTTGTTTTAAAAGAGCTGTAGTGAGAATAGAGGCCTCCCGTGAACCTATCGCACAAATAACTATATCACGCTCGTTGGGACATAATTTAGAAAGAGATATTTCATCAGTTGCATCAAGACATATTACATCCTCTATAAACGCGGAAGCTTCATCGACAATATCTTTATCAATATCGGCTCCAATAACTTCAACCCCTTTATCGCAAAGAGTCTTTGCAAGAGACATCCCAAACTGCCCTAATCCTATTATTAAAACCTGCATTCTCATTATTTTTTCTCCTATGTTAAAGATAATTTTGCATCTGGATAACTTAACCTTGTCTCTATAATTTTTGAATCCATATAATAAACAATCGTAGCCGGCATTACACGCCCTATATACATTGTTAGAATTATAATCATCTTTCCGACTTCATCAAGCTGCGGTGTTGCACCAATCGTAAGTCCTACCGTACCAAGTGCCGATGCAGCTTCAAATATTAAAGAACTGTTGACTACCTGCTGAGTTGTTATAAGCATGCAGCTTGAGATAAGAAAAACCAACAAATATATTACTGTGAGCGTGATTGATTTTTGCACAGCTTCAAGTTTAATCGCACGATTTCTTATCATATTACTTTTTCCAAATAAAGTATTATAACAGGTAATAATTATTACACTAAATACAACCGTCTTAATTCCACCAGCCGTACCGCCAGGAGACCCTCCGATTATCATAAAGATAATAAACATTAAATAAGTTATTCCGCTTATGTGTGCTAAATCTACTGAATTAAATCCTGCAGTTCTCAATGTTGCAGATTGAAACCAGGAGTTATTAAATTTTTCCCACCAGCTCATACCTTCTAAAACTCCATTATACTCCGCTATCAGAAAAACCAGGGCTCCAATTATTAACAACAAGGCTGTTGTACAAAAAACAATAAGCGCAAGAGGTGCAAGCTTTTCACCTTTGAACAGTTTCGGGAAAGTAATACATATTGCAGGTGAAATTCCCCCAAGAATAATCAGAAATGAAATTGTATATAAAATTATCGGATTATCGTTATAAGCTACAAGATTATGACTGTTTAATACAAACCCCGCATTACAAAAAGCTGAAATAGCTGAAAATATCCCAAGTTTCAATCCCGCAAAAATATTATGTTCTGAAATACCAAATCCGATAGACAACAAAACGGCTCCCAACAATTCCAGAAAAAAAGTATATTTAAAAATCAAAAACAAAGACTCTTTAACTTCAGCCCTGCTTTCTGCATCAAAAATCCGTCTCGCATTCTTTTCATATCTTAAAGACATTCTTTTACCAAGCATAATAAATATAATTGAACTTATGCTCATAATTCCTAAACCACCAACCTGTATAAGAATAAGAAGAATAAATTGTCCAACAGGAGTCAATTCACAACTTATATCTATAACCGAAAGTCCAGTAACACAAACAGCACTAACAGAAGTAAAAAGAGAATCCAGGAACGACAAATTTCCTGATACCGGCAGAAACAAAAATAAGCTTCCCAAAACACACAGTAAAAAGAATGTAATAGATAAAATTCGTTCAGGAGATTTTGTAACTAAATCAAAATAGTTTTCTTTATTATTGCTCTGTTTTTTCATTCCAAACCTTTTTTGAAAAGTATAACATAAACAATTATACAATTAATTTAGAAAAAACAATGCCTTTATTCCTGAAAATTCACATTGTACAGGGAGATGTTTCTCTACTGATATAGATAATATGTCGTGTTTTAATCTGTATTAATTAGAAATACAAAATTATATGAAATCTGCCGGACATTTTCCTTTTTTAAGCATATCGATAAGAGGAAGCAGGTAGGTTGGGGTTTCTTGAAGTGTACCCACAAAAACGTAATCAATCAGTAGGATGATTGTAAATACTGTCTAAATTCATTAGGTGTCATTTTG
>CALUTD010000036.1 GCA_944323625.1 Candidatus Gastranaerophilales bacterium
AGAAAAAGAATTACAAGAAAAATTAAAATATGTAGAAAGTATCATTCACAATGAACAAAAATGCTACTACTACAAAAGATTGGGTGGAGGGAAACTTCATTGTCATTGGAAAGAAAGCAAAAAAATGGCAGAATATATTTTTCAAATTTATGACTATATAATTGAAATAAGGTATAAAAATGACAGATAAAAACGCAAATAAAATCGGATATAAAAAAACAAAGTTAGGCTGGATTCCTGAAGATTGGGAAGTTGTTAAACTAAAAGAAATCTCTATTCCAATAGTAGAGAAGGTTGGAACAAAAAAAAGGACACCTATGAGTTTATCTGCTGGTAAAGGTTTTGTTTCTCAAGCCCAAAAATTTGGTAAAGATATTGCGGGTAAACAATATACTAATTACATTTGCTTACCCCCTAGTACTTTTGCTTACAATAAGGGTAATTCATTAAAATATCCACAGGGTTGCATATATTTACAACCTTTTAAAGAAGATGTTGCGGTGCCAAATGTATTTATTTGTTTTGCACTTAATCAAAAACGTTGTAATAATATCTTTTATGAACAATTATTTAAAAATAATACACATGGCAAAGAACTCTTCAAATACATAAATAGTGGCGTTCGAAATGACGGTTTGCTAAATTTAAATGATAATAACTTTTATGAAACAAAGTTAGTTTTGCCACCATTAAAAGAGCAAGAAAAGATAGCGGAAGTATTATCTTGTTGGGATGATGGGATAGAAGTTTTAGAAAAACTGTTAGAAAAAAAACAATTGCACAAAAAAGCCTTGATGCAACGGTTATATTCCCGTAAAAAAACAAAATTTGATAAAAAAATATATAAGTTAGGTCAACTTTTTACTAACAGAAAAGAAACAAATTGTACAAATTTAGAACTTTTATCAGTTTGTGATGGGGTGGGAATTATTCCTCGTTCTCAGTTAAATGCAAAAGATAATTCTAATGAAGACAAATCTAAATATCTTAAAGTCTGTATTGGAGATATTGCTTATAACACTATGCGAATGTGGCAAGGACGTTGTGGTGTATCAAATTATTTAGGCATTGTAAGTCCAGCATATACAGTTTGTATTCCTACTGAAAAAATCAATGTAAATTATATGTATTATATGTTTAAAACTCCTCATATGATACATGATTTTTGGAGATTTTCTCAAGGAATTGTAGAAGATACTTTGAATTTAAAATTTAATAATTTTTCTATAATAAAAGTAGAAATACCTTCAAAAGAGGTCCAACAAAAAATAGCAGAAATATTAAACAATTGTGATGAGGGAATAAGATTGTTAGATAAAAAACTTGAAATGCTGAAACTGCAGAAAAAAGGTTTAATGCAAAAACTCCTCACCGGCGAAATTAGAGTAAATGCATAGAAAGGAATATTTATGACAGGCAAAAAAGATTCAAAGCAGATTCATGTTATGTACGACAAAGACAGTAAAACTTGGTATGGAAAACAGGACAATGCAGATAGAAAATCATTTGCAGGCAAATCTACTCAAGCAGATGCCATTGATAGAGCTCGGGAAATAGCCCAAAATAATAAACAAGAATTATCTATTCATAGAAAAGATAACAACCAAATAAGAGAAAAGAATAGTTATGGGAAAGATAATTTCCCTCCAAAAGGTTA
The DNA here is from genome assembly GCA_944323625.1 of Candidatus Gastranaerophilales bacterium. Taxonomy (GTDB): domain Bacteria; phylum Cyanobacteriota; class Vampirovibrionia; order Gastranaerophilales; family Gastranaerophilaceae; genus Avigastranaerophilus. The sequence continues at coordinate 1,658 of CALUTD010000036.1, forward strand.
GGAGGTAATATGACAAAAAAATATATCCCTATGGCCATATGTTATGATTTTGACGGCACTTTAAGCCCAGGAAATATGCAAGAATATGGTTTTATGGAGAGTTTGGGAACCACTCCAGATAGATTTTGGGTAAAATCGAATAATTTTGCAAAAGAACATTCTGCAGACATAAATTTAGCCTACATGAAAAGGATGATTGAAGAAGCAAAAATAAAAGATGTTCCATTTAACAAACAGGCATTTTGTGATTATGGTAAAAGTGTTAAACTATTTGATGGTGTTACGGAATGGTTTTCAAGAATAAATCAATATGGAAAAAGCCATGGTGTGGAAGTTAAACATTACGTTATATCATCTGGCTTAAAAGAGATTATAGAATGCACAGATATTGGAAAATGTTTTGAATACATCTTTGCATCATCATATATTTATGATGCAAATGGTATACCAATATGGCCAGCAAATGTAGTTAATTACACTTCTAAAACACAATATATTTTTAGAATAAATAAAGGATGTTGTGATATAAACGATAATAAAAGTATTAATTCATACGTTAAGGAAGAAGATAGACCTGTTCCTTTTTCTAATATGGTCTTTATTGGTGATGGTGAGACTGATATTCCTGCAATGAAAATGGTAAAAGTTAATGGAGGTCATTCCATTGCAGTGTACAAGCCAACCAAAAAAGATGCTAAATTAAAAGCAAAAAAATTAATTAAGGACAACAGAGTAAACATTATAACTCAAGCTGATTATCAAGAAAATAGTCTAATAGATAAATACATAAAAGCATTAATAAATAAAATTGAAGCAGATACAAACTTAAGAAAACTTGAGAAAAAGGATAATTAAAATATGCAAACACCATCATTTATAGAAGATCATATATCTCAGATACCTGCTTTGCAGCTGTTGCAAAATTTGGGATATACATATTTAACACCTGACGAGGTTTTGAAAGAGCGTCAAGGGAAATTAAGCAATGTTATTCTGGAAGATATTTTAGAACGACAGCTTATGAAATTTAATGAGATAAATTTTAAAGGTAAAGTTTATCCATTTTCTCCTGCAAATATTCGAGGCGCAATTGATGCTTTAAAAAATATCACTATGTTTGATGGCTTGATTACGACAAATTCCAAAGTTTATGATTTGCTTACTTTAGGCAAAAGTTTTGAAGAAGCAATAGGCAATGACCGTAAAAGTTTTACAATAAATTATATAGATTGGAAAAATCCTGAAAATAATGTATATCATGTTGCAGAAGAATTTGAAGTGAGCAGGACTGCAAGTGATAAGAAATATCGTCCAGATATTGTGTTGTTTGTAAATGGGATTCCTCTTTGTGTTATTGAATGTAAAAGACCTGACATGAAAGAACCTATAGAACAGGCCATTTCACAACATATAAGGAATCAGCAAGAGGATGGTATTCCGCATTTATATAAATATTCTCAAATTCTTTTGGCTTTGGCTACTAATAAGGCTCAATATGCAACCACCGGCACTCCTAAAAAATTCTGGGCAACTTGGAAAGAACAAAAGCTAAAAGAAGCAGATTTA
>CALUTD010000037.1 GCA_944323625.1 Candidatus Gastranaerophilales bacterium
ATTTTTTCTCCTTTATTTTTTATTATTATATGTGAAACTTGCCTACTGATTGATTACGTTTTTGTGGGTACACTTCAAAAAGCCCAACCTACAGGCTTTGTCAAACAGAAAAAAGTAAATAATTGTATATTAATTTAAATATTTTATAGTACATCCGGCTCCATTTAACCCTAGAGTTGATGTATTCGAACAATACTCATCTTTATCGGAATAATAATCAGTATCTATAGCTCCCATAGGAAGAAGTTTCCCATCTTTCATCAATTGAAACATAAATAAATCTTTACCCAGCTTATTAGGTTTTTTCCCATAACCGTTTACATCAACGGAGATATAGACTCGTTCAGGATATCCAATTGTATTTTCAAATAAGACCAAAGTTCCGTCGGTTAATACAAACTGTCCATCATCAAATTTTGATAAATCAATTTCGTTACCGTTGTATGTTGTATATATTTTTGAATTTAGCTCTGAATCGCCATAGTTTTTTATACAGGCTTTTTCTATTTCACTATAGCCATTATAGCCATTGCCACAATCTACCATAACATTTAAATATTTCATTAAAATAGTTTTAAGTTTTTTTCCATTTTCACTACCTATTAAGTCTAGTGTGAGTCTTTCACCATTTTCAATTTGATATTTATCTAATGCCTGATTTAATACAGAATAATTTTTTTTGAGAGCTGATTTAATTGCTTGATTTTGGTAATTTACGAAAATTACAGGAACTGTTATTACTTAAATTATTCCTATAATAACAAGAGTAATTAATATTTCCGCATGTGTAAAAGAAGGATTTTTAAAGAATTTAAAACAAATAAGAAACAAAAGACGAAAATACAAATTCAATTATTTATTAATTGGGCAATTTTTTTAATTAATTTTTTTATTATTATAGGAGGATAAGAGAAATATGACACAGATTAACAATTTAAATTCAACTTTTCTTTTTAATAACGGAGAATTAGGTCTTAGTCCGTTAAAAACAAATTTTTCAGAAGTAAAAGACATCAGTATTTTTGGAGATGATAAGTCAGAAAAAGATACGGAAAATTATGAAGCAAAGTACAAACCGGTTCCTAAAAATCAACAAGAAGCGTACGATTTTTACAAACAACGTGACGGTGAAAATTTTTGGACAAATGAAGTAGATACAAAAAGTCTTGTAATTAGCAGTGTTCTTGATGTTTCCGACAAGGATGAATTGGAAGAAAAATCAGGTGAAGAATTATTCGAAATGTTTGACGATTTCAAAAACGATTACACCGATAAAGATATGCATTATATGCGCTCAAACGCTGCATTGATAAAACTTTTATCAAATGCCTCATCAGAACAAATTGAAGATTTTATGAATGAATACAAAAATACATACGGCGAAGATGAGTTTAAAGCATTAGGCGGAAAATTACTGTATGCAGGTTATGCACAGTCCGCAGGAATGGTAACAAGTTCAGAATATGAAGATTTTATGCAAAAAGCACAGGAAAATCCGGATTTATTCCCGCAATCCGAATTTTTTGCGGGAGGTATATCTAACGGTGTACAATGGTTATAGAGCTAAATATAATTAATAATATCGTTTAAATCAATATTTAAACACTCAAGAGTTTCGCAGGTTGTTTGGCGTTTATGCCATAGGCAGGGCCTACATTTAGCGGTATTTGTTACGGCATGAAATTTGTCTGACTCCGGTAAAAGTTTTTTATTATCTGTAGGCCCAAAAACTGCAATAGTTTTAGTATTAACAGCAACACCTATATGCATTGGCGCCGAATCAGAACAAATTAAAACTTCTGATTTCTTAATTAAAACAGCTAAATCAAATATGTTTTTTGTTTTGCCAAACAAATCGATAAAGTTTGTTAAATCACAATTTTGAAGTTCACTTCTTATTTTCATAATACAGTCATTATCATCGGGACCACCGGCCAAATATACTTTTTTTCCTTTTCTTAAGAGTAATTTAATAAGTTCTGCCCATTTTTCGGCACTTAACGTTTTGGTTATTCCTTTTGAAATACTTATTGCACTTACCCCGGGATGAACTAATACAGAATTCTCAATTTTATCAAATTCACTAATTTTAATTTTAGGGAGTTCAAATTCAGTGTTTGTAATTGGTCTAACCAAATCAAAATACATTTTTGCTGCATATTGATTCTTATTTAAATCAATACAATGAGTTAAAAGTTTTTGAGAAAGATTAGAAGATTTATATCCGACTCTTGTTTTTATCCCCGTAAGAAATAATAACAAAGCTATTAAAGGATTTGCGCCTGATGATATTACAAGATCATATCCGCCCGTTAATGCCTTAAAATACAGCTTTAACATTTGAATATACTTGTTTTTTGTTTTTATATCAACACAAAAATAACTGTTTAACAGGTCTGTAAGCTTAACAAAAGCAGAGCTTCTTCCTTCCAAACAAAGTGTAATTTCAGAATCGGGATAAGTCTTTCTTAAACTCTGAATAACCGGCATAAAAAGAATTTCATCTCCGATTCCGCCAAAATTAATTAACAGTATATTTTTATAAATGCTCATAATTAAAACGGTTTAGTTTGATTTAATTTATTTCTTAATTCTCTGAATCTTGCTATATCATCCTGAGCTTTATCGTATTCTCTGAATACAACCTGACTGGAAGGATGAACCATCATAATACAGTCAATATGTATTTCTAAAAAATTATACCTCCTGGGCGGAACATTTCCTGAAGTCCTGGATATAATTTCTGCATTAGTAACAGCTAAAAACCTTTTATCTTTATCATTTAATAAATCCGTAAGCTCTCTGTTTGTCTTTGTATATTTTGAAACATGAACAGTACCTTTGATTTCATGATCTTTAGTTAAAATAATAACTTCTATTGGAATTGTATCAATATTTTTTGCCATATTAAACCTTCACTGCATAAATATTCCAAAATTATTATATAATAAATTTACAATTAAATCTACACATAATTACGCCCGATGACTCTGCCGAACAAAACGATTAAATATCGTTTTGTGAGAGGGGCGAACCCCGAATTTTCGA